>NZ_JAQITB010000001.1 GCF_028618515.1 Bartonella sp. ML69XJBT
GATGATGGTGAATTATTTTTTCTAAACCCACAGCTTATTTATGATAATAACAAACAAACAGAGCTCGGTACGAAAATCCCCCAACTCGTCAAAAAAATGATAAAGGACGAAAATTATCTTCGCGATTCTACTGTCCAAGATGCGCGTGAAGAGATTGATGAGCGCAGTCAATATGCAGCAATTATCAGTAAAGCTATATCTCTACATATTTTTCAGGAAATAGAAAATCGTTTTGAGAAAATCGCAGAGATGTTGCTCACTCTTGACAAAATGACTGATTTAAAAGGTGTGGAAGAAATGAAAATGCGCATGAACGGTATGCTAGCTATGATTCAAAATGAATCGACAAAGCTACAAATGGTCATACATTCACACGACATTGAAAAAACACTCATTCAAAGATTAAAACGTAAGCGTAATGTGCAAATTCTTGCAAGTATGAATAAACAAATGCCTACTATAAGATAAATTTAGTGAACAGTTTTTTTATGTCATCTAAACTTTTTGTCTCCACATTCGAAAACACTTAAACAAATTGCGTATATACAAATAAACCTCACAAAACACAGTCATGTTGCAAAGTAACAGAAAATTGAAAATTTACTAAAGAGGAATGCCATGGACTTCACAATGTTCACGCAACTGTTCAATCACATTGATCAGGCAACAAAAACATACGTTACAGACATTTCCTCCAACGCAATTGCTACAATTACACCTTTCGTATCAGTCGGTCTCAGCATCACTTTCATTATATATGGGTGGCTTATTATGCGTGGTGCAATAGACATGCCACTCTCTGGATTCCTAAGCCGTTGCCTGCGAGTGAGTATTATTACTTCAATTGCATTAACTGCAGGACTTTATCAACCAGAAATCACGAATATAATAACAACAATGCCCCATGACTTGTCAGCCGCGCTCATAAATAATCCACCACAGGACAAACAATTAGCTAGCTTGATTGATAAAGTTGCCGAAAGAGGGTTCGAAAGTGCAAGCAAAGCTTTTGAAGAAGCTGCTTTCTTAGATGCTGATGGGCTCCTTTACGGCCTCTTTGGTATTCTTATCTTGCTTGCAACAAGCTTCCTCGCAGCAATCGGCGGTGCATTCATCTTGCTAGCAAAAATCGCACTTGCTCTGCTGGTGGGACTGGGACCACTTTTCATCGTTGCCTTGCTTTGGCAACCAACTTATCAGTTTTTCGAAAGATGGATCGCTCAAATCTTAAATTATACAATTTTCTTGGTACTCATAGCAATCATATTTAGTCTGATGATGGAAATCTTTGCAAATTATATGACCGATCTGAAATTCGACGGAAAACAAAATGTGGGTTATGCGCTTGGTGGAGCCCTCATCTTATCCATTATCTCTATTGTACTATTGTTTAAACTATCAAGCATTGCCAATTCCTTGGCAAAAGGTGTTACATTTAGACACCTCTGGAGATATTAGATAGTGCAAGAAACAATGTAACCGATAATATCCGCACAAGCAAATAACCAAAATATCAGCTACCCAGTAAAAAATATCTGTATTCTAACTGAACATTTCCATAAACAATAAAGAAATAATAAACACAATTATAGGCAATATATTTTATAATCAAAATTGAAATAATGACAAAAAAATGATACAAGCATACATTACAGTTGTAAAATAGGAGTATTAAAATGAAAAAAATCATTTTTGCAATTTTGATTGCGAATTTTCTATCCGCTTGCGGATTAGCTCCAAAGCCAAAGCAACCAAGTAATTGGAACCGTGTACCGATTAATAAAACAGTCCCTGCCGAAATTCAGCGAGGAACCATATGAAAAAACAAATTAAACCAGTAAAAGCACAACAACTTAACAGTTATTATGAAGAAAGCAGAGGCTTAGAACGTGAACTCATAAACGAATTTGTGAAATTAGCGATGTAATTGTCCATCCTTCTAAAATATGAAATAATTAAAAGGAGTAAAATATGAAAAGGCTGGTTATTGCAGCGGTAATAAGTGTATTTTCTGGAATACCAAGCTACGGAGAAGAACATCTATTTTATAAACCAGTAGGCGTTGAACAAAAATCTCTTACGGTGGCTGATTATGAATTACAAACAGTCAATGTGAGTTATCCAGTTAAATCCGATTCTGAGATAGAGTTATTGAAAGAACAAATTGAGTCTCTAGATAAAATGCGTTATTCTATAACCGGCACCAGAACAAAAAGTCGAGTACGTAATGATGATGATGGTGAATTATTTTTTCTAAACCCACAGCTTATTTATGATAATAACAAACAAACAGAGCTCGGTACGAAAATCCCCCAACTCGTCAAAAAAATGATAAAGGACGAAAATTATCTTCGCGATTCTACTGTCCAAGATGCGCGTGAAGAGATTGATGAGCGCAGTCAATATGCAGCAATTATCAGTAAAGCTATATCTCTACATATTTTTCAGGAAATAGAAAATCGTTTTGAGAAAATCGCAGAGATGTTGCTCACTCTTGACAAAATGACTGATTTAAAAGGTGTGGAAGAAATGAAAATGCGCATGAACGGTATGCTAGCTATGATTCAAAATGAATCGACAAAGCTACAAATGGTCATACATTCACACGACATTGAAAAAACACTCATTCAAAGATTAAAACGTAAGCGTAATGTGCAAATTCTTGCAAGTATGAATAAACAAATGCCTACTATAAGATAAATTTAGTGAACAGTTTTTTTATGTCATCTAAACTTTTTGTCTCCACATTCGAAAACACTTAAACAAATTGCGTATATACAAATAAACCTCACAAAACACAGTCATGTTGCAAAGTAACAGAAAATTGAAAATTTACTAAAGAGGAATGCCATGGACTTCACAATGTTCACGCAACTGTTCAATCACATTGATCAGGCAACAAAAACATACGTTACAGACATTTCCTCCAACGCAATTGCTACAATTACACCTTTCGTATCAGTCGGTCTCAGCATCACTTTCATTATATATGGGTGGCTTATTATGCGTGGTGCAATAGACATGCCACTCTCTGGATTCCTAAGCCGTTGCCTGCGAGTGAGTATTATTACTTCAATTGCATTAACTGCAGGACTTTATCAACCAGAAATCACGAATATAATAACAACAATGCCCCATGACTTGTCAGCCGCGCTCATAAATAATCCACCACAGGACAAACAATTAGCTAGCTTGATTGATAAAGTTGCCGAAAGAGGGTTCGAAAGTGCAAGCAAAGCTTTTGAAGAAGCTGCTTTCTTAGATGCTGATGGGCTCCTTTACGGCCTCTTTGGTATTCTTATCTTGCTTGCAACAAGCTTCCTCGCAGCAATCGGCGGTGCATTCATCTTGCTAGCAAAAATCGCACTTGCTCTGCTGGTGGGACTGGGACCACTTTTCATCGTTGCCTTGCTTTGGCAACCAACTTATCAGTTTTTCGAAAGATGGATCGCTCAAATCTTAAATTATACAATTTTCTTGGTACTCATAGCAATCATATTTAGTCTGATGATGGAAATCTTTGCAAATTATATGACCGATCTGAAATTCGACGGAAAACAAAATGTGGGTTATGCGCTTGGTGGAGCCCTCATCTTATCCATTATCTCTATTGTACTATTGTTTAAACTATCAAGCATTGCCAATTCCTTGGCAAAAGGTGTTACATTTAGACACCTCTGGAGATATTAGATAGTGCAAGAAACAATGTAACCGATAATATCCGCACAAGCAAATAACCAAAATATCAGCTACCCAGTAAAAAATATCTGTATTCTAACTGAACATTTCCATAAACAATAAAGAAATAATAAACACAATTATAGGCAATATATTTTATAATCAAAATTGAAATAATGACAAAAAAATGATACAAGCATACATTACAGTTGTAAAATAGGAGTATTAAAATGAAAAAAATCATTTTTGCAATTTTGATTGCGAATTTTCTATCCGCTTGCGGATTAGCTCCAAAGCCAAAGCAACCAAGTAATTGGAACCGTGTACCGATTAATAAAACAGTCCCTGCCGAAATTCAGCGAGGAACCATATGAAAAAACAAATTAAACCAGTAAAAGCACAACAACTTAACAGTTATTATGAAGAAAGCAGAGGCTTAGAACGTGAACTCATAAACGAATTTATAAAATCGCGTAAGACGGCATGGCGTGTCGCAGGTGCTGTTGGCATTTTTGGGTTGTTTGGCATGATATGTGGAGTCGTTGGCTTCTCCCAACCAGCTCCAACCCCCTTGGTGCTACGCGTTGATAACACAACTGGCGCGGTCGATGTCATTTCTATAATGCGCGAGCATGAAACCAGCTATGGTGAAGTTGTAGACAGATATTGGCTCAATCAATATGTCCTTAATCGTGAAACTTACGACTACGACACTATTCAGCTAAACTATGACACAACAGCGCTTTTAAGTGCGGGAGCTGTTCAACAGGAATTTTATAAAATTTATGAAGGTGAAGATGCCCGTGATAAAGTGCTTTCTAACAAGGCACGTATCACAGTTAAAGTACGCTCGATCCAACCCAATGGACGTGGTCAAGCAACAGTGCGTTTCACCACACAACAACATGAAAGCAGTGGCGCAGTTGGGCCAAAACAACACCAAATCGCAACAATTGGTTATACTTATGTTGGTGCACCAATGAAATCATCTGATCGATTGCTTAATCCCCTTGGCTTCCAAGTAACAAGTTACCGTGCTGATCCGGAAATACTGTTGAATAATTAAGGGATTGATTGTTATGAAAAAAATTGTGTTCGTTGCTCTACTGTTTTCATTTTCCTCTCTTTATACACTACCTGTACAAGCACTCAAGACCCCATCTCATTCACAATATGATCACCGCATTCGCTATGTCATGTATAATGTAGCTGATGTAGTTCAAATTGAAACTGTTCTCGGTGTGGCAACACATATTATCCTTGAAGAAGGCGAACAGTATATCACACATGCTTTTGGTGATTCGGATGCCTATGCCTTTGCCCATAAGGGACGACATATCTTTATCAAGCCCAAAGCAGAACTTGCTAATACCAATCTCATTGTTGTAACTGACAAACGGAGCTATAAATTTCGACTACAGTTCAGAAATGACCGTGCTGGAGCAACCTACGAATTAGCTTTCCATTATCCCGATACAAATACCCAAAAATTAGATGAGAATACTCATCGCCTTGCTATTGAACGTGGTTTTCACCAAGGGGTGAAAGGTTATAACCTAAGCTACACCATGAGTGGTAACCAAGATATTGCTCCGATAAACGCTTGGGACAATGGACGTATTACCTATTTCAAATTTCCTGCCAACATGGACATGCCATCAATTTACGTAGTAGACGCTGAAGGCAATGAAAGCTTAATACCACGGACCGTTGTAGGTAGTTCCAATGATATTATTGCCGTTCATAAAGTAAATCCTAAGTGGCTCATACGGCTTGGCAAACGTGCTTTAGCTATTTTTAATGAAGCCTATGATCCCAATGGTATACCAAACACAACTGGGACAATATCTTCGGTGGTTCATCGCGTTAATAAAGGAGGAAAGTAATGTTTGGCGACAAGAAAGGGGATGAAATCAACAAAAATGCGGAACCAGGTTATATTGAGCAAAAACATATTGAAGGTGCATATGGGAGCTCTGAATTAGGTTTAGAGCGCCGTCCAACGATTCCTGGTGCACGTGCATTATTAATGGTAGGACTGGTTGTCATAATAGCAGTGCCAATTGCTTTGACTTGGAAAGCTTTAAAAATGCGTAATAGCGCAGAAGTTGAAGAAGAAAAGCCTCAACAGACGGTACAGCAAATTATACCAAGTTATACCCCTCGTGTTATAGAAGAACCGAAAGTTGTAGAAGAGAATGAAAAAACAACACCAGCAGAAGACACAACATCGGAACTTCCTGCAGCTTTAACGAAACTTCTCCAAACAACGATTCCACCACATTTGATGCAAGATGCTGAAGAATTGGCACGCAAACGCATGTTCAGTTCTGGTCTAAACAACGGTGGCAGTAGTGAAGGCTCTGCAGAAAGTTCAAAGAATAAAGCATCTAACAATGATCAAAATAACGGTGTACTATTCGATAACCTACAGCCGGTACGATTAGGCCAATCCTATGCTGCGCAACTCCATAATCGTGATCTCTTGATTACGCAGGGAACGCAGATAGATTGCACATTAGAGACGAAGATTATTACCACACAACCAGGCATGACAACATGTCATTTAACACGCGATGTTTATTCTACGAGTGGCCGGGTTGTTTTGCTCGATCGTGGTTCTAAGGTCATTGGTTTTTACCAAAGCGGCATACAGCAAGGGCAAACGCGTGTTTTCGTACAATGGTCACGTATTGAAACACCTTCCGGTGTTATCGTCAATCTTGACTCACCTGGTACTGGCCCCCTTGGAGAAGCTGGTATCGGTGGTTGGGTCGATACGCATTTTTGGCAACGGTTTGGTGGAGCAATCATGGTGAGCATAATTGGTGATTTAGGAGAATGGGTAAAGGATAAAATCTGGCGAAGAGGTAAGGAAAATAAAGAGGACAAAGAGAATAAAGAACAAGCACTGCCCCAGGGCGTGCAGAATGCTCAATCGATAGTGAACGATGTTCTTCAAAACTCCATTAACATTCCACCAACACTTTATAAAAATCAAGGCGAGCGAGTGAATATTTTTGTTGCTCGAGATTTGGATTTCAGTGATGTCTACAGCCTCGTTACACGTTAATAAAATACAGAAAGATCAAGCAGTTGCACAGCTTCTGCAACCGCTTGATTGTTTCTTAGAAGATCCCAAAATCACTGAATTATCGATCTGTCGTCCCTGTGAAGTATGGACAAAAAGCTTTGAAGGTTGGCAGGTACATAACGTACCAGAATTAACAACTGCTTTTTTACAAACGCTCATTACAGCTGTGATCGTTTATAATGGTATGGCTCCCAGAAGTATTAATTATGTGCGCTTACCTGGTAGGCAGCGTGGTACAATTGTACAAACGCCGGCTGTCATTGATGGTGCACTATCTTTTGTGATTCGCAAGCATTCTCTCACGGTTAAGACACTAGAAGAACTTGAGAAGGAAGGTGCATTTAATGGTTTTACCGATGTAAGCTTTAATAAGCCTACAGAAAAAGAAGCAAATAGCTTGTTATCCAAGCAAGATTTCACAAGACTAGAGCCATTTGAAGTGCAGCTGCTTAGTCTTAAACGTGAGAGAAAAATTCTTGAATTTTTGGAACAGTGTGTACTCTACAAACGCAATATCATCATTGCTGGAAAAACAGGATCGGGTAAAACAACATTTGCTCGCTCGCTCATTGAAAAAGTTCCCGTAGAAGAACGCATTATCACCATTGAGGATGTTCATGAACTTTTTCTACCCAATCATCCCAATCACGTACATATGCTTTATGGTAACGGTGCAGGTCGTGTTTCAGCTGATGAGTGCTTAGATGCATGTTTGCGTCAGTCGCCTGACCGCATTTTTCTTGCCGAATTGCGTGGCAACGAAGCGTGGGAATATCTCAACTCATTGAATACTGGGCATCCAGGATCAATTACAACAACACACGCCAACAATGCTTTGCAAACGTTTGAGCGATGTGCCACACTAATCAAAAGATCAGAAATTGGCCGTCAACTTGATATAGAAATGATAAAGATCGTGCTTTACACGACAGTAGATGTGGTGTTGTTCTTCAAAGATAGAAAACTCTCTGAAGTCTTTTATGATCCAATTTTTTCTAAATCGAAGATTATTTAAGGGAACTCTTCAATATTATACAGACAATAACAGCCGTGACAATTTGTTGCGGCTTTTTATAGACCTTTTGAAATAAACCTTCTCCTCCACTTACTTTTTGGGTAAAACCTTCATACTCTCATAACAAAAGAGATAAAAAATTGATGATACGACTCTATGAGAAAAGATAAATCCACACAAAACTCTTATTGCTTTTGATTGTTTTACTCATTTTTTGAAAAGCATATTTTTATGCCAAAAGAGGAATAGCTCTTAATTTACATATCAATGAAGATTCTATGAAATATTTGTCATCATAAAAGCAATAACTTATCGTTTAAAATTCTATATTTCACTTTCTCGTCATCAACATAGCTGCTCGTTAATCAAAAAATGCCTTTATAGAGTCTACCAACACGAACAACTCAGTCGCATTATAAACAATTAAGCAGCAACAAATCACATGTCAATTTTCTCAGAGAGAATATATTACCTCTCATTATCTTGTGGTTACGAGCAATTGCCATTGAAGTTCTCTTCGCGCCATATTTTATTTTGTAAAAAAACATACTTACATCTGAAAATATCTTGAAAGCAATTTACTGTTTTTTATGCAAACTGATCCTACTTTTATAGTTTATGCTTTAGCATAATTTTGCAATATTATAGATCACTTCCTAATTACAGAAACAGTTATGTATGTAAACTTTCGCTTGAAAAACATACACAACCTGTCTTTCCTATTCAAAAACTATGAGATAATGAATGCAATAATAAACGTGATGAATTATTGATGCTATTAGCTAAAGTTCATTTCTCATGCTAAGAAATAGCTTTTATACCAAAAAATAAATAAAAAAGTATTTTGGTTGTGCAAACAAATTTCTTTCACTTTTATAGAAGCAACAATAAAATTTAATGATAAAACAAAAACCTAAACGATAGCAAAAATTCCCCTTTTCTATAGAACAATGTAAAAGAATATAAACTGAGCCTCCATAAAGATTTATCAGGATCAAGCATAATTTCTCTGAAAACTGAAGCCATTCAGGCAATAATAAATTCTTTACAGCTTATTGTTGGCATTCAAGATATATTTCTGAATGAGACATCTCTTTTGTTAAAAAGAAGAAGCATCCTTTTTAAGAAGCGATAAGAACTATTTTTGATGCGCATATAAAAGCCAATAAGCTTTTATAGATTTAATCCTGTGTATCATCCCAAAGAGCTTAAAAAGCACGCATACTTTCTTGCTTTTCACATTCCGCTTATAAGGGATAAATTTCTAAAGGCACCACTCAACCATGAGTTTTTTAATCTCAGCAATTGCCTTTGCAGGATTGAGCCCCTTTGGACAAGTTTGCGCACAATTCATAATCGTATGGCACCGATAAAGGCGGAAGGGAACCTCTCAAATTATCGAAACCCTCACCACACATTTCATCACGAGAGTAAGCCAATCTAAGCGATAAGCTTGGAGCAAAATAGCTGGCTCCAAAGGGCGATCACCATTCCATCAATAACTGGGACATGAAGTCTGACAACAGACGCACAGAATACATTCATAAAGACTCTCTTTGGGACAAAAAATACAAAAATAGGGAGCCCCCCTACTTTACCCTCATGAACAGATGAACTTTTAAAGACGGCGTTCAACCATGAGTTTTTTAATCTCAGCAATTGCCTTTGCAGGATTGAGCCCCTTTGGACAAGTTTGCGCACAATTCATAATCGTATGGCACCGATAAAGGCGGAAGGGATCCTCTAAATTATCGAGACGCTCACCACACATTTCATCACGAGAATCAGCAATCCAGCGATAAGCTTGGAGCAAAATAGCTGGCCCCAAATACCGATCACCATTCCACCAATAACTGGGACATGAAGTCTGACAACAGGCGCACAAAATACATTCATAAAGACCATCAATTTTTTGCCGGTCAGAATGACTTTGTAACCATTCTTTAGCCGGTTCAGGTGAAACAGTTTGCAACCAAGGTTCAATCACACGATGTTGTGCATAAAAGCGCTTTAAATCAGGAACCAAATCTTTAACTACCGGCATAGAAGGCAAAGGATAGACCTTAATGGGATGCTTTACATCATCCATACCTTTGGTACAAGCCAGCGTATTGGCTCCATCAATATTCATAGCACACGAACCACAAATACCTTCACGGCATGATCGACGAAGTGTTAAAGTTGGATCAATATGATTCTTAATAAACAAAAGCCCATCCAGAATCATAGGACCACAAGCGGAGCGATCTACATAATAGGTATCCAGATGCGGATTCTCCTCATCATCCGGTGACCAACGATAAACATGAAATTCTGTTAGTTGTGTAGCACCTTCAGGTTTAGGCCACACCTTTCCTGGTTTTACCTGAGAATTTTTGGGAAGCTTAATTTGTACCATAATCCATTCTCCCCTCAGTAAACACGTTTTTTAGGTGCAATGCGCTTTAAGTCGATACCACCATCTGCTTCAGATGTTAATGGATCAATATGGACAGGTCGATAGGATAAAGTCACCTTCCCATCTTTGGACAAATGAGAAAGCGTATGTTTACGCCAATTTTTATCGTCCCGCTCTGGATAATCTTCACGTGCATGAGCACCCCGACTTTCTAAACGCGCTTCTGCAGAATAAACAGTGGTAATTGCATTGGCCATCAGATTCTCAAGCTCTAATGTTTCGACCAAATCAGAATTCCATATCAATGAGCGATCCGTGACTTTAAGATCAGCTAATTCACCCCAAATTTGACTTATTCTTCGACATCCTTGTTGCAACGAATCTTCGGTACGGAAGACAGCAGCATCTTCTTGCATAGTGCGCTGCATTTTTTCACGCAATACAGCTGTTGGCATTGTTCCTCGAGCAAACCGCAATCGATCAAAACGCGCGATAATTTCGTCAACAGCAACCTCATTAAGAGGAGGAATTTCCGCATCTCGATCAATTACTTCACCAGCACGAATTGCAGCGGCACGACCAAACACGACCAAATCAATTAATGAATTTGATCCCAAACGATTAGCGCCGTGAACAGAGGCACATCCAGCCTCGCCCACCGCCATCAAACCTGGTTGAACACGATCAGGCGAATCAGCGGTTGGATTGAGAACTTCTCCGTAATAATTGGTAGGAATACCGCCCATATTATAATGCACTGTTGGAAGGATGGGGATCGGTTCTTTTGTCACATCAACTCCTGCGAAAATCCGTGCTGATTCAGAAATCCCTGGTAAACGTTCATGCAAGATAGCAGGATCAATATGACTGAGGACCAAATGGATATGGTCCTTTCTTGGACCAACGCCGCGCCCTTCACGAATTTCAAGGGTTATACAGCGTGAAACCAAATCCCGCGAAGCCAAATCTTTAAAGGAAGGTGCATAGCGTTCCATAAAGCGCTCACCTTCAGAATTGATCAAATAGCCTCCCTCACCACGCGCGCCTTCTGTAATTAAGCAACCCGAACCATAAATCCCTGTAGGATGAAATTGCACAAATTCCATATCTTGAAGTGGTAATCCAGCACGGGCGATCATTCCCCCACCATCACCCGTACAGGTATGAGCCGATGTTGCCGAAAAATAAGCACGTCCATAGCCACCGGTTGCAAGAACAACCATCTTGGCAGAAAAACGGTGTATTGTACCATCATCAAGGTTCCACGCTACAACCCCTGTACACACACCATCAGTCATAATGAGATCAAGCGCAAAATATTCAATAAAGAATTGTGCATTATGTTTTAAACTCTGTCCATAAAGGGTATGCAAAATGGCATGTCCCGTGCGATCAGCCGCCGCACAAGTCCTCTGCACAGGTGGACCTTCACCAAATTGTGTTGTATGCCCACCAAAGGGACGTTGATAAATTTTACCTTCTTGCGTCCGTGAAAAAGGCACCCCATAATGTTCTAATTCATAGACAGCAGCAGGGGCGTTCCGTACCAAATATTCCATTGCATCGGTATCGCCCAACCAATCAGATCCTTTCACGGTATCATATAAATGCCACTGCCAATTATCAGGTCCCATATTGGAAAGCGAGGCGGCAATACCACCTTGTGCAGCAACCGTATGCGACCGTGTAGGAAAAACTTTTGTGATACAGGCTGTTTTTAATCCCTGCTCTGCCATCCCAAGTGTTGCCCGCAAACCAGCACCACCTGCACCAACAACAACGACATCGAATTTATGATCTACAGTGCAATAAGGGGCATTACCTGCTCTAGCACCAAGAGATGATCCTGTACTCGCCATACTGCTTAACCCCCTAACGCAATTTTCAAAAGAGCAAAAATGATGACTCCCCCCAAAACAAAACAAAACAAAATGTTTAATGCCAAAAAGAATATCCGGAAACCTTCACGTGGAATATAATCTTCAATAACCACCTGCATTCCAAGCTTCATATGATAAAGGACTGAAACAGCGAACAACCCCATTAAAATAGCCACGACAGGATGAGCAAGCCGTGCACGCACAGTGCTATAATCTGCTCCAACCAGTGAGAGAATAAGAACAATAAAAAAGACTAAAAGTGGTAGATTTATAAAACCTGTCAACCGCTGCAACCAAAAATGCTCTGTTCCCTCATGTGCACTTCCACGTCCACGTACTTTAGCAAGTTCCGTTCGAAAATCTTTTTTCATAGCCCTCTCCACCCCCAGCTAAACAATGTTATATCCAACAATCCAAATCGCAAGAGTAACAATAAGAGAAATAAACACTGTTGCCCAGGCAGTTACAGTTGCCTTTTTTTTATCTAAAAGGCAAGGTTTCAGATCCCAAACAATATGACGAAGTCCGCCCACCATGTGATGAACCCCAGCAAGGGTATAAAGAAACAAGATACAAAGCCCAGGCAAAGAACTATAAATTTCCTGAACTGTTTTAAATGCCTCAGCTCCACAAGCCACCGCCATTAACCAAAGAGCGAGAAAAACCATTCCAAAATAAAGAGCCATACCGGTGATACGATGTGCAATTGACATAGCCATCGTAATGGTCCAACGATAAATACTTATATGAGGAGAACGAGGGCGCTCTTTTATCCTAATTGTCTCTGCCATAAAATATCCTGACCTGGCTTTTACTACAACCTCATCATGACGATGCACCCCCATGATGAGCGATAAGATTCGCACAAAATGACTGGATTCATGATCAATTCCATTTATTTGGCATTTCAAAATGCCAATATTACAGGTCGGTTGTCTCAAATAACGGATTAAAGGTCACGCATAAAAAAAACCGATTGTTTTACCAACATGTATCCGTAAAACAGGCTTTAATCTAATACAATTTTACTCTCACGTCAAAGGTCTAACATCATTTCACAAAATAAAACATACATTTTTCCAAGTATATTGATGCCTATTTTTAAATACCAACAATATCGCCAAAAGAACTTGAGTTTCACACTATAATTTAAGAGAAACAAAATACAGAGACTTTGAGAGGCCTAACATTTTTAGGCATCCTCAAAGCCACTCCTTTAACTGGATATACGAATCATGCAGGATAAAAATATGTAATATAAAGTCACTCTTGCACAAATTTCAGCGACAAGCAGTCTTTATTCAGCGGCTTGCGTTGATGCCTCTTCACTGACAGCTGCGGCTTTTGCGATTTCAGCAACCTTTTCACTTTTTTTGCGGTAATCTCTCTTTTCAGCGATACGTGCAGCTTTACCTCTCAAACCACGAAGATAATAGAGCTTTGCACGGCGTACTTTACCGCGGCGCACCAGCTCAACCCCCTCAATAAGGGGAGAATAAACCGGAAAGACCCGTTCAACGCCTTCACCATAAGAAATCTTGCGCACAGTAAACGTTTCATTCAACCCACCACCTGAACGTGCAATACAAATTCCTTCATAAGCTTGAACACGGGTACGTGTTCCTTCGGTCACGCGCACCATAACACGAACGGTATCTCCTGGTTTAAAAGCGGGCAGTTGGCGTTTTGCTTCAATTTTTGCACATTGTTCAGCTTCGAGCTGTGCGATAATATTCATTTCCTTTATCCTTCATGTTCTTTATCGAACAGTCAGAGCGCTCAACTCTTGCCGAAAAAAGCTCTCTCATACAAAGAAAAGAAGTTCTTTAGGCTATGCATTACACAGGAGCGAATACACCATTCCTTGATTTTAATTTTGGAACTACAGAAAAACCTTATATAAAAATTCTCTAAAAAGAGAGCCATGCAATACACCACCTTACAATATGAATCAAGTTTTATGACGATTTTTCTCATAACGCGCATAAAGATCAGGACGACGTTGAAGTGTTAACAATTCAGCTTGTTGTTGGCGCCAATCAGCAATAGCTTTGTGATGTCCTGATGTTAACACCGGTGGGATAGCACGTCCTTCAAAAAGAGCAGGACGCGTATACTGAGGATGTTCCAGCAAACCATTCTCAAAACTTTCCCATTTTGCAGAAGCCTCATTACCCATCACACCAGGGAGAAGACGTATAATAGCATCCAAAAGAACCAATGCCGCCGTTTCACCCCCTGAAAGAATATAATCTCCAATGGATACCTCTTCCAATTTCCGCGCTTCTATGACCCGTTCATCGACACCTTCAAAACGTCCACAAACCAATGTCACACCCGTCTCACACGCGAGAGAACGTGCATAATTTTGATCAAAAGGTCGCCCACGAGGACTCATCAACAACCGTGGCGAATCATTTGGACAACTATCCAATGCAGCCGCTAACACATCCGCCCGCATCACCATACCAGCTCCCCCACCAGCTGGTGTATCATCAACACTATGGTGTTTATCCAAAGCAAAATCTCTAATCTGCACTGTCTCCAATGACCATATGCCTCGGGCTAACGCTTGTCCAGCTAAAGAATAACCCAAAAAACCAGGAAACATTTCAGGATAAAGTGTTAAAATGCGCGCTTGAAACTTCATTTTTTCATTCTTTCATCTCTAGCTTGTAATCCTAAGCCGTACAAAACCAACACCAACCAGCTCATACTCAATGCCATGATATTTATTCAAAGCAAAAGCACCCATAGACTCTGCGTCCCAGCCCCACATCCCCTACTGTAAAATTTATCCTGCTTAAGAAAGACATCTTTACATGCCTTCATTTTTCCTTTTTATTTTGTACTTTCATTGTTATTTTTTGGAGTTCCAGGTGATTTATTCTTTTCTCATATATCACTTAAACCAGCTGCCACTGGATCAACAACCAAAAAGCCAGCAGCAAGGCAAATTTCTGGCACAGCTGCCTTACTAAAGGGAATAAGCACAGTTTTACCCGTATTCAACCGCATTTCAAGCAAATCACCAGCGCCAAAATTAAAAAAACCACTCACCTCGCCCAAGATTTGACCAACACCATCTTGAATACTAAGCCCTATTAAATCGGCTTGATAAAATTCATCCTCCGTTAAATCCTCTACCAATTGATCTCGACTAACATAGAGGCGAATCCCTTTTAAAGCCTCGGCAGCATTGCGATTTTCAATTCCTTTAAAATGCACAATCGCATTGTTTTTTTGCATGCGAAGCGTTACAATTTCATAACAGCGCCCCATATCATCATAAAGAGTACCGTAAGTTTTTAAATACTGCGGTTTATCACTTAAGATCTTAACCCAAACATCGCCTTTTATGCCATGGGCATGACCAATAATGGCAAGATAGACTTTATTTTTAAGCTTTTTTTGATTATACTTCATGCAAAAACATTATCTCTCACAAACGAATCCTTATAATCTAATAATTTTCTTTCAATCTTGTTGCCATATGAGACATATCTTTCTCAAAGTTTTTCTTGGTAACAAAGCAAATTAATACAAGGAGAAGTCTTATGGCAAATGTTATGCTATTTTACAAAGATATCACCCCAATCAACAAAGTTTCTCATAAAAACCTTAAATTTGCCCCTCCAAGTGATATGTCTTTCGCCAAAGACACCCACTGGGTTCCTTTAGCAAGTAGTGAATATTTTCAAGCAGCACTAGATTATCCCATTTTATTTATGTCCGCAGAAGACGAACAAAAGAAACGGCATTATACATCTGCTGCTCTTGTTGGTCTTTCTAACGATGAAAATGATTATATAGACTCTGATAAGAGTTGGAAAACAAATACTTATGTTCCAGCTTTTGTCCGCCGCTATCCTTTTGTTCTTGCTCAACTGAGCAATGAAAAAGAGCTTTCTGTTTGCTTTGATCAAAAATCAGGCATGTTTAATGAAGTAACCGGCACAGAACTTTTTAATTCCGATGGTTCTATTTCTCCCTTTATGGAAGAGCGCATTCGTTTTCTTGAAAGCTTCAAAATCGCTATGGAAAAAACCGCTGAGTTTATTGACGCCCTTGTAGAGATGGATCTTCTCAGTCAAAAATCCATCAATGTGAAGAACGACAAAGGTCTTTCAGCGCAATTAGAGCACTTTTGGATTGTTGATGAAGAAAAACTGAATAAACTCTCCG
This sequence comes from Bartonella sp. ML69XJBT, assembly GCF_028618515.1. Classification (GTDB taxonomy): domain Bacteria; phylum Pseudomonadota; class Alphaproteobacteria; order Rhizobiales; family Rhizobiaceae; genus Bartonella. The sequence continues at coordinate 16,251 of NZ_JAQITB010000001.1, forward strand.
CAAGTCAACTTGCAAAGCTCCATAAAAATGGCTTTTTAGGATTGATCTTTGCGCATCTTATGTCAACAAATAATCTTTTAAAGATACTCTCTCTCAAAGGTGAAAAACAGCTTGCCAATAGCGAAGTGCAATCACAAAATGAGAAGAGTGAAGAACCGACTAAGAAAGAGACCCTCAATTAAAAAATGTCCCTAAAAGATGATACGAGAAAAGATGAAAATATCCCTCTTATTCCAGCAGATCATGCTGTTTTGAGCGCAAGAAAAAATTGGCTGGATTGTTTGCTCGAAACACGTCGCATGGCTGTAAAAACAGTAGAAGCCTATGAACGTGATACACGACAATTTTTGTCTTTTCTCTGTCAACATTTAGGACATAAACCAACCTTCAATGATCTTGCCAATTTGCGTGTTGTTGATTTGCGATCTTATTTGGCTTATCGGCGTGCGAGCAAGATAAGTGCACGTTCCTTGAGCCGAGGAATGGCAGGGTTGCGTTCTTTTTTCAGCTACTTATCTCGTGAAGGAATTGTCAATATTCCTGCTGCGAAGCTTGTTCGCACCCCAAAACACCCCAAATCCCTACCAAAACCTTTAGCGATAAAATCAGCACTACATTTAGTAAAACAAGAAAATCAACAAGAAAATGAACCATGGATTACCGCTCGTAATACTGCTGTTTTCGTCCTCCTCTATGGCTGTGGAATGCGGATATCTGAAGCTTTAAGCCTCACCCCCGAACAATTTTCTGACCCCCAGAAAAAAAGCTTATTCATAACAGGCAAAGGAGGAAAAACGCGCCTTGTTCCTCTCATCAACGTTGTTCACGAAGCCGTACAAAATTATCTTAAATGCTGCCCATACCCTTTAGGAGACAACCAACCAATGTTCCGAGGTGCAAAGGGTGGCCCCCTACAAGCAGCCATCATTCAACGTGCTATGCGAAACTTACGAGCACAGCTTGGTTTACCAGAAACAGCAACGCCCCATACATTGCGCCATTCCTTTGCCACACATCTTTTATCAAGGGGAGGAGATTTACGCACGATTCAAGAACTTCTTGGCCATGCGAGTCTTTCCACCACCCAAGCCTATACCCACGTTGATACGGACCACTTATTGGAAATTTATCAAAAGGCGCACCCACGTTCTTGAAATATTTATCCAAAAAGAGAAAATAAAACCGATGTAATCTTAAGCGCCAAAGCACGAATACAAATTTACGAATCCATTCTATAAAACTGAGATACAATCACCCGATAGATTTCTGCGCTTTTCATATCTGAAAAAACTCTATTTCGCTCTTAAAATTTTTTGAACAAAAGTAAAATATTAAATCGATTCAACCTCAAGCGCTAAAGCATGAACACAGGTTGCAAGCTCTTTTTGTAAAACGTGATAAATCGCTCGATGGATTTCTACACGTGTCTTGCCTATAAAAGCAGAAGAGAGAATTTTCACCCGAAAATGCGTTTCTCCTTTACCATCAAAAGCATGTTCATCATGTGGATGTCCCTCATGCAGATGGCTCTCATTAATCACCTCAAGTTTTTGTGGATGAAAAGCATCCTGAAGTTTCCTGTTAATTGTTGTTTGAACTGTTGTAGACATTTTTTATTCCTTCCCAAAATGCATGGTACAAAAGCATTTTTTTCACTAGCAAACGAATGTGAAAATAATTTTTTCAAAAGTCAATTCTTGTCAAATCGATTGATTTTGCATAAATCAAAGATATGACAATAACATCTAAATTATTCGACTCAATTCGAATCAGCTCCAATAAAAAACAAAAAGCTGAATCAGAAACACAACAGTGCCAATGGGAAGGGTGTGAAAAATCGGCATCCCATAAAGCACCAGCGGGACGAAATCACGAAGGACAGTATCTCCATTTTTGCATTGAGCATGTGCGTGCCTATAACAAAAATTTTAATTATTTCTCTGGTCTTAGTGATAAAGATATTGCCAAGTTCCAAAAAGATGCTCTCACAGGGCATCGCCCAACGTGGCCGACGGATTTGAGCAATGGAACATCAAAAAAAACAGCTGCCAATTACGCACAAATTCGCTCTGGTACAGCTGCCTATCAAAATCGTATGCGTGATCCCTTCGCGCTATTTACTGGGCGTCATGGAAGCAATAATGCATCGCGAAGATTAAAACCTTTAGAAGCCAAAGCTTTTGATACCTTAGGGTTACCAGCAAACGCGACATCTGAAGATATTAAAGCAAAATATAAAGAGCTGGTAAAAAAGCATCATCCAGATTCCAATGGCGGTAACCGTTCTTCAGAGGAGCGCTTTCGCGATGTTTTACATGCCTATAATTTACTCAAAAAATCTGGTTTGTGCTAAAAAGCGTACATTCAAAGAGCTCTATTCTGTTCGAATTATAAAAAAATGTAAAAGAGCAAGTCAGAAAACACCATCCTGTCTCTAATAGTGACAATCATTCTTTAAGAAGAGCGCTTTCGGGATGTTTTACACGCCTATCATTTGCCCCTAAATTTGCTTTATGCTAAGGAAAATCGCACCTAACAACTTCACTCTTCATTCGAATGATCTCTGCTTTCGCAAAATATTATAAAACACGAAGGGTTTCTTTCACATTTAAGACTTTTACCATAGGGCATTGCATAAGTGCTTTAAGTCCTGTATCATTTTTTAACAACCGAAAATAGCGTTCTCTCCCTTCCAGAAAAACAATGACAAAAACAAAGCTTACAGTTGAAAATGTGCCCGATACCACACTCTGCGCTCGTGATCTGTTTCACATTGATACGGATATGAAGGTTCCAGCCTTTAGCACGAAAAGCTCCCATGTTCCCGATGTAGATCCCGATTATCTTTTTGATCAGCAAACGACTTTAGCGATTTTAGCAGGTTTTGCATTTAACCGCCGTGTCATGATTTCCGGCTATCACGGTACAGGTAAATCAACACATATTGAACAAGTTGCGGCGCGTCTTAATTGGCCTTGTATCCGCATTAATCTCGACAGTCATGTAAGCCGTATTGATTTGGTAGGAAAAGATGCCATTGTTTTAAAAGATGGCTTGCAAATCACTGAATTTAAAGAAGGCATTTTGCCATGGGCTTATCAAAACAATATTGCCCTTGTTTTCGATGAATATGATGCAGGACGTCCTGATGTTATGTTTGTCATCCAGCGCGTCCTTGAAGCATCTGGACGCCTAAGCCTACTTGATCAAAGCCGTGTCATCACGCCTCATCCAGCCTTTCGCCTTTTTGCCACTGCAAATACCGTTGGTCTTGGTGATACAACAGGGCTTTATCATGGTACACAACAAATCAATCAAGCGCAAATGGATCGTTGGTCCATTGTAACGATCCTCAATTATTTACCCCATGATAAAGAGGTTGACATTGTTTGTTCTAAAGTCAAATTCTTTCAAACAACAGAGGGCAAAAAGACAATTTCACAAATGGTTCATGTTGCTGATATGGTACGTCAATCCTTTATCAATGGAGATCTTTCCACAGTCATGAGCCCGCGCACTGTCATTACGTGGGCAGAAAATACGACAATTTTTCAAAATGCTGGTTTTGCCTTTAGGCTTACTTTTCTCAATAAATGTGATGAACTTGAACGTGCCATGGTCGCAGAGTTTTATCAACGTGCCTTTGGAGAAGAGCTTCCCGAATCTCTCATTCATGGTGTTTTGCCTTAAGGAATATGTCAATCATGGCTACCAATACTGGTGACCACAAAAATCTAACAAATGACTCTTCCCACAGCAGTCTTAATGCTGAAGCTTTTAAAAAAGCACTTTCCACTTGTATCCGTGCCATTGCTGGTACGCCCAACCTTGAAGTTTCCTTTAGCCATGACCGACCATCTTTAAGCGAAAAATACGCCCGCTTACCGGAACTCTCACAACACGCGACAGATAAAGATATAACAATTAGCCGCGGACTAGGCGATTCCATGGCGCTACGTACAGCATGGCATGATAAGCACATCCACCAACAATTTTCTCCACGAGAATCAACAGCACGTGCTATCTTTGATGCTCTCGAGCAAACACGTGTTGAAGCAATCGGCACTTTAAGTATGGAAGGAATTGCACAAAATCTTGATGGCATGCTTGCTGATAAATATCAAAGAGCTCATTATCAAAAGATTCGTAGCCAAAGTGAAGCTCCCATTCAAGAAGCAATTGCGCTTTTATTGCGTGAAAAAATCACAAAACGCCCTCCCCCAAAAGAAGCAGGATCTGTATTAGAGTTATGGCGTCAAGAAATTGAACAAAAAGCTGCTACAGAACTGAATGAACTAACCCACCATGTTCACGATCAACATGCATTTGCGCGGATTGTTCGCCAAATGCTTGTTACATTAAAAATGGCAGCGCAATTTGAAGAAACATCGAGCAACATAAACAATCAAAAATCAACAAACGCGTGTGAACCACCAAACAAAACAGACAACGACAGCAAAAAACCAAAACACACTAAGAACGAAGAACAAGCCGCCACTGAACAAGAAAGTGACGTGCAAGACAAAGGAAAAACCAAAGCAACAAAGTCAAATGACAATCATAAAGATGCAAAAGAGCAAGAAAGAGGTTCTAGGCAAAAAGAATCGAGTCACTCCAAACGTCTTTTTACTGTTTCAGAGCAAATGGAAAGACTTGCTGACTATAAAGTTTTCACCCGTCAGTTTGATGAAGTTTTGGAGGCGACGGATTTTTGTTCTGAGAGCGAATTGGATCACTTGCGTCGTTATCTTGATAGACAAATCAATCATCTGCAAAATATTGTTGGGCGCTTAGCAAATCGTCTACAACGCCGCCTTATGGCACAACAAAATCGCAATTGGACCTTTGACCTTGAGGAAGGATATCTCGATACCGCACGGCTTTCACGCCTGATCATTGATCCCATGCAACCGCTTTCTTTCAAAATGGAAAGCAATACCCAATTTCGCGATACCGTTGTTTCACTCCTCATTGACAATTCGGGCTCCATGCGAGGGCGCCCCATTACAGTTGCAGCAAGTTGTGCAGATATTTTGACACAAACTCTTGAACGTTGCGGTGTAAAAGTTGAAATTTTAGGCTTTACCACCAAAACTTGGAAAGGAGGACAATCACGCGAACAGTGGCTTCGCCAAAACAAACCCAATCATCCTGGTCGCCTTAACGATTTATGCCACATAATCTATAAAAATGCTGATACCCCATGGCGTCGTGCACGACGCAATTTAGGTCTCATGATGCAGGAAGGATTACTAAAAGAAAATATCGACGGTGAAGCGTTGATTTGGGCCCATAAACGCCTTTTATCACGACGTGAACAACGTCGCATTCTTATGATTATTTCCGATGGAGCTCCCGTTGATGATTCAACGCTATCGGTTAATTCCAGCAATTATTTAGAAAAACATTTACGCGCGGTGATTCAAGAAATCCAAACACATTCTCCTATAGAACTCATTGCCATTGGTATTGGTCATGATGTCACACGCTATTATCAACATGCTGTAACAATTATGAATGCCGAAGAACTCGCCAACGCTATAACAAAACAATTAGAATCCCTCTTTAGCAATAAAAAACTTCATTCTCTTAAGAAACATTAAAAGCAAACCTCGTGCTCTTTATTTGACTCTCCCTCTTCCAAAACCGCGTTGACCCAAAAATTAAAATATGTGCTCAATTGCTTTACTCCCTTTTTTCCATACCACTGCGATAAAAAAAGAAAGGGACAGACATAGTGATATATGCGATCATGCAATGCAAAAAATGAGCAAAATGAACTCTACAGCTCCTGCTCTGCAACACCACTACCGTAAATGTAAAACACCAAATGCTGATAGAATACAGATACCAAACAATAAACAGCAGTACCCCAATCATCCAGTGAAACTATGGTAAAATACGATATTTATTATCAAAGAAGCAGCATAAAGATGCCGTGTTTGGTGGTTGAATACGTCAAACAACACGTTCAGAATGGGTGAATAACTGCTCTTTCAGAGCAGCAAAAAGAATTCTTCAAGCAATCAAAACAATGAAGCGTAAAGAAAATGCAGATAAGACCACATCATCGCAGCCATGGTCCATAAAAACGAAATGAGTTCACATTTAAGCACCCTGGTAGTACTTCTTATGCAGGATAAGAGACTCTCGCCAAAGAATTTATTGTTAACCAAACCAAGATGACAAATGACCAAACAAGCTATGCTGAAACCACACAAAACCTTGGGCTTAAAAGGAGAATAGAGAATGCTGCAATGAGCTCTAAAACCATAAAATTAAAGCAACTAAAACCAGAAGAATTTCTTAAAAAATTGGTTTATTGATCCCCTCTCCACACCTCAAATGAGGAAGATTCCTACTCGTGCCAGACTGTAAACAATCCAGCTACTCTCAATGAATTTCACCTGTTGACCATTCGTAGGTTTACTTGGCTCTACGAGCAAATCCTATCCTGAATATGCATACAACACCTTCTAAAAACATTGAACGTATAAAGTCTTATATGCTTATATCATTGTACCTCAAACAACGGTGTTTTACAGCATAATGCGATAAGCCATACTTTTAAGCAGACAAACCATTGCACACGATCAAAATTACAATACTATGCCTCTCTCCATAAAGCTTGTCTTCTTATGAGGGTAAAACCAATATCACTATTTTTTCTTTTTCAGCTTTCAATACACAAAGACTCTTGCATTTAAGAATGTTCAGAAGAGATATCTTTCCCCTTTATAAAATGGATCTACACGTTAATCCTATTGATGGCATACAAAAGAGTGATTTTTATTGATTGACCATGAAAAAATTTCAAATAAAAAAATCTTATGATATTGAGATTCTTAAAACAATAAATTATTATAATTCAATATATTGTCTTTTACTTGATCATTGGTCATAAATAAAAATAATCATCTTTTCTTCTTCAATTTCAGAATACGGCTTTTTCTTAGAAAGTTGTAAACTATCTTTCATTGAACAATAGTCATTTGTGAAGCATTCCTTATAATTTCCATCCTCTCATGGAGATTCCGCATTGCCTCATGCTGTTATTTCTCTGGTTCTTTAATAGAATCGCATTCCTCATGCACAACAGGATGCTAAAACATGCTATTATATTGCCAATCGCACAGGCTTTTTGAAGAAACATCTCTCAAAGCTCTCAAGCCCATTTCACGAGTACCACCCATAAAAATTATAGCAGTAAAACCATTATGCACCACCATTTTTACACTGATGAAACAGCAAACGAGCATCATCATATTATTTGCCAGCTCCAAATATGGTGAGAGTTCTTGCATTTGAGAGTTTTCAAAAGAGATATATTACCTCCTTTTTGCAGTATTTTCACCCACGCTCCACCCTGCTCTTGACGCGCAAGGGAACAATTTTAATGGCTTCAATATAAGAGGTTTTGAGATGAGAAAAACTGATTGTATTCGGATTAACAATACAAGTTGAATACATTTATTTATTGTTTAAAATCAATGTATTATCAAAAAAGAAATCACATTTAAGAAAATTAAATTGTCCAGGATGCATAGAGCTCTGAATCTTGAGAAGCCTCCTGCTTTTTAAAACCAAAACAACCTTTTGAGGTCATATCGAAACATGTCTATATTGAAAATGATTCTACAATGCTACTCTTAAGAAAACAAAGAGCGCTGTTTTCTAACTTTCAAAACAATCAGAGAACAAAGACTATTATTTGCTTTCAACAACAGATAAATCATCTCTTGATATGACTACTATGATAAAGAGGCATTTTCATAGCGCTAAGGATTGTTCTATAAGGGATTAACATAAACAAACTCATAATAATTTTAATAGAAAAATCGCCAACAGCAAGCGAAAACCAAACAGGGATCCCAACCCCTCCCCAAAGGGTGCTCTCTATAATTGAACTATCGGCATAATCTGTCATCTGATCGATAAAAGCAAAAGAGCTAGAAAAAGCAAGAGCAAAAAACACCACTGTATCCAAAGCCGACCCCACCAATGCTGCTGCCAAAGGAGCCTTCCACCATACTTTACGACGCAAAGGAGTAAAAACAGCAATATCAAGAAGTTGCCCGAATAAAAATGCTAAACTCGAAGCAATTGCAAGCCGTGGAGTCGCCAAAATCCAAGAAACAAAAACACCAGCAAAAAAACCAGCATAAACCACACGACGCGCAGCAGCTGGACCATAAAAACGATTGGTCAAATCATTAATCAAAAAAGCAAAGGGATAGGTAAAAGCGCCATAGGTCAGTAGGTCATTTAAACCAAACCAATAAATAGGATACTGCACCAAAATATTAGAGGCAGTCACAGCAAGACACATAGCAAGAATCGAACAAGCAATATACCTGCTCTCTTGCCGTGCCAATAAAAGATCGCGTGCTGAAAACATTTTTTTAACCTGGGATATGGAACCAATGAAATACAACGATCAAAAACTATAAAATGGAAAAAACAATACCTCTATAAAACAAAAAAAGACCAAACAGTGTCATAAACAAAGCTCATTACGCCGCCTGTTCAGCCTTTTGTTCAGCTTTTTTCTTAATAATCTGACGCTTTAATAAACGCGCCCGTTGTGACAACTCTTTATCATCGGCTTTAAGCAAAAAACCATCCAAGCCACCGCGATGCTCCACAGAACGCAAAGCACTTGCCGAAACACGCAAACGGTAATTTTGCTGTAACACTTCCGAAATCAATGTCACATTGCAAAGATTTGGTAAAAAACGACGACGGGTTTTATTGTTCGCGTGGCTAACATTATTGCCATAAAGAACTGCTTTTCCTGTCAATTCGCAAGCACGAGACATAAACTTCACCTTTAAACTCTGAAAAACTCTTAAAATCCCAATACCCATACAACAGAATGGACGCAAAGAGCGCACAACACCCCCTTAAACGGAATTATTGAGAAGGTGTGCTTTTAATAGGGTGTCGATACCAAAAGGTCAAGTCTTTTGTAAAGTCTTTTGCGTTCCTTATCATCTCATTCTGCTCTCTTTGCCTATAAAAGATACAGAAAATATTTTTTTTTAACATGGAGCATGCTAAAAGAACAGTTACCATCTCCTCTAAAGGGAAGCATTATCATGAACAAAACAGCCTCCTCCATGGCAAAGCCTCAACAAAAACCTATCCGTTTCTCTTCACTTTTGTTAGGCATATTATGTATGTGTTTTTTTCTTCTCTTTAGTGCATTAGGTGTATGGCAAATACAACGATTAAACTGGAAAACAAATCTTATCATGAGTGCCAATCAACGTGTTCATTTGCCTCCCATAAAAGCCCCGCCTCAAAATCAATGGGTCAAGACTACTTTTGAGAAAGACGAATATCGCCCTGTCATTATCACAGGAAAATTTTTGACAGATAAAAATATTCTGGTTATTGCTGTTGCTCAAAATACCACGGGCTATTGGGTTTTGACCCCTTTACAAGCAGCTGATAATAGCGTGACCTTTGTCAATCGTGGTTTTATTCCTATGGATGCACTCCATGACTTCCAAAATTCAGAACCATCACAAACAAATGCCGCACCTCATCAGGATTCTCTCTCAGAGAAAAAACAAACCACAATTGTAGGTTTATTGCGCATGAGTGAAAAAAATGGTTTTTTCCCACGCAAAAATAATCCGGACAAGAATTTATGGTACACGCGTGAACTTCCTGCTATGGCAGAGAAACTTGGTTTGTCCACTGTTGCACCTTATTTCATTGATGCTGGAAAAAAAACAGCCACGCAAGGAGCTCTCCCCGTTGCTGGTCTCACGGTTGTGCAATTTCGAAACAATCACCTTGCATACGCTATTACATGGTTTATCTTAGCTGCTGGTGTTCTAGGTGGCTCTCTTTTTCTGCTACGGCAAAAAGACTAAAAAATACACCACAAAATACGCACACCACAAAACAGTGCTGTTAATGCTCAACAACCTTGCTGTAAAGAAGCACAAATTCCACAACAGAGCATACCCTCTCTCTGTTATGTTGAGAATTTTAATAAGAGTTACTTTTCACAATAGCACAAAGCAAATACTATAGCGAACACATAAATGCTTCCCTGATACATTCTCTCTTGGTAACATCAGAAAGAGAGGAAAACGTCCCATAGCCGCTTTCCTCATAACAAAGGCTCTACTCAAATTCTATTATAAACAAATTTTAGAGAGATTTATAAGAATGGCGCCGCGCAACTGAATCAATATCACCACGACAAATGCCAAGATCATTAAGCTCGTGTGTTGAAAGATGACTTAACGCATTCACTGTCCGCCGATAACGGCGCCAATTACTATAAGAACGCAAAATATTCATTTCCTTTTACTCCAACCTAACGTTACCCTCTTTAGGGCATAAATATAAAGCAAATGACAAAAAAGAGTCGTGTTATAACTTCATAACAGATATGCATCTAAAACATGCTAAAATTATCTAAAACGTCTCTTGTTTAAAAAAAGCAGTCATCAAAACCATTAATGATACAAATGCCGTACACCTGTAAAAACCATCGCTAAATCATGCGCATCAGAAGCCACAATCACTTCTTCATCACGCATGGAGCGACCTGGTTGAATAACTTGCTGTAACCCCTGCGTTAGCAGCTGCTAACAACCAAATACACCGACACAACAAGCTCTTTGCAACACTGGTCTTATTCGAAAGAAATAATTACCAAAACTATTAATGGCGGAAATGCCGTACACCCGTAAAAACCATCGCTAAATCATGCGCATCAGCAGCGGCAATCACTTCTTCATCACGCATGGAGCCACCTGGTTGAATAACTGCTGTAACCCCTGCGCTAGCAGCTGCCAATAAACCATCTGCAAAAGGAAAAAAGGCATCTGATGCAACCACGGCCCCTTTGGCAAGAGATTGTGTTAAGCCTGCGATCGTTGCTCTTTCTTCCGCTTTACGCGCAGCAATTTTTGCCGAATCAATACGACTCATTTGACCCGCGCCAATCCCAACTGTTGCAGTATTTTTTGCATAAACAATAGCATTTGATTTGACGTGTTTAGCTACCCGAAAAGCAAATTGAAGATCACGCATTTCATCTCGACTTGGTGCACGTTTTGTCACCACTTGCAATTTAAGATCATCCACCACCACATTATCACGTGACTGCACTAAAATTCCACCCGCAAGCGTTTTAGCAATAAGCCCTCCACAACGTGGATCAGGAACACCACCTGTTATCAACAAACGAAGATTTTTCTTGCTTGCAATAATTTCACGCGCTGCCATTGTTGCATCAGGAGCAATAATCACTTCCGTAAAAACTTTGATAATCTCTTCTGCACATCCTTCATCGAGAGTTTGGTTTAACGCCACAATTCCACCAAATGCCGAAACATTATCACACCTCAAAGCTTTCAAATAAGCCTCTTTCAAACTCTGCCCTTCAGCAACACCACAAGGGTTGGCATGTTTAATAAGCGCAACAGCAGCAGTCTTTTGGGGATCAAATTCTGCCACAAGTTCAAATGCTGCATCTGTATCATTCATATTGTTATAAGAGAGTGCTTTGCCTTGCAAAAGTTTGGCGGTTGCAACACCAAAACGTTTGTCACCATTGCGGTAAAATGCTGCCTGTTGATGCGGATTTTCCCCATAACGCATAACCGTTTCAAGATGTCCAGAAAAACTCTGCCAAGATGGTGTTTCAATTTTTAAATCCTTTGCAAACCACGCTGCTACGGCTGCATCATAAGCAGCCGTGTGCGCATAAGCACGCATCGCTAGCTGCTGTCGCAGAGCTAAACTTAAACACCCATTATGCTTTTTCAATTCAGCAAGGACTACATCATAATCACGCACCGCTGTGATAACAGCCGTATAAGCATGATTTTTTGCCGCAGCACGGATCATTGCTGGTCCACCAATATCAATATTTTCAAGAATGGTTTGTCTATCAGCACCTGATTGAACAGTCTCTTCAAAAGGATAAAGATTCACCACCAAAAGATCAATTCCATGAATGCCATGCTGCCCCATAGCACTTTTATGACTAGGATCATCTCTGACTCCTAACAGAGCACCATGAATCAAAGGATGAAGTGTTTTGACGCGCCCATCCATGATTTCTGGAAATCCTGTGACCTCAGCAACGTCTTTAACCGGTAAACCAGCAGCCATTAAGGCTTTGGCTGTTCCTCCTGTTGAAATCAATTCAACACCATAAGCGTGAAGCGCTTGTGCAAAGGCAACTACGCCGGTTTTATCAGACACAGAAAGCAGAACACGACGAACCTGATGAAGATCAGATATGGGAAAATTTTTTGCAACAACACCCATAACAGGAACCCTAAAAATGAAATGGTTAAAATTCAAGTAAAATAAGCTTATACTTTAATAGCACAGGCCTTTATTAAAATACACCAAAAGGATAGAATCTCTCTATTTTAACACAGAAAGAATAACGCTCCATTTTATCCGTAATTATAAAAAGGTATCATTGTTCTGATGAACAGCGAAGAAAACGCCATCGAACTTTTTCTTGAACTGCAGGGCGAAAATACAAAACAATCTGTTGTGTCCGTTGCGGACCTGTTACTTCAGCAAAATCAATTGAATCTTCAAGGCAAATATCTACATCAGGCGATATAAAATACCATACTTGCCCACCCTCCAAGGCTAAACGCACACGCTTACCATCATAGTTGACTTCCACTTTTGGGTGAAGATGAAACCGAACAGCAACATTATTTTGTTCACTTTGAACTTTCTTATCTTTCTTTGCAAGCTTCTCATTTGGCGTAAAAAAGCGATCAAAACCTTCGATCATATCGCCATTTGTCGCTAAAATCAGACCACGCTCATGAACAAGATGAAAAGGTCGCACATAACCATCATGGCTAGCAACAAAACCAGTCTTTTCGGAATCCTCTATACGGCGCACTTTCACATCCGTTGGTCCCTCAAGCAAAAATGAAGCTCCCGTTCTTTTTTTATGAAAAACACCCACACAACAATCATTAACTGTTGCTGTTGAGTGAGCAGCGGTAACACGGCCTAAATGTCGATATTCTTCACGCCCATAAGGATTAACGCCCGTATTAATAATAAAGCGGCTTCCCTGTGAAGACATTTCAAAAGACAAACACCCCGAACCAGCGTGCTGAGCAGCAGAACGAGGTGGAAACTTTCCTGTATCAGCAAGCACTGTCGTTTGATTGGCTTGTAAACGCTGAAACCCTGAATAACGCGCATAACTAAAAGGATGCCCTGCTGTCTCATCCAGTTCTAAAAGTGCTGATAATCGTTGCGATACCAGAGGGCCCACCCCATTAAAATGCGCCAATGTTTGATCTTCATGGATAAAAAACCGCAAAGCCGGCAACATACGCTCAACAGAATCAATCAAAATACGTGGTGCGGTTTCATTACTATGCATAAAAAGCTGACGTAACGACAATAAATCTGATAACAAATAGAGCAAAATGACAGGGCTACGCGAAATATGTCCACCATCAATCAAAATTTGGCATGAAAGCTCCTCAATAAGAAAGGTTTGCGCCTTTTTTTTCATGGCCGCAGAAACTGGTAAAGCCAGAGAAGCAAATGTCAAAGCAACTGCGGCTTGTAAACGTTTATCATTTTTTTCCATACTGGAAATGATGACGCGCAAATAGCGAAATTGGAAACCAAGAGTACGCAAAAACCGCTTTTCAAACCGCTCACTTGCCCCTTGTAAGAGCATTTTCGCGTGACAAATCCACGAAATTAAACGCCGTGCCACAACCGGTGCACTCCAAGCAAGCCCCTTTACTTTTTTACTCCACTGATCGAGCCAATCTTCTAAAAGTGCGCGCGCATGTGCTGCTGCCAAATCGCTCCCAGCTGCTGCCATATGTCGCAACCAATGAAAATCATGAAGAGCCTCCTCCCATTCTGGTGTCGGGGGAACTAACGAAAAAGGGGAAACCGCACCAGAATGAACCACATGACCCGCAAAAGCAAAACGACCATGGTAAAATTCGTGTGCCATCACCGGATCAGCTAAATGCAAATCAATGGGATAGGCTAAAATTTGATGAGGACGAAATCCCGAAAAGCGCCAACGAAATAGTGGTCCAACCCATAAACGCCGTATAAACTGGTGTGCTTCATAGACAAAGTCCGACGCCTTTACCTGAGGACCTTTTAACGCAATTGCCACAATCTCATCTCCATTTGCACTGAATCACGTACAATTTCAGCCATTTTAGTAAATGAAGCGTTAATTAAGCCACTTTTCGCAAGCGTGCGGCAAAAAAACCATCCATTCCTAAAAAGATGTTGTGATCAGACCCAAAGTTTTTATGACAAAAATCTGCCGGTGTTGTCCGCAAAATGCCCTTACACGAGAGCAAATGCGCCATAACACCCATTTCCTCTGCAAGGATAGGCTCTAAAACAACGTCACTACGTGTCGATACAATTTTTTCGATGAGATCCTCACCTTCTTGTTTTGCCAAAGAACAATTGGAGAAAACAACGCACCCTCCCTTTTTTATCAAAGCAATTGCTGCGACAAGCAAATCATATTGGAGCTCTGTCAATTTGGCGATATCGCCCATTGATTTTGTCCATAAAATATCCGGATGACGACGTATTGTTCCCGTAGAAGAACAAGGCGCATCAAGAAGCACAGCATCAAAAAGCTGTTCGGAGTGAAAATCTCTCACATCCCCCTGCCAAGTAGAAACGGAAAAATGAAGGCGCTCCATATTTTCCTTTAAACGCTTTATCCGATTAGCAGAAAGTTCAATAGCTGTCACATCGGCGCCTTGCAAAACCAATTGTGCTGTTTTTCCCCCAGGACTTGCACAAAGATCAGCAACTTTCTTTCCCTGAATATTGCCAAGCAAGCAAGCAGGCAACGCCGCAGCAAAATCCTGGACCCACCAAGCCCCTTCCCTGTAACCTGCTAAATCAACAACAGAACCATCCAAACTGCTCAACCGAACAGAACCATTGGGCAAAACAACACCCCCAAGCCTCTTAGCCCATCCCTCACTATCAGACTTCACTGTCAAATCGAGAGGAGGCGGAGTACTTTGAATTGCCAAAATCTTTTCAGCTTTTTCTTTTCCATAAGTCGAGACTAAAAGCTGGGAAAACCATGCTGGACTCCCCTCAATACGAGGAGGTTGTTGGCGTAAAAATACCGCATCACGTGCAACATTGCGTAAAAGAGCATTGACCATTCCTGAAAACCGCCGCATACGAGGATCAAGTTTAGCCACACGCACCGCTAAATCAATAACAGCATGATCGGGAATATCAAGATAGAGAATTTGTGCCACACTGATATGCAAAAGATGCTGCAGTGCAAGTGCTTGTGAGGGCAAAGGACGTGCTAAAAAGCGTGATAAAGCAGCCACAATCTGCCCGCGATGACGCAACGCTGCTGCTAAAATAGCACGGCACAATGAACGATCTCGCTGTGAAAGTCCTAAATATTGTGGATGTCCATGTTCATTATCTATCAAACCCGAAAGAGAGGTCTTTTTATCAAGCACCGCGCCTAAAAGACGAACACACACCCGCCGGACAGCTAGTCCTGGAACATTTTTTTCGGACACACACCCCGCAT
Organism: Bartonella sp. ML69XJBT; assembly: GCF_028618515.1. Taxonomy (GTDB): domain Bacteria; phylum Pseudomonadota; class Alphaproteobacteria; order Rhizobiales; family Rhizobiaceae; genus Bartonella. The sequence continues at coordinate 31,837 of NZ_JAQITB010000001.1, forward strand.
TTTCGTGCTTCAAAACAACACCTTTATTCCTTTAAAAGCTGAATAATCAAGGCTTTTTTGAATCTTCATAACGAAGCCAAGAAGGGCGCTTTTTAACACGCTGAAAAGGACTCTTTTCCTGATTGCCAAAAACATTGGTCCATGCAGCAGAATCAGAATCTTTAGAGCCTCTGCCTTTTTCATACCAATCGCTTTCCTTACTCCATTCCATATTTTTCGTTATTGCTCCTTTCATCTCTTCGGCTTGCCGATAAAGAGCAGCAATACGATTTGCCGTTGCTGGATGGGTAGAAAAAAGACTATCGGCCCCTTCACCACTCAAAGGATTGATAATAAACATATGTGCTGTTGCCGGATGATGTTCTGCTTCTTCATTGTATACCGTCTGCCCACCGCCTGCAATTTTACGCAATGCTGAAGCCAACCATAAAGGATTACCACATATTTCAGCTCCTCGCCTATCAGCAGCATATTCACGCGTGCGACTAATAGCCATTTGCACCAGCATTGCAGCAAAAGGCGCCACAAACATAGCAATAAGCCCCCCGATTGCTCCAGCACCATGAGAACCCTCTGAAGAATTACGCTGTCCCCCCATAAAAAAAGCGAAATTCCCAAGCATTGAAATTGCTCCCGCAATTGTTGCCGTCAAGGTCATCGTTAAGGTATCACGATGTTGAATATGTGCAAGCTCATGAGCCATCACACCGGCAATCTCTTCTGCACTCAACGTGTTTAACAATCCAGTACTTGCTGCGACAGCCGCATTTTGAGGATTACGTCCCGTAGCAAAAGCATTTGGCTGCGCATTATCAATAATATAAACTTTTGGTTGAGGAAGAGAAGCACGCCTAGCTAAATCGCTTACAATCTTATAATAAACGGGAGACGAATGCTGATCAACTTCACGCGCCCCATACATGCGTAAAACGATTTTATCCGAATTCCAATAAGAAAAAAAGTTTAAGCCACTTGCTATCAAAAGTGCAATGATCATGCCACTGCCCCCTCCAACAAGATAACCAACTCCCATAAAAAGAGCGGTCATAAAAGCCAAAAGCATTGCTGTACGCATTATATTCATGACTCAAAAAACTCCATGATAAAATACAATCAATATTATATGATGGTGTTTTCTTTCTGCTTCTTCAATGGAATAGGTGTAAAATGGATAAAAAAGATGACAAAATAAAGACACAAAATACGACCATCAACAAACAACAATCCCTCTCTCCCGCAGCACAACGCGCCCTAAACGAAGCGCAAGAAAGACGCAAACAGGAAAAAAATGAAGAAAAACCTTTAGAAAATGGTGGACGTGGTGGCAAAGACCCTTCACGCTATGGAGATTGGGAAATTAAAGGCCGTGCCATTGATTTTTAAAAAATCTATCTTCATTACTTAAAAGGAGAGCGGCTTTTGGCAAAAAAACGATAACAATTGCTGTCTCCCTATAATACAGGTAATATATTTATTTATAATAATAATTCATTGTTCATTTGGAATGAGAGATCCTAATACCATAAAATTCTCTCATTTCAAATTTCTCCTATGTTGAATCAATCAAAACTATTCCCTTACACGTTAAAAGCGAAATTAGCATGTGAATAGAAATTCTTAAAGCAAGGAGGAAAATATTTCTACTGAACGCTCTCAAATGCAAAGGCTATTGCAACATTGGAAGCTGGGAAAATAGCTTTCGTTATACCATTCAGGGAACATCGTCGTAAAACGGATTTTTGTGCCTTAAGAGACATCTCTTTAAAACAAACAAGTGAATATATAATAAATAAAAATAAATCCTTAAAAAATAGGCGCAGAAGTAAAAAAACATCACATTATGGAAGCTATAAAGTTAAAACCGCACCATAACTTTTTTAAAGTATAGTCACTAAAACATAAATATCTCTTTAAAGAAAATCCGTTTTTGTCATTCAAAAACGGATAATACTCACTTCTCTATAAAATCTTTTAAAAGCAAAATTGCTTGTTTTAAACAGCCACACTTCTTATGCTTCTGAAGCGGATTCAGCTTCAGCCGACGCATTTTCTTCAGCAGCTTGCTTTGCAGCAGCTATGCGTTCTTGTGCTTTTTTACCCGGTTCGCCTTTTTGTGGATTATTGCGGGTTGGACGTTTTTTCAAGCCAGCTGCATCCAAAAACCGTAACACGCGATCCGTTGGCTGCGCACCTTGACCAAGCCAATATTGGATACGTTCTTCATCCAGTTTCACACGCAGTCCATCTTTCGGCAACATTGGGTCCCATGCACCAACACGTTCAATAAAACGTCCATCTCGCGGACTACGTACATCCGCAATAACGATATGATAGTAAGGACGTTTTTTTGAACCTCCACGGGACAAACGAATTTTTAATGCCATATTTTATCTCCTATTGTCAGCTCTGGCTTTCGTTTAAATTTATTTGCATTGTTTTTGCTCTTTGGCGATCACCTCATGGTGATGCACAACTTCTTTAATGACAAACTTTAAAAATCTTTCAGCAAAATCGGGATCAAGATGACTCTCTATAGCCAATTGCCGCAATCGTTCTGCTTGACATTGTTCACGCAGAGGGTCGACTGCAGGCAAATCATAACGGGCTTTTAAATGCCCCACAGCATTCGTACAACGAAACCGCTCTGCCAAAATATGAATCAAAGCTGCATCAAAATTATCAATGGATGCTCGTAAATGCGCTAATTCATCCAATATTTTTTCCTGCATCATATTCCCTTTCCTCTTTGCATCTTACTTTTTCTTGGGATGCTGAGGAAATTTTCCCCTCTCGGCAACGCCACTAGAAAGACCAGGAAATGTAAGCCCATGCCCTGGAAGACCAGGCAAGACCTTCCCTCCATTACCACTTTCAATCTGTTTTTGAAGTGTTGAGAGTTGCTTTGCATCAAATCCTGATAAATCAGGGAGAGTTGCAGAATCACCACTCACAGCTCCCATACCACCAAGCCCCATCTTAGAACCAAGCCCACTCAACATCTTTCCCATCAAACCACCTTTGCCTTTACCCCCTATGGCTTTGACCATATCGGCCATTTGACGATGCATTTTTAAAAGCTTATTAATATCAGCAGCACTTGTACCAGAACCCTTAGCAATGCGTTGTTTACGGCTATGTTTTAACAGTTCCGGATTGGCGCGCTCTAAGGGAGTCATTGACGAAATAATAGCCAATTGACGATTAAACAAACGATCATCAAGTCCTGCAGCAGCGATCTGATCTTTGACCTTACCCAAACCTGGCAACATTCCCATAATGCCGCCCATTCCCCCAAGTTTTTTCATTTTCTGCAATTGTTCTGCCAAATCATTGAGATCAAATTTTCCAGCTTGCATTTTTTTTGCAAAAGCGGCGGCCTTCTCATGATCCATTGTTTCAGCAGCTTTTTCAACCAAAGAAACAATATCGCCCATTCCCAAAATACGATCGGCAATACGACGCGGATGAAACTCTTCCAAAGCATCTATTTTTTCACCGATTCCAATTGCTTTAATCGGCTTTCCTGTCACAGCACGCATAGAAAGAGCCGCACCACCGCGCCCATCACTATCCATACGCGTTAAGATAATTCCTGTAATTCCCACCCGCTCATCAAAAGAGCGCGCCAGATGAACAGCATCTTGACCGGTCAAACTATCCGCCACCAACATAATTTCATGAGGAAGAGAACAAGCTTTAATTTCAGCCAATTCAAGCATCAAAGCTTCATCAATATGGTTACGACCTGCTGTATCAAGAATCAACACATCATAACCACCCAATTTGGCTGCTTGTAGCGCACGTATTGCAATATCGACGGGAGACTGCCCCGCAATAATAGGCAAACTTGCCAAGTTTGCTTGTTCTCCTAATTGGCGAAGTTGTTCCTGTGCTGCAGGACGGCGTGTATCTAATGACGCCATAAGAACTTTTTTATTATTTTTGTCCGTTAAACGCTTAGCAAGCTTTGCTGTTGTGGTTGTTTTTCCAGAACCTTGCAAACCAATCATCATCATCACAACAGGTGCCGGTGCATTGAGATCACTGAGAACGCCTTCACTTCCAAGCACATTCACCAATTCGTCATGGACAATTTTAACAACCATCTGTCCAGGTTTAATTGATTTAACAATTGCAGCCCCAACAGCTTTTTCACGAACCCTATCGGTAAAAGAACGCGCAACATCAAGCGCCACATCGGCTTCCAATAAAGCACGCCGAATTTCGCGCAACGCCGCTGCAACATCCTGATCCGACAAAGCCCCCCGCCCTGTCAAATGAGACAGTATGGAGCCAAGCCGTTCTTGTAAGGATTCAAACATTCTCTACCTCATTGCTGCATAACAAACCAACCAAAGCGGCATCCGAGAACGCATCGCGCCGTCGGATGTTGACCTCTGAGATCTCTTTATACCCTCACATTGGGGTCTCAGTCGGTGGCTCCAAGTTAATCCTGTCACTGAAAGCTTATTCTTTCAAACAATAAAACCTTAGCTTTGTCAAGATTTATCATACAATACTTTTAAAAGACAGCAAAGGTTATACTTAATCTTTCTAAACCTCAACACGCACAAAACGACCTGTTTCCTGTTCTACACTCCACAATTCACCACTTGAAATATCAAACCAAACCCCATGTAGTGTTAAAAGTCCTTGATCTTTGCGTACCTTTATCCAAGGAAAGGTTTCTAAATTTTTCAATGAATAATGTATAGACAATTGTTCTAATGCGATCTGCTGTTCTGATGCGGTCAGTGATTTATTATCAAGAACTGCTTGTGCTGCTGGTGCTAAAAGGCTTATCCATTGCCCAATAAAATCATTTGACGATAAAGATTTGCACTTTCCTTTAAGAGCAGTGCACACTCCCCCACAATGGGCATGACCAAAAACGACGATATGCTTGACCTCAAGCAATTGCACGGCATATTCAATCGCTGCTGATGTTGCATGATACTGATTATCAGGAGAAAAGGGAGGAACCAAATTTGCAACATTGCGCAATGTGAAAATTTCACCTGGTTTAGCATCAAAAATCGTTTCTGGTATTGCCCGCGAATCACAACAAGCAATGACCAAAACTTCAGGTTTCTGTCCTTCAGTTGCCAATTGCTGATAACGCGCTGTTTTATGTGAAAAATGATTGTTTATAAAGGATTGATAACCACTTAAAAGTCTCTCAGGCAAACACGTCATTCTCTCTTTACTTTCATTCACTTTGTATATTTTTTAAGAGCAAACTATTAAGATGCAATAACATACAAAAATACTAAAAAAGCCATTTTATCAACGCAAGATATTTTTTAAATAACAGATTATTAATTAAAGTGACAAAACAAGTTTATCCTCTCCAATAAATAACTATTCCCTAAAACAAGAAGATGCTACACTAAAAAGAATATTATACAGATCTGTTCTTAAAAAGAAGATAAAGAACATCAAGAGCAAAAAAAGGGAAATTCATTGTGTTAAAACAACAAACATCAGAGACAAAAAGTAATCAAAATAAAATAGAACAAATCCTTTTTGCTCATACCGATAAAGAAGATATTATTTGTTACCAAAACGAAGAACTCCAAAAAGCCACAGCTACAGCTATTGCGGCTTTTAATCTTCACAAGACAGGAAAAACAATTATCTGCTTTGAACGAAATTTGACTCGTAACAGCAAACCTATAACGGTTATCACCCTCGTCAACGATAATAAGCCCTTCCTTCTTGATTCTATTTTAAATGTCTTTAATCAACATAAAAATCACATTTATTTGATTGCACACCCCGTTCTTGATTGTGCCTCTGGGCAACGCATCAGCTTGATGCAAATCCATATTGAGTCTTTAAATGATCAACAAGTACAAAAGCTTAAAGATGAACTGGCCTTAGTTCTTGAACAAGTCAATGCAGCCGTGCAAGACTGGCAACCTATGCTTGAAGAAGTAAGGAAGCATATCCATGCCTATCAAACAAGTCTCCCATCATACTACACACAAGAAGGTGAAAAAGCCATTGAATTTCTCAATTGGTTAATGGACGATAATTTCATCTTTCTTGGCATGCGCACTTATAACTTTATCAAAGACCAAGAACCCACAAAATCCTTTACAGCCAGAGGCATTGAATTGGGCATTCTCACCGATGCTTCTATTCGTATTATTGGCGATGCACGTGTGGAAGAGCCTCCTCAAGAAATCCTCTCCTTTATGGAAAGTGATAACCTATTTATTGTCACAAAAGCCAATAGTCGCTCAAAAATTCACCGTTTTGTTTGGCTTGATTATATTGGTCTTAAAATCTTTGATGAAAACAATAAACTGTGTGGAGAATTGCGCATTGTGGGGTTGTTTACCTCCTCCGCTTATACACGCTCTATTTTGCAAATCCCTTTCTTAAAAGAAAAAGCCAAAACGATTATTCAACGTCTTGGACATAACCGTGCCGACTATTCAGGAAAAGCACTTATCAGTGTTTTAGAAACCTATCCAAGAGATGAAATGTTTCGCTCCGATATTGATACACTAACGGAAAATGCCAAACTTATCATGCAACTAGACGAACGCCCACGTTTGCGGGTGCTTGCCCATAGCGATCCCTTTGGACGCTTTGTCTCTATACTTGTCTATGTACCGCGTGACCAATATAGCAGCAATGTTCGTGAAAAAATTGGCGAACATTTTGTTGAACTTTACAAAGGTGATTTTTTTGAATCCTATCCTCTATTTTTGGAAAGCACACTGACACGTGTCTATTATGTCATCCACCGCCAGGTCCGTGAAAATGCTCCTCTTATCGAACGCACAGCCCTTGAACAACATGTACGTTCTATCGCACACAGTTGGGAAGAATCTGTTCAAACGATAGCCCTTACCCGCAAAACGACAGAGCAACAAACACGTTTAGCCTGCCAATTTCCTAATAGCTATCGTGACCTCTTTTCAGCTGAAGATGCTATTGAAGATGCCGGACATATTCTAAGTCTTCATGAAAAAAAACCACTTTTTGTTACTTTTTATCATGCAGGCAATAAGGGAAAACGAAACATTTCTCTCCGGCTCTTTCACTGCCATAAAGCGTTAGCCCTTTCCAAGCGCGTACCCCTTCTTGAAAATATGGGGTTTCGGGTTATTGCTGAACAAACACTTGAATTACCAGATGGCAATGGACACTCTGTATATCTTCATGATATGCAACTAGAAAGCGCCTTTCAACTGTGTATTGATTTCGACAAAAACGGTCAAAAGCACGCCGAAACATTTGAAGCCATTTGGGCTCAAGATGCTGATAATGATGCCTTTAATACCCTAACCCAAACAGCTGATCTTTCTTGGCGCGAAATTGTTATTTTACGCCATTATGGACGCTATCTCCAACAAGCTGGCATTCCTTATTCACAAGACCGTGTTGCTCAAACTTTAAACGCCTATCCTGACATTACCCAAGATCTTTATGCACTCTTCCATTTGAAATTTCATCAAAGCCATACAGAAAAAGAACGCAAAGAGAACCAACAGGCTATTCAAAAGCGTATTGAAGAAAAATTACAGAACGTATCGGGTCTAGATGATGATCTTATCTTACGCCGTTATCGTAATCTTATCGATGCGAGTTTACGAACCAATGCCTTTACGCCTCTTAAAAATGGAAATCCACGACGTATTTTAGCCACCAAGTTAGATCCACGCCAAATTGAAGGATTGCCTGAACCGCGCCCTTATCGCGAAATTTTTGTTTATGGACCAGAAGTTGAAGGGGTTCATTTACGCTTTGGTCCTATTGCTCGAGGTGGAATTCGTTGGTCAGACCGTGCACTCGATTACCGCACTGAAATCCTTAGCTTAGTCAAAGCTCAACAGGTAAAAAATGCCGTTATTGTTCCCGTTGGTGCCAAAGGTGGCTTTTATCCTCACCGCCTTCCCCAAACAAATGATCGTGCTCTCATCATCGAAGCTGCACGACAAGCTTATATTGACTTTATCACGGCTTTGCTTTCCATCACCGACAATCTGGTAAACGATAAAATAGCTCCTCCTCACGACATCATTTGCCATGATGGACATGACCCTTATTTTGTTGTCGCAGCAGATAAAGGTACAGCAACCTTTTCTGATACAGCAAACGCACTCAGCCAAGAAAACCACTTCTGGCTTGATGATGCTTTTGCCTCAGGAGGTTCAGCAGGCTACGATCACAAAGAAATTGGGATCACCGCCAAAGGAGCATGGGAAGCAGTCAAAAGACATTTTCGAGAATCCTTTAACCACGATATTCAAACAACACCTTTCACCTGTATTGGGGTTGGTGACATGTCTGGCGATGTTTTTGGCAATGGCATGCTGCTTTCTCAACAAACAAGGCTTATTGCCGCTTTTGATCACCGCGATATCTTTATCGACCCAGATCCAAACATAGCTGAAAGCTATGCGGAACGTATGCGCCTCTTTCAACTTCCTCGTTCCAGTTGGCAAGATTACGACCAAACCAAATTATCAAAGGGCGGTGGCATTTTCTCACGTACCATGAAAACCATTACGCTTTCACCTGAAGCAGCACAAGCTATTGGTTTTGAAAAACAAACAGGAACGCCTTTTGAAATCATTTCTGCACTTCTTAAAGCACCCGTTGATCTTTTATGGTTTGGTGGCATTGGCACTTATATCCGCGCGACGACAGAAACCGATGCACAAGTAGGAGATCGTGCTAATGATGGACTACGCATTACCGGTGAACAAGTTCGTGCAAAAGTGATTGGTGAGGGAGCTAATCTTGGCGTTACACAACGTGGTCGAATTGAATATGTCTTAAATGGCGGGCGATGCAATACGGATGCCATTGATAACTCCGCAGGTGTTAATTGTTCAGATGTCGAGGTCAATATCAAGATTGTTCTGGCATCAGCCCTTCGTGCAAAAACCCTTACCCGCGAAGCCCGCAATGAGCTCTTGAAAAAAATGACTCCACAAATCGAGCAATTAGTCTTGCGCAACAATTATTTGCAACCTCTTGCTCTTTCTTTAGCTGAAAACCAAAGTATTGTAGATTTACCTCATCAAATCCGCTTTATGCATGATTTAGAAGAAAAAAAGCTTCTAGATCGTAGAGTGGAAATCCTCCCTGATGAACAAGTTTTGCGGCAAAGAATAACACAAGGTCAAGGACTTATCCGTCCAGAACTTGCTGTTCTTTTGGCATACGCTAAATTAACCCTAAAAGAAGAGATCGCCCATAGCCCCATTATTGATGATCGTTATTTTGATACAATCTTGTTGCACTATTTCCCAACTCAAATTCAGGAAAACTTTGCAAAAGAAATCATTAATCATCAGTTGCGTCGTAATATCATTGCAACGCTGCTTGCCAATGATATTGTGAATCGTGGAGGACCTACTTTTGTAAGTAGACTACAAGATGCAACAGAACAAAAGGTTGAAAATATTATTCGCGTTTTCATCACACTGTGTGATGGTTTTGAAATACCACAACTGTCTAATCAAATTGACAAGCTTGATAATAAAATACCCGGTGTTGTTCAAAATAAATTCTACGCAGCGATTACTTCAATGCTCTTTGAGACAACAAACTGGGGATTGTACAATATGGATCTCTCGACTCCATTAGAAGAACTTGTACAAACAATAAAGCAAGCGCGTGCTGTTATTGAAAAACAACTTACGCATTCGAATGATAAAGATATCAACAAAAAAATGAAAGAAAAAACGCTCCATTATAGTGAAGAAGGAGCACCAAAAGCTTTATCAAAACAATTGGCTCTCTTGGAAGCTGCTCCTATCATTTGTGACATTTCTTTAATTGCCAAACAAAGCAACAGTGATCTTATTAAAACTGCAGAGATTTATTTTTCACTTGCACAAATCATTCGTATCAACCGCATTAATGAAGCAAGTCAAACAATTCCTGTACTTGATTATTATGATAGTATGGCCTTAAGCCAAGCCAAAGAAAATATTGCCGAAAGCTTACGGAAAATTGTTATGAAAATTCTGAACAATTATGGAGTAAAAGACGACCCTTTTGCCACTTGGAATAAAAGAGCAGAAGATCACATTCACAATGTAACAAACCGTATTAGTGCACTTATTGAAAATGATCTCAACATTTCTCGTTTTACTTTTGCAGCAGGATTGATTGCACAACTTCAAAACACGGGCTTTCAGACTTAAAGTAGCGTAAGATGGCAAAGTTTGAAAAACCTCATTTTGCCATCCATGACAAACCCGCAAGAGAATAAGAGGAGTGCTATCCGCATTTTCAGACATAGCTCCCCAAACAAAGAAGCACTCTTTTATCTCTGAAGCAGAGTTGAAAGTACGATTTAAAAAACAGCTTTCAGACTCAAAGCGGTGTAAGACGCCCAAGTTTTAAAAAACCTAATTTTACCCATCCATGACTAACACGCAAAGAAATAATCGGATAGCCATCTGCACTTTTAGGCATAGCGCCCAAAACAAAAAATAAAGCTTGTAGATTGTTAGCTTGCTCAGGAAATAAGCGCTGCATAGTAGTAAGGAGTTCCATATGCTTCACCAAGACAAGATCAAATTTTGCTGTTAAATATCCTTCATCATCAAAAGAAAAAGGCCCACTGACACGTAATATACCACCTGTATGAAAAACCAATTCGCCCCGCTTTAAAAGTCCACTTTTCCCATACAAGCGCTGTTTCCAATTGCCTCCTCCATTTTCAAACACATGAGGTACATCATTGAATATCCATTTTAAATTGCCATCAATTTTGGGAACATCCACCAAGTAAGAGGCAAAAAACACGGAAGGATCAAAATCATCAAAAGTAAGATGCCCCGATAAATGATTTTTCTCGTCTTTCAGATCAAGTCGTAAAAATTCTGTCGTTATTTTTGGAGACACATTTTCTTGATCTAAGACAGGCACAATCACATCTAGCGAATCTTTTAAAAATGCTTGATCACCAACATTTTCCTGCATTACTTTCTTGTTTTCCGGCTGTGATTCCAATTTTTCTTGAACTTTCTGATCATCAAGAGATGAAGAAATAGTAGAAATTTCAAGCCCTTCAGCCATCAGTTTAAATGTCTTACCCGTTTTCCAATAAGGTTCTGTTTCAATGACCAAATTGCGCCACTTTGACACAAATGGAGTCTTTCCAGCAAAAACAATAAATGCAGGAGAATGAACATTAAATTCAACCCAATGGGGTGCATAAACTGGTGCACCAACCGTAAAATCCCCCGTTGATAAGGAAAGCCCGTGCAAAGGCCAAGCAAACTGAAATTGATCACAAGTAACACCAATACGTAACGGATAACCACTCTTGCTGAGATGCTCGCACACAACCGTCATATCATGGGCAGAAGCCCTTTCGAAGAGATAGGCTACATAGTCCTCTATTTTACGTGAAAAAAAAACCAGAGTAAGCTATAAGTGAATATCAACACAAAACAGCATAGCCCACAAAAAAAATATCTTAAAGAACAACTTTTCCGTATTGATTTCAATGGAGAAAACATAGACAAAATAAAAATTTTCCTTATTTTATAACGATAAAAACTTCTTAACTCTCACGCATGTATGATGGATATACAAAGATTTTGTGCAATGCATTTTCAAACCATTTGCTCAAAGCCTGATCATAGATTAAACGACCTTGCAAATGCACAGCAGCAGGTTGAGCCCCTTTTTCCGTTAATTTGTGTGCCGAACGCACAACCAAACGCCGCATCATTGCACGTGTAAATTCAGCATGAAATTGTAGACCCCATGCATTTTCTCCATAACGGAAAGCTTGTGTAGGATATGTATAACCTGTTGCCAAAAGCTCTACCTCTTTAGGTAAATCATAAATACCTTCATCATGAAAATGATAAACCATTTCCGGCCAATTCATCACTGCTTTTCCTTGCAAGGTTGCTTCCAGTGGATACCATCCCACTTCAACGATCCCATCACGTCTTGTACGAACACAGCCCCCCAGATTTCGCGCTAACATTTGTGCGCCAAGACAAATACCTAAAAAAGGCTTATTCTCTTTTAATGATAAAGAAATCCAATCAATTTCCTCACTAATATAAGCATCCCTGTCATTCACACTCATCGGTCCCCCTAAAATGACGACACCAGCATAATACTGCAATGTATCGGGGAGTTTCTGTCCTAAAATAGGACGATACACATCAAGAACAAAACCACTTTGTTGCAAAAATTTTCCCAAACGACCCGTATATGTAGACCGACGATGAATAACGACTGCGATCCTTGGTTTGCTCTTTCCTTGCTTCTTACCAACACACCTTTGACTTAAAAACATTTTTTAACCAATCACTTTTGCAAACCAAGTAAAATTTCACTTTTTAAACACAAGAGAATAATTTTAGCGAACAATATTCACTATAATTCTACTTTTTAAAATAAACGAAATTTCTTTTTTGATAAAGATGTCTCCTCTTCTTCTGTTTTTACCCCTGGATCATCAACATTTAAATGGATTTGATTAAATGTTTTGACATCTTGCTCTTTTATATCTTGTTTCTCTACCTGTACATTATGCAACAAAGAATCCTCTCGCGCAGGTAATTTTTCAAGCGTCTTTTCTTCAACACCAAGACCTTCTCCCACAATATCTCCTTTATCTTGTTTTTTAGGCATAATATTGGCAGCCTCTAATGTGAAGGGAGACATACGGGGAGGTGCTTTCCATTCAAAACAGCCCAAACGCCCAGTTATGGGAGAAACCACTGACCAAGAGGTAAAAATGGTACCATCACACATCCACACCGGATCACGTTCAGCACGAAGTGCTAAAGAAAGCCATTGACGCACTGCTGCTTGATTATTCCCCTGTGCTTCTTCAATATCTGCTAACAATAAATACACACTTTCCCGCTGATGATACTGGAGCGCTTTTTGTGCCTGTTGCCTTGCCAATACCGTCTCACCAGCATCCAAAGCAGCTTTAGCAATAAGAAAAGCCGCTTCAAATGTGTCTTTATGATAAGAAGCAAGTGTCTTAGCCTTTTTTAATCGTCCAACGGCTCCTTCTTCTCTTTCAAGATAAAGCGCACTCAAATCAGGATGCGGCTCTTTCTGCCAAGCCGTTATAATCATCTTATCGGCTTTACGCGTTTCATTGAGCTTATAAAGAATATCAGCAGCAATAACCGTTATGGGAACAAAATCAGGTTCCAATTTATGTGCTTTCAAAATAGCCGTACGTGCTTGTACTGGATATGTTTCAAACAGATGAAGAGCCTGCCCACAAAGTAACAAAGCCTGTATATGTTGACGCTCAGTAGTCAAACGGATTGCACGCGGTAAAGCTTTTTGCGCGCGTTCAAAAACAGCAAGAGCTTTGTCCCATTGTCCACTTGTGCTAAGTTGATCAAGCACAGTTTGATGTGCCCATAAAAGTGCTGGTGATAAAGCCAGCGCCTCTTGTGCATATTGTTGTGCTGCTTCATAAGCTTTATTCTTTATGGCTTCGCGAAACAAACCATAAAGCCCTGCCAATTTTGTTGATGTTTCTTTTCTCATTTCCTCATAGAGAGGAATGGCGTCGGCAGAATTATTTTGCAGCGACAAGGTTTGTGCTTGTAAAAGTTTTACCAACGGCTCATCTTTACTGGCAAGATATTTGTCAACACGAGCCTCCATTTGTTGCGCTAACACCCCATCGCCTGAAAAAACTGCCAAAATCCCTTGTGAAAGAGCTTCATAACCGCGCTTTTTATGGCGTTTATAGAAGTAATTGGAAACAGCATGGGGGACAGAAAAAAGGACAGAAAGAAACCACCATAAAAGTGCTAAAATTCCAAAAAACAAAATAAGCATGCTTAGCACTGTAAGCAATGAAGCAGAGAAGCGAAAATGCAAAAATGTGAGGACCACAACACCATTGTGATTAGCAACCCACCCGAACACGAGACCGAGCGCACATACAACAAAACTATAAACAAAAACACGTATCATCTGGAGCCTATTTACATCTTAGTTGCCTTAAAAGATCCTTGTTGCACAGATATCAACAATTTCTGAAGCAACTGATGAACAGCAATATGTGTTTCAAGCTTCTGCACAAAATCCAGCGAAACATCTTTTGCATTTTGAGGTAATGTTTGCCATTCGCTTAAAGCCTTTTCGTAATCACCCCTTTGAATGGCAACTTCCATCCGCGCCGCAATTGCTCCCACTGTCATACCTTCAATATTTCCAACCGGACGCGAAACAATAAGACCCTTTATCCATGCTAAAATCCGTTCAAAAAAACCAGCATCTGATGCAACACTCTTTTGTGTAGCAACGATGCTATCTGCAATACGAGCAAAATCACTTGAAAGTTGAGCTGAACTTGGAAGACCTACAGCCGCTGTCTTTTGCAACAAATCCAGTCCATCAATCGAAGGCGATAATTGTTGTAACAGTTTTAATTCATCACTATAAGATCCACCACGCTCTACAGCATTTTTTAGGGAACTGATGGCAGTAAAGAGTGCCGTATTGATTTCGTTTTTCTCACTCTTGGTAGCAGCAATCTCTTCTTGCATAGTTTCTAACCGTTGTTTTAAGGTAGCAAGAGCACTTGCATTGCTTTGTCCAACGGAAAAAGCCGCTTTTGTTTCTTTTGAGCCTTCCACAAAAGCTTGCACAGATTTTTCAAGATTATTTACTTTTTGCTCTAAAGCAGTAAAAGCTTTTTTGTTTTCTTGTGATGCTCCATCACTTTGAATTGTTTCTATATGTTGTGATGAAAAAGCAGCAAATTCTGCTTTCAATGTATCAATTTCTTGGAGAACATGCCCTAATTGCTTGCGTGTTTCCTCACCTTGATTTTTTGCACTTTCAGCAATTTGTAAAATTTTTTCTCCCTCAGTATTTTTTTCCATAACAGAAGAAGGAAGCACGCCTGTCCACTGAAGACCGATCAAAACACCCAAAGCGATGAGACCACCCAAAATTCCTGAAATAAGCAAATAAAGCCAAGTCATATAAGACATGCAGTGCTTCTGCTCATGCTTTTCACTTTGTTTCTCCATAGTATCCAATTCTGCTGGATTTTGTGTTATTTGTTCTGAATTATGAGCCACAGTTTCATGTTCAATCACTGGCGTTTTACGGCGCGTACCAGTATAATGTGGTTTAGCTTTTGGTTTTGAAGAATCTACCATCTTAATCACTTTTTGTGCACACTCTTCTCTCATGATAAAATAACAAAATGAAAAAAGCTTTAAAAAACGAAGAATTTCTCAAAGAGCATTGTTTATTTCAAACCATTTTTACTAAAAAGTATAACTTCACCGAAATTTTTAACACTGTATTTTTATGGACAACAGTTAATCTTATAAAGTTTAATGAACAATATTTGGGGAACATATCATTATTTTATACTGAAAAAAAAGCTTCATTTTGAGTTAACAAAGCCATTATATTTAAAGAGAATGCATTTAAACGCATTTTTAGAGAGAAAATAATTTCATGAGAAGTTCTTTGCATCTTTTCCTGTCCGTGATACCCACAAAAAAAGAGTCTTTAACAGAAGGTTTTGTTTAAAATGCGCCTGTTAGGAATAGAAACGAGTTGCGATGAAACTGCTGCTGCTGTTGTTGAATACAACAATGAAGGTAACAGTAGAATTCTTTCTAATATTGTTTGGAGCCAAATTGATCATCATGCACCCTATGGCGGTGTTGTTCCTGAAATTGCCGCCCGTGCCCATGTTGAAATTCTCGATAGTTTAATTCTAAAAGCACTAACAGACGCAAACGCAAAATTGAACGATATTGATGCCATTGCAGCCACCAGTGGTCCAGGTCTCATAGGAGGACTATTGGTAGGTGTTATGAGCGCAAAAGCACTCTCTCTTGCCACGGGAAAGCCTTTTATTGCCGTCAATCATTTAGAAGGGCATGCCTTGACAGCCGTGTTAACGCATAATGTCCATTTTCCTTATTTATTGCTGTTGGTCTCAGGTGGTCATACACAAACAATCCTTGTTCACGGAGTAGGCAACTACCAGCGTTTAGGAACCACCATTGACGATGCCTTGGGAGAAGCTTTTGATAAAACAGCAAAACTTTTAGGCCTTCCTTATCCTGGTGGTCCAGCACTTGAAAAAGCTGCTTTATTAGGAGACAAAAATCGTATCCCTCTTCCACGACCTTTAAAAGGTGAAAAAAGATTAGATTTCTCTTTTTCAGGTCTTAAAACCGCTGTTCGGCAAGCAGCAACAGCCATGGCGCCTCTTACAGAAAGCGATGTTGCAGACATTGCCGCAAGTTTTCAAGCAGCAGTTACCGATACAGTGCATGATCGCGTTCATTTGGCTCTACAACACTTTATCCAACAATATCCTCTCTCTCATGGTAAAGGACAACGTCCTCCTGCTTTAGTTGTCGCAGGTGGTGTTGCCGCCAACCAAGCCATTCGATCAACATTGCAAAAACTTGCACATCAACATGGTTTTGAATTTATAGCGCCCCCTCTTTCCTTATGTACCGATAACGCTGCAATGATTGCTTTTGCTGGTGCACAAAAGCTTGCTAGAGGAGAAACAAGCCCCCTTGATCTTGCCCCGCGCTCACGCTGGCCATTGGATGAAAAATCTACTCCCTTAATCGGGATGGGACGCCGTGGAACAAAAGCCTAACAAAATGAATTTTTATGTTCTCCACAAAGCACAATATGAATGACTGTTATTGAATATTTCATCTCATTATTATAACTTTTCTTATCTTGAAACTTCTAAGACACAATTTTCCTACACAACTTTTCAAAGCAACCCAATCATAGATTATTTTTGACATTAAAAAATAACTGCACTTGGGCTTAATGGCTTACTTTAGGCTTATGTTTTGATCCACATGCATATTTTTTTCTTCTAACAATTAAGTAAAAGACAAGATAGTTTCACGCATTTTAATGAAACAGAATAAAAAGATAACGCATGATGATAAAACAATTTTATTCTCTCTCCAAAATGAAGAAATAAATTGATAATCTGCATTCTTTACTTCATTTTAAATGAAATGATCGTACTTAGCAGTGCTATACTTAAGTGCATATAAAATACGTATGATGCCTAAAATATTCACAATCCATAAAAAGGAGAACGCATGGCTTATTGGCTTTTTAAATCTGAACCTCATAAATGGTCATGGGACATGCAGAAGCAAAAAGGCGCGGATGGTGAACAATGGGACGGTGTCCGCAATTATCAAGCTCGTAACAATATGCGTGCCATGAAATATGGCGATAAAGGCTTTTTTTATCATTCCAATAAAGGGCTAGAAATTGTAGGTATTGTAGAAGTATGTGCAGAAGCACACCCTGATTCTACGACTTCTGATCCACGCTGGGAATGTGTCGATATCCGTGCCGTTTGTGATATGCCAACACCTGTTTCATTAAAACAGATTAAAGCAAACCCTAAACTGAAAAATATGGTGCTAGTCAAAGCTAGTCGCTTATCAGTACAACCCGTAACAGAAGATGAATGGAAAGAAGTTTGTTTTATGGGCAACCTTAAATAAAGAAATGCTCTCATCTTAACACAATAATCTCTGACCACTGATTCCTATGGGGCAAGAGACGTTCCATAATCACCGTGCAAGTGCAATACATCCTTCTGTAGATGCATAATTTTCTTATGCTCAATGCATAAATATAGCACTTCCTCCTGCCATTTTTCATTCTCCAATATTCCAATCCAAAACCAAGACAATCTCATAAAACCCTCTCACGATAAATTTTTTCAGCACTATTACCATAAGGAAAATGTATCAAACGATTATAATCATCATCACTACTCGCATCACACCAACCATCTTGCCAAGACAGTGAAAAGGCAAAACACAGCGTAATAAAAAACCATAAGACTTGCCACAAAATCCACTCAAACAAGGCATATGTGCTAAAGTGTTGCCCTACCTCCTTCATGCTTAAAAGCAGAAATACTAACCCACCCCAGAGCACAAAAAAATGATTTTGATCAACGCACAATACACCTCGCGCACAATGACCTACTTGTCAGAAAACGACCAGAGAGACAATAAAAGTTCTTTTTTTAGAGGCTTTCTTTTTCAATTTTCCTTGCATGCAATCTCATTTTTCATGAAACTGCTCTCCATCAATTGGTGCATCAACATATCTTATAAGGAACAAAAATGAATCGCTATACCCTCTTAATTGTTGAAGAAGATAATGATCTGCGCCCTATTTTGGTAGAACAATTGCAAATGCATAAGGAATTTGTAGTCTTTCAAGCAAAAACAGCTGAAGCAGGAATAACAATAACCCAAGAGAGAAATATTGATCTTGCTATTTTGGGACTTGAGCTATCTGATCTTGATGGCCGTAAAGCAGTCAAAAAATTACGCATCCAAGGATTTCGCGCTCCCATTATCATGATTACAAATCATGATACAGACTGCGATACCCTGTTAGATCTTGAAACAGGCGCTAATGATTATGTAAAAAAACCTTTCCGTTTTGCCGTGTTATTGGCACGAATTCGCGCCCAATTGCGCCAATATCAGCAAAGTGACGATACAACTTTTCGCATTGGCCCTTATATTTTTAAACCAGGACAAAAACTCCTCATTGATCAACACAACAATGAAATTCGTCTTACAGAAAAAGAAGCAGCTATTCTTAAATACCTCTATCATACTAATGACCAAATCGTAAACCGTGAAACACTTTTAGAAAAAATTTGGGGCTATAATGAAAATATTGTCACCCATACCCTAGAGACCCATATCTATCGTTTGCGCCAAAAAATCGAAAAAGACCCCTCCAACGCACAAATTCTTATTACAGACCAAAATGGCTATCGTTTAAACCTTTAACACCTTTTTGACATGAACTGCTTCAAACATGATTTTGATTCTCCCAATTTTTCTCTGCAACAAAATATATTTGAGATTTAATGATAACATTTTAATTTTAAAGGTAATTTACCATTTTTAACTTGAATGGCAGCCCAAATAGCATAAGCGCTCTCACAACAAATCATTTTATGATGAATCTAAATAAAAGCCATTTGAGACTAGACTTTATGTCCACTCATAAACTGTCTCAATGCAAAAAAATCACAATATAAAAAACTGGAAAAGAGCATGATTATACTCATGCTCATTTATACCTTGCAGCAGTTAAAGAGGATATACTCAATGAAATTTTACATGATAACTTTCGTGAAATGGAATTGGGCATGAGATGGGAAGAACTCTCATAGGCTTGGGGTGATAATGCAGGAATAAAAACGCGCCGCGATTGACGACGCTGTACAAGCAGACCTTGATAAACACGTTTCTGCGCCTGACACATCAAGAGTCCACCAAAATAAGACAAAAGATGACGGGCAAATGGTTCATAAAAAAACGAAAAGAGCCGTGAGATAGAACCAGAAGAAGGTGTATAATATACAATTTCTTGCACTGATTGAGAAACAAAATTTGTTCTTTCAAACAGGCGAGCAATCTGTTGTCGACTATAAGGCTCACCGTAACCAAACGGTGTGGAAGTATTGCGTGCCCAAAAACCAGAACGATTAGGAACAATAACAATCAAACTCCCATTGGGCGCTAAGATACGCCATATTTCATTGAGTGTTTCGAAAGAATTTTCTGTATATTCCAGTGCATGTACCAATAAAACACAATCAACCGAAGCATCAGGCAGCGGCAAATCCTCTTCAAAAACAAGTGCTGTAGCAACTTTCTCAGCACAAGGCCAAGGTTCAGCACCCTGAGAAGCTGGCATAAAAGCAAAACATTGTTGTGCACGCCTACGCAACACAGAAAGATAAGGAAGTGCATATCCCAGTCCCATCACCCGTTTATCAGTAATATCAGGCCACCAGAAATTTAATTGGTCACACAATGTTGCCTGCACGCGCAACCCCAGTGCCGAAGCATAAAAATCTCTCAGTGTGACTATATCCAACTCAACATACCGTGTAGAAAAAAACTTTAAACATTACAGGCCTTCCTATCCCCATTTATATGGATTTCTGCCTTTTATCGACAATGTCAAAAGCTTTGAATGTTGCATATTTCAAACCCAAATAACAAAACAACCTATAGAACATTTTATTGATTACAGTGGATAAGCGATTTCATCATGCCCCTCATCTTTAAACCTTGTGCCTCAACTTTTAATACGCCCTTTTTGCATCGATTAAAAGAGAACAAAGTGATTAATTAAAATGAAGCAATCTTTCAAGATAGTTTTTTTCTACTTCTAGGATATGCTCCTTACCCAAACGTTTGCGAATTTCTTCTAAAATCTGTCGTGCTCGCATTTGATCACTTTCTTGTGGTATTTTCGTACCTTCTTTTCCTTCTTGATCTGTTTTTGAAGAAAGTGGACGTCCTAATGGATCTTTAGCGCCAGAAGCAGCATTTTGCTTATCTCCAGCCTCTTTAAGCATTTCACGCATTTTTTTCACAATATTTTGTGCACCTTGCCGCAAATCTTCTAAAGCATCTGACTGATTTTGCATAGATATTTGATTGTTTCCCTGCTCAAGAGCATCTCCAGCAGAATTCATTTTTTCTTCTGCCTTTTTGAATGCATCATGCGCTTCAAACCCTTGCACAGAGAGTTCTTTTTCTAACATAGACAATTCAGACTGCAACTCAGCCTGACGTTTTTTTAAAGATTTCTTTTGCTGTTCTGGTATGTTTTCCCCACTTTGTCGTTTTTTTTCTAATTGGTGTGTTTCATTGAGAATTTCTTGCTGACGCCGCATTAAATCTCCAAGCTGATCCATTTTTTCTTTCATCTTAGCAGATTGGTTCTGCTGCTTCTCACCACCTTGATCCCCTTTTTGAACTTGCAAATGATCAAGAGTCTGTTCCACTTCAGCCAACAACTGTTCAGCTGCTAAAGAGGAACCGGTTTTTGCCATTTCTTCAATGAGATTGAGCTTTTTTTCTAATGAATCCTCTGAAAGATTTGGACGACGAATATTATTATTGTTAGGATGATTCTTGTCTTGTGCACGTTCAGCCAAAGCGTGAATATAGGTATCCATAGCTTGGCGTAAATCTGCCATAAGCCGTTCAATTTCTGCTGCTGGAGCACCATAACGAAGTGCATCACGCAAAGCAGCCTGTGCTTGTTTTAAATTTTTCTGCACAGATTCGAGCTGATTACCTTCAATACCCAAGGCAATTTGCCATAAATAATCAATGATACCGCGCAAATCATCTTCTGTCTCTGCCATAGAAAGCCTTGTCCATGCACTCTGTAGAACAAGAAAATGTGTGAAATTTTGCAGCCCATCTTTTGGACGCACAAACAACGCAGAAAGCATATCGAGGACACGTTCCCGCATAGAAGCATCAAGAGCAAGTAAACGACGCAGTTCAATCACCGCACGTGCAACAGGATTCGAAAACACACGTTGTGGGAGTGTCATCACAAAAGTTTTGCTCCGCCCTTGTTGTCCCGCCCCATCTTCTGCCAGCAAAGTAATTTTAACTTCCGCACCAGCCCATGGATGTGCTGATACATCTTGTACCATCCGCATTTTACCCTTTCCACCACGTGGCAAAAGTAGTTTTATTTCAGGCGCCCTATAAAGAGCAACAGTACTTTTGTGCTGCTTTAAAAAAGGCTCTATTTCAACAAAAGCCTTTGTCACTCCATAATCATCATCCAGTTCATATTGTAATTCTAACGAACCAGTCAAAATTCGCCCTGGCTTTTCCAACCAACGAATTGTTGGGAGCTGATCTTTAATCACCTGCAAATGCCACTTCTGTTGCTTATGCCGTGATGAAACCAATAAATCTATTGAATGTTCTAAATGTGTTTCAAAATGAATGATTGGCTTATCCAAAGCCACCTTTTCATTTTTCTTGGCAAACAAAACTTCTTGCCCATCTTTTTCAGAAATTGCTTTTACTGTAATGCCAGCCCCATTAACAACACGGATAACGAGGTCACTCCCTTGAGGAATTGTCACCTGTGTTTTCTCATCTTTTGTTAAATAAAGAGGTGCCACACCAGTATAAGCAGGTGGTGTGACCCAAGCATCAATCCGCATAGATGTTTCATCAATGACAGGACGCAAATCAAATGCATCTGCCAAACGTCCCCCCAAAGAGCCAAAAGAAAAACTAAAAGCACACACACAAAGCAGGAGACAAACAGTTCTCAGAGCCAAAGGATCATAAGCCACAATATTAAGAGAAATAAATCCTGTTTTTAAATTGGATAATTGTCTCGCCATGCGACGTTGATGTTCACGCCAAATAATTGCATGAAAACCGTCATCATTTTCAGCACATAAATGATCTGTTTGAACGCTTATGGGTTGATTTTTAAGCCCATTGACTTGTTCAAGATGCCGATTTACTTCCCTCATTGTAGGAAAACGAAAACGTCGAAGAAAAAATAAACTTCCCACAGCCAAGCAAAACATAAGCCCAAGTAAGAACACATGGGGCCAATAACTGAGAATGCTAAAAATACCCAACCAACTAAGCGAACAAAAAAGACTAAGAACGAGGAAAAACGGCAACAACTGTACCCATATCCGCTCAAATAAGAGGATAAACCACATAAAAATGCGCACACACAAAAGCTTTATGATTACAAAACTTTTGATGTTTTCATTTTCCATAGACAAATATTTTTCCCCTTGTACAGCGGTGAATTGAGATCTTGATCTCCTCCTCGCCTTAAAAAACGAAGATTCTTTAATCCCCACCAACCTGTAACCAGATTGTTTTCTCTCAGGTCAGTTTTACTTTCCAACCACTTATGTGATTCACCTTATAAGCTTACCAAGCAAATCCTGCCCTAAATATTCGTACAACTTTACACTTTTACACTTAGGTGATGCAAAAGAAAACTGCAATCAGAGAGAAAAGACATGATATTTTTAAGATGGATAAATGTACCTTCTCTCACCATATTGAAAGAAAATATTTTATGGAACTCACAGTAAATCCCACAGAAAATACCTTTCAAAGAATGAACTGTTTCATCAAAATTGAGTCAAAATAAGACCAAAAGCACTTAGCAACGCTCAATCCAATCTGGAATATGATCACATCCTATCAATTGCGCATAATCAAGACGTGGACGAATAACCGCATAACGTGTATCTTGGACAAGAACTTCCGGTATTAAAAGCCGGCTATTATAGGTGCTCGCCATTACCGCACCATAAGCACCTGCTCCGGTAATCGCCAAAAGATCATCTGGTGCTAAAATTGGTACATGACGATTTAATGCTAAATAATCTCCGGTTTCACAAACCGAACCAACAATATCCGCACGAATGAGTGATGCATCTTTTGGTGTTTGTTTTACAGGGAGCACATTTTGCCAAGCATCATAAAGTGTTGGACGCATAAAATCATTCATTGCCGCATCAACAATAACGAAATTTCGCCCTTCACCTTTTTTCAAATAAACAACAGATGCCACCAACACACCCGCTTCACCAACAATGCTACGTCCTGGTTCCACGATAATCTTGATCCCTAAAGGTGCAATATGCTTTTTCACCAATGCTGCATACTCAAAAGGAGAGGGTATAGCATGCTGTTCATTTCCGTATGGTATACCAAGCCCACCGCCAATATCGATATGTGTTATCGTATAACCATCACTCCATAATTGGCGCACAAAATCTGTAATGATAAGAAATGCCTCCTCAAAAGGTTTTAAATCACAGATCTGACTCCCAATATGCATATCGACACCGCAAACCTGCAATCCAGGGAGAGAGGCAGCTTTTTTATAGGCATCTCTTGCAAACAACAATGGAATACCGAATTTATTCTCAGACTTTCCTGTAGTAATTTTCTTATGAGTCTTTGCATCAACATCTGGATTAATGCGCAGTGAAACCCGTGCTGTCTTTGCAAGTGCCACAGCACGCCGTGACAATTGTTCTAGTTCTGGCTCTGATTCAACATTAAAACAATAAATATCTTGGGCAAGAGCAAAATCTATCTCTCTGACTGTTTTCCCAACACCAGAATAAACAATGTTGTGAGCAGGAATACCAACGGCAAGCGCGCGCCGTAATTCGCCTTCTGAAACCACATCAGCTCCCGATCCATTTGCTGCTAAAAGCCGTAAAATAGCTTGATTAGAATTGGCTTTGACTGCATACGCAATCAAACTAGGCATATCTTGAAATGCCTTTTTATAGTCCTGAAAGCGTGTAACCAATGCATTAGTGGAATAACAATAGAACGGTGTCCCCACATCCCGCGCAAGAGTCGAAATCGGAAGACCTTCAGCATATAACATAGCTTGATGATAAGAGAAAAACTGCACATTTCCCTCCTACTTTATCAAACGATCAAGAATAAAAGGCTTATCTTCTTCATCTTTAGTAACAGATGCGCCTTGCCTAGACTTCTCCACATTGAGAGGTGGCATCTCCAATGATCCCTTACGTCCACATCCAACAACAACAATACCTCCCAAAAGGACAATTGTTAAATTCCTTAAAATAATTTTCATCTGCCCTTTGCTCTCCTATCGATCTTTCTTTTTATTGTATTTTGTTGGATTATAAATTCCATCCTTTAAGCTGTAACAAGATATTTTTTCCAATAGTGAATTTGATAAAGCACTTCTGAAGGCGCCGTCCCCCCAAAACTTTTACGGCTTTCAACTGATTTTTCAACCGTTAAAACATCAAAAACTGTTTCATTAATCTCTGCACATATGGTTTGAAGTTCACTCAATGATAAGGCATTAAGGCTGCACTGTTTTTTTTCTGCTAACGCTACAGCACGCCCCGTAATATGATGTGCTTCACGAAAAGGGTGCCCTAATTCACGCACCAACCAATCAGCAAAATCTGTTGCCGTTGCATAACCCAAATCCGCTGCTTGCCTCATTGCTTCTTTATTAACGTGCAAATCCCCTATAATCCCTGTCATTGCTGCCAGTGATAATTCGAGATTTAAGGCTCCATCAAACACATATTCTTTATCTTCTTGCATATCTTTTGAATAGGCAAGGGGTAATCCTTTCATGACCGTTAACAAACCTATGAGTGCACCATTTAGTCGTCCACTTTTGGCGCGCACAAGTTCCGCTGCATCAGGATTTCTTTTCTGTGGCATAATGGATGATCCGGTGGAAAAAGCATCCGATAAACGAATAAAATGAAATTGTTCACTTGACCATAAAATAATTTCTTCGGCTAAACGCGAAAGATGCATTGCACAAAGGGCACCAGCGCTTAAAAATTCTAAGGCAAAATCGCGGTCTGAAACACTATCAATCGAATTGCGTGTTGGTTCTCGAAAGCCTAGTGCTTTTGCTGTCATAAAACGATCAATAGGAAAGCTTGTACCAGCTAAAGCTACAGCGCCTAAAGGCGATTCATTCATGCGTTTGATGGCATCACGCATCCGTGATAAATCTCGACCAAACATTTCAACATAAGCCATCATATAATGACCAAAGGTAACAGGCTGTGCCGATTGTAAATGTGTAAATCCAGGCATAAAGCTATCAACATGTTGTTCTGCTCGAACAAGCAATTGCTCTATTAATCCCTTTAAAGCTTGCGCTATTTTTTCTGTTGCCTCACGCACCCACAAACGAAAATCGACAGCCACTTGATCATTGCGTGAACGCGCCGTATGCAAACGCCCCGCAATAGAACCAATCAATTCACAGAGCCGTGCTTCAATATTCATATGAATATCTTCCAGCTTTCGTGAAAACACAAATGTACCATTCTCAATTTCTTGACGAATACATTCTAAACCATGAACAATTTTTTCATAATCTGATTGCGAAATAATCTTTGTTTGCGCTAACATAGCAGCATGCGCAAGTGAACCTTCAATATCTTGCTGATAAAGTTTTTGATCAAAATCTATCGAGGCGTTAATTTCTTCCATAATGGCAGCAGGTCCTGCTATAAACCGGCCACCCCACATTTGGTTCTTTAGCTTTTCATCTGTCATACTCTAAAAACACCCCTAAAAAGGATAAAAATCATGATTCCTCAAACTGTTAGTAACCGAAAAAAGAACAATAAAAAGAGGCTCTTCATTGCATCCTTTTTTATTGCCATAATCTTAGCTGGTCTCAGTTTATACGTCACAAAAGGCTCTTATAACAAGAGAGCGTCTTTTGTTGCCAACTTTATTTCAGAAGAGGAGAGCAAAAAGGCACAAAAAGAAAAAATAATGGCGCTCCAAAAAACCGCAAAAGGTTTTTTTACGAATATGCGATTTGCTGCTACACCCTTAGATATGAAGGAACTCTCTTTCAAGGATCTTCAGGGAAAAGATCACACACTCGCAGAATTTACCGGAAAATCAATATTGCTTAATCTATGGGCTATTTGGTGCGCTCCTTGTCGCACAGAAATGCCTGAACTCGCAGCATTAAAACGTGAATTTGGTGGAGAAAATTTCGATGTAATCGCTATTAATACCGATAAAACAGCTTCTCCCCCAAAAATTCAACAATTTTTACAAAATGTGAATGCTGACAATTTAATCTATTATCGTGATGAAACAATGAATATTTTCAACAACCTGCGAAAACAAGGGCTTGCTCTAGGATTACCTATCACACTTCTGATTGATAAAAATGGTCATCTCATCGCCTCATATAATGGTGCTGCTCCATGGGCCAATGACGACGCCAAAGCGCTTATAAAAGCTGTCATAAGAGAAGCACAATAACCTAATGACCACGCCTTTTTAAACGTTGTATCGCTAAATCCAGTGCTGACAAAAAAGTAGAACGATCTTTGCGACCAAAAGGACGAGGACCACCTGTCATATTGCCCTGTCCGCGCAAATCTTCCATCAAATTGCGCATTGCCAAAGCTTGACCAATAGAATTGACATCAAAAATACGCCCCGTTGGCGAAAGACAAACACCCCCAGCTTTCACAACCCGTGCTGCTAAAGGGATATCACTGGTAATAACGATACTTGCCTCATGCACATGTTCAACAATCCAATCATCTGCGCCATTGAATTCACCAGGTACAATCACTCTTTCAACAAGCTCTTCATCTGGAAGAGCCAAAAAGCGATTTGCCACCACAAATGTTTTGAGCTGATAACGATTCATCACACGGTAAACTTCATCTTTTACAGGACAAGCATCCGCATCAATCAACAAAGTGATAGTAGGTTTGATTCGTTTATGGATCTCTTGACTTTCTTTCACACAAAAAAGGTTCTTTCATTCATTTGAAGGTTGTAAATGCTTGCGATAAAATATAATTGCTGCATTTATTTCACCTCCTAAAATAAAAATTGCACTTAATATATAAAGGAAAATGATAGCAACCATAATAGAGGCTAATCCTGCATAGATAGAAATGTAATCAAACATTGTTAAATACTGTGCAAAAGCAATAGAAGCCATAAACCACACCGACATTGTCACAACGATTCCTGGTAAAATATCTACAAACTTCCGCTGCTCTGCTGGAAGCCATTTATGAACAATCAAAAGACTTACAAATAAAACAACTGCCGCGATTATATAACGCCATACACGAATGATACCGATATGTTCGGTAATGAAAAAAGAATGATTTTGCATAACTTTGATCAGTAGAGGTGCCAAAATCAACAGGAAACTGATCACCACAAGACCCAAAGCTCCAAGGATGACAAAAAACAAACTTTGAAAGCGACAAAACAATAAACTGCGTCGATCGACAACCCGATAAGCTTTATTCAAAGCTGCACGCAATGCCTCTATTCCATTCGAAGCAAAATAAGCCGCCCCAATAACAGAAAGTGTTAACACATCCCCGCGCTGAATGGTTGAAACACTGATAATTTCTTGCGATAAAGGCTCTGCAATGACATCTGGCAACAATTGCACAAGCGCTTTAATTTTTTGCGGCGTATATGTAAAAGCGCCAAAAAAACTAGCAAGAGATGTTCCAAAAATAAAAAAAGGGAAAAATGCTAAAAGCCCTGACAGCGCGACATGACTAGCAAAAGCACTTCCATTATCACGCCAATAATGACTTACTGCATCAACAAGAATACGATAGCTATACCAAAAGATATTCCTTAACAAATCTCAATACTTTCTGGTAATACTCTTTCCTAGTCTTTACAAACTTCATAAAAATCATCAAAATCTAAAAATAAACACCCCTTAATATAAAGGGCAATAATTAATACGGTCAAGCCTAGCTTATATGACAAAAAGGAAAACAACAACTCAAAACATTTTACGCATCAAAAGCAAAAAATGCTGAAAATTAATAGAAATAACACATTGATATTACAAATCAAACATGTGATAGTGATATAAACCCACACCAAAAAAAACTATGATATCGCAAACTTAGATACACCACTCTCAATCATCTTTTTGCGATGTCACAACACACTCATAACAGCGACAAAACAACCTGCGCATAAAATATATCTCAAGAATATAATCTAGAAATAACCACAAAGCATTGCATTATATTAAGCTCTCCAAACACTTAAAAGAAGAACTTTAAATTCTATAATTACTTTGGGTATCTCTATGCTCTAGATAACCATCTTGCAACTATAAAATCTTTTGAGCCTCAGTCTCTATACCCAAACAATCGCTTATCTTTTCTCTAATCAATATACTAATTTATAAAAATAATGTATTGTTTCTCATGCTCAATGAACAAACCGAAAATTACAAGATTCTCTCATTTCAACCTTGTTCATAACAAATCAATTAACAACTCTTCCCTTACGCATCACAAAAAGGGCCAGCATATGGATAAAAAACTTTAAGTAAAGAAATACAAATACTTCTCATTACCCATTTTCATGCAAAAGCTATCTCCACATTGGGAGTTGGCAAATAAAATGACGATGCTAATTTATACCTTGCATATGTCAAGAGATTCATGCCAATAGACCTCATCTGATATCATTCATAAGCAGTGTCGTAAGATAAAACAAGCTGCCAAAAGAGACATTTCCGTATAACAATTTATCACTTAAAGGAATATAAATTCCTCGAAAAAATTAAGGAAAATTCAACAAAAACCTCTTTTTTATCCACCTTCTTTAGAAACACTGTGGCGCCCAAAATCGGGGGCATCAATTTCCTGCCCCGCATCAATAATACTACGACGCACAGCACGTGTGCGTGTAAAAAAGTTAAACAGTGTCTCACCATCTCCCAAACGAATTGCCTGTTCTAAAGAAGTAAGCCCTTCACTAAAACGACTCAACATTTCTAAAATAGCATCCTTATTATGCAAACAAATATCACGCCACATAACAGGATCAGAAGATGCCAAACGGGTAAAATCACGAAAACCTGAAGCAGAATAAGCAATCACTTCTGAATTGGTCACCTTTTCTAGATCACTTGCTGTTCCAACAGTATTATAAGCAATCAAATGTGGCAAATGCGAAACAATAGCCAACACAAGATCATGATGTTTAGGCTCCATTTTTTCGACACGCGCACCACAAGCTTCCCAAAACGCTGTCAACCGCGCTACAGCCGTAGCATCACTTTCAGCAAAAGGTGTTAAAATACACCAGCGATTCATAAACAAATCAGCAAAACCAGCATCTGGTCCTGAATATTCTGTTCCAGCAATCGGATGACCAGGAATAAAATGGACCGTTTTGGGCAATAAAGGTGCCATTTCTGCAATAACCAAAGCTTTTGTAGAGCCAACATCACTCACAATTGCCCCAGGTTTTAAATGATCACCAATAATTTTTGCCACCGCAGCACTTGCTCCAACAGGAACAGAAACAAGAACAAGGTCTGCACCTTCAACCGCTTCTGCATTATCGGTTGTATAAAAATCCCCAAGTTCCAATTCACGCGCTCTTTTTAATGTTTCTTGACGACGCGTTGCAATAGAAATCTGAGTAGCAAGCTTCTTCTGTTTAATCACCCTTGCTAAAGAAGAACCAATAAGACCAATACCAATGAGAGCTATTTTTTCAAACCGAATATGGAGCATCTTTCACCTTTAAAGACTCTGTGAAAACGGTCACAAAGCCACAATTTATCTGCCTGTTTGTTCAAGAGTTATCTACCAAATATTAAAAAACCACAATCCGACAAAAGAACAAATAATAAGATCACGCGATCTACCTGATAATCCCCTGCTCAATCAACTAACAATTTACTTTTTTATCTGGAAAATGCTCCCCAAAATAGTAA
Source organism: Bartonella sp. ML69XJBT (assembly GCF_028618515.1). Taxonomy (GTDB): domain Bacteria; phylum Pseudomonadota; class Alphaproteobacteria; order Rhizobiales; family Rhizobiaceae; genus Bartonella. The sequence continues at coordinate 61,987 of NZ_JAQITB010000001.1, forward strand.
GAAAAAATGTAACATCAAGCTCTAAAATTTGTCACTTCTTACTGATAAACAGACACCATGACACAAATAGTTTCTTTTAAACTCTTGAGCAAAAATAACAACCTCTCTCCATAAAACAGCATCTTTTTATGACAAAGCGAATAGGAAACATCTTTCTACCTTTAAAGACTCTATGAAAACGGTCACAAAGCTACAATTTGTCCACAAATTTCCCAAAACTGCGAGTAGATATAACTTCTTCGCATAAAGCTCATGTTTCAGCCTACATCTGACCACAACAATCAATAAAATTTTTCAAATATTGAAAATTCTACTCAATAAATCATGTAAAAAATCACTATTTTAAGAGTATCTTTCTTCTCCTCATGCTATAAATCAAGCCAATATGGAGAAAAATTCACTCTATCAACAAAGAAAGTTTTGCAAAAAATAACATAACATTCTTATTACCAGACAAACGCATAAATAAAACCAACATTCACCTGTCAGCAAACCTACAAAAACTCCTTTTCCATAGATCTCTTGTTTTCATCAAAAGATTATATGAATAATAAACACAAATATTTGATTTATAATAATATTTTTCATCTTACAACCGCAATAAGCTCTCCTGAAGATGATAAGATTTTTTCACCTCAAACCTGTTACTTGATAATCATTAACTTATACATCAAAAGCAAAATGAGCATGTGAATAAAATCAAAAAAGGTATAACAACGCCTCTTATGAATGCTCTCAAGTGTCAAGAGCTATCGCAACATTGGAAGAGGACAAAGAATAAGGTGCTGTGGATTTGCATCTTCATAAGCGTAAAGATGGTGCTAGCTTTATACCATTCACAAACAGCGCTATGAAATGAACTTAGGAGTATTAAAAGAGGTTTCATAAAAACAACTGCTATGAATGTGCACCACAATGGCGTTTTGTTTTCCGGCGTTCTGTGCTTTGTAAAAAAACATGCCTCCATGAGAGTGTATGAGAAACAAAAGCCTGACGCAATATGTAAGCTCCATTATTAAAAAGACATGCCCGTAGATGCTTGAAAAAATCGCAAAGCTGAAAAAAAGAATGAGAGATAGGAAGAGGTTTTCAGCTTTACATTTTGATATTTTCCTTCAGTGCGACTGCCTTCCCGTTTTAAATATCCCTCTGACACATGCAAATCACATCAAATCTCCCTATGAAAGGCCCCTATCATTCAAAAACAAATAAACCTTATGAGAAAAAATTGTAATCTTTCATAACAACTGAGTATTTTAAGCAGCCATTTGGCGCCGTGCAACAATTGTAAGCCCTAGCAAAGCTTGACGAATGATAGCTTCACTCAAAAGTGGGTTTTTACGACTCTCTAAAACAGCAGTTTGAATTCTTTCCATAGCATAAGCAATATGTTCTAACTTCCAATATCTTAAAGCTTGCTCCACGATTTTTTTCCGCTGAAAAAAAATCGGAGGCCGAGCCTGAGCAACCACAACAGAAGGAGATTTTCTTTCCATCTCCACTTGATAACGCAACAGCTGTAATTGCTGAAAATGCCTTTGTGCTGTACTTAAAATAAAAAAAACTGTCCCATGTTGTGTTGCATGTTGGCTAAAATGCGCCTCAAAATTTCTGATATCCCCCAATAAAAGCGCATCAACCACTTCATCTAGAGAAACAGCACTCACATTACTTACAACAGCTTTCACATCCTCAAGCGTGATATATCTTTCTGAAGCATAAAGACACAGCTTTTCTAATTCACTCCGAGAAACAAGACGATCCCCTCCCAAACTTTCGTGTAACCATTTTCGCGCATCTAAAGAAAGGGATTTTTGAAAATAACCTAAAACCTCATCCATCAGAGCATCAAGAGAACGAGCATCATCGGCAAAACAAGGCAAAGCCATTGCTCTTGATGCCGTTTCAATAACATTGCGTAAGCCCGTTCCTTTTTTTAAATCCCCTGCTTCAATAAGAATAAAACTTTTTTCTGGTGGCTCTTCAATGAGAAGCTTCAAAGCTGTAAGAAAACCTTTTTGATTAGCACCATTAGAGATCCATATTAAACGGTCACCGCCAAACAGCGATAAAGTACGCGCTTCATTTCCCAAACGAGCAGGATCTTTATCAATCTCAGCAGCATCCAAACGAATCGTTGAAAATGGATCATCTATTGCAACCTGTGTAAGCTTGGCAAAACGCTTTGCAGATTCACAAACAAGCCCGCGATCTGGTCCATAAATGAGAACAATAGGAAAAGCACGTGAAATACGCGTTAGAAACTGACCAACTTCATGCGCTTTTTTCTGAGCCAAAATATCAATCCATTAACAGTGCATCATCATCAAGAGCTTCCCCACGTACTTTTTGAAACATGCCAATTAAATCATTCACATTCAAGCCCTTACGCTCTTCTTGACAAACATCCAAAATCACTTTTCCGCCATGCAGCATTAATGTACGATCTCCATGATCAAGAGCCTGACGCATAGAATGCGTCACCATAATAGTTGTTAATTTTTTCTCTTCAACGATTTTTTCGGTCAGTTGCATCACAAAATCAGCCATTCCAGGATCTAATGCTGAGGTATGTTCATCAAGCAATAAAACATCTGCATGAGCTAAAGTCGCCATCACAAGACAAACTGCTTGGCGTTGTCCTCCTGACAAACTATCCATAGGATTATGAATATATGCCTCAAGACCAATGCCTAATTGAGCAATTTCATTTCGAAAAAATTGCCGTTTTTCATGATTTAAGGCTGAGCGCAAACCACGGCGATTTCCTCGAAGAGCAGCAAGAGCCAAATTTTCTTCAATTGTTAAAGAACCACAGCTTCCCATTAATGAATCTTGAAAAACACAAGCGATCTTTCCAGCTCTCTCACTGACTGATTGCCTAGAAACATTTTGCCCATTGATAACCACTTTTCCTGTGGTGGGCAAAATTGCGCCAGCTAAAACACTAAGCAAAGTTGATTTACCAGCGCCATTTGACCCAATAACTGTAACAAAACTACCCTGATCAATCCTAAGATTAATATCAATTAAAGCCTGTTTTTCTAATGGGGTTTGCGGTTTAAAAGTAACACTGACGTGAGAAAACTCAATCATATTTACGTCTCCCCCAATAGCGTGGTATAATAAGGGCTGAAACAACGAGCAGCGCAGTAATTAACTGCAGATCCGTCGATGTATCAATACCAATGCCGTTTGCCTCAAAAGCAAATTGCACAGCCACACGATAAAGAACAGATCCAACAATACAACTGACAATGATCCAAAAAATATTGCGCGTACGAAAAAGGGTTTCCCCAATAATAACCGCCGCTAAACCAAAAACAATTGTACCAGCTCCACCAGTAATATCGGTAGCAATGGCAGTTTGAATATAAAGGGATCCGCCAAGCGCAACACAAGCATTGGAAAGCCCCATACCAAAATAAATCAATGCTGAGGTATGAACACCTTGCGCGGTAGCCATCCGTGGATTAGCTCCCATTGCACGCATAGCAAGACCTATTTCACTTTCCAAAAAGCGCCAGATTAAAAATGCCACCACCAGCAAGACAGTACCAACGAAAAGAGGCCGCACGAAAATATCAGACAGACCAAACAGATTATAAAAAGGTGTTAAAGCCGTATCAGAAAGCGCCAAATTAATATTAGAGCCTCCCATAATCCCCATAATACGAAGATTAACTGTATAGAGTGCTGACATTGTCAAAATAGAAGCCAAAAGGTTCAAAATGCCAAAACGCAAATTGAGCAAAGCTGTTAAAAAACCTGCCACCATACCCGCAAAAAAAGCGCATACCATAGCAACCCACGCATTGAAACCTAAAAGAATCAATACACCACAAACACACGATCCAAGAAGAAACGAACCATCAACCGTTAAATCCGGAAAATCCAAGACGCGAAAGGAAAGATAAACCCCTATAGCAACGAACGCATAAATAAGTCCTAATTCCACCGCGCCAGAAAACGCAAACATACTCATCCAAAGACTAACCCTATTAAATTAATGTACTTTTACCGCGTTAACATTACATCAATGCAAGATTATTGAATAACCTTTGTTGCACGTTCCATCACTGTTTGTGGAATAATAATACCAACCTTTTGTGCTGCTTTCATATCAATTCTAATATCATTATTAACTGCTTGCACGACATCAATATCGCCAGGCTTTTCCCCCTTTAGAATACGCACAACCAATTTTCCAGCTTCAACCCCTACATCATAGAAATTCACGCCCTGTGTCATAAAAGGACCACGTCCAATAGAATTAGCATCAACCGTAAATACAGGCATATTTGCTTCCTGTGTGACTTGTACTGCCCCTTCTAAAACAGAAAGCACCGTATTATCCGCAGGAATAAAAATAATATCCACCTTACCAATTAAAGCGCGTGTTGCCGCCTGAACATCAGAAGGTTTAGGTGCCGATGAAGGAATGATTTCAATTCCAGCTTTATCTGCTATATCCTTTAACGTCTTCAGTGTTGCAACAGAATTGGCTTCTGAAGCATTATAAAGAAAACCAATTTTTCTTAAATCTGGCTTTACTTCTTGCAAAAGTCTAATGCTTCCTACCACATCTATACGATCAGAAGATCCCGTGACATTACCACCAGGCTTGGTAAGTGAAGAGACTATTTTGGTTCCAATAGGATCAGAAATTGCAGCAAAAACAATAGGGATTGTTTTTGTTGCCGCAAGCATTGTTTGTGCTGAAGGCGTAGTAATTGCTACGATAACATCGGGTTTATCACCAGCAAATTTACGTGCAATTTGTGTTGCTGTAGAAATATTGCCCTGTGCTGACAAAAAAGTCAGTTCCAAATTTTCACCCTGCTTATAACCATTTTCTTCCAGCACATCCAGAATTCCTTTGCGAACAGTATCCGCAGCAGGATGTGCCATAATTTGTGTAACTGCAACTTTAATGTGTTTAACGTGATCATCTGCTTTTGCAAAACTATTCATGACAAAAATAGTTGCAATCACAGTCCATAAGATATTGACTCTTTTCAACATTCTACTCCGCCCCTTTTTTGCTCCAATGAAAGAGGAGTTAACTTATTGAAAAGTCCTGCCAAAATCAATCTTTATTTTTATTTGTGAAACATTTACAAAATAAATCAAACTGACATGTTATTTTTTTGTTGCAATTCGCTAAAGCCTACGCCATACAAGCAGCATCTGAAGCAAAAAATGTTTCGAATCGGTGAGCGGGTGTAGCTCAGGGGTAGAGCACAACCTTGCCAAGGTTGGGGTCGTGGGTTCGAATCCCATCGCCCGCTCCATTTGATTTCTGTATTGGTAGACTTACTCTTACGAATGTAAAATATCTGCCCTCTATATCGGGCGGTGATTAGATATGTATACCAAATATTTTGTGTTGCAAACAATTTATTTTGTATAGAGGTGATTTTTTTTGGCACGTCCAGAAGTAGAACCAAAAACAGAACTGGCAAAACGCTTGCGTGAAGTACGACGAATACTCGGAAACGAAGAGCGGGGCATTTTTGCGCAACGCCTTAATTTACAACGCAATACCCTTGCCAATTATGAAATCGGAGCACATGAGCCTCCATCCTCAGTAATTAACGCCTATTATACAGCCTATAACATTAATCCTCATTGGCTTGTCACTGGTGAAGGTGAAATGTTTAGTGATATGGCAAAAGCGAAAGCAGCAGGTTTTAAACCACAAACGATCCCTGCTGGTCTCATGAAAAAACTTGGGCGCATAGCTTATACAACCTATCGCGATGCAAAAATTAAACTCCCCCCCGAAGATATAGCGGAACTCGCGGCGGAACTTTATAAAAAACTGCAAGAGCTTGTTCAAAACATCAACGACACGGAAGAAATAGAGCTTACTTTGCCTCTTCTAAAATTGCATTTAAAGCGTCAAATAGAACCTGAAAGAGCACATCTAGAAACTACACAAAATACGGCTTAATGCCTCTCTAAAATGAAAAATCGATATGAAAATCTTTTTACATGAAGTATTTAATATAATTAATTGATTTATAACAATATAATCTAATTTAAAATAGATAATCACCAATAGGTGAAAATCTTTTTTGCTTTTTTGGTCATTTTTGGCTGATTTTGCAATCCGCTTCACAATTTACCGAATTTTTTTCAAAGGGTCTTCAAAGGCGGTTTTCTGGGCTTTCACAGACTTTTCAAAATTTTTCACAGGGTTTTCAAAGACCTTTCAAAGCCTTCTCTCATTTTTACCATGAAAACGCACTTTTTTCTGATTTTCGGTAATTTTTGCAATTTTAGGTGTCAAAATACAATTTTACAAAACGCGCCTTTAATGGTAAAAAATAACTATAAAAACAACAAATTATCACCTATTCCTAACTAATCCTACCTTTTCCCACTTAGTACAAAACCTACTGTCAAACTACAATGTAGTTTGACTGTAACTTGTCAGCAGGTTTTGCATAACTTGACACAAGTTTTTGCAGCAATTCATTTTTTTCACAGGATTGTAAAAAACTCTCAAAGGAAGTTCAAAGACTTTTAAAAACTTTCAAAGCTTTCTCTCATTTTTGCTCCCAAATTCTGTCCTTTACGATTTTTGCACTCTTCTTTTGATTTTTAAGGTTCAAAGTCCATTTTAATGTAATTCTCCTTTAATGGTAAAAATATCTATAAAACCAATAAGTTGTCAATATTTTACCTTTTCCAACCTAGCACAAAACCGCGTATCAAACGGCACTTGTTTTGATAAGTTTTTATAAAGCCACGGAAAGTATAACGACAAAACACAAAACAGAGCAGAAGATTGTTTCATACATTCTTCCATAATTCATAGAAATGATGAAGGGGACCTCGTCCTTTCCCTACTTGCAAAGCAGTCGCAGCAGATAACGCCCCATGCAAATAGTCCTTTGCTTGTTTAACCGCACAAAGCAAAGGCTGTGTTGGCAATAAAGCTGCAATTGCAGCGGAAATAGTACAACCCGTACCGTGATCATGAGTAGTCATGAGTCGCACAGCTTCAAGCATGACAAGATCCTCACCATCACAATAAAGATCTGGGCTAGAACAATTGTGATTTTCCATATTTTCTTTAGCAAGAGCGTTCAAATGTCCACCCTTCAACAGGACGGCATTACAACCAAGAGCCAACAGCTGTGGAGCATACTGGTACATAGCGTTTAACGACCATTGCACCTCACATCCCAACAACAAAGCTGCCTCCGGTAAATTTGGTGTGATCAAAGTTGCCATAGGAACAAGAACATCACGCATTATTTCAATCGTATCAGGCTGTAAAAGAACATCACCACTTTTTGCTACCATAACGGGATCAAAAACAATAAAGCGCGCTTTATGATAAGCAAGACGCTCTGCAATAACCTGTGCAATCTGAGCATTTGCCACCATACCAATTTTAACAGCATCAACATGAATATCCTCAAAAACTGAATCAATTTGATCAGCAACAAAAGAAGCATCCAATGCTTGAAAAGTACGAACACCTTGCGTATTTTGTGCAACGACAGCTGTAACCACACTCATACCATAGGTTTTCATGGCTGAAAAAACCTTTAAATCCGCATGCATTCCAGCGCCACCAGAAGGATCAGTCCCAGCAATAGATAAAATCCGTGGAATAAAAAGTTTGTTTTGGTTTTCTTGTCGTTTCATCAACCTTTTTTCCTTATTTTGTTAAATATCGGAAAATAGGTTTCCGAAAATAGACTTTTGAAAAAATAGAAAGAAAGATGTTTTCTCGTATAAATTACGTTATATATCCAATCTTCTTATAAATATAAAATGGGAAAGTATAGTGCTCATCCTTCGTTCTCTTTTGTTTACCTTCGCTTTTTACACAGCCACTTTTGTACAAATGATTCTTTACGCGCCTATCTATTTTTTAATGCCACGCAAAACAGCTTGGATTGTTCCCAAAACATGGGCGCGTGTCACTCTTTTTTTGCAAAAATACATTGCTGGCACAACCTATGAAATTGAAGGTTTAGAAAATCTTCCCAAAGGAGCCTATATCATTGCTCCAAAACATCAATCTGCATGGGAAACTTTTGGTCTTGTCCCTCACTTGGATGACCCCGCTCTTATTTTAAAACGTGAACTGACATGGATTCCACTTTTTGGCTGGTACATGGCAAAAACACAAATTATCCCAATTAACCGAACAACACCTATTAAAGCCTTAAAAACCATCATACAAAAAGCCAAAGAAAAAGCAAAACAAGGGCGCCAAATTTTGATCTTTCCCGAAGGAACACGCCGACAGCCAGGACAGGAACCAGATTACAAATCAGGAATTGTTGCTCTCTACAATGAACTCGAACTTCAAGTTGTTCCCATTGCCCACAATGCTGGTTTATATTGGCCACGAGGCAATTTTCGCCGCTATCCTGGAACAATTCGCGTTCGCATCCTTCCCCCTATAGAAGCTGGTTTAAGCAAACGCGATTTTCTAAACCAACTCGTTCAAAAAACAGAAAAAGCCTGTGATGAACTGCTTTTATTAGCAGCCCAAGATCCTAGTCCTCCACCGCTCCCCGCTTGTGCTATTAAAAAGCTTGAAAAGCTAAAAGATCATAATCAAAATATTGATTTATAAAATAATGATCTCTTTTATTAATATATGCAGTTTAAAATACTAAATACAGGCACATTTTCTCTCTTATCCACCTATAAAGATACATCAAAAAAATTGCTTGCAACTTATTTAAAAGAAAGCAATGCCTGAACAACATATTGTAAGTAAGAAGTAAATATACTGACCATAAACTATCTCAACACAAGAACAGTTGCAATATTGGAAATTAGTAAATAGAATATAATGATAATCTGTACATCTATAAGCATAAAAATGATGACTTATTATATTATACATTTACAAGCCGTGCTAAGAGATGGGATGGGAGATAAAATAAAAAACTCTTTAAAAAAAATGCGTCGATAAACAGCACAATAACATGATCTTCTTCCATGAAGAACATGACCAACATAAGGTAAAGCGTTACGCGATATCTCTTAGTGAAAAGATATTGCATGAAGGCTTTTACAAGCCATAAAGTTGAAGACAAAGGGGAAAAATGAAGCATGATAGTGATTCTATCTCAGCAGAAAAACGCATACAGTATGAACCATTTACCCTCTAGATCATAGACTTAAAAGCTTTTTGTACTAAATTAAAACAATTCTTAGTCCCTGATAAGAAGGTATTGGATTTAAACTTAATGCGACGACTCTTCACGAATCTCTTTTTATCTTTCATTTTGAGCTTAACAAGTACTCTTGCTCTGTCTCAGCCCTTTATATCTGTTGATGTTACAACGGGGCGTATTTTAGCGCACAATCAAGCTTTTGAGCGTTGGTATCCAGCCTCCTTAACAAAATTAATGACCGCCTATGTCATTTTCCGCGCCATGAGTGCAGGGGAAATTTCGCCCAAAAAACAGATTACTATTAGCCAATATGCAGCAAAAGCTCCAGCACATCGTTCAGGCTATAAAGCTGGTTCTGTCCTTACCTTTGACACAGCTTTAACCATTACTTTGACGACTTCTACCAATGATCTAGCCATTGCCATGAGTGAAGCGGTTGCCGGTTCACAAGAAGCTTTTGTACAAAAAATGAATGCTGAAGCCCAACGTTTAAAAATGTTTGGTACACATTTTGCCAATGCAAGTGGATTACCAGACCCACAAAATTACTCCACCGCACGTGATATTGCTCTTTTAGCGATTCAAATTCGTCGTGAATTTCCTCAATATGCTCATTATTTTTCTATTCCTGCCATTGATTTTGGTAACAAACGAAAAATCCAACCCAATTCAAACAACCTCATTGGACGTTTTAATGGCATAGATGGCATGAAAACAGGCTTCATTTGTGCCTCTGGTTTTAATCTTGTTGCCTCCGCCACCCGCAATAACCGCACAATTATTGCGGTTATTTTAGGAGCAAACAATGTAAGTGAAAGAGAAGAAAATGCCGCACAACTACTCGAAACAGGTTTTTTACATAAAGGAACGCCCCAATTAACACTGACAACGCTAAAACCCTATGGTACAAAGAGAACACAAGTAAGCGATATGAAACAACAAATGTGCACTCCCGAAGCCATAAAAATGCATGCGAATTCTTATGACGCTCAAGGAAAAATTATCTTTTCTTCACCTTTTATTACTGATCCACCCCCCTTCGTACTTCCTCTACAAGTACGACTCATTAGTGCGCCTCAGGAACCTACAATCACAGTAAAATCGCTAAAAAAACTTTACATTCCGCATAAAAAACCAGCAAAAAACTCTATAAAAAAAGCCGCAAACTACGGTCGATGATAAACATGAAAATAAAGCGCATTCCCCTCACGCTTATTACCGGCTTTTTAGGCTCTGGCAAAACAACTTTGCTCAACAAAATGCTACGCAATCCTCTTTTGGCTGATTGTGCTGTAATCATCAATGAATTTGGTGAAGTAAGCATTGACCATCTTCTCGTTGAAAAAACGACAGAAGGAATTATTGAACTTGCCAATGGTTGCTTATGCTGCAATTTGCGCAGTGATCTTATCGATACATTAACCGATTTAGTCAATCGCGTTCAAACGGGCAATCTTAAGCAACTCAATCGCATTATCATTGAAACAACAGGGATGGCTGATCCAGCACCTATTTTACAAGCTCTTTTAAGCCACCCATCGTTAATGCAAACATTATCGATTGAAACTGTTCTTGCAACATTTGATACCTTAAACACACTTTCCATATTCAAACGCTATCCCGAAATACACAAACAATTAGCACTTGCTGACAAAATTATCCTCACCAAAACAGACCTTACCAATCCAAAACTGCTTTCAAATACACTGCTTAAGACACTCAAAATAATGAACCCTACGGCACAAATTATTGATGTCCACTCTGATGAGTGCTGTTTAAATGCATTAATAAGCAAAACATTATGGGATGAAAAAGTAGAAAATGCACAACTTCAACAAGGACACACCCTTACTTCCCATGATCATACGCACCACTCAAACATCCAAGCTTTGTCATTAGACTGTAAAGAGCCTATAGATTATACTGCTCTTCATAGTTTTCTAGATCTCCTAAACGACCTTTATGGCGCAAAAATACTACGTATTAAAGCAATTATCGCCTTGCGTGACGACCCACACCGCCCACTTGTTTTACACGGTATACAGACATTTTTTCACCCACCAATAAGACTTCCAGAATGGCCTAAAGGAACAATACAAACACGTTTTGTCATCATTGCCGATGATGTTGAAAAAGAAGCAATAGAAAAACTCTTCAATGCCTTTTTTAACAAGCCAGCAATAGATAATGCGGACAAAACTGCTATAATGGATAATCCCCTCATTATTCCAGGCATGAAATTTTAATCTTTACTACCATCTTTAAGGAAGAATAGAGGCGCCTTTCAAAAAAGCCCTCTTACATTGTACTACAAGCGCTAACATATATCATTTGATCTCTTTCTCATCAAAGACGAAAATTTTTGCTCCTTATCAATCCATAATCAGATTGGTTTTTCTATTTATGGAAACATGCCTCTCACAAAAAAGGGGAACGCCACAAAACACCACTACGTTGCTTATTCACGCGCTTGTTTTCAAGGAATATTCCTCAACCCACCCAATGCGCATTTCACGGCAGAATCCATAGATGGTATAATGGTAAATACATTATGCACCACCATCTTTACGCGTATAAAGATGCAAGACCGCATCATCATCTTATTTGCCAGCTCCCAATGTGGCAACAGCTCTTGACACTTGAGAGCATTTTTTAAAGTATTTTTAGCCACACATCACCTCCATGTATAACATGCAAGCAGGCAATTTCAATTGATTCAATATAAGAGGATTTAAGGTCAGAGAAACTTACGGTATTTTGAGTTATTAAAGTTAAAAAATATTAATTTATCATGATAAATCAACGTATTAACTTTTTAAGAAAAAATACACCTTGAATTTTTACGTTTTTAACTTGCCTTTATATTTTAAAAGCAACATCTAGAAGTATCTTAAAGCGAAGAGAGCTCGGTGTAGAAAGTCACCTCTTTGCTTGTGTGAGAAAGGAAAATACAGAGAAAACCGCAATAGCGCTTAGTGATCACACTTTTAGCGGAGGGAAAACGTTTAAATCAGAGAGCGATGCCTAAGCACTTATGAGAGTCCCGTTTCTCTTAAAAGTGGTGGTATCTTAATAATATCAGGTCCATGTAAATAGAACATTATTGTATGGACAATTCACGCGCTTTTTTAAAAAGCACGTGTTTCAATGTCTCAAGCCGATTCCGCAGGCACTTCCTGTAATGCTGTGAATGGCATAAAGGTAAATCAATTGTGCACCACCATCTTTATCTGCATGAAAATGCAAACTGGCATCGGCATACTTTTTCAATCCATACTGCTATAACCATCCTTGCATTTAAGAGAGTTTATAAGAAGAATTTATTCTCCATCTTCAAATGTTTTTATCCACATGCCAACCCCACTTATAATAACTTATAATAGATGAGAAAATAATTTTGAGTGATTCAACATGAGAGGAATCTGAAATAAAAGAATCTTATAGTATCAGGATCTCTCATTTAAGTTGCAAGACAATGAATTATGATAAATCTAATCTCTTTATCTTGAATTCCCCCTGCCAATCACTTATGCGATTCATTTCACAAGTTTAGCGAAAAAGCCTTGCCCCACATATTCCGCTTAAAACACATAACGTTTCCCTTGGTTTATGTAAAAAAACAATCTCATACATGATAGGATATTTTTAATATGCGTGAACACACCTTATATCACCGTACTGAAAAACAATATTTTACAGTCTTAGTGATACAAGAAATAAAGCATTCCAAAGAAGCAAAGAGATCTTTTTGCCTCTTTGGAAAAATCCCTATTTTACGAGACGATGACACTCAGGGCGCTAGAACACTTGAAGTTTTATTAAGTCCACGATTGAAAACGTAACGCTTTTCATAAACCTCAACCGTTGGGGGAGTACGATTTTCTTCAAAAAAATCATACCCTTCCTTCAGCATAAGCCAAAATTGATAATGAGGATCAGATTTATGGCGCGCCATATTAGCATCGGTCATGCGGAAAGGAAAAGCCTGCAACTGAAATTCTCTTTGTCCACCTCTAAAAGCATCCCGTGCAAAGGCATAAATCTGTGCCATATTCTTATCACTCATAGAATAGCAACCGGCAGAAAAGCAAGAACCATGTACCATCAGATTGCTTCCTGTTCGTCCATGGGCTTGATCATAGAGATTGGGAAATCCTATATTAAAAGAAAGGTAATATTTCGAATAAGGATTCATTTGACTTGCACTAATGGTATAAAAACCTTCCGGTGTTTGAAGGTCCCCTTCCTTATATTTAGGTCCAAGCTGACCAGACCACTTACAAATACCGTAACGCGCCATCAATATAAAAGTCCCTGAACGAGACTGCTTCCAAATTTCAGCAAGATTTTCTTCCTTAAAAAAACGCATCATTATTGGTGCATAAGGATCGATATCATACAAAACCATTCTATTTTGAATTTCTTGGGGAAGAGGCTGTTCAACTTTAGCGCGAATAGAAGCTGGCAATCTTCCTTCGCATGCCATCAATATTCCCATTGCAAACAACACACACACTGCGAGGAATCTGTTGAATATCATCGAATACAACTCCAATCCATCCCCTCATAAAAAATAACTTATGTTAAAGATCGACCAATCTGAAGATATTTTTCCCAACGCTCTTGTTTAAGAGCTTCACCATCTTTTCCAGCCATCTCCTTTAAAGCCTCTGCAATAACCGCGCCTGTTTCATCAATCACGACTTCTTTACCTCGATGTGCTCCTCCTAAAGGCTCAGGAATAATGCCATCAATAATCTTTAACCGATATAAATCTTGAGCAGTAATACGCATATTCATTGCAGCATCTTTTGCACGGGTTGAATCGCGCCATAAAATAGAAGCAGCGCCTTCTGGAGAAATAACAGAATAAATGGCATGTTCTAACATATAAACTTTGTTAGCAGCAGCAATTGCTATCGCTCCCCCTGAACCACCTTCACCAATAACGACCGAAACAACCGGAACTTTTAGGCGTAAAGTTGCTGCTGTTGATTGAGCAATTGCTTCTGCTTGACCGCGTTCTTCAGCGCTCACACCAGGATAAGCACCTGCCGTATCAACAAAAGTCAGGAGTGGCAAACCAAAACGGTCAGCCATTTCCATAATACGTACGGCTTTGCGATAACCTTCTGGACGAGCAGAACCGAAATTATAGCGCAAACGTGTTTGCGTATCATGACCTTTCTCTTGACCTATATAAGCAACTGCCTCTCCCCTAAAGCGTGCAAATCCTGCTTGTATAGCCTCATCTTCAGCAAATTTTCGGTCTCCTGCCAAAGGTGTCACATCGCTTAGCAAACGCGCAGAATAATCCATAAAATGGGGACGATCAGGATGGCGCGCCACTTGTGTTTTTTGCCATGGCGATAACTTTTTATAAATATCGCGCAATGCCGTTTGAGAACGCACTTCAAGGCGTGCGATCTCATCACTCATATCAAGACTGCCTTCTTCTTGAGAAATCTGTTTTAATTCAAGAATTTTTCCATCGAGATCAGCAACTGGTTTTTCAAAATCAAGATAATTATACATTCTACCCAACTTATCTGGTGTCACTTATACACTTATAATCCATTTTATAAAGTATTTTTCAAAAACATCACCTTATTCTTGTTGAGCCTTCTGCTCATCAGCAAGAGGATGATGCTCATTAACGAGACGATAAAGCCCTGCTTCCAATACATGGGTATAAATCTGAGTAGTCGCAATATCAGAATGACCTAACAAATGTTGAACAGCACGCAAATCAGCACCATTTTGCAAGAGATGACTAGCAAAAGCATGACGCAACACATGGGGAGAAAAGTCATCACTTTTTACTCCTGCTCTTTTAGCAAGACTTTTCAACTCCCGTGCCACAACTTGTCGAGCAATATACCCTGTCTGTGAATGGGCAGGAAAAAGATAAGGGCTTTTTGCATCTTTTCCCTGATCACGCAATTCCAACCACTGCGAAAGAACTTGGCAAGCTTTTTTTGATAACAGCACCATTCGTTCTTTTTTACCCTTACCACGAACCAAAAAACTGTATCCTTTCCCTCGGATAGCCTGTACTGGAAGACTCACCAATTCACTAATACGCAATCCTGTTGCATAAAGCATTTCAATCAACAACTGAAGACGCAATGCGCGCCAATAATTTTTTGACCCCTCATTTGCTTGGACAACCTCCTCTTGTGCCAAATCAAGCAATTTCGTTACCATATCTTCACTGATGATTTTTGGCAAAGAGCGCCCCTGACGAGGTGCATCAATATCATGGGAAGGATCATCTTCTCTCAATCCTTCAGCATAAAGAAATTGATAAAATTGACGCAAAGTCGATAAACGACGCGCCTGTGAAGACGCTGCACAACCAAGAGTGTGCATAAGTGATAAAAGGCCAATTAAATCTTCTTTTTGCGCTGAAAAAAGTGATACAGAGTGTGAAGACAATACGCCCTCTGCCCACTGCAAATCATGTTGATAAGCCGCAAGTGTATGGTCACAAGCGCCTCGTTCAGCACTCATCATTTCAAGAAAACGGTCTATTACAATATCACTTTTCATTTCCTTGATCCCCTTTTGAAGAAAGATTTAATGAATCCAAAGGGACATCAACATACATATCCACAGTTACGGGTTTAACAAACACAACAAGAGCAACCATGATACTAAAAAGAATAACAAAGGAAATAAAAAGAATCATTAAAAATCTGGTCAATGTTGGCATAAGACAATAAACTCTCTCCAGAACCATTCCGTCCATTGAATTATGCCTTACAAAGATTAACAGGAATTGACTTTAATATAGATAAATGCCGAAATAAATTATGGACAATAATCGATCAAAACATATTCCGATGACACAGATAAAGAGCCAGCTCTTATCATCCCTTGATAAACGCGCTCTTGTCTTTGTTGGTCTGATGGGTGCAGGTAAATCAGTCATCGGCAAACGCGTTGCCACCATGCTTCGTTTGCCCTTTTATGATTCTGATCAGGAAATCGAAAAAGCTTCAAAAATGACCATTACCGAACTCTTTAAAATTTATGGTGAATCAGAATTCCGTGCTCTTGAACAGCGTGTTATTCTCAATCTCATCAAAAAAAGTCCTCTTGTTTTAGCAACCGGTGGTGGTGCCTACATAAATCAAGACATCCGAAAAGCTATTCACCAAAATGGTATATCTATCTGGCTCAAAGCCGACCTTGATATCCTCATGCAACGTGTCTCAAAGCGCAAAACGCGACCACTTCTCCAAACAACAAACCCTAAAGAAACCATGCAAAAGCTCATGGAACAGCGTTATCCTATTTATGCAAAGGCAAACTTAACAATTAACACGCATACAGAAAGCCGTCTTACCGTCGCAAAAAATGTTATACGATCTGTACAGCACTACCTCGATAGAAGAAAATGACCATAGGAACAAAAAGCATGCACACCAAAACCGTTACTGTTAAGCTGGACAAACATTGTTACGATATTATCATTGGACCAAATCTCATTACACAAGCAGCTTTGCAGATTAAACATTCTCTCCACCAAACAGATTCTCATCCAACACGTTTGGCAATTGTTACAGATACAAATGTTGCATCCCTCCATTTAGAGACATTACAGAAAGAATTAACAAAAAATAAAATTCATACTGTTCCCATCGTTGTAGAAGCAGGAGAACAATCAAAATGCTTTTCCACCCTACAAAGCGTCATTGATAAAATTCTTGCTGCACGTCTAGAGAGAGGTGACTGCGTTATTGCTTTTGGTGGTGGTGTCATTGGCGACTTGGCAGGATTTTCCGCAAGTGTTATCCGCCGCGGTATGAACTTCATTCAAATACCCACAACACTACTTGCACAAATTGACTCCTCTGTGGGAGGAAAAACAGGTATTAATAGCCAATATGGTAAAAATCTTATTGGCACTTTTTATCAACCGCAATGCGTTATTGCTGACACTTGTATCCTTGATACATTGCCACCGCGTCAATTTCGCGCTGGTTATGCGGAAATGGTCAAATATGGTCTTATTAACCAGCCTGATTTCTTTGTATGGCTTGAAAAAAATGGACAAAAAGTTTTCTCCAATGGCTCTATGCGAATAGAAGCCATTGTCCGCTCATGCCAATTTAAAGCGGACATTGTAGCACGTGATGAATATGAAACGGGAGAACGTGCACTCCTAAATCTTGGTCATACATTTGGACACATGCTTGAAACAGCAACCACTTATGACTCAAACCGTTTAATCCATGGTGAAGCTGTATCAATTGGTATGATTCTAGCCCACCAATTTTCCGCACAACTGAATTTAATAGATACCACACTCACACAGCGCATTGAAACCCATTTTAAAGCTGTAGGATTGCCTACACAACTAAAAGATATCGCAGGTACACTCCCAGATGCCGAAACACTGATGACTTTCATTGCTCAAGATAAAAAGGTTTCGCAAAACAACTTAACGTTCATCTTAACACGCGGACTTGGACAATCATTTATTGCAAAAAATGTTCCATCAAATGCAGTTTTAGCCTTTTTGGAACAAAAATTAACGGAAATTCGTTAATTCATATTGAATATAATTGATTCGTTTTTATACTTCTATTAAAGAAAGAGATATGATGATGTCTGCGTAGCTCAGTAGGATAGAGCACAGGATTCCTAAAGAAATTGGGCGCCTTGAGGAGAAATCCTCAAAGTGGATCTGCTCAAATTCGGGGAAAGCTTCATGGGAAACCATATGCCAATCCCGAGCCAAGCCTCTCTGTTATAAGGAGAGGAAGGTGTAGAGACTGAACGGGCAGCACCTAAAAGGCATAAGCTTTATGGTGAAGAGACAGTCCAGACCACAAACAGCTTTTAACGCTGGCGGTGAAAATCGAAGTGGTATGAATCCTGGGGTCGCAGGTTCGAATCCTGCCGTGGACACCATTGTATCAATCAAATTATTCTGTCGTGCAATATAGGGAAGCATTATGAAAAAAACTCTACATATTTTAGGATTTTTGGCCGCTTCAAGTTTATCACTTTTTAGCTCAAGCAATGTCTTTGCTGGCTCTATAATCCTTGAGATACCAGATAATCCAGAGCCAACAACACAAAAAATAACCTATCAATGTGATACAGGAATAAGTAAAGAACGCGTTGAAGCAACCTATCACAACGCTGAAAATATTTCGTTGGTTGATTTCAAATGGAAAGGTGATCGCGTTATTGCTGCTAATGTTATCGCTACTTCTGGAGTAAAATATGCGGGGACCCAGTATATCTGGTGGGAAAAGAACAAAGAAATCACACTTTATGATCTCGTGGATGATCCAGAACAGAAAAAACCTATCCTTTGTAAAGATGAATCAACATTATTATTCTAAAGAATGAAAGGAATATTATGAAAAAAACTTCTTCTAAGCTACGGTCTTGTGCCGCTTTAAGTCTATTATTCTGCAGTTCAATCAATGCCTTGGCAGGTTCTTTAGTCATTGAGGTCCCAGATGATCCAGCACCAACAACAGAAATTGCTACCTATCAATGCGATATGAGAAAGAATAAAGAATCTATTGAAGCAACCTATTACACTGCTGGTGATATTGCGCTTGTTGATTTCAAATGGAAAGGAAAGCGTATTGTTGGTTCCAATGTTATTGCTGCTTCTGGAGCAAAATATGTAAGCGGACAATATGTATGGTGGACAACGAAAAATGAGGCTTTATTTTATGATCTCATCAATGATCCAAAAGAAGAAAATCCTATTCGTTGTATAGAAGAACAAAGCGCGCAATAAAATAAAAAAGACACTTGATATCAAGAATCGCGCTGGTTCTCATCGCATAACATTTCTTCTAATGTAGGCGGTTGTTCTGTCGTCTGATGTGATAAAAGAGCCAGCGGTTTTTCTGATGTATTTTCTGAATGATGTCGGTAAGCTGCCGCCTGTGATACCAGCATAGAAGCCACTGGTATCGTTACAAGTAAAAAAATCATCAATAATATTTCATGAAAGACAAAATGGTGATCCACAAAAATAGAATAAAGAAACGATGCGATAAGAATACTTCCAGCTCCCCAACTTGTACTGAGTGAAAGCATATGCAAACGCTTATAAAAACTGGAAAGACGCACCAATCCTATTGTTCCAATCAATGTGAGACCAGACCCCAATACTAAAAAAACTGTAATAGCAACAGCAACCACAAGTGAGATATCATCTTTCATTCAATAATTTCTCCCCGCATGAGAAATTTTGCCAAAGCAATACTTGATACAGGACCTAACAATCCAATAATGAGAGGTGCTACAAAATAAATAGTTGTTCCTGATCGAAGATCAAATGTAAGAAACAAAAGAATAGTTATTACATAAAGAGCATCCAATCCCACGATGCGGTCCTGCGCCCGTGGACCACGAATTAATCGAAATAGCGCAAAAATCATTGCCAAACTTAAAAAAAACTGCGACAGAAAAATCCCCCAATAAAGAATCATCATACTCATGAGAAAATCTCCAAAAGCAATTGCTCATAGCGTTGTTTAATCGACTGTTGATAATTATATCCATTTTTAAAGTCTAAAACATGGAGTAAAAGCTCACTATTTTTTCTATTATAAGCAATCCAAACGGTTCCTGGAGTAACAGAGAGAATACATGCTAAAACTGCCAAAGCAGTACGACTTTCGAGCAAAAGGGGCACCACAATAAAATCAGAGTGCTGCTTTTGAGATCTTTTTGTCAAAACAAAGCAAGCCACAGAAACATTTGAAATAATAGAATCGATAAACACGCGAAAAATTAAACGAAAAACTGCACGCCAACTTTTAACGGTGATTTTTTCCGGCTCAAGAAACCGCATCATCCAACCACTAAACAAAGCAACGATAATCCCTAAAAGTAATTGACCTAAACTAAAACCATTTAAGGTCAACCACATAAAAACGATTGCCGTACTGAAAAGAGGGAAAGAACAAAAATAATTCATTGATTGATCTCCCCATTCTCAAAAGAAAAATCTTCTAAAACGCTTCCAATATAGTTTTGAGGATTATATAGAGCTTTAGCTGTTTCAGACATATAATGGCT
The DNA here is from genome assembly GCF_028618515.1 of Bartonella sp. ML69XJBT. Classification (GTDB taxonomy): domain Bacteria; phylum Pseudomonadota; class Alphaproteobacteria; order Rhizobiales; family Rhizobiaceae; genus Bartonella. The sequence continues at coordinate 82,209 of NZ_JAQITB010000001.1, forward strand.
AACAGGAGCAGCTAAAATTGTTATGAGAAAGCACAAAGCCAGCAGAGCAGCAATAGGTGCAAATTCAATCACCTGCACACGCGGAATTCTCCCTTCAAGAGAAACCCAAAAAGTTCGAGTACCCATTCTTGTGAGAGCAATTAAAGTTGCAAAACCAGATAGGGAGACAAAAATCACAAACAGCCAATCTTGGTAAGCCGGTAGGAAAACAGATAAATCTCCCTTAGTATGGTTTAAAATTGCCATAAACATCATAAATTTAGCCACGAAACCAGAAAAAGGCGGCAACCCAATAATTAAGAGGGCACAGATACAAAAACATCCCCCGAGAATCGCTAAAGTTACTGGTAAATAGGTACCAACTTCATCTTCTTCCTCCTCTTCATCGTCTCCATAAACTTCCATTGTAACAGTCAAAACATTCGCCGCTACATCCTGACAGCGTTCAACAAGTTCCACCAAAAGAAAAAAAGCACCAAGAGCTAAAGTTGAAGAAACGATATAAAAGAGTGCGCCTGCTGTCAGTGCTGCATGACCAATCCCAATTGCACTCAACAATGTACCAGAAGAGACAAGAACGCTATAAGCTGCCAAACGTACCAAAATTTGACTAGCCAAAATTCCAATAAAACCAAAAGCTATAGTAATCAACCCACCGTAAAACAAAATCATGTGACCAAAATAGCTAAAATATCCACTTTCAGGACCAAACCATAACAATGTCAGACGTAAAATAATATAAATACCCACCTTGCTCAAAAGAGCAAAAGAAGCCCCAACGGGTGCTGCTGCTGCACTATAAGTTGGTATCAACCAAAAATTAAGTGGCCACATCCCTGCTTTGAGTAAAAAAGCGATCCCCAAAAGTGCAGCACCTATTTCAAAGAGAACAATATCCGCAGAAGCTATATGTTTTATTTTTACAGCCAAATCAGCCATATTCAAGGTACCAACGACTCCATAAATGAGTGCCGTACCAACGAGAAACAACAACGAAGCAACAAGATTAATCACCACATAATGCAATCCAGCACGCACACGTAATTGACCAGAACCGTGCAAGGCAAGCCCATAAGAAGCGGTTAACATCACTTCAAAAAACACAAATAAATTGAACAAATCCCCTGTTAAAAAAGCACCATTTATTCCAACCATGAAAAACTGCATCAATGACTGAAAATGAGGACCAGCTTTATACCAATGCGCCCGTGCAAAAACCAATGCAGCAACCATTAACAAGCTGGAAAGTACAAGCATCATAGCGCTTAAGCGATCAAGGACCAAAATAATTCCAAAAGGAGAAGGCCAATTGCCAAGACGATAAACCTCTGCAGCTGGTGCAACTTCAAGAATACGCATAACCAATAAAATGGCGATAATAACCAACAATCCAGCAGAAAACAGACTTATGAATGACTTAAGTTTTGCACGGCGTTCATCATAAAAAAGCAGGAGAGCTCCAGTGATTAATGGTAAAACAATAGGCAAAATGAGAAGATGGCGCTGGTATTCTTCCATCATTGCACCTCACGTCCATCCACGTGATCTGAACCTGTTAATCCGCGTGAAACAAGAAGGATAACCAAAAAGAGAGCTGTCGTTGCAAAACCAATCACAATTGCTGTTAAAACTAACGCCTGTGGAAGAGGATCAACGTAATTTTCTGGATTAATCACTTTAGTAGGATCAACAATCGGCGCAGCATTGCTACGCGGTCTACTCATTGAAAACATAAAAAGATTGACTCCATAGGAGATCAAAGACAAACCAAGAATGACTTGGAAAGTTCGTGGACGTAAAATGAGCCAAATGCCTGATCCAACAAGAACACCTATAGCCAAAGAAAGAACAATTTCCATTAATTTTCCTTCTCTTTCAAAAGAGGTTTCTTACCGATTCGATAACTACGAATAGACTGGTGTGCCAGTGCAATTAAAATGAGAACTGTTGCCCCCAAAACAAGAGAAAACACACCAAGATCAAATAAAAAAGCAGAAGCCATAGGAATCTTTCCAATCAGTGGCAGATGCGTATATTGGAAAAAAGAGGTTAAAAAAGGAGTTCCAAAAAACCAAGCTCCCACTCCCGTCAAGACTGATAACAACAAACCAAAGCCCATCCAGCGTAATGGCAAAACCTTCAAATGGCTTTCCACCCAACGAATATCACGGGCAAGATATTGCAAAATAAAGCCTATCGCTAAAGTCACACCACCAACAAATCCCCCGCCTGGAAGATCATGCCCGCGCATAAATAAATAGACAGAAAAAGCGATAATAACCGAAAAGAGCCATCCCATAATAACAGCAGGAACAACAAGATAGTTCAAGACGCTATCCCCCACATCCCTATCAGGCTGTTCCATATCAAAAGCTTTCTGAACACGTTGTTGAAAAGGCGCATCAATACTTTCAGGAGCAGGACGAAAGCGTCGTAAAAGAGCAAAAACCGTGAGTGAAACAACACCTAAGACGACAACTTCTCCCATGGTATCAAAACCACGGAAATCAACCAACAACACATTCACAACATTGCGACCACCAGCACCACTATAAGCATTCGTTAGAAAAAAATCAGCAACAGTTGCCCCCTGAGGACGTGTCATCATTGCAAAAGAAAGCCATGCAACACCAACACCTCCCATAACAGCTATAATGAAATCACGAACACGACGAAAACGCACATAAAAACAAACATGGTTTGGATCAGGATTATATAAACGCTTAGGCAACCACCGCAAGCCAAGCAATAATAAAACGGTTGTCACCACCTCAACAACCAATTGTGTTATTGCTAAATCGGGTGCGGAGAGCCACAAAAAGGTTGCACAAGTCATCAAACCAGCTCCACTCAACAGCATAAGTGATGCAAGGCGATGAAATTTTGCTTGCCAAGCAACCAAAAGAGCACAGGATCCACCTACCAGCCAAACAGCAAGAAAAGGAATATCAAGCGGAAAAAGCGGTAACGATCCCGCTGAAATAAAACCGTCGTACCAAAGCAAAAGACCAACAAATGCAAAACACAGCAAAAAAATCCAATGTAATTGCATTTGCAAACGACGTGTCGACAAAACTGCTTCCAGCGCCCGTGCCCATTTCCAAGAAATAATCACCAGAACGCGTTCAAAAATGCGTGTTCCTTTCAAATGACGAAAAAAAGGAGGACCATCATCACAAGATAAAAAATAACGATGCCCGAAGACATAAAGCAATCCGCCTCCTGATAAAGCCACAAAACTCATCATTAATGGCGTATTAAGCCCGTGCCAAACAGCCAAACTATAAGGAATTGTCATGGATCCTAAAACAGAGACAACAGCATTATCCAAAATAGGTCCTATTGTTAAATTAGGAAAAATACCAACTGCCAAACAAATAAACACCAAAAGTTCCATAGGTAAACGCATAAAATGCGGTGGTTCATGCGGGGTTTTAGGTAAATTAATAGGTTTTGCCCCTAAAAAAACACCATGAATAAAACGTATAGAATAAGTCACACTAAACAGACTAGCGAGCGTTGCCACATATGGTGCAATCCAATCGAGCCATGAGTCCATATGCATTTCAACCGCTTCAGCAAAAAACATTTCCTTCGACAAAAAGCCATTTAACAAAGGAACTCCAGCCATCGCCGCACTCGCGACCAAAGCAAGAGTTGCTGTAATAGGCATAGTACGATAAAGACCTGTCAACTTACGCATATCACGTGTTCCGGTCTCATGATCAATAATGCCAGCAGCCATAAATAAAGAAGCTTTAAAAGTAGCATGATTAGCCATATGAAAGATTGCCGCAACACATGCAAGCGAACTACCAAGGCTTAAAAGTGTGGTAATCAATCCAAGATGACTAATCGTTGAGTAAGCAAGTAACCCTTTTAAATCTTGCTGGAACATGGAAAAATAAGCACCAAGCAGCAAGGTTGACAGTCCTGAAAAGCCTACCAACCAAAACCAAGTTTCCGTTCCAGAGAGCACAGGCCATAAACGAACAAGCAAAAACAACCCTGCTTTTACCATTGTTGCCGAATGTAAATAAGCCGATACCGGTGTTGGAGCAGCCATCGCACCAGGTAACCAAAAATGAAAAGGAAACTGTGCACTTTTTGTTAATCCTCCCAATAAAATACAAATAAGGACAGGATTATAAAGCACACTTGATCGGATCATCTCCCCAGAATGCAACACCTTATCCAAATCAAAACTACCAACAATATGACCAATCAATAAAACACCAATAAAAAGAGCAAAACCACCAAAACCTGTGATTGTTAAAGCCATGCGTGCTCCCTCACGCGCACTTGCATTATGGTACCAATAACCGATCAACAAAAAAGAAAAAATACTGGTGAGTTCCCAAAAAATAACCAAAAAAACGAGATTGCCAGATAAGACTATCCCTGTCATTGATCCCATAAAGGCCAGAAAAAAAGAAAAAAAACGCGGTACAGAGTCCGCCTGATCCAGGTAATAACGCGCATAGACAACAACAAGAAGTCCAATTCCTGTAATGAGCAAACAAAAAAGCCACGCCAGACCATCCATACGGAAGATCAAATTAACATCCCATTCTGGAAGCCATGAAATATCTAAACGTACCACGCGATTTCCATGCACCGATGGATAAAGTATAACTGTAAAAAAAAGACTGAAAAGTGCAACAACCCCAGCAAACCATGCTTCATTATTTTTTGCTGTCGAACGAAACAAACTGATGACAGCACTTCCACCAAAGGGAAGCAAAACGAGCAACATCAACATTGCTTCCCGTGTTGTCATTCTTAAAACTCCATATCATCCTTCAATATTTTGTCATCGACAAAATAAAAATTTACCTTATCACCCCCCTTATCACACACTTAACGATAATAAGATTTAATAAAACTTAAAAGTGGTTAAAATTTTTAAAAAACAACTGTTACATAAAAAAAGCAGACACTGCATACACACCCCTCTTTATTTTAAGAACGAGAATGAGCACGACAAGGCTTGAGAGAAATTTTTCTCTATTTAATAATTTTCACTTAAAAAAACGCGAAAGACACTGCTTACGAGGACCATGGAAAGGCTGATAACTATTATCGTTTTTATTATAAGAACGATAACGCGCCCGACAAGATTCCACGTGTTTTTTAGGCATCCATGGTTGTTTTTTCTCCAAAGAAGAAATTAAAAATACCCTTTTGTCCTCTAAGACAGTTTTTAATGGCACATGTTTCGTTTCTGAATGTGGTAACGCAGCGAAAGCTGCTTCAGGATACCACCAATTATCTCTATACTTAACATAACCACGCCGATAATTATGATATCCCTTAAAACCATTCAGTTCTCTACGCCCTGTCAAAATCAAAGGCACCGAACTCTCGTTAACAAAGTCTGAAGACACCAGTTTGGCTTCAACATCGCTCTTATCTTGCACCAAATTAACAATATTGGTTGTTATAAGGAAAAAACTGCCCATAAGTACAAGAGCGAAAGCATAATACAATTTTTTTTTCATACACATAATGCGAATCTCAAACTACAAAAACAAAACGCAGTTACAGAAAGCCTTTCTACCGCTAGACAGAAACAGATTCTTTTTTTAAAACTGTTTTTTCTAGAGACATTCTGTTGTTCTTTGTACTAAACGTTGATCTCAAGAATAAGATCCTTCAAAAGAGAATGGATAAGCAATGATAAAAACCCCCTATTATCTTATAGATAAATCTAAGCTCATCAAAAATATGGAAGTTATCGATCGCTTACGCAGCATATCTGGAGCAAAAATTTTGCTTGCTTTGAAATGTTTTGCCACATGGAGTGTTTTTGATGTCATGTCTGAATTTATGGATGGAACTACGTCATCATCCCTATATGAACTGCGTTTGGGAAGAGAAAAATTTGGTAAAGAAACTCATGCTTATTCGGTTGCTTGGGCAGATCATGAAATTAATGAAGTCTGTAGCTATGCAGACAAAATTATTTTTAATTCCATCCAACAACTTCAACGTTTTTCTGATGCAACAAAAACTCTTCAACGAGGTTTAAGGTTAAATCCAGGAATCAGTGCATCCAATTTTGATCTTGCCAACCCCTCCCGCCCTTTTAGTCGTTTAGGAGAAATCAATCAAAATGCTATAAAAGAAGTTCTACCACTCATAAATGGCCTCATGATTCACAACAATTGCGAAAATGCTGATTTCAATCTTTTCAATCAAATGCTCAGTCACATGGAAGAAAAATTTGCAGAACTTTTTGTTGCAGTTGATTGGATTAGCCTTGGCGGTGGAATTCACTTTACGGCTGAAAATTATCCTTTAGAAACTTTCGCAAAACGTTTAAAAGATTTTTCAAAAAACTATGGTGTTACCATTTTTCTAGAACCAGGAGAAGCTGCTATAACAAAAAGCACCACACTAGAAGTAAGTGTTCTTGATACATTGTATAATGAAAAAAAACTTGCTATCGTTGATAGCTCCATTGAAGCGCATATGCTTGATCTTCTCATTTATCGTGAGAACGCCAAATTAGAACCAAATCAAGGACCGTACGAAATTATGATATGCGGAAAATCTTGTCTTGCTGGTGATATTTTTGGAACATTTCAGTTTCCAGAACCTCTTAAAATAGGTGACAGACTGTCTTTTCAGGATGCAGCCGGTTATACAATGGTCAAGAAAAACTGGTTTAATGGCGTTGCAATGCCTGCCATTGTTATCAAAGAATTTGATGGTACACTAACACTTCAACGTCAATTTAATTATCATGATTATCAAACAAGTCTTTCATAAAAAAGAGCCATTAAAAACATTCTACAACAAGCAGTATTAAAAAGGAGATAAACCTACAATGAAGAAAAATATTCTCATTATTGGTGCTGGAGGTGTTGCACAGGTTGTTGCGCACAAATGTGCTCAAAACAACGATATTCTTGGTGAAATTCATATTGCTTCACGAACCCTCAAAAAGTGTGAAGCCATCATTGCCTCTATTAAAGAAAAAAACACTATGAAAGAGCAAGGCGTTCTTCAAAGTCACCAACTCGATGCAATGAATATAGAAGAAACTGTAAAACTGATCCAAAAGACCAAATGTAAAATTGTCATCAATGTGGGTTCAGCCTTTCTTAACATGTCTGTTCTTTCTGCTTGTATCCAAACCAAATGCGCTTACATTGATACTGCCATTCACGAAGCCCCCCTGAAAATTTGCGAAACACCACCTTGGTATGGCAATTATGAATGGCCTCGGCGTCAAGAATGTGAAAAAGCTGGGATTACTGCTATTCTAGGTGCTGGTTTTGATCCAGGCGTTGTGAATGCTTATGCAGCATTAGCGCGTGAGAATTATTTTGATAAGATCACCGATATTGATATTATTGATATTAATGCCGGCACCCATGGACGTTGGTTTGCCACCAATTTTGATCCAGAAATTAACTTTCGAGAATTTACAGGACAAGTATGGTCTTGGCAAAATAAAAAATGGGTTTCCCATAAAATGTTTGAAGTCAGTAATGAATGGGATCTCCCAATTGTTGGCAAACAAAAAGCCTATATGACGGGACATGATGAAATTCATTCATTATCCAAAAATCTCGATGTAGAAAATGTCCGTTTCTGGATGGGATTTAGTGAACATTACATTACTGTTTTTACTGTTTTGAAAAATCTTGGACTTTTATCTGAACAGCCTATTAAAACGGCAGAAGGTCAAGAAGTTGTCCCCTTAAAAGTTGTAAAAGCTGTTTTACCCGATCCAGCTTCTTTAGCATCAGACTACACAGGAAAAACCTGTATTGGAGATCTTATTAAAGGTGAAAAAGATGGCAAACCAAGAGAAATGTTTATCTATAATATAGCCGATCACAAACAAGCTTTTAACGAAACCGGTGCACAAGGCATTTCCTATACCGCTGGTGTACCAGCAGCAGTAGCAGCCCTTCTTATTGCTACTGGTGAATGGGATGTTAAAACAATGGTCAACGTAGAAGAACTACCACCACAACCTTTTCTCAAATATCTCGATCGCATGGGGCTTTCCACCTGGATAAGAGAGCAACAAGAAGAGAAAAAAATACAGTTTTAAGTTTATCTGTAGCACTATAAAAGATTGTCTTTTAACGGTGATACAAGATATTGATTTATAATGATAATTTAGCGTTGTTCATATTGAATGAGACCCTCGAATAACGTAAGATTCTCTCATTTCAAATCTGTTTATGTTGCATCAATCAAAATCATTTGCTTGCACGTCAAAAGCGGGGCTGGCGTGTGGGTAAAAACTGTATAAGAAAGGACTAAAAATGGCTCTTATAATCGTCTTAAGTGCCAAGGGCTGTCGCAACAGTGGGAGCTGGCAAATATAATGATGGTGCTGGCTTGCTTCTTCACAAGCGTAAAGATGGCGGTGCTCAATGGCTTTATCGCTATACCATTCACGGGCGCCGCCGTGAAATGGGCTTGGGTGCCTTAAGAGATGTCTCTTTATATAAGACACTGTTATAAATATAAAAGGCATCTATTTTTTTGCATCAACCAAATGGAGAAATGTATCTTTGAATGAAATATTGGAGAGAAAATTTATCCCTCAAACCTCTAGCAATGCATTACATCAATGCTCAACAGAAGGAAATTTGCTTAAGACAAATCAATCTTATTACAAATTGATGCGGTTTGAGAGATTGTCTTTTAGGGCAAAGAAAAAATAAATCTTTATACACCAACAAAAAATACAGAGAAACCGCCCTTATAAGGGGCGGTTTTTTCCAAAACACACAACAATAAAACCACCGATAAAGTATCTTTTAGGCTTTTTCAAGAGACATATCATAGAACGCTCAAAGCGCATCTAGATATGAAGTGGTTTAGCAAATGTCGCTAAAGCAGCCTCTCGTACAGCTTCTGATAAAGTAGGATGCGCATGGCAACAACGCCCCAAATCTTCTGAAGCTCCCCCAAATTCCATTAAAACCGCAATTTCATGGATCATTTCACCAGCACCAAATCCAAGAATATGCCCCCCTAACACCCGATCTGTTTTTTTATCAGCAAGGATTTTAACAAACCCATCACTCCTTTGCATGGCACGTGCACGACCATTAGCCATGAAAGGAAATTTACCAACATTATATTCAATACCAGCAGCTTTAAGTTCTTCTTCTGTCTTCCCTACACTAGCAATTTCCGGTTGTGTATAGACAACACTAGGAATGACATCAAAATTAACATGCCCCTTTTGACCCGCTAAAATTTCCGCTACAGCAATACCCTCTTCCTCTGCCTTATGCGCCAACATTGGTCCTTTAACAACATCACCAATCGCATAAATTCCTGGAATATTTGTCTGCCACTGTGCATCGATAACAACAAAGCCACGCTCATCTATCTGAACACCCGCCTCTCTCAAACCAAGACCTTCCGTGTATGGAGAACGTCCCGTCGCAATGAGCACAACATCAGCCTCTAAAGTTTCAGAAGCACCACCTTTAGCGGCTTCAAAACTCACCTGAGCCGTTGAAGCAGATCGCGTAATAGCTGTTACTTTTGCATTAGTCTTATACTCAATTCCCTGTTTTTCCATTATTTTTTGGAACTGCCTTGAAATTTCACCATCCATTGATCCTAAAACTTTATTAAGATATTCAATAATGGTTACCTTAGCACCTAAACGACTCCAAACTGAACCAAGCTCTGAACCAATAACCCCAGCCCCCACAACAATCATACGTGTTGGTACTTTTTCAAGAGTAAGAGCTCCCGTAGAAGAAACGACAACCTTTTCATCAACGTCAACATTCACACCCGGAATGCCTGAACTCTCTGAACCCGTAGCAATCACAATATTCTTTGTTTCAATCTTTTGTGTACTACCATCCCGAGCAACGACTTCCACATGACCTACACTTAAAATTTTGGCTGTACCAAAAAAAGTGTCAACTTTATTTTTTTTCATCAAAAAAGAGACACCACTCGTATTAGCTGTCACAACAGCTTTTTTATGCGCCATCATCTGCTCAAGATTAAGCTTTGATTTTGCAATAGAAATACCAAGTGTTTCAAAACCATGTTGTGTTTCAGCAAACACTTCTGAGGCATGTAACAATGCTTTAGAAGGAATACAGCCAACATTAAGACATGTCCCCCCTAATGTTACCCGTTTTTCAATAATTGCTGTTTTAAGCCCTAATTGCGCCGCTTTTATCGCTGCGACATAACCACCCGGCCCCGCTCCAATCACAACCACATCATAAGACATCCGTTCTTCCTTTCGTCCCGAAAATTGTACTTTTACAAATCAAGAACAAGGCGTTCCGGATCTTCTAAACTTTCCTTAACACGCACAAGGAAAGTTACAGCTTCTTGGCCATCTACAATACGATGATCATAAGAAAGTGCTAGATACATCATGGGGCGAATCACGATTTGTCCCTCCACAACCATTGCTCGCTCTTTAATCGCATGCATTCCCAAAATACCAGATTGTGGTGCATTTAAAATCGGCGTAGACATTAATGATCCATAAACCCCCCCGTTAGTAATGGTAAAAGTTCCACCTTGCATATCAGAAACCGCTAATTTTCCATCACGAGCAAGACGCCCCAAACGACCAACTTCCTTTTCAATCTCTGCCAACGACATCTGATCTGCATTACGTATCACCGGAACTACAAGCCCTTTATCCGTTCCAACCGCAATTCCAGCATTGACATAGTTTTTGTAAATAATATCTGTTCCATCAATTTCTGCATTAACAGCAGGAAGTTCTTTTAATGCATGACAAACAGCTTTAGTAAAAAAGCCCATAAAACCAAGCTTAACACCATGCTTTTTTTCAAAAATATCCTTATAACGCTTACGCAAATCCATCACCGCAGACATATCCACCTCATTAAATGTGGTTAACATTGCTGCAGTATTCTGTGCATCTTTAAGACGACGAGCAATTGTTTGACGTAATTTTGTCATACGAACCCGCTCTTCATGGATTTCCTGTACAGAAGCAGCTGAAGAGCTGGAGACAGAAGAAGAGCTAACTGTAGAAGTCATAGGAGTAGGTGCTTTTGTTCCTTGTGTCATCACACCAAGCACATCTTCTTTGAGAACTTGTCCACGTTTTCCAGAACCTGAAATATCACTTTTTGCAATATTATTTTCTGCCATCAATTTTGCTGCTGAAGGTGCTGGAGGCATTGTATCACGTGAAAGAGACTGCTCCGATTGAGCGGGAGTGGTAGATCCAGATGTCTCAGAAGACGGCGATGTTTTGGTAACACCAGCTGCTCCAGCTTCAACTCTCCCTAAGAGCGCATTAACTCCAACTGTATCGCCTTCCTTTGCAATGATTTCAGATAATTTTCCTGCAACAGGTGAGGGAACCTCAACTGTTACCTTATCAGTTTCTAATTCAACCAAAGGCTCATCTATAGCAACAGCGTCACCAAGCTTTTTAAACCATTTACCAACAGTTGCCTCGGTAACCGATTCGCCCAAAGTAGGAACACGGATTTCAGTAGTCATAATATTTTTCCATATATCAGAGTAGTCATAAATTTAAGAGCCCAACGCGTCTTCAAGAAACGCAGCAAGCTGTTCAAGATGTTTCACCATTAACCCAGAGGCCGGTGATGCACTTGCAGGACGCCCTGCATAACGCGCACGTGAATATTGCGCATTGATATGCGTCAAAACCCATTCTAAATAAGGCTCAATAAATGACCAAGCCCCCATATTTTTTGGTTCCTCTTGGCACCAAACAATTTCTGCCTGCAAAAAGCGCGATAACACATCCACCAAGGCTTTCGCAGGAAAAGGATAAAGCTGTTCAACACGAAGCAAATAAACATCATCAATCCCCCTTTTTTCACGTTCTTCATAAAGATCATAATAAACCTTTCCAGTACAAAGAACGACACGGCGAATTTTATTATTCTTCTGCAATTTAATCACAGAATCTTTGAGAACTTCAGCATCATCAAGCAACAAACGGTGAAAACCCATTTCTGGTCCCATTTCACTGAGAAAGGAAACAGCTCTTTTATGGCGTAAAAGCGATTTTGGTGTCATTAAAATCAATGGTTTACGGAAATCACGTTTAATCTGTCGACGTAAAATATGAAAATAATTTGCAGGTGTCGTGCAATTTGCAACCTGCATATTATCTTCCGCACAAAGTTGCAGAAAACGCTCTAAACGTGCTGAAGAATGCTCTGGCCCTTGCCCTTCAAAACCATGAGGCAACAAACATACAAGACCAGACATACGAAGCCACTTACGTTCCGCAGACGAAATAAATTGATCAAAAATAACCTGTGCACCATTAGAAAAATCACCAAATTGTGCTTCCCAAAGCGTTAATCCTCGTGGCTCAGCAAGAGAATATCCATATTCGAAACCAAGCACAGCTTCTTCAGAAAGCATTGAATTAACAACCTCATAAAATGCCTGTCCCTTTTGCAAATTATTTAAAGGAATATAACGTGCTTCGTTTTCTTGATCGTAAAGAACTGAATGCCGTTGTGAAAAAGTTCCACGTTCAACATCCTCACCGGAAAGGCGAACGGGTGCTCCTTCTAAGCACAATGAGCCAAAAGCGAGAGCTTCAGCCGTTGCCCAATCAACACCCTCACCGGTTTCAAAAATTTTAGCACGATTACTCAAAAAGCGTTGAATGGTTTTATGAACATGAAAATCTGCTGGAATCTCGACAAGTTTTTTACCAATTTCCTGTAAAGTTTTTAATTCAACACCAGTTGTTCCACACTGTTGTTCATCGGCACTCGTAGAAGCTTTGAGACCCGTCCAACTCCCATCAAGCCAATCTGCTTTATTCGGCTTATAAGAAGTGCTTACTTCAAACTCAATTTCAAGTTTATCACGCCATAGTTTTTTTTGCTGTTCAATCTCTTCTAGAACAACCACCCCTTCTGCTACTAACTGATCTCCATAAAGTTGCAGAGTCGTTTTGTGATTACGGATAGCCTTATACATAAGCGGCTGCGTAAAGGAAGGTTCATCACCTTCATTATGCCCATAACGACGATAACAGAACATATCAATCACTACCGGTTTATGGAAAATTTGACGAAATTCTATCGCCACTTTTGCAACAAAAACAACCGCCTCAGGATCATCACCATTCACATGGAAAATTGGCGCATCAATCATCTTCGCTACATCTGATGGATACGGTGAAGAACGCGAAAAACGTGGATCAGTTGTAAAACCAATCTGATTATTAATAATCACATGGACAGAGCCGGCAACGCTGTAACCTTTAAGACCTGAAAGTCCAAAAGTTTCCTGAATAACCCCCTGCCCTGCAAAAGCAGCATCACCATGAATAAGCAATGGTAAAACCTTTGAACGTTCATTCAATGGGAGTGAATCAGTCTGCATACGTCCCACAAGTTGATCTTGTTTAGCACGCGCTTTTCCAATAACAACCGGATCAACAATCTCAAGATGAGAGGGATTTGCCAAAAGCGATAAATGAACTTTTTTACCATCAAATTCAAGATCAGCAGAAGTCCCCAAATGATATTTAACATCACCCGACCCCTCTACATCATCCGGCTTATAAGACCCCCCTTTGAATTCATGAAAAATAGCCCGATGTGGTTTTGCGAGCACTTGTGAAAGAACGTTTAAACGACCACGATGAGCCATTCCTAAAATAATTTCCTGCACTCCCAAAGCACCACCACATTTAATAATTTGTTCAAGAGCAGGAATGAGTGCTTCACCTCCATCAAGTCCAAAACGCTTTGTTCCTTTATATTTTGTATCTAAAAACTGTTCGAACCCTTCTGCCTCAATCAGTTTGTTAAGAATAGCTTTTTTACCTTCTGCTGTGAAGGAAATGCGTTTATCTGGTCCTTCAATACGCTCTTGAAGCCATGCTTTTTGAGCAGGATCAGAAATATGCATATATTCTACACCAATTGTTGAACAATAGGTACGATTGAGAATCTCTAGCATTTGTGGGATAGTTGCGTATTCCAAGCCTAAAACATTATCAATAAAAATTGGACGCTCATAATCAGCAGGAGTAAAACCATACGCTTCTGGAGAAAGTTCCTTGTAATCATCAAGTTTTTCCGCCAATTGAAGAGGATCTAGCTGTGCACGAAGATGCCCCCGTGTGCGAAAAGCACGAATCATTCTAAGCGCCTGAACAGAATCACGCGTTGCTTGAATAATATCTTGTTCGCTAAAACTTGTTCCTTTTGGGGTAGCACCCGTTGCTGCTTTTTCTTTTAATTTATTACCAACATGTTTTTCAAGAACAGACCAATCGCCATCGAGAGCAGAGACGAGCTCACCATTTGCCTTTAATGGCCAATGATCACGTTGCCATGTTGCACCTTCAGCATTTTTGAGAACATCTTCTTTTTTATCATGCAGATTTTCAAAAAAAGTACGCCACTGTGAATCTACACTGTTGGGATCCTTTTCATATTCGGCATAAAGTTGATCTATGTAATCCGCATTTCCACCATACAGAAACGACGTTTGTGCAAAAAGACTATTTATCTCGTCCTGCCTTGCCATATACCTATCCGGAACATTTATTCCGTCTCCTTATATCTTTTTTCGACCTTTAAACGCTTGCAAAACAAACGAAAATCAGAAAGTTCAAAAAAGCTTTCACCTTTTTACATCTAATATTTTATCAGAATAAGGATATATTCTTATTCTGATAAAGTTTTATTTTAGCCCTTCAAAACAGACATCAAGGTTTTCCCTATCTGTGATGGTGAAGGAGAAACCCGAATTCCAGCTGATTCCATAGCAGCAATTTTATCTTCTGCTCCACCTTTTCCACCCGAAATAACAGCACCAGCATGCCCCATTGTACGCCCTGGAGGAGCTGTACGACCAGCAATAAAACCAACCACCGGTTTTTTGCGACCCTTTCTTGCCTCATCTTGGAGAAACTGTGCTGCTTCTTCTTCAGCAGAACCGCCAATTTCACCAATCATAACAATAGACTGCGTTTCATCATCTGCTAAAAACATTTCCAACACATCAATAAATTCGGTACCCTTAACAGGATCCCCCCCAATACCAATCGCTGTTGTCTGCCCAAGACCTTCATGACTTGTTTGAAAAACTGCTTCATAGGTTAGAGTTCCTGACCGTGAAACAACTCCAACAGAGCCTTTTCTAAAAATAGAACCAGGCATAATACCTATTTTACATTCATTTGGTGTAAGAATACCAGGGCAATTAGGACCAATGAGACGTGATTTTGATTTTTCCAACCTTGCCTTTACTTTCACCATATCCATAACAGGAATGCCTTCTGTAATACAGATAATCAAACGGATCTCAGCATCAATAGCCTCTATAATAGCTGCCGCTGCCCCTGCAGGAGGAACATAAATAACGGAAGCATCAGCACCTGTTTTTTCTTTTCCTTCTGCAACACTCGCAAAAATAGGAAGGGTTTCACCTTTTGAGCCTTCCCATGTCTCACCACCCTTTTTAGGATTGACACCACCAACCATTTGCGTGCCGTAATAAGCAAGTGCTTGTTCTGTATGAAATGTTCCTGTTTTTCCTGTAAGCCCTTGAACCAGAACTTTTGTATCTTTATTCACAAGAATCGACATCGCTTAAGCTCCCTTCACGGCTGCAACAATTTTTTGAGCAGCATCATCTAAATCGTCAGCGGGAATAACATTCAAACCACTATCACTGATAATTGCTTTACCTTGCTCAACATTCGTACCTTCAAGACGAACAACCAAAGGAACCTTTAAACCAACTTCGCGAACAGCAGCAACCACACCCTCAGCAATGACATCGCAACGCATAATACCACCAAAAATATTGACCAAAATACCTTTAACATTGGGATCAGCAGTAATAATTTTAAAAGCAGCAGTTACTTTCTCTTTTGAAGCCCCACCACCAACATCGAGGAAATTTGCTGGTTCAGCTCCATAAAGCTTAATGATGTCCATTGTTGCCATAGCAAGACCGGCACCATTGACCATACAACCAATTGTGCCCTCGAGAGCGACATAAGCAAGATCATGCTTTGATGCTTCGATCTCTTTGGAATCTTCTTCTGAAGTATCACGCAATTCCAGAATATCTGGATGACGAAACAGAGCATTATTATCAAAAGAAACTTTTGCATCCAGAACCCGCAAATGACCATCTTTCATCACAATAAGCGGATTGATTTCAAGAAGGCTCATATCTTTTTCACAAAACACCTTATAGAGAATTGGAAAAAGCTTTTCTCCATCTTCTCTTGCACACCCTTGCAATTCTAATGCATCACAAAGCCTTGCACAATCATCAGAGGTAACGCCCTGTGTAGCATCAATGGGTAGAGTTAATATTTTTTCTGGTGTTTCTTCAGCGACCGTTTCAATATCCATTCCACCTTCTGTTGAAACCACGAACGCTACTCGACCAACACTACGATCAACCAAAAGAGAAAGATAAAGCTCCCGTTCGATATCGGCACCATCTTCAATATAAAGACGATTGACTTGTTTACCCTCTGGACCAGTTTGTTTGGTTACCAAAGTTTTACCAAGCATTTCTTGGACATTTGCAACAACTTCTTCAACGGATTTTGCAAGCCGAACACCACCCTTTGCATCAGAACCAAGTTCTTTAAACTTACCTTTACCACGACCACCAGCATGTATCTGACTTTTAACCACATAGAGAGGTCCAGGCAATTTCTTTGCCCATTTTTCAGCTTGCTCTACAGAATAAACAGCAACACCATTTGCAATTGGTGCTCCATATTCATGAAGCAGACGTTTGGCCTGATACTCATGGATATTCATGCATTTGTCCTTTTCTTTTATGAATTACTTGAATTAATTTTTAAGTCCTAATATTTCAAATACTCTATTTTAATGAACAGAATCTTGCTCAATTTATGCAAGACTAGGTACAAGAGCGATACAAGCTTCACAAAGCTTCTTAACCGCATTCACTGAATATTCAAAAGCACTTTTTTCTTCTTTATCAAGATCAATTTCAATGACCCGCTCAACACCGCCCGCCCCAAGCACCACGGGAACACCCACATAGGTATCGTTTACTCCATATTGTCCTGAAAGATAAGCTGCAACAGGAACAACACGCTTAGTGTCCTTCAAATAGGCCTCAGCCATAGAAACAGCAGAAGCTGCTGGTGCATAAAAAGCAGAACCTGTTTTTAACAAACCAATAATTTCTGCACCACCATCACGGGTGCGTTGGATAATTTGGTCAATTCTTTCTTGTGTGGTCCAACCCATCTTCACAAGATCAGGCAAAGAAATACCACCAACCGTTGAATAACGCACCAAAGGCACCATTGAATCACCATGCCCTCCTAAAACAAACGCTGTCACATCTTTAACAGAGACCTTAAATTCCTCAGATAAGAAATAACGAAAACGTGCCGAATCAAGAACACCAGCCATACCAACCACTTTATGCACAGGAAGACCTGAAAATTTTTGCAATGCCCATACCATTGCATCAAGGGGGTTAGTAATACAAATAACAAACGCTGAAGACGCATATCTTTTAATTCCAACACCAACCTGTTCCATGACTTTTAAATTAATGCCTAGAAGATCATCACGGCTCATACCTGGTTTGCGTGCAACACCTGCTGTTACAATAACAACATCAGCCCCCTCAATTGCTTCATAAGCATTTGCACCTTTTAAACTGACATCAAAACCGTCAACGGGTGAAGATTCGACAATATCAAGAGCCTTCCCCTGAGGCATACCTTCTGCAATATCAAACAAGACAACATCACCAAGCTCTTTAAGCCCAATCATATGTGCTAAAGTGCCACCGATCATACCCGAACCAATCAGAGCTATTTTTTTCCGTACCATTTTATTTTTCCTAACTTTAGAAAACTCAATCTATACTTACCAGCGCCGGTATTAAATATTTTCTTTGCTTTTAGCCATATTTTAACAATATCTTCAAAAGAAAAAAAAGATGAAATTCACTAAACTTCTTTACTTCATAGAAGCCATAATCCTCCACGCAAACATGCTATTAGAAAACTACTATAGATTTATCGATAAAGTGAATTTTTAAAAAATACAACAGAATTATTACACTTCTTTTAAATTCAAATAGTTATTATTCTTAAAGTTTACGCAAAGATAAAACGACAATCAACTTTTCCCTTTAAATAAAAAAACGTTCTGCCCAAACTTTTAAATACTCTTCGCTTTGCATCTCAAAAAGACGCGATTGTGTTCTCTGAAATTCAAATGTTTCGGACGTCTGCGCATGCCCCTGATATAAATCCTCAAGTTTCGTCGCCGCTGACATAAATAATCTTATGTGGCGCTCATAAAGAACATCAATAAGTAAAATAAATCGTTTTGTTTCATTGCGATATGTATCATCCATCACCGGTACATTATCGACAAAAACCGTATGATAACGTTCCCCTAATGCTAAATATTCAGCTGCGGCCAAAGGCTTTGCACATAAATCTTGATAATCAAAGCGTGCACAACCTGCACCGACACGTGGAATAGGAATAAGACGCCCTTTTATAGAAAGTTCATCAGATGTTTCTTTGTGTCCCTGCAGTGCCAGTACCCAAGCCTGATTCATGTATTCATCTGTCTGCTCCCCTAATGGCGTTATATACACATGTTGTAGATTTGATTTTTCAAGCCGATAGTCTGTCTTTGCATCAAGATTAAAAACGCGAACATGTGTTTTCAAAGCTTGAATAAAAGGCAAAAAAAGCTCTCGATTTAAACCGTTATAATAAAGATTATCAGGAGCAACATTTGAAGTCGCAACAAAGAAAACCCCTTTCTCAAACAAAGCAGCAACAAGGCGACCAAGCACCATTGCATCAGCAATATCCGTGACACTAAATTCATCAAAACAAAGCACTTTGGCTTCCCGTGCAAGATCTTGGGCAACAGCTAAAATAGGATTATCTTGTCCAACTTTTTTGTGTGTTGATGCTTTACGGTAAAAATTAATACGCTCATGTATATCAGCCATGAAATCATTAAAATGGGCGCGCTTTTTATGCTCCAGCGGCAAACAAGAAAAGAACAAATCCATCAGCATGGTTTTGCCTCGTCCTACTTCACCATAAATATACAGCCCCTGAAAGGAAGTATCCCCTTCATCTTGTCTTGAAACATAAGACAATGGTTGTTTTTTTCTCCTGAAAAAACGCCAAAATGCTAGAGGGTGGGAAATATTTTGTTCTGTAATTTTTTGTAATAAATGATCAAAAGATTTTGTCAAAGCCAATTGAGCAGGATCAAAACTGATTTCTCCTTTTAAGACAAGCTCTTTATAACGCATTGAAATCGAAGTCATAAAACAACCTTTTTCAAACCACTTTCAATAAAAAATAGATGTTTTCTTCACAAACCCGTACATCTATTTCTTATTTTTATAAATGGTCAAAAGCGCTCTAACGGCTTAAAATAACGGGACGATCATCAAGTGTACGTCCTTCAAAACGATCAACATTGGAAGAATAAAGGGCAACAATAACGCGCCCTGAATTATTATAGAAATATAATTTTTTCCCTTTAACAGCCCACGACTTTACTTGAGAAAGGATTCCTGGACAGTGTAAGGGCCCAGCACGGTATCCTTGTCCAAATTTTGTTTGTGGCGTTGCAATTCGACAAACTTTTCCCCCCATAGAAAGATTCCACACCCCAGCAATACTTGCAGGAAATAAATCAACAGCACTACTTGGCAATTCAAGGCTAGCCATTCGTCCATCACTCTGAGAATCTCCTTTCTCATACATCGAAGCATCTGCTGCTTCAACAGCCAATGAAGAAGAGGATACATCAGGTATCACTTCTGTTTCTATTTGTTGAAGTGGATAAAAAACTTCTAATGTGTTGTTACTATCATTACTGTCAAAGCGCGATGTTAAACATCCCCCTAAAAATATAACTGTTGATAGTGCAACGAAAAATGAAACCCTTGAAAATGACATATTTATACTCTTTCCCACGACAATAAAGAAGCTCCCTCAAAGAAATGAGTGAACATTTGTTATATGGCATTTTACAAAGATACATTAACAAATTAAAAAAAAACAGGATGAAAATTGCCTATTTTAAATGATAAATAATTCCTCCACCTGTTTTCTATCTATTAAGTACTAGAAATTTATAAGATATTCAGTCATATATCTTTTGTGGGTAATCAATAAAAATAGAGAAATTTCATGAAAACACCCTTCAGCAAAATGAACGGTCTTGGAAATCAAATCATTGTTGCTGATATGCGTGACAGCACACATGCTCTGACATCACAAGCAATTCTTGCCTTATCAGCAGATTCTCAAACGCATTTTGATCAAATTATGGCACTTCACCCCGCCACAAAAAAAGAGGCTGATTTTCGCCTTGAAATATGGAATTCTGATGGCTCAATGGCTAAAGCCTGTGGTAATGGTACGCGTTGTGTCATTGCATGGCTTACAGATCATAATTTTGGTGAGAGCTTTCGATTGGAAACATCTGCTGGAATTATTGAAGGTAAACGCCAAACCGATAATCTCATTTCTGTTGACATGGGGAGCCCAAATTTCAATGCAAAAGAGATGCCTGTTTCACGTGAAATAGTCGATACCAATCACGTCAATATTACTGCTGGTCCCTTAAAAGATGCAAGCCTTGTATCCATCGGTAATCTCCACGCTATTTTTTTTATTGAGAGCGATATTCAACATCTTCCATTAGAAAAATATGGACCAAAACTTGAACATGATCCTCTTTTTCCAGAACGATGTAATATCTCCATTGTTCATGTCACGTCAAAGAAAAGCCTAAATTTACGCACATGGGAGCGAGGAGCTGGATTAACGCAAGCATGTGGAAGCGCTGCTTGTGCGAGTGCGGTGGCTGCTTATCGACGTGGACTTACAAACCGCCATATCGATGTGAATTTACCAGGAGGAATACTTAATATTCTTTACAGAGAAGATGATCATATTATCATGACTGGCCCAATTGAATATGAATTTAGTGGTTTTTTTAACCCTTTAACAGGGAGCTATAAAAAGGATCACTTTTGATGGCTATAGAAATTGTAACATTTGGTTGTCGACTAAACAGCTACGAATCAGAAATTATACGCAAAGAAAGCACTTCTTCAGGGCTAGATCAACTCAAAGACGGTGCGATCATCTTTAACACCTGTGCTGTTACTGCAGAAGCTGTGCGACAAGCAAAACAAGCTATCCGCAAAGCGAGACGAGAAAATCCTCATGCACGTATTATTGTCACGGGATGTGCAGCACAAACAGAAGCGCAAAATTTTGCCTCCATGACAGAAGTGGATCTTGTTTTAGGGAATGAGGACAAACTCCATGCCCATTCTTATCGTCAACTTCCTGATTTTGGCATCAACCATTCCGAAAAGTTGCGCATCAATGACATCATGGAAGTGCAAAAAATTGCTCCACATATGGTGAGCGGGATGGAAGAACGCACACGTGCCTTTGTACAAGTGCAAAATGGATGCGATCATCGCTGTACCTTTTGCATTATCCCTTATGGGCGCGGACCATCACGTTCAGTTCCCATGGGTGCTGTCATTGAACAAATTAAACGGCTCATAGATAATGGTATTCAAGAAGTCGTTTTAACAGGTGTCGATCTGACAAGCTATGGTCATGATCTGCCTGGAAAAGCCTCTTTAGGGAAATTAACTTCTGCTATTTTACATCATGTTCCTGACTTGCCTCGATTACGTCTTTCGTCAATTGACTCCATTGAAGCAGATGAAGAACTTATCAATCTTTTAGCCTATGAAACAAAAATCATGCCACATTTACATTTATCTTTGCAAGCAGGCGATAATATGATTTTAAAAAGAATGAAACGGCGACATTTGCGTGAACATGCAATTCAATTTTGCCAAGAATTGCGCTCCAAACGTCCCACTATAGTTTATGGCGCAGATTTAATTGCAGGTTTTCCCACCGAAACAGAAGAGATGTTCCAAAATAGCCTCTCCTTGGTCAATGATTGTCATTTAACACACCTCCATGTTTTTCCTTTTAGTCCAAGAGAAGGAACACCTGCCGCGCGAATGCCACAAATCAATCGTAAAATAATTAAGATGCGTGCACAACGATTACGCGAAGTAGGTGAGGAGGCTTACCAAAGGCATCTTGCTCGCTTACAAAATAGCCAGCAAACAATTCTCGTTGAAAAAGATGAAATTGGACGAACAGAAGATTATACTCTGACACAAATTAAAGGTGCAAAAGCTGGAACAATTGTTCAAGCCCTTATTATTGACCATGATGGCAATAAATTGATTGCTGTCCTTCCAAAATTAAATGCAGCTTGAGCAGGAAACCCTTATGACAAAATCTTTTATCAAAAAAATATTTTCTTTAAAAAAATCTGAAGAACGAGAAAAAGAACAAGTTTCACCTTCTTATGAAGATGATAAAGCAAAAGAAACTGAAAACACCAAAAACGAACAATTCTCTATAGAGAAAGAAAAAACAGAACAAATAGAAAATCAAAAGACACCATCTGCAAAATATGATGAGAAAACTCCATCTGTTGAAGACGATACTAGAAAAATTCCCCTTTCTGGAAAAGTAATTGTCACAGATACTGTCCATGAGAAGAAAATTGAAGAATTTTCCTCTGTATCCTCTATTGAACAGAAAAAAACACCATGGTTTGGACGCCTAAAAAAGGGATTAGCTCTTTCTTCACAAAGATTAAGCGGATCAATTAGTGATCTTTTTGTTAAAGGAAAGCTTGATGAAGATACATTACAAGAGCTGGAAGATATTCTGATTCAATCAGATCTTGGTGTTGAAACTGCTACACGTATTACGGATAATCTTTCTTCCAGTCGTTATGAGAAGAATTTATCTCCAGATGACATCTACACCATTATGGCAGATGAAATCAAAAAAGTCTTGGAACCTGTTGCAATTCCACTAGAACTTGATCTTAATCATAAGCCTCATGTTATTTTACTGGTTGGTGTAAATGGTACTGGAAAAACAACTACTATTGGGAAAATTGCAGCAAAACTTACCGCAGGAGGACTAAAAGTGATGCTCGCTGCTGGTGATACATTTCGCGCTGCTGCTATTGAACAGTTGCATATTTGGGGTGAACGCACAGGTTCTCCTGTTATTTCAACAAAACTAGGAGCAGATGCTGCAAGTTTAGCATTTGATGCTTATGAAAAAGCCAAAAAAGCAAACAGTGATGTCTTGATTATCGATACCGCTGGACGTCTACAAAATAAAACTGAATTGATGGATGAATTAGCAAAAATTATCCGTGTTTTGAAGAAACACACTCCCCAAGCCCCCCATACAGTTCTCCAAACGCTAGATGCCACCACCGGACAAAATGCGCTCAATCAAGTGGATATTTTCCGCGATATTGCCGGTGTTAACGGTTTAGTCATGACAAAGCTTGATGGTAGTGCACGGGGAGGAATTCTTGTTGCCATTGCAGCAAAATATAAATTACCCGTTTATTTTATCGGTATAGGAGAGAATGTCGAGGATCTTCAACCTTTTTCTGCTTCTGATTTTGCCGAAACAATCGCAGGAAGATACGCATGAAAAAAACTTCATTAAAAACCAATTCGCATAATAGTCCCAACGGAGAAAATACCAATGACAATCAAAAAGCATCCTTTTCACCAACACTGAAATTTCTTTTAGAAATGGGACCATTGATTGTTTTTTTCCTTGCCAATTATAAAGGTGAATGGTTGATAAACAATATTGGGCTTTTTAAAAATTTTCATAAACCTATTTTTCCTGCCACAGCTATTTTTATGGTAGCAATCATTATTGCATTAAGCTTATCATGGATTCTTGCACGAAAAATTCCCATAATGCCTCTCATCTCAGGAATATTTGTTCTCGTCTTTGGATTTTTAACTCTTTGGCTTCATAATGATACTTTTATTAAAATGAAGCCAACAATCATTAATAGCTTATTTGCTGTTATTCTTTTTGGTGGTATGTTTTTTAAAAAACCATTGTTGCGTTATGCTCTCGATTCTACTTTAAAACTTGATGATTTAGGATGGCAAAAACTTACCTATCGTTGGGCGTTTTTTTTCATTTTTCTTGCTCTTTTAAATGAAATAATTTGGCGTAATTTCAGTGATAATTTTTGGACGAGTTTTAAAGTCTTTGGTGTTATGCCCCTCACAGTTATTTTCATGCTAACTCAAATGCCTCTTATACTAAAACATTCACAGGGACTTTTTCCAGAAAAGGACAAATCTGATTTTTAAACAAAATATATCCGTCATTATAAATTATTTTTTTTATTTATCACCTACACTGTTCATGGAGAGAAGAGATGTTGATTGAACAGTTCATTTGTCGAAAAGATAATTTTGGAGTACTCATTCATGATGAAAAAAGCGGTTGTACAGCCGCTATTGACGCTCCTGAAAGTAAAGCTATCCATAATGCCTTAAAACGCCGTAATTGGACACTTCAGACTGTTTTTGTAACACATCACCATCACGACCATGTGGAGGCACTAGCAGAGTTAAAACAAGTCTATAAAGCTATTATTATCGGACCAGAAGCAGAAAAAGAAAAAATTTCTTATCTTGATAAAACTCTTTATCCTGATGAAAGTTTTTTCTTTGGCACTCAGACAATTTTAGCGCTTTCAACACCTGGTCATACACTAGGAGCTTTGTCCTACTATCTTCCTGAAGAAAAATTACTCTTTGCTGGAGATACACTTTTTTCACTTGGTTGTGGACGTCTTTTCGAAGGAACACCAGCACAAATGCTAGATTCTTTAAAGAAAATTCGTCAACTTCCCAATGAAACACTTCTTTATTGTGGACACGAATACACCAAAACCAATGCTCTTTTTGCATTGACCCTTGATCCAGATAATCAAAAACTTCATCAAAGAGCAGAAGAAGTTTTTTTGTTGCGCAAAAAAAATGCCATGACTCTCCCTGTCACTTTAGAACAAGAAAAAGCGACAAACCCCTTTCTTCGTTGGGATGACCCTGTAATCAGAAAAAATCTTGCCATGGAAAAAGAAACTGATGAAGAAGTCTTCGCTGAAGTCAGAAAAAGAAAGGACAATTTTTAATCATGTTTAAATTTGTATTATGCCTTCTTTTCCTTTTTCCCTTTGCATCATACGCTCAAGAAATCAAAGAAATAACAAATAAAGCTTCCCTTACATCACCTCTCGTTGCAAATTATCCTTTAACAGAAGATTTTCTTTTAAAACTGGAAAAAATTGGAAAAGAATGTAAAAATTTATCTTCAGAGTCAGAAATATCCGATGCAAAAAATGATATTATTACGCATGACGATAATATTGAAGGATATATCGCTTATATCTCTCATAAAACAAAACTTATGAGTCTTTTAAAAGAAAATAATCTCACAGCCAAAGAATTTGTTGTTGGTCTCTTAGCACTTCAAGCAACATTAAATGTGCTTACAGATGAAGAAATTTCTCTTCATAAACAAAATATTTTACCTTCAAGCAACATTGAATTTGCAAAAAAACATATGTAC
The DNA here is from genome assembly GCF_028618515.1 of Bartonella sp. ML69XJBT. Taxonomy (GTDB): domain Bacteria; phylum Pseudomonadota; class Alphaproteobacteria; order Rhizobiales; family Rhizobiaceae; genus Bartonella. The sequence goes on from NZ_JAQITB010000001.1 coordinate 107,752, forward strand.
AGAATCATCAAAATTCTAAAAAGCAGTTGTTAAAAGAGCTCTTTTTATTTCAAGTAATTTTTTAACTTTGCAAACGGCGACAAATATCATCTAATTGTTCTAATGAAGAGTAGTGTATTTTTAAATCACCACCTTTTTTACCATGTCGAATAATGACCTTCATTCCGATGACATCTGCAAGTAACTTTTCTAAAGATTTTGTTTCTGCATCTTTTTCTACAGAGGTTCGTTTTTTGACCTTAGGATTAGCTTGCTCATAGGCAAGTATTTCTGTTTGGCGCACTGAAAGACCTTCACGAATAATTTTTTCGGCTAAATCTTGTGGATTATCAACGGTTATAAGACAACGCGCATGACCAGCAGAAAGTTGCCCATCGGTTAAAAATTGTTGCACTTTTTCTGGTAACTTTAACAAACGAAGTGTATTTGCCACATGACTTCTGCTTTTTCCAATGACTTGTGCTAAATCTGCTTGTGTATAACCATGTTCATTCAACAAAAGTTCATATCCCATTGCTTCTTCAATGGGATTAAGATCAGCACGCTGAACATTTTCAATAATTGCCAATTCTAAAGCTGTTTTATCATCCACATCACGAACAATCACCGGCAATTGACTTAAATGAGCACGCTGTGCAGCACGCCACCGCCGTTCACCAGCAATTAATTCAAATCGCTGAGGGTGATCACGTAAAGGTCTTACAATGACAGGTTGAACAACACCATGCTGACGAATTGATTGCGCTAAATTATCCAATTCTGATTCAGTAAAATGGCGCCGCGGATTGTGTGGATTACACGAAATGGATTCAAGAGGAACAAATCTCTCCGAAAGTGCAGAAACTTTACTGAACTCTGTTAATTTTTCAGCATTAGGTGAACGTATAAGACTGTTGTTTAAACTCATATCACCAATCAATGCTGCTAATCCACGTCCCAGTCTTTTTTTTGATTGATCATCATTCATAATTTCACTCTTTGAGTTTTCTTTACAAAAATTATTTTTTTACATTTTTAAGCGGCAGCATGCGCTTGTTTTTCACGTTGAATCACCTCCGATGCTAAACGTAAATAAGCTTGGCTACCTGCACATTTGAGATCATAAAGCAATACTGGTTTACCAAAAGAAGGTGCTTCTGATACGCGCACATTTCTTGGAATAACGGTACGATAAACTTTATCTCCCATAAAAGAACGTACATCTTCAACAACTTGATTTGAAAGATTATTTCGTCCATCATACATCGTGAGGACAATACCTTGAATTTCTAGGGATGGATTAAGTACAGACCGTACTTGTTTGACTGTTTCAAGCAATTGACTTAAGCCCTCAAGTGCTAAAAATTCACATTGCATAGGAACCAAAACAGAATCCGCAGCTCCCATAGCATTGAGAGTTAAAAGATTAAGAGATGGGGGACAATCAATTAAGATATAACTGTATTTTTTCTCCATTTGCGGATCATCATAGAGAGCCTTACGTAATCGTTGTATACGATCTTTTGATGAAGAAATTTCCATTTCTACACCTAAAAGGTCAAGTGTAGAAGGCACTATATGAAGATTGGGAACCGCTGTTTTTAAAGCGGCTTTTGTCACGGAAATTCCTGAAACCAAAACATCATAAGAAGACAAAGGACGGTTATTACGATCTATTCCCAACCCTGTACTAGCATTGCCTTGTGGATCAACATCCATAATAAGAACATTTTCCCCAATAGCTGCTAAAGCTGTTGCAAGATTAATTGCTGTGGTTGTTTTTCCGACCCCACCCTTTTGGTTTGCAATAGCGATAATCCGTGTTTCGCTCATTTTGCTTTACCCTCTACATGATCGAAGATGAGAAATTTCTAAAATAACAGAACTTTCATCAATTTTACTTTTATGTTTTAGCAGATCAAACTGCCAATTGGCAGAGGCTTTTTTTATTTCTGTAGAGTAATCCCGTCCTTTTTGCAAAACAGCTCTTGTTTTTTGTGTTAATAAAGGAAAAATAAGACATAAAAGCTTATCAAGTGAAGCCAATCCCCGTGCTGTTATAATTTCTGGTCTTGCTATTTTTTTGTACACATCCTCAATTCTACAGTGATAAACTGTTGCTGGAAGATTAAGCTCAGCAATAACTGTTCGTAAAAAAGCAACTTTTTTTCCATTACTTTCAACAAGATCAATATGTCCTCTGTTTTTCTCTTTCAAAAAAATAGCAATTATGATTGCGGGAAATCCACCACCTGATCCAAGGTCACACCAATGCAGAAAATCGCTGTATAAAGGATAGATTTGTGCTGAATCTAAAATATGACGTGTCCACAAAAGAGGTATTGTTGCAGTGGATATTAAATTAATATGCTTATTCCACTGCATTATTAAAGCCTCAAATTGTATTAAATTTTCCATCGTTTCACGTGAAACAGAAGGAACGATATCTAAGAGTGCTTTATATTTTCGTTCTGTAGAAAGATTCATTAAGCTGTTTTAGCCTTTTCACGTCGTTGACGTTGAATATATGTAATAATAAGCGACAATGCTGCGGGTGTCATACCATCAATTTTTTGTGCATCAGCAATTGAACGCGGAGAAATTTCCTGAATTTTTGTTTTGAGCTCGTTTGAAAGACCAGAAATTGACTGAATATCAAGAGAGGAGGGAATTTCTAAACGTTCATCCCGCTGAAGAGCTGCAATATCTTGTGCTTGTTTTTCTAAATAAACAGCATATTGTGCTTCAATTTCTAAAACTTCAACGGTTTTAGAGTCAATTGACTGTAATTGTGGCCAAAAATGTGAAAGACGCTCTAAACTCATATGAGGGTAAGCAAGAAGATCATAAGCCGAACGCCGAACACCATCCCGATTTATTTGTAATCCATGAGCAGATGCTTCATTAGGTGTTAAAAAAAGCTTTTGACATAAGGACCGTGCTTGATCAAGACGTTGTTGTTTTTTCTGATAACAGTCCCAACGTACTTTACTGACAATACCCCATTGTTGTGCTAAAGGCGTTAAACGAATATCAGCATTATCAGATCGCAAAGACAAACGAAATTCAGCCCGTGATGTAAACATTCTATAAGGTTCACAAACTCCACGTGAAACCAAATCATCGACCATCACACCAATATAAGCTGTAGAACGACTTATCATTATTTCATCTAACCCACCAACCTTATGTGCAGCATTTAATCCAGCCAAAAGCCCCTGTGCCGCTGCTTCCTCATATCCTGTTGTACCATTAATTTGCCCCGCTAAAAATAAACCCGGTAAACAGCGTAACTCTAAAGTTTTAGTCAACTGTTGTGGATTAACAAAATCATATTCAATAGCATAACCAGATTGTAAAATTGTTACATTTTCTAATCCCTCAATACTTCGCAGTAAAGAGATTTGTACATCCTCAGGAAGAGAAGTAGAGAGCCCATTTGGATAAATAGTATCATCATTTAATCCTTCTGGTTCCAGAAAAATCTGATGTCCATCACGTTCTCCAAATTTAACAATTTTATCTTCAATAGAAGGACAATAGCGTGGACCTAGTCCTTCAATATTTCCAGAATATAAAGCAGAACGATGAATATTTTCACGAATAATTTGATGTGTTTGTGCATTTGTTCGTGTTATTGCACATTCAATTTGTGGCTGCTTAATTTTTTCTGTCAAAAGAGAGAAGGGAACTGGATATTCATCAGCTTGCTGTTTTGCTAGAGATTCCCAACGAATTGTTTTTTTACTAAGGCGTGCAGGCGTTCCTGTTTTTAATCTTCCAAGTTTTATATTATAACTTTTCAAGCGTTCAGCAAGTTGAACACTTGACTGATCTCCCATACGTCCCGCCCTCCATGTTTTATCACCAATATGAATAAGACCATTTAAAAATGTTCCTGTTGTTAAAACAACAGCACCAGAAAAAAAAGTCCCTTGTTTTTTTAAAACAATACCTGAAATACTCTTATCTTTAACAATCAAATCAACAGCCTCATCTTCAATGAGAATAAGATTTTCCTGTTCTTGCAAGAGATTTTGAATAGCTTCTTTATAGAGCTGTCGATCAGCTTGAGTACGTGGTCCTCTTACTGCTGGTCCTTTCCGTCGATTAAGAAGTCTAAATTGAATTCCAGATGCATCTGCTGCGCGTCCCATAAGACCATCCAAAGCATCTATTTCACGAACCAGATGCCCTTTTCCAAGCCCACCAATAGCAGGATTACAAGACATTGTTCCCAATGCCGATATTTTATGTGTAACAAGAGCTGTCCGTGCTCCAGCACGTGCTGAAGCACACGCTGCCTCACAGCCAGCATGACCACCACCAACAACAATAACATCATACGAGTGCATTAGGACTCATTCCATAAAGAATCTTACTGTCAAGTTTCACGTGAAACAGAATATATAAAATACATAATCTTTAAAATCTGTCTATCAAATAATCAATGTTTCACGTGAATCATTATTTGCCAATACAAAATTCTGAAAAAATAATATCAAGTAAATCCTCAACATCTATATCTCCCGTAATTTTTCCAAGAAAATCACTGGCACGACGAAGATGTTCTGCACGTAAACTGAGATCAAGAGATTGATAATTTATAGAAGCCTCTATTTCTTTAACAGCCTCTTTTAACAACTGAATTTGTCTTTTACGTGCTGGCACAAGATTACCAATTTCAGAAGCACGACGTGAACAAAATGATTCAAGCTCTTTTATAAAACAATCAAAGTTTAAACCTGTTGATGCAGAAAACTGTATGAAAAAATTTTCTCTATTTTCTTCATAAAGATCAAGTTTATTACCAACACGCCATATTTCAGCTGAAGTTTCTGGTAATTCAATTTCCTTTGGCTTTGCCATATCGTAAACCAAAATAACCAAATCAGCATCCTTAACATGCTGCTTTGCAACTTCTATTCCCAATTGCTCAATTTTGTTTTCTGTTTCTCTAAAACCAGCAGTATCTGTCAAAAAAACTGGTAAACCACCAAGAACAAGCCTCATTTCTAAAGCATCACGTGTTGTCCCTGCTTCATCTGTCACAATAGCAACAGGTTTTCCAGCTAAACGATTTATGATGCTTGATTTTCCAGAATTAGGAGCACCAGCAATAACAATTTTCAATCCATCACGTAAAATGCTAGCACGTTCTCCATCATCAATATGTTTTTTAAGAGAACTACAAAAATCTTCCAAATCTTTCCAAACTTTATCAGATAACGAATTTGGAACATCAGCTTCATCAGAAAAATCAAGCTCTGCCTCAATAAAAGCACGTGCCTTCATAAGTTTATGGCGCCAATTGCGATAAAGTGCTGTTAAATGCCCATTAGCACCCATAACCGCCAAACGTCTCTGACTTTCCGTTTCTGCTTCTATTAAATCAGCAAGACCTTCTGCTTGAACAATATCTAATTTCCCCTCCACAAAAGCACGACGAGAAAATTCACCTGCCTCCGCAAGACGACATCCAGAAAATGTGGATAATTCATCGAGAAAACGATTTACAACCGCTTTTCCTCCATGCAAATGGAATTCCGCACAATCTTCTCCTGTAAAACTATGAGGAGCAGGGAAGAAAACAGTCAAAGCAGCATCTAAAAAGCTACCATCACGCGCTGTGAGATTTCCATAATGCATAAATCGTGCTTTGGGTAAACAACCACAAAGCGTTTTTACAACATTCACAACATCAGGACCAGAAAGTCGAATGACCGCAACCCCTGAAGGCAACAATCCACTCGAAACAGCAAAGATTGTATCCACAGGATATATCCTAATCAAAAAATAATACTTCTACGTATTCATTGAATCAAAAAATTCACTATTGTTTTTTGTTTGCTTTAATTTATCAATTAAAAATTCAATTGCATCCGTTACATTCATGGGTGCTAAAATACGACGAAGTACAAATATTTTGTGCAAATCTTGTCGTGCAACTAAAAGCTCTTCCTTACGCGTTCCTGATTTTAGAATATCCATAGCAGGGAAAATACGTTTATCTGCAACTTTACGATCAAGAACAATTTCCGAATTACCTGTTCCTTTAAATTCTTCGAAAATAACCTCATCCATACGACTACCAGTATCAATCAAAGCCGTTGCAATAATCGTTAAAGATCCACCTTCTTCAATATTGCGTGCTGCACCAAAAAAACGTTTAGGACGCTGTAGAGCATTTGCATCCACACCACCTGTCAAAACCTTACCTGATGAAGGAACAACCGTATTATAGGCACGCCCAAGACGTGTAATAGAATCAAGAAGTATAACGACATCACGCCCATATTCAACAAGACGTTTTGCTTTTTCAATAACCATCTCAGCTACTTGCACATGACGTATTGCTGGTTCATCAAAGGTAGAAGAAACAACTTCTCCTTTTACAGAACGTTGCATATCAGTCACTTCTTCTGGTCGTTCATCAATTAAAAGAACTATAAGATAACATTCAGGATGATTAGTGGTAATAGAATGTGCAATATTCTGAAGTAAAACCGTTTTTCCTGTCCGAGGAGGTGCTACAATGAGTCCTCTCTGACCTTTTCCCAATGGAGATATCAAATCAATCACCCGTGATGACATATCCTTCTCTGTAGGATCTTGTATTTCCATTTGAAAACGTTCATTCGAATAAAGGGGAGTGAGATTATCAAAATGGATTTTATAGCGAATTTTTTCAGGATATTCAAAATTAATTGTATTAATTTTAAGAAGAGCAAAATAACGCTCTCCTTCTTTTGGACTCCGTATAGGTCCCTCAACAGTATCACCTGTTTTTAAAGAAAAAGATTGAATTTGTGCAGGTGAAAGATAAATATCATCTGGTCCTGGAAGATAATTAGCATCGGCAGATCGTAAAAATCCAAATCCATCTTGTAAAACTTCAACAACCCCTTCACCGATAATTTCTACATCTTGCGATGCAAGTTTTTTCAAAATAGCAAACATTAATTCTTGTTTGCGCATCAAGGAAGCATTTTCAACTTCTAATGTTTCAGCAAAAGAAACAAGTTCAACGGGATTTTTACTTTTTAGTTCTTGTAGTTTCATTTCTTGCATGAAATATGCTCTTTAAGTGATGGAGAATTGTTCTTGAATTAATTTACGGAAAATCTCGAGAATGGAATATTCTTATCTAAGAGAAAAGTATTGTACACAAATTTAAAAAATCTGCAAGCACCATTTATATCAATTACTTTTATAGATGATAAAATAAATGTATAAAAAATCAATTACGTAAATTGAAAATTTCTAATATGAGAAATTCAAAAAAATATTTTAAAATAAAATTATATAATTAAGATCTATTTAAGAATTATTAAACTAAATGAATATAATTTCTATATCATTAATAATCAAATATTAAAAATCATTTTTATTTTTTTCCAGTTATTTCTCTATTAAATAGATTTTAAAAGATGAGATTGTTCTTATTAGAGTCTGTGTTTAATGTGAATTATTAATTATACTTTATTTATCCTCAATTTTATCCACAAATAAAAAAAATAAAAAAACAGATATAACATTACGTTAAAGGTATTATCCCCATACTTTCCTCATAAGAGGAGATAAAATATCACAACTGTTCAATTTGTGCATAAAAATTGATATTTTTTTCTAAATTTTAGTTTTATGAAAAGGACCAAGCATATATACACATTTGTTAACAAGGAGTTAATATTTTTGTGACAAAAGAAAAAAAACTCTTTCATTTGCACATGCTTTCTGATGCAACAGGGGAAACGTTAATCTCTGTGGGAAGAGCTGTTGCATCCCAATATACAATGTGTCAAGCAACAGAACATATTTATCCGATGATTCGTAATGAAATACAGTTACAAAGAGCTCTTGATGAGATACAACAAGAGCCTGGTATTGTTCTTTACACAATTATTGATAAAAAAATTAAGCTCCTTCTTAAGAGAAGGTGTGAAACAATGAAAGTTCCTTGTATAGATATATTACATCCTGTTTTGGATGCTTTTCAGTCTTATCTTGGAACACCAATAAATTTGCGTGCCAGTGCGCAGCATGATCTTAATGCAGATTATTTTCGTCGTATTGAGGCGCTAGATTTTACAATAGAACATGATGATGGACAATGTTCCAATGATTTATCGAATGCTGATGTAATTCTTGTTGGAATTTCAAGAACCTCTAAAACACCAACCAGCATTTATTTAGCAAATCGTGGAATAAAGACAGCTAATATTCCTCTTATTCCAGGTATTGATTTACCGGAAGCTCTCTTGGAAGCAAAGAATACTTTGATAATCGGTTTAATTGCTTCCGCTGAAAGAATCTCACATATTCGTCAAAATAGACATTTAGGAGATAATTTTGCCATTGAAAGTTATACGAATCGTATGAGTATCGCTGAAGAATTAACTTATGCAAAGCGCATTTGCGAACGTTTTGGTTGGCCTATTATTGATGTTACAAGGCGCTCTATTGAAGAGACAGCAGCCGCTGTATTTGAACTTTTGTCGCGATTTCGTGAAAGAAAATGAAAGAAACCCATGGCAACAGATAGGTTAATATTAGCATCTCTTAGTTCTTATCGTGCGCAATTGTTAAAAAAAGCGGGTTTAATTTTTTTTATTGAAGGAGCCTCTTTTGATGAAAGAGAGGAAGAAAAAACAGCAAAAACAAAGACACCTAAAGAACTCAGTTGTTTTCTTGCAAGTGCAAAAGCAAAAAATGTTTCTGATCGTTTTTCCAATGCTTTTGTCATTGGGTGTGATCAAGTTCTTGATTTGAGAGGCCAAGTTTTTCATAAAGTCATAAGTAGAAAGGAAGCATATCAGCGTTTATGTGATTTATCAGGAGAAACTCATTCTCTTCATAGTGCAGTGTCTTTATTTCACAATGGGCAAGAAATTTGGACAGAAGCTTTTAGTGCACATATGTCAGTACGTCCTCTCTCATCAGAATTCATTGAACGTTATTTAGCACGTGTTGGAACAGATGTTTTAAACAGTGTTGGAGTTTATCAAATTGAAGGAGAAGGAATCCATCTTTTTGATAAAATTGATGGAGATTTTTTTACCATTATTGGTTTACCTTTATTGCCGTTACTCATAAAACTGCGTCATTTAGGGGTAATTGATGGTTGATTTTACAATAAACTATAAAGAAGAACTCATTCCACGGGCCTTTGTTGTAGGTACTCCTATTCATCATTCAAAATCACCAAAAATTCATAATTTTTGGCTTAAACAATATAATCTACAAGGTGAATATTTAGCACAGGAAGTAAGCTCTGAAAAATTTAGAGATTTTTTCACATCTATAAAAAGAAAGGGGTTTTGTGGAGGGAATATCACTATACCTCATAAACAGGAAGCTTTTCATTTAACGAATTATAAAGATGATGTAGCAACAATGATTGGTGCTGTTAATACACTTTGGTATGAAGGAGATAAACTTTGCGCCACCAATAGTGATGCCTATGGTTTTAGTGCTAATCTTGATGATTATGCTCCTGATTGGGGAGGGGAAACAGCGCTTATTTTTGGTGCAGGTGGTGCAGCACGTGCTGTTCTCTACGCCTTAAAAAAACGTGGATTTGAACGTATTTGCTTGGTTAATCGTACAAAAGGGCGTGCAGAAAATTTAGCACAACATTTCGGAAAACCTGTTGAAGTTCACGATTGGCAGAATATAGATAAAATACTTTACCAAGCTGATTTAATTGTCAACACGACCTCTGTAGGTATGAAAAACTCTCATGAGAAAAAAACGGATTCTGTTTTTTGCGATTTTCATAACATAAAAGCAACGGCATTGGTAACAGATGTTGTTTATACGCCGTTAATAACGCCTTTTCTACAACAAGCAAAAGCGCATGGTTTAAGGACTGTTGATGGACTTGGTATGCTTTTGCATCAGGCTGTTTTCGGTTTTGAACGATGGTTTGGAATAAGACCTGAGGTTACAAAGGCATTACGAGCAGCAATTTTACAGGATATGGGTGAAAAGGCAGAATGAAAATCATAGGGCTGACCGGGTCAATTGCTATGGGAAAATCCACAGTTGCTAATTTTTTCAAACAAGCGGGTATTCCTGTTTTTAGCGCTGATGATGCAGTACACAAACTTTATAAGAGTGAACCGGCTGTATCGCTGATAGCACGTATATTTCCTAGTGTTGTTGAGGATGGTAAGGTTAATCGCCTAAAACTTTCTGAAATTTTGATAAAAGATCATGAGAAATTAGAAACCTTAGAAAAAATAATACATCCTTTAGTGCAGAAAGAGGAAGAAGAATTCATTGAGATAGCTCACCAACAGGGAAAAAAATTAGTTGTTCTTGAAATTCCACTTCTTTTTGAAACAAATGGTGAAAAACGTGTAGACAGTGTTGTTGTTGTCTCTGCACCAAGAGCAATACAAAAAGAACGTGCAATGATTCGACAAAATATGAATGAAGAAAAATTTACCTTTATTAATGCTAGGCAAATGTCTGATGAAGAAAAACGTAAACGTGCTGATTTTGTTATTAATACAGGAAAAGATTTAGAGAATACACGTGAACAAGTTTTTTACGTGATAAAAAATTTACTAAAGAATGAAAGTCATGCGTGAAATTATTTTTGATACAGAAACAACAGGTTTAGATAAAGAGAAAGATCGCATAATCGAAATTGGTTGTGTGGAGATGGTTGATCGTTATCTTACGGGAAACCGCTTTCATGTTTATTTGAACCCTCAAGGTGTCATTATTCCTGATGAAGTTGTAGCAATTCATGGATTGACCAATGAACGCTTAAAGAATGAAAAAAGTTTTAGTGATATTGCTGATGAATTTTTGGAATTTATCAATGGTGCAACAATGATTGCCCATAATGCAAGTTTTGATATTGGCTTTCTTAATGCAGAATTAGGACGAGCAAATAAACCGCTTATCAGTGTTGATAATATTCTTGATACATTGGCTATGGCTCGGCGTAAATTTCCTATGGGTCCTAATTCTCTTGATATTTTGTGCAAACGTTTTGGAATTGATAATAGTCATCGTGTTCTTCATGGTGCTTTACTTGATGCGGAGATTCTCGCCGATGTTTATATTGAACTCATTGGTGGCAAACAGGGAGTATTAGGTTTTAATAACAAGAAAAGGGATGATGAGGATATAAAAAACAATAAAGACGCCCTTTATGCTATTAAAAGTCGTCCACAGCCCTTACCTTCAAGATTAAGCACACAAGAAAAAACTATGCATGCTGATTTTATCAGAAAAATAGGAGAAAAAGCTCTGTGGAATGACTTCAAAATCCCTGAATAGCTTCTCTCTTTTTCCTAAAGAAATTGTCCAAAAATTTAAGAAAAAAACTCTAAAAAATACTTCTTCTAAAAAAATGGTCGTTGTGGGGAGGGGAACACCACAACGACCTTGTCGCTACATCGTACCTCAGCTATCATAGGAGGAGCAAAATGAAAGCTATTATATCCTGTAACAGCAAAGAAAAGCTCTAGGTACCGAATATAAAGTGTAACGACTTCATACTTTATGAAAACAAAAAATGGCTTTTTAGAGGCAGCTTTATAAATTTTATCATAAGAGCAAAAAAAATGTATAAGAGTGCATTATTTTTAGGCTGAAATGGAGAAATAGAATTATCATGAAAGCAACAGATCATCTTTTTTTGGTTGATGGATCGGGCTATATTTTTCGTGCTTACTATGCTTTACCGCCTTTAAAGCGTAAAAAGGATGGACTTCCTGTAGGAGCTGTAGCTGGTTTTTGTAATATGCTGTGGAAATTGCTCTGTGATGCACGCGACACCGCTACGGGTGTTGTTCCAACACATTTTGCGGTTATTTTTGACTATTCATCTGATACTTTTCGAAAACAAATTTATCCACAATATAAAGCCAATCGGGAAAAACCACCTGAAGATCTTGTTCCTCAATTTGCATTAATACGCCAAGCCACAAAGGCTTTTAATTTGCCTTGTATAGAAAAGGAAGGATTTGAAGCAGATGATTTAATTGCCACCTATGCAACATTGGCAACAAAGGCTGGAGCAAAAACAACCATTATTTCTTCGGATAAAGATCTTATGCAACTCGTAAATACGTATGTCTCTTTGTATGATGGAATGAAAGACAAACATATAGGTATTTCTGAAGTTATAGAAAAATGGGGTGTTACACCTGAAAAAATGATTGATTTGCAAGCTTTGATTGGAGATACAACGGATAATATACCAGGTATTCCAGGCATTGGTCCAAAAATTGCTGCTCAATTACTAGATCAATTTGATTCTCTTGATCTTTTGTTAGAGCGTGTGACAGAAATTAAACAAACAAAACGGCGTGAAAATATTCAAGCATATAGTGAACAAGCTAAAATTTCTCGTGAGCTTGTTCGTCTTAAAATAGATGTCCCTGTAGACAATGATTTAGATGATTTCATTTTGGAACCCCAAGATGGTCCACGTTTAATTGGTTTTCTTAAAGCTATGGAATTTTCAACACTCACGCGTCGTGTGGCAGAAGCAACAACATGTGTGGCATCAGCTATTGATGCGATTGATATAGATGTTGAGTGGGAAAAGCCTGAGTATGAGCGTGATTCTGATACAAAAAAAGAAGATAGTGCACTTCCCCATAATTTTTCAGAGAACTCTCCCCAGCAGTTAGCAGAAAAACGTAAAGATCAAGCATTAACTCAAAAAATTACAAGAGACGCTTATACAACGATTCTTGATGAAAAAATTTTGCAAGAATGGTTATGGCAAGCAGAAGAGCAAGGATTTTTTGCATTTGATACTGAAACAACATCACTTGATCCCATGCAAGCAAAGCTTGTTGGTTTTTCATTGGCATTACAACCGGAAAAAGCAGCTTATATACCTCTTGAACATGTGGAAGGGGGAGATGATCTTTTGGGAGGGGGGCGTATTGCCCTGCAGATTGAAACCGAGAAGGCTTTGGCACTTTTAAAACCACTCTTAGAAAATCAAGCAATTTTAAAAATTGGTCAGAATATAAAGTATGATTGGTTAGTGATGAAACAATATGGTATCGTGATGCGCTGTTTTGATGACACCATGCTGTTGTCCTATGCTTTAGATGCAGGAACACTAACACATAATATGGACGATTTATCTAAGCGTTGGCTTGGACACAAACCGATTGCCTACAAGGATTTAACATATAACGGAAAAAAGATTACTTCTTTTGCAGAGGTAGATTTACAACAGGCAACGTTTTATGCTGCCGAGGATGCGGATGTAACGCTTCGGTTGTGGCAAGTTTTAAAACCACAACTTGTCTCTCAAGGAATGACGAAAATTTATGAACGTCTTGATAGACCACTGATAGAAGTTCTTGCAAGAATGGAAGAACGTGGCATTCTTGTTGATAGACAGATTCTGTTGCGTCTTTCAGGAGAATTATCGCAAGCTGCTGCTATTTTAGAAGAGGAAATTTATCAGCTGGCAGATGAGAAATTTAATATTGCTTCACCAAAGCAATTAGGTGATGTCCTTTTTGGTAAAATGGGATTACCTGGGGGAGCTAAAACCAAGGGCGGACAGTGGTCAACTTCTGCACAAACCTTAGAGGAATTAGCAGCTGAAGGTCATGTTTTACCACGTAAAATTATAGATTGGCGTCAACTTGCAAAACTAAAATCGACTTATACAGATGCTTTACCCTCTTATATTTTATCAAAAACAGGGCGGGTTCATACGAATTATTCTTTAGCAACAACATCAACGGGGCGGTTATCATCATCAGAACCAAACTTGCAAAATATTCCAGTACGGACGACTGAGGGACGTAAAATTCGCACAGCTTTTGTTGCTCCAAAAGGTTATGTCTTGCTTTCGGCAGATTATAGTCAAATTGAATTGCGTATTCTTGCACATATTGCCGATATCAAGGCATTAAAAGAAGCCTTTGCTAAGGGGCAGGATATTCACGCTATAATAGCATCACAAATGTTTGGAGTAGCAATAGAGGGAATGCCATCAGATGTACGACGGCGTGCAAAAGCGATTAATTTTGGTATTATTTATGGCATTTCAGCTTTTGGATTAGCCAACCAATTGGGTCTTTCACGGCAGGAAGCGGGGCGTTATATTCAGCTCTACTTTGAAAGGTTTCCAGGAATTAAAGACTATATGGAAACAACAAAAATCTTTGCACGTCAAAATGGTTATGTAGAAACAATTTTTGGACGTCGTATCCATTATCCAGAAATAAAAGCAGCGAATCTACAAGTTCGTTCTTTTAATGAGCGCGCTGCTATTAATGCACCGATTCAAGGGTCGGCGGCAGATATTATTCGCCGCGCCATGATTCACATGGAAGAAGCTTTGCAAAAAGAGAAATTGTCAGCAAAAATGTTACTGCAAGTGCATGATGAACTGATTTTTGAGGTACCAGAAGACGAGAGTGAGAAAACCATGTCTGTTGTTAAAAAGGTTATGGAAAATGCCACAATGCCTGTTCTCTCTTTATCAGTACCCCTTGAAGTAAAAGTCATGGTTGCACAAAATTGGGATGAAGCACATTAGTCTTTTTCGTTTATTTTGTTTTTAAGAATGGTCATTGCATTGGTAAGGTCAAGATAAGCTTTAATAGGCAAATGATCTGAGGCAATGCGTGCAAGCGGTGAATAATGGTTTTCAATATTTGTCACTAATTGATGAGGAAAAGCAAAAATTCTATCAAGAGCGAGAAAAGGAAAGCGAGAAGGAAAACTTGGTACAGTTCCAAGTGTGCTATCAAAATAGGAAGAAAAATGCTTTAAAGAGGAACCTTTTCCTGTTCGCCATTCATTAAAATCACCAATGAGGAGTGTGGGCATGAGAGAGCGTTTTTGCAGAAGAGCAAGAAGCGTTTTAGTTTGTTGATTGCGAGAATGACGTAATAAGCCGAAATGAGCGGCAATAATACGAATAAGGCCTACGTCCATTTCTAGCTCTACAATCACAGCGCCACGTGGTTCAATCCCAGGAAGCGTGATTTGTAAAATATCACGTACATGTCCTTTTCGCACAAAAAGAGCATTACCGTGCCAGCCATGACCATCAGGTGACATGGTATTTAAGGGTACTCGAGTAAGACCTGTTTGGTTTTTTAATAGTTGAAGATCAATCAAACCAACGCGTTCACCAAAACGTTTATCTACTTCTTGAAGAGCAAGAATATCAACTTGGAGTTCAGTAATAACACGTACGATACGCGTAGGATTAAAAATTTTATCAATACCGACACATTTATGAACATTATAGGATGCAACGGTAAGATCGTAATGATTGTTCTGATTGATTGTATTTTCCTGATGACGCGAATGACTATGGATAGCATTTAAAAAAGAGCGAGGAAGTTTTTGCTGGATCAATGCGGAGAAACGAGAAAATCTTTGCTTGTAAGGCATTTTTGTCATTTTATGAAGGTTGGTGCATCAAGAGGGAAAAATAAAAGTTTGCGTTAAAAACAAAAAAACCTTGTTTCTTTTAAGAAACAAGGTTTTTTAATGAGGCGCTGTTTTTTACAATCAGTCACGGTTTGAGCCGAGAAACTGCAGCAAAAAGACAAACATATTGATAAAATCAAGGTAAAGACTCAGAGCTCCCATAATAATTTTACGCCCCTTTGTATCGCCTTGATCTCCTTCATAATACATCAACTTAATATTCTGTGTATCGTAAGCGGTTAGACCAGCGAAGATCAGTACGCCAATCACGGAGATAGCAAATTGCAAGGCACTTGATGCCAGAAAGATATTCACAAACATGGAAAGCATCAAACCGACCAACCCTATAAAAAAGAATGATCCCATTGCTGTAAGATCACGCTTTGTCGTGTAACCATAAAGTGAAAGAGCACCAAAAGATGCTGCGGTAATAACAAAGGTTTGTACAATACTTTCCGTTGTATAACGCAAAACAATCGAAGATAGGGAGAATCCAACGAGAGCAGCATAACCAAAAAAGAGGCTACGGGCTGCACTTGTACTCAAAGTGTTTATTTTGAAACTAAGGAAAAATACCGCCACAAGTGGTGCAAACATAACAATATAAGAAAGTGGCGATGTATAAAACGTTACTCCAAAGGGAGTTAAGTAAACACTGCTATTGATTTGAGCGGCTGCCTGGCTCATATCTGTTGTCATTGCTAATGATGCAACTGCATAAGCAGCAGCGGCTGTAATAAGCAAACCAATGGCCATTGTATTATAGACACCCAGCATATAGCTGCGCAATCCTAGATCAATTGATGCATCGGCATGGGAAACAGACGCCGAACGTAAATTTTTGAAATCAGCCATAATATAAAGTCCTTTAGTATATGTTCCGCCAGATTTTGGAGTTTAAAAGAATCCCTGTCATTATAACAGATAACAGCAATTTTGTATAAGCCATTATTTAGCATATACAAAAAACTCCAGGCGCCGCTGGCGAAATTCCAGCATACCTTTCCTTATTATGGAGATTTATTTTAAAATTACAAGAGACTTCTCTTGGCAAGAAACCTTAAAAATTGGTAATGAAAGAGGATATTTGGTCAAGAAAATTGAGTCTTTTTAGTGAATTTTTACAAAGTGAGAGAAGTTATTTTAGTAATGTTTGCTTAATGCGCAAATATCAGAAATTTGTTTTTTGCATAGTATCATTGGTAGTCAGCAAAATGTTCATAATATTTAGGTTAAGGGCAGCAGTTTTTAGAGCTAAAAGGAATTTATAAGAGTTAAGAATATAATTCATAATTTATAGTGTTTATAAGATTTTTAATATTTTTATTCGTCTCCTCCCCTCATGAATCCACTGTCTTAAGTAAGAGAAACTTTAATAGTATTTGTACACACCCTATGATTATGAGAATATTTAATGAATTTTTGAATAAATTGATCACTTTAATTCTGAAATTAAAAAGACGATATAAAACAATTATTTGCCAGTAAGTTAAGTGGTAGGCAAGACTTTTTATACCGTATTAAAATCAACAGGCTTATAGATGACAGCTGTTATTTTAGGAAAAAGCTTACGGCGTTTATGAATATCAGAAAAATTTGAAAAAAAAGATTTTTTTAAACCATAAATTTTAATAGGAACCACTTTTGCTTTATCAATAATAATGGTGCTCTTTTCAGAAGTCTTCATGAAGTATTTCGTCACAGAGATATTTTTTTCTAGAAAAACAACCACAGGTTTCTTTTGTAGTAGGGTGTTTATAAAATAGCGATTTGTGAACGGTTTAGTGAGATCGGTAGGATAAGCATTTATATATTTAGCAAACGGACGCATCCACCAAAGTTTTGCGGTATGAGCGTCAATAACAATAACTGGGTTTCGCAAGTTTATTATTTCACAAAGAGCGAGAGCCAGAAAAACATTGAGAAAAGAGAGATGGTTAAAAGCAAGAATGGGGGATTTTCCAGCTTTGGAAAAATTTTTTATCCCTTTGATTTCTAAACGAAAAAATAATCGGAAAAAAATAAAAATAAAGTCGCGAAGAGAATTCGTAGGCAAGTATTTTAGCGTAGCAATTGCAGTTATGAAAGAGCTGATACTAAGAATAAGAACGATTTTATCAATTGAAGCACCAAGATATTGGATAAAAGTGATAATACCTGCTCCAATAACCATAATAGCAGCATTGAGGATGTTATTAGCAGCAATAACACGTGCGCGTTTATGAGGTTTAGCCCAAGCTTGCAGTGCAGAAAATCCAGGAACAACAAGAAAAGTACTTGAAATTGCCGCTAAGGCAAAATCAAACGTAATATGCAATAATTTCGGATGAGAAAAGAAATCAATAAGCTTTTCAGCTTTTAATTTGGGATAAATATCGTTCAGAACAACACTTAAGTCTAGACAAACAAGACCAAAGATAAAAGTTCCTATAACTGCTAATAATAAATTAATTCGTTCCGCTGAAAGCCAAGCCACCATCGCAGAGCCAACAGCAGCAAAAATGGAAAACAATGTTAAAAACATGATAGTTCCATTGGGAAGGCAATTGAGAGAAGCAGTGAGTATTGGAATGATGGATAATAGTGTGGCACCTATAAACCAAAACCACGAGATCATAAGGCTTACAATCAGTAAGCGCTTTTCTTGGATACAGTGTTTAAGAATAGATTTAGTGGCACGTATGATGTTATAGTCAACAATAAAGTTCGATTGTGCAGGAATGTTTTCTGGCATAAAGCAGCTTGTAGCCCAAGAAAAGAGAGCAAAAATCATTATAATGATTGCTGGAATAATTTGTGTTTGGTCTTGAAAATCGAAACTAAGGCCAGCCAACAATGTTCCTAATAAAATAGCAATAAATGTTGCTGTTTCCATCCATGCATTGGCACGTGGTAAATGAGATTTTGCCATATGATCTGGTAATGTTGCATACTTAATAGGTCCAAAAAGTGCTGAAGCAGAACTAAAAAGGAATAAACATATCATCAGCAAGGTAATAGAAGATAGAAAAAGAGAGCCCGCGGTTGCTAAAGCAATAAAGAGAGTAAAGAATTTAATCAAACGAGCTACCTTTGCTTTACTAAAGCAATCAGCTAATTGGCCTCCTGTTGCAGAAAATAAAAGATAAGGAAGTGAAAAAACGCCATTTGTTAAGCTAATAAGACTTGGTTGGTATTCTAAAGTGCTACATGTGATAATGAGAAAAACCAAAGTATTTTTAACAAAATTGTCATTAAAAGCAGCAAAAAATTGGCTCAAAAACAAAGGTGCAAAAGCACGCGAATTCAATAAAAAAGAACGATCATCTGCGTTTAGGAAACTTTTCGAAGGAGGCGAATTCTTTTCATTCATCTTTCTTCTCCTTATCATTGAGTTTTATATTTTAGTAAAAGAGACAGTACATTTCCAAGCAAAAGAGAAAAAAATAATATGTTTTTTTGATTTCAAGTCAAAAAAGGGGCTGTATTTCCTATTTAGATGAATAAGTATAAAGAGGTTAGAAAAACAAAAAACTATTAGAATTAATTGCAGCTTTGTACATACTATCTACAGTTCAATTTTAAGTTGCTTGATGTTTTCAGATAAGTGTAAGAGTTTAAAAGAATGGGAACATGATAGTTTTATCATACTTTTGGCGAGAGAACGGTTTTTAACTGCTACCGATTAAGACGTTGGAATGAAGAAAAAATAACATATCAGAATAAGCTTTGATATTTGATCCATGTAATTTAATGAAGAAATTGAAAAGAAGAAGCATAAATCTAAAAGATATACGCTTTTAGAGATGAGTGGATTTTAAATTTTTTTAATCGAAATTTATGCATAAAAACCGACAATACATCGCTCTGTTTTGATTCCACTATCGAGGGGAAGAAGAAACACTTTTATTCAGAAGAAGTGCTATTGGAGACGCTTTTGCTTTTAATCCAGATACGCAATTCACCGATAAGGATAGCAATGACACCGATTGTGATAAAGCTATCAGCAAGATTGAAAACAGCAAAATAAAAAATGTCATCGATATGAAAAAGGATATAATCGGTAACATGGTGGAAACGAATACGGTCAATAAGATTGCCAATTGCTCCACCAATGATGAGGGTAAGAGCGAAGCGCATTAAAGACCTATCATATGCAGTATTTTTCCATAACCATAAGAGGAACACAATAATAGCAAGCGTAATAGCAATAAGTCCCCAGTGAGAAAAGGAAGAAAAAAACGAAAATGCAATACCAGAATTACGCACATGATAAAGAGAAAGAAAAGGAAGAAGTGGGTTCGCTGTTCCAAGGGGTATATTGTGCATAACCCAGTATTTGACTGCTTGGTCAAGTCCTATTGTCATGACCAAACCAAGAAGAAAAAAAAGCAGTGATTTACGTATCATATTCTGGTCTCGCATGGTTCTAGTGTTAAATGAGGACGGCGAATTTCGTAAAGCATGATAGCTGTTGCTATCGCGAGATTAAGTGAGTCCGCGCGTCCACTTTGTGGAATGCGCGCAAGCTTATCACAATGATTTGCAAGAGACTCTGGTAACCCCTGTTTTTCATTTCCCATGAGAAGTATGACGGGACCGTGTTTAAAATCAATTGTACGATAATCGGTAGATCCTTTAAGATGCGTACCAACAATTGTGCCTTTGAAGTGATCAGACCAGTTTAAAAAAGCAGTTTCATCGCAATGATAAAGTGGTATAGAAAAAATTGATCCCATTGTTGCACGAACGGTTTCAGGTGAAAAAGGATCTGTTGTTTCACCGATCAAAATAACGCCTTTAGCGCCTACGGCATCGGCTGTACGAATAATAGTGCCAAGATTGCCAGGATCACGCACCCGATCAAGCGCAACATACACATCCTCGACCTGTTTTTTTATCATTTCAAGGGGGTGCCACTGTTGTTTGAAGATACCAATAACTGTTTGTGGATTATCACGCCTAGTTAGTGATTCCATCACCTTGTGTGAAGCTTTAATGACAAAGCCGCCATTGGCTACAGTGCGTGCAGCGATATTTTCGATAGAACTATTACCAATTTTGCTTTTCGAAAAAATGAGTGTTTGTATTGTCCAACCGAGATTGAGAGCATCAATGACCAATTTTAGTCCCTCTGCCATGAAAACACCTTCTCGATTACGGTTCTTTTTCTGGCTGAGTGCGCGCAGGTCTTTGATAAGAGGATTGCTAACAGAGGTGATTTCTTTAACTTTACCAATTTTGGGTATACACATGTTCAGGCAATCCAGCGGCTAAAAAGAGAAGTAGAAAGGGCGCGTCCTGCGGTTTCTTCACGTAAGATCAATTCTCCTGATTCGAGTGTACCACCAAGATTTATCAATTCATCACGCATTAAAGTATGAAGTGCATAGAAAGAAGCGCGAATGGAATAAGCGGTAAGTACTATGGCAAGAGGTTTATCCGAGAGAAGTTTACGACAATTTGTGATCATAGCAGGTAAATGATCAAACAATTGCCAAATTTCACCATGGGGTCCACGTCCATAGGCAGGAGGATCGAGAAGAATCATATCATAATTTTTTTTACGACGTATTTCGCGGTCGACAAATTTTACGGCATCATCACAAATCCAGCGAATGGGATAATCTGATAATCCTGCTCTTTCTTGATTGGCTTTTGCCCAAGCGATGGCTTTTTTAGAAGCATCCACATGTGTAACATTTGCACCCGCACGTGCGCCGATCAGAGAAGCAATACCTGTATAACCAAAAAGATTAAGCAATTTGATAGGACGCGTTGCTTTAACAATTTGTTCTTCTATAAAGCGCCAATGAGCGTCTTGCTCAGGAAAAACCCCTACGTGACGAAAGGAAGTAAAACGGCCTAGAAAAGACAATCCATTCCAAGAAAGTGGCCAAGTTTCACCAAGTGTTTTTTTAGGAAAATGCCAACGACCAACACCTTCTTCATCGAGATTTCCTGTGAAAAGAGCATCAACATCAGCCCATTGCTTTTGTGATAAAGCGGGTTTCCACAACGCTTGACCTTCTGGTCGAATAATGCGGTAAGCTCCATAACGCTCTAATTTTTGTCCATTACCAGAGTCAATAAGAGCATAATCTGCACTTGCTTCTGTTTCTAAAATAACAGGTACATTCTCCTGCGGATATCTATCATTATGGCAAGATTGAAAGAATTGTGCAGGCATATTTGGTATCGCGATACAGGTTTTTACAAGTTTATATTACAAAGCTCTTCAATTTTTCCCAATAGTACAAAGGGCTGTAGTCTATTAAAGCATGTATAGAAAAAAAGAAAAAGTTCATTTTTTTCTGTATTGAATACAACAAAGAAAAGATTTCACGAAGATCATACGATATCTGTGATTGATTTTTTTAATTTCTCGAGCTCAGCTTTGCTTTTTTTGAGGGCTTTTTTGCATTTATGATATGCAAACCAATTGCTTAAGCTTCCAAGTAAAATACCAAGACCGAAAAAAATAAAAAGCCATATAAAAAAAGGAGCGTTGTAAGTAAAATTTTCCGAGTTTGTCTGAAAAGGATCAAGCGTTAGCGTAACCATTTGACGATTAGCTACGATAAAAGCAAGCAAAAGTCCTGTTGGAATCAGCAAAATAATTGCAAAAAGGATACGTTTAAGTGTCATGAATTTACTCATTGATTAAGTCGATCACGTAAATCCTTGCCAGTTTTGAAAAAAGGAATCCATTTTTCTTCAACAGCAACGGCTTCACCTGTTCGTGGATTACGACCATTACGTGCTGAGCGACTTTTGACAGAAAAAGCTCCAAATCCGCGCAGTTCAACACGATTACCATTTGCAAGCGCTGTTGAAATTTCCTCAAAAATAGCGTTCACAATATTTTCCACATCACGTTGAAAAAGATGCGGATTTTGACGTGCAATAATCTGTACAAGCTCTGATTTAACCAAAATAGCCTCACTTTCACACCGAAAAGATTTTCTATAATTGTGCATTTCATGCATGCACATTACAATATATAAACGAATGGAAATAAAATAAAACCAAGAAAAAACAAATTGCAAGAAACAAAATTTGAAAATACCTTTTAGAGAGGTTATACAAGTTGAAAAACACGGAATATTTAAGAGATTAGGAGAATATGTCCGTACACAATCATTATGAAGCCTTTTCGACACAATCACCGTTGGGGGATGTTTTTAAAAAAGCATCCCGTCATTCGCGTCGTATTATTATATTAAAGTTTTTTTTACCTTTGTTGGCATTGGCTGCTGCCCTTGCTTTTTGCTGGTTTACATTTTTCTTCACGCCCACGGCTTTTGAGCCAGTGACTTTGAATAACGAAGAAGAAGAGGTAACGAAATTGACAATGCTTAATCCCAAATTAGAAGGTTACACGCGCGCTCATGAACCTTATTGGCTTAAAGCAGAAAAGGCATTTCAAGATTCTACACGTTCTGGGACAATTGGGCTGCAAAACATTACAGCTGAAACGCTTATTGGCAAACAACGACGGGTTTTTCTTGATGCACAAGGGGGATTTTACGATAATATCAAGGGTTTCTTACGATTGGATAAGCCATTCACTATTACAACAAATGACGGTATGATTGCACAATTTATGGCTGCAAATATTAATTTATCTGAGGGGCAATTAAACACAGATCAACGTGTCAATATTAAGCGTGTAGGTTTGCATCTCGCAGCAAATGCTTTGCAAATTCGAGAAAAAGGGCAAAATATCTATTTTCATGGCGGTGTGCATTTAGTGCTTGATAAACAATAAGGTCATATCAATAGGAATCATAAGTGATTTTTATGAAAAAGAAATATGCGTATCTGTGAAGAGAAGAAGAGTGAGAAGTAATGAAATGAAGCTGAGGGGAACATACAAAAAATGGATAGGGGGTTCTTTGGCTTTGAGCATGGGGATGTTAGGGATTGGAACAGTTTTGGGATATGCTGAAGTTGCCCATTTTGGCATTAATTTATCAAATGACAAAGGACCGGTAGAACTTTATGCTAATTCTTTAGAAATACGTGATAAAGAGGGGATAGCGCTTTTTAGTGGTGATGTTTCTGTGACTCAAGGTGAACGTCTTCTGCGAACGGAAAAATTAGTTGTTTACTATGATAATAAGAAGCACAATGTTGCTGACAAAACCCAAACAGATACCAAGACATTATCGCCTGCTTGGTTTGGTTCAACGGGTGTTAAGAAAATGGAAGCTTTAGGAAAGGTTTATATAAAAATTGCGACACAAATCGCTACGGGTGATAAAGGTATTTTTGATGGAAAGTCAAAAATAATGAGCTTGACAGGCAATAATGTTGTATTAACCGATGGTGATAATGTAGCAACAGGGTGCAAATTAACGGCAGATATGAAAAGCGGAAAGGCCTTTCTAGAAGGTTGTGAGAAGTCTAAGAAAAAGGGCCGTGTTTCTATTATTTTTAAACAAAGTCAAAAGAATGGCCATTAAGGTTTCATGTTTGGAATCAAAAGAAAAAAACAGACAGACAGACCTGATCTAGCAAGTGAAGCTTTAAAAAAGCGCTTAAAGGGGACTTTAATTGCTAGTCATTTAATGAAGATTTACCGTGGAAGACAGGCTGTTAAGGGTGTTTCTTTTGGCATTCGTACTGGAGAAGCTGTCGGCATTTTAGGTCCCAATGGTGCAGGAAAAACGACGTGTTTTTATATGGTTACAGGTCTCATTAAGTCTGATGGAGGATCCATTAAAATTGACGGATTTGATATTACCCACCTTCCGATGTATCGACGTGCTCGTTTAGGTATTGGCTATCTTCCTCAAGAAGCTTCTATTTTTCGTGGTCTTTCAGTAGAAAATAACATTAAAGCTGTTTTGGAGGTTGTTGAAAAAGATCGTCTTAAACGACGAGAAGAATTAGATAGTCTTTTACATGAATTCAAAATTGATCATTTACGCAAAATGCCAGCACTTTCTTTATCTGGGGGGGAACGTCGACGACTTGAAATTGCTCGCGCTTTAGCTTCTCGTCCCAGTTTTATGTTACTTGATGAGCCCTTTGCAGGAATTGATCCTATCGCTATTTTTGATATTCAGCAGCTTATTCGTCATTTAACGAGGCGTGGCATTGGTGTTTTGATAACGGATCATAATGTACGTGAGACATTAGGGCTTGTCGACCGTGCATATATCATTCACGCTGGACAAGTATTAGTTCACGGTTGTCCTAACGATATTATCAACAATGTTGATGTGCGTAGAATTTATTTAGGAAATCAATTTTCTCTCTGATTGTACAGTTTTTATGCGTTCTTAGTTACCCTTAAACAGACCAACATAATGGACATAAGCGCTATTTTTATACATTCATGAAATCAAACATATTCATGAGAGGAATATAAAACTTCGCGTGATTCTTTGTAAAATATGCTTGATACGCATTTCCGCTACATAATCAAAATTTATTGCTTCATTGCAAAAAGGATGACGATGTTGTTAAGAGATTTAAATAAAGAGAGTAGATAGAATTGTTTGAGGGATAAAGAAAAATAGGCTTTTGTAGTTGTGTTAGGCAATATTTTTTCAAGAAGATTGTATTCATATTATTCTTGCTGAAATCCACCTTAATTTGTACCAAAATCTCTTTTATAATTATAATCTTAAATGAGATTTTTCTAAAGAGTAGAAAAGTCTTCATGAAGATGGAATGACTTCATTGTTTTATAGGTTTAGTTTGCTTTTGATGATACCCATGGAAAAGATATCACTAGATTAAGCTTATAATGAATGGTAAACGGAGCTGTAAATGAGTACGCATGTTGTTAGAAGGTATAGATATTAATAATATTTTTCTCTGTCGAATCAAACAACATATCGATAATGCTGTTTCGGATATTTTGATGGTAATGCCATGGGTTATATATATTATGGTTATCAAGTAGGATTTATGATATTTTGCTGGCTTGCATTGCGTATTTAAAGCCGGTCGCATGGCTGCCGATATCAGACCAAATCTGTGAATCTTTTTTAATAACCATTGAATGATTTAAAGCCTTTGAGATGTTTGTCGTTTGGCGGAGTTCAAGCTGCACGGTGATTGTCAAAATAGAGTGCCTTTTTCCTCGATATGTTTGTTATTTTAGAGAAGCTAGCTTTTAAAAGACAGAAAAAGACCGGATAAGGAATTGTACACTAACTGTTGTAATTAAAGGATAGATAAATTTATGAAAAATGGCTTTTGCTAGTATTATAGGGAAATTAATTTTATAGAGAATCTCATTTCCTTGTTTTCTCATGCTGTTAATTTAAGAGCTGAATGACTATTTATTGTGATGCGCTGAGAGTGATGGGAAATAAATTAAGCCATCCCCCGTTATAAATTGAAAAGTAATATCACATGTGATGATGCAAGAAAGTGGAAGAACTTTAGATAACACCATTTACAAGTTTGTAGGTGAGCATTTGAGCATGTAAAAGGAAAATTAAAGTATGAATTTGAGTGAGTTAATTGCACCGGAAGCAATTATTCCGGCTCTTAAGGCGAATTCGAAGAAACAAGTTTTGCAGGTTTTGGCTGAAAAAGCTGCTGAGCTTACAGGTCTTAGTGAACATGTGATTTTTGATATTGTTTTACAACGTGAAAAATTAGGTTCGACGGGGCTGGGTGGTGGTATTGCAATTCCTCATGGAAAATTACCGGATATTAACAGAATTATTGGTATATTTGCACGTCTTGAAAGCCCAGTCGATTTCGAAGCTCTTGATGATGAGCCTATTGATCTTGTTTTTCTCCTTTTAGCACCTGAGAATGCAGGTGCAGATCACTTGAAAGCTTTGTCGCAAATTGCACGTGTCTTACGTCATAGCGATGTTGTTCAAAAATTGCGCAACACTTATGATGCCAATGGGCTTTATACTTTACTGATTCAAAATTCAGAATCGAATGTAGCTTAAAGGATAAGGATGGTGTGGTGTTGTTGCAATAACACATTGATTTATAATGATAATCTAGCGTTATTTATATTGAATTAGAAATCCGAATAACGTAAGATTCTCTCATTTCAAATCTGTTTATCTTGAATCAATAAATATCACTTGCTTGCACGTCATAAGCGGGGCTTGTGTGTGGGTAAAAACTGGACAAGAAAGGAGTAAAAATGCTTCTTATGAATCGTCTTAGGTGCCAAGATTTGTCGCAACATTGGGAGCTGGCAAATATAATGATGGTGCTGGCTTGCGGATAGTGCACCACAGAGTAGGCTAGGAAATAATCCAATGTGCATTTTGTGCATTTAAAGAACGAATAAGCGTAGGTCGCGTCATGTAATTTTGAAAACGCATTCTCAAGAGAATCGTTTTTTAAAAGAATGAGAAACAGGAAGAACACCTGATTTTTGTTGTTTTCCTCTACAGAGCATTTGTGATTATATTTCCAAATACTTTTTCTTTAAAGCACCTATGAGTTGAATTTTTTCATAAATCAAATCGGTTTGAGTATTTTTTATGACATGGGTATTGAAGTTCTAAAGAAGAATGAGAAATGCTGTATCCTTTGATTATGAGAAAAATTAACTGTTTAAAGATAGGCTTAGACTAAATGGCAGCTACTCTAGAAAGCTAATATTAAAAAAGGATTCCATACGGTAAAGAATAAAAATTACAGATTTTAAGTGAAACAAAAAGATTTTTTATGCGTGTATAAGCTTATTCAATCATGATTTGATAAAGAGGTTGTCAAAAAACGATAAGGTAGAGAGTTTAGAAACGGTTGCGAAAAAAGTTTGATATTTTTGTTTATAAATGACATCAAAAAAAAGATAGCGAGATTTGCCAAATCAATTTTTTTAAAAATTGTGCAAGAGAAGGAAGGTTATCGGATGTATTAAAACAATTAAGCATGTGTAGATTTCTAGAATCACTTCAAAAATTGGCAAATTAATATGATAAGGCATATAGTGCGATTAAATAATATTGAAGTAAGCAAAATGATTTACGATGGTTGATGCAGGAGCTTTATGCTCTAGGGCTTTAAGATCATGATGAGGTGGTATCTCAACGATATTGAAGACAAAGTATGGACACACTATAGTTGATGAAAGACAGTGTGTATTTAGCAGTTTTTATGAAAGTAAAAGGTTGAATATATAAAGGTTATCAGGGAGATTCGAAAAACTGTGAAATTTGGAATATTTTTTATGGGATGCGTTACCAAGATTTTGTAGCAAATTGTTTTTTGTAAAAGAGAGTGGTTTATTTCTTAAGAGGGTAATGGTATATTTTCTAGCTTTCAATTGCTTAAAGAAAGAGTTTTTGCATGAGAAACAACATTTGTTGCATAAAATCAAAATGTTGTTTTTTAGTCTTGCTGTTGAACAAAAAATTCATATTTTTGTAATAACTAAGAGGTCATAATTAGAAATTAAGAAACGGTTCGAATGAACGTTAAAATATTTCGCTTATTGAAAAGATTGGGACGACAACACTAAGGTATCGACGAGTTTTTGTTGAGCTTTTCCGATGAAGAGAATCTTGTTAGAGATTAAAGAAGTGAGCTAAATGAAGATGTTTAAAAAGACTGTTATTGCTGTATTTATAATGGTTCTGGTTTCTGCCGGAGCAGTATTTGCACAAACGCCAAGTCGTTTAAATCAATTTGAAGCTTGGGGAGCCTATACTTATAAATCGCCCCAAAAGACTATTTGCTATGTGTTGTCGGTACCTTTACAGTCTCTTCCAACGACAGTTAAACATGGTGATAATTTCTTTTTAGTTACCAAGCGGTCTCATTCTCCCTTCTCATTTGAACCACAATTCATGGCAGGTTACACACTTAAGGAAGGATCAAAAGTTACTGTTACCATTGGAGATAAGGATTTTGATTTTTTCACGAAAGATTCATCGGCTTGGTTAGCCTCATCAGAGCTAGAAAAGCAGCTTGTTTCTGCTATGCGTGCTGGAATGAATATGACAGTGAAAGCCGTTTCAAAACGGGGAACTGCGACCACCTATACTTATTCCTTAAAAGGGATAACCGCAGCATTAAATGCAACTCAGAAATGCCATTAAGGCTTTTTTAACTCTAACCTATGGGATAAATTGGGAAACAATGGCTATTTCCTATGACCTTAGACCCGTTGGCTCATGTCCAGCACGAGAAACAAGTCATGTTATCGTGAAGGAGTACTCTAAGCTTTCTTTAATTGGTTTATCTCAAGATGAAATGACACAAGCTTTAAAGGAAGTTGGTGTCCCAGAGCGCCAAACGCGAATGCGTGTACGTCAGCTCTGGCATTGGCTTTATGTGCGTGGTGTTTCAAATTTTGATGAGATGCGAAATATTTCTAAACCTATGCAAGAGATGCTTAACAGCCATTTTTCCATTGCACGCCCAGAGATTGTTGGAGAACAAATCTCAAAAGATGGTACGCGTAAATGGCTTTTACGCTTTCCAGCGCGTGGTGCTGGAAGACCTGTGGAAATTGAAACGGTTTATATCCCTGAAGAGGGTCGTGGTACTTTGTGTCTTTCATCACAGGTAGGATGTACGTTAACCTGTTCTTTTTGTCATACGGGAACACAAGTACTTGTTCGCAATCTCACAGCAGAAGAGATTTTAGCGCAATTACTCGTTGCGCGTGATTGTCTAGGTGATTTCCCTGATAAGGATACACCTGATGGGGCAATTGTTCCCGTTGAAGGACGCAAAATTACCAATATCGTTATGATGGGAATGGGAGAACCACTTTATAATTTTGAAGCAGTCAAAAAGGCTTTATTGATTGCTTCGGATGGAGAGGGACTCTCTTTATCAAAACGTCGGATTACGCTTTCAACCAGTGGAGTGGTTCCAGGCATTATCCGAACAGGAGAAGAAATTGGCGTTATGTTAGCGATTTCACTCCATGCGGTGCACGATACACTTCGGGATATGCTTGTTCCAATCAATAAAAAATATCCGCTTGCTTTGTTGATGGATGCTTGCCGTAATTATCCTGGTCTTTCCAATGCCAAACGAATTACATTTGAATATGTTATGTTAAAAGACATAAATGATAGTTTAGATGATGCTAAGCAGTTGATTCGATTACTAAAAGGGATTCCAGCGAAGATCAATTTAATTCCTTTTAATCCATGGCCTGGGAGTAATTATCAATGCTCTGATTGGGAACAAATTGAGCGTTTTGCTGATGTGGTTAATCAAGCAGGTTATGCTTCTCCTATTCGAATACCGCGCGGGCGCGATATTTTAGCAGCATGTGGTCAACTTAAATCAGCATCAGAGCGTTTACGTAAATCTGAACGTTTGCAGTTTGAAGATGCGGTAGGTAGTCAATAAACTCAATTTTCTGTTATGAGAAGATGAAGGGCAAAGCTGGTAAAAGTACCTGCGATAAGCCAGTCAAGAAAGCGAAGATAAAAAGGATTTTTCTTGAGATTTTTAAAAAGTTCATGTGCCATAAAAACAATAGAAATTGCAATGGGGAGAGAAATAACGATGTAAGAAAGCCCTAAAATAAGTAGTTTTTGCGTTGCCATAGGGTCGTTCGCATTAATAAATTGCGGTAAGAAGGTCACGTTAAAGAGAATAACTTTAGGGTTTAAAAGGTTAATTCCAATACCAGCAAGATAGTTACGTTTAGAGCTCTTGTATTGAGATGAGCTCTGTTCAATAGAAAATGTTGAGCGTTTACGTAATGCTTGAAGAGCAAACCATAAAAGATAACAAGCGCCAGCAATTTTAAGAAAAGAAAAAGCACGTGGTGAAGCAAAAATAAGAGCAGAGAGGCCAAGCGCTACACCAGTCACTTGAATGACAAAACCTGTTGCGCTTCCAAGAACACACATAATTCCGGCTTTTTTACTTTGTGTAATAGTTCGTCCTATAGAGAGCATCATGTCAGGTCCTGGAATAAGAGCTAAAATCAACGATGCCACAAAAAATTGTATTAAAATAGGCCATTCAGGAAAAAATGACATATAAACCTCTTCATTCTCGATAAAGGCGCTCAAGCTAATGATGCCACAAAAAATTATATTAAGATAGTTCATTCAGAGAGAAGTGCTATTTAAAGCCTTTTGTTGTTGTGTAAAGAGGTTTAAATAATTTACACTTCTTACAAATTACAAAAAGTGCTTCTTTACACATTCTTGTATGTTTTTGCATCTTTTAAGTGTTGTTCAAAAGGAGTTTATTTGCATATTTTTTAATTTCTCAAATTAAAAGAAAACGGAATTTTAAAATGAAAAAGTGGCAAAATATGAGAAAAGTTGTTTTAGCTTATTCAGGTGGTTTGGATACGTCCATTATTTTGAAATGGTTACAAAGTGAACGAGGTGTTGAAGTTGTAACTTTCACAGCTGATTTGGGGCAGGGGGAAGAGTTAGCACTTGCACGTCGTAAAGCTGAGATGCTTGGTGTTAAAGAAATCTATATAGAAGATTTACGTGAAGAATTTGTACGTGATTTTGTCTTTCCGATGTTTCGAGCCAATGCCGTTTATGAAGGAACCTATCTTTTGGGAACATCAATTGCTCGTCCACTTATTTCAAAGCGGCTTATTGAAATTGCTAAGGAAACAGGAGCCGATGCCATTGCCCATGGAGCAACAGGAAAAGGCAATGATCAAGTACGTTTTGAACTTTCTGCTTATGCACTTAATCCTGATATCAAAATTATTGCTCCCTGGCGTGATTGGGATTTTAAGAGTCGAACAGATTTGATTGATTTTGCACATGCCCATCAAATTTTGATAGAGCGGGATAAACAAGGCGAAGCACCTTTTTCAGTTGATGCAAATTTATTACATTCATCGTCAGAAGGAAAAATTTTGGAAGATCCAGCGACGCCTGCTCCAGAATATGTGCATATGCGGACTCTTTCGCCGGAAGCTGCTCCAGATCAAGCAACCATAATCACTATTGGCTTTAAAAAAGGTGATGCCGTTTCGATCAATGGGAAAAGTCTCTCTCCTGCAAATTTACTTTCTGAATTGAATGATTATGGGCGCGATAATGGTATCGGCCGATTAGATTTGGTAGAAAATCGTTTTGTTGGTATGAAATCGCGTGGCATTTATGAGACACCAGGAGGAACCATTCTTTTGGCGGCTCACCGAGCAATGGAATCTTTAACATTGGATCGTGGTGCTGCGCATTTGAAAGATGAGTTAATGCCGCGTTATGCAGAACTCATTTATTATGGCTTTTGGTTTTCACCTGAACGCAAAATGTTGCAAGCTGCTATTGATTTATCTCAAGAAAATGTTGAAGGTGAAGTGACACTCAAACTTTATAAGGGTAATGTAATTGTCGAAGGACGCCAGAGCAAAAAGTCACTTTACTCTAGTCAATTGGTTACCTTTGAGGATGATGAAGGAGCTTATGATCCAAAAGACGCTGCCGGCTTTATTAAATTAAATGCTCTGCGTTTGCGTACATTAGCGGCGCGTTCTCTAGAGTGTAAGTAAATCTCACTCTTACAGGTATCATAAAAGGGTGTTTTTTGTATAACATGTTTAATTTTGTTATTTTTCTAACGTATTGGTGTTAGAAAAGAGGTTAATAGTTTGTTTTTTATCCAATTCTAGAAGATTTCTTCTTGATGGTAATAAGTAAACTTTAGAAGAGCAGCAATTAAAATGCCAATAACAAAAACGAGTCCACGATATTGAAATAATAGTTATATTTCAGTGATATAAAAATAGAAGAAAATACAACAGAAAGAACAAGGTTGATCTTAGTGACAGCAAGAGCTTGATAGAAAGATTTTTGACAGCTTTTTGCTTGCTATTATTGACGAATGAATTCAAGAACCATACACCATACCATTAAAGAGTTTAATTTTTTAGGATAAAGATAATGATGCCTGATCATTGTGATACCGTTAGCCTTACGCCAGAATTAAAAGATGCGGCTGTTCAATCGAGAGCTTGGCCATTTGAAGAAGCACGTAAGATTATCAAACGATACGAAAAAACAGGTTATCCAAAAAATATAATATTTGAAACGGGCTATGGACCTTCTGGTTTGCCACATATTGGTACCTTTGGGGAGGTCGCACGTACCACCATGGTGCGTCATGCTTTTCATATTCTCACAGAGAATAAAGTGAAAACAAAATTGCTTTGTTTTTCTGATGATATGGATGGTTTGCGCAAAGTTCCAGATAATGTGCCTGATCGGGAGAAGATGGAAAGCTATCTTGGTCAACCGCTTAGTCGCGTCCCAGATCCTTTTGGTGATATTTATCCTTCTTTTGGAGCAGCAAATAATGCGCGTTTGCGCACTTTTCTTGATCGTTTTGGTTTTGATTATGAATTTGCCAGTGCTACCGATTATTATAGTTCCGGTCGTTTTGATGAAACACTCTTAAAAATTCTTGCTTGTTATGACAAGGTGATGGCAATTGTTTTGCCTACTTTGGGTGAAGAAAGGCGCGCTACTTATTCACTCTTTTTACCGATTTCTCCATTTTCTGGAAAAGTATTACAGGTGCCAATGATTGCTCGTAATGTTGAAAAAGGCACGGTCACCTATATTGAGCCTGAAACAGGAGAGACCATTGAAACGGAAGTAACGGGGGGAAAAGTTAAATGTCAATGGAAGGTAGATTGGGCAATGCGCTGGACAGCGCTTGGTGTGGATTATGAAATGGCAGGCAAAGATCTTATCGATTCCACGAACCTTTCTTCTAAGATTTGTAAAGTACTTGGTGGAAAACCACCAGAAGGATTTAATTATGAGCTTTTTTTGGATGAGAAGGGTCAGAAAATTTCCAAATCCAAAGGAAATGGCTTAACCATTGATGAGTGGTTAACATATGCTCCAACGGAGAGTCTTGGGCTTTATATGTTTGCAAAGCCCAAAACAGCAAAACGACTTTATTTTGATGTTATTCCCAAAGCCGTTGATGAATATTATGCGCATCTTTCGGCTTATGGTCGCCAACAATGGAAAGAGCGGCTTAATAATCCGGTATGGCATATCCATAATGGTTGTCCTCCGCTGGTTGATTTGCCTGTACCCTTTGCTCTGTTACTCAATTTGGTAAGCGCTTCAAATGCAGAGAATAAAGAGGTTCTTTGGGGTTTTATTTCTCGCTATGCTAAAGGAGCAAATGCACAAACTTATCCAGAACTTGATCAATTGGTGCAATTTGCTCTGAAATATTTTGATGTTTTTGTTAAACCCAATAAAAAATTTCGACCAGCAGATGACAGTGAACGGGCAACATTAAGGCGAATTGATGCAAAATTAGCCAGTTTGCCTGAAGCTGTTGATGGAAACACGATTCAAAATGCACTTCTTGATGTTGCACGTTTAACGGAACGCTACCAAGATCATAGCAAAAAAAGTCCTGAAGGGGGGCCTGGTGTTTCAAATGTCTTTTTTCAAATGTTGTATGAAGTTCTTTTAGGGCAAGAACGAGGACCACGGTTGGGATCATTTATTGCCTTATACGGGATTGATGAAATGCGTGCACTGATTGCTGAAGCGCTTGCGCGACCTGTGGGGGAATGATGGAAAAGCGTGTGCAAGAAGTAAAACGGCGTCGTACATTTGCAATTATCGCCCATCCAGATGCGGGAAAAACAACGCTAACGGAAAAACTGTTATTATTCGGTGGTGCTATTCAGCTTGCTGGTGAGGTAAAAGCGAAAAAAGATCGTATTCAAACCCGTTCTGATTGGATGCATATTGAACGGGACCGTGGTATTTCAGTTGTAACATCCGTGATGACATTTGAATATGCAAATCACATTTTTAATCTTCTGGACACTCCAGGGCATGAGGATTTTGCTGATGATACCTATCGCACTCTCACCGCTGTTGATAGTGCTATTATGGTGCTAGATGGTGCACGTGGAATTGAGCCTAGAACACTAAAATTATTTGAAGTGTGTCGAATGCGAGATATTCCTATCGTTACTTTTATCAACAAAATGGATCGTGAAGCACGTGATCCTATAGAGCTTTTAGATGAGATTGAAGAAAAGCTCGCCCTTGATACTGTACCAATAACTTGGCCGATTGGTACAGGTAAAGATTTTGTAGGAACATTTGATCTTCATCATAATCGATTTCGTCAAAAAGATGATGAGGTAACACAACAGACAGTTTCTAAGCTTGATGAGGTTGCAAATTTGCTTCCTGAATATCAACGTTTGAATTTTATGGAAGGCGTAGAACTTGCACGTAGTGCTTGCAAAAATTTTGATCTTCAAGCTTTTCGTGAAGGCCATATGACACCGGTTTATTTTGGTTCGGCTTTACGAAATTTTGGCGTTCGTGATTTGATTAATGCGCTCGTTGATTTTGGTCAAAGTCCTCGTGATCAGAGTGCAGATAAACGCAATATTGTTGCAACAGAATCTAAAATGACGGGGTTTGTGTTTAAAATACAAGCGAATATGGATCCTAATCACCGTGATCGTATTGCATTCTTTCGGGTATGTTCGGGAACACTGGAACGTGGCATGAAGACAAAATTAGTCCGAACAGGAAAACCGATAACACTTTCAGCACCACAATTTTTCTTTGCGCGTTCGCGGCAAATTGCTGATCAAGCTTATGCCGGTGATATTGTAGGAATTCCTAATCATGGAACATTGCGTATTGGTGATACCTTGACAGAAGGAGAAGATATCCTCTTTAAAGGTGTGCCCAATTTTGCGCCGGAAATTTTGCGTCGTGTTTGTTTGGGTGATCCAATGAAAGCAAAAAAATTGAAAGAAGCTTTACAACAAATGGCGGAAGAAGGGGTTGTGCAATTATTTATCCCTGATGATGGTTCACCTTCTCTCATTGGTGTGATTGGTGCTTTGCAGATTGATGTTCTCAAAGAACGGCTTAAAATAGAATATGGCTTGCCAGTAAATTTTGAACCAGCACGTTTTAATATATGCCGTTGGATTTCAGCAGAGAGTAAAGATGAGCTGCAAAAGTTTCTTAACAATCACCGTTCTGCCATTGCCCATGACCTAGAGGGTGCTCCGGTTTTTTTAGCAGAAAACCATTTTTCACTAAATTATGAAATAGAGCGAGCACCGAAAATAAAATTTGCTGCTTTTAAGGATTATCAAATACGTTCTGAGTAAACTACAATAAATTGATTTATAAAGATAATTAATCGTTATTCATCTTAAATAAAGGCCCCCCATCTCCCACAATTATCTCATTTCAAATCTCTCTCATGGAGAATCAATCAAAACCATTCGCTTGCACGTTACAGATGGGGGTGGCGTGTAGGTAAATGGCATAAGCAAGAAATAAAAATACTTCTTATGAACCGCCTTAAGTGCCAAGGGCTATAGAAACATTGTGAGCTAGAAAAGAGTATAATGCCAATTTGCCTTTCATAAGTGTAAAGATGGTGAGTCAAGAGGCTTTATCATGATATCATTCATGGACACTGTCGGGAAATGGATTTAAGCTCTTTTAAGAGATGTTTTTTTAACAGATAAGTTTTAAAAGAAGAAAAAACTGTTCTCAAAAATCATAGAAAAAGGAGAGATACGCTCTCTTCTTTTTATAGAAAAATCCCTATAAGAAGATTTAAAGAAGTCCTTTGATCCATTCAGAAATGCGTCCTTTGGCAGCTGCACCAACCATATTTGATTCAACATTTCCACCTTTGAACATCAATAAGGTAGGAATCGAGCGTACTCCATATTGGGTAGCTAGTTCTGGATTTTCATCGATATTCACTTTGGCAATTTTGACTTGATTTTGCATTTCCATTGAAATTTCATCTAAAATCGGAGCAATCATTTTGCAAGGACCACACCACTCTGCCCAAAAATCAACCACAACAGGGGTAGAGGAGGTCAGAACTTCATTTTCAAAATTGCTCTTATCAACTTTTATACATGTCATTGATTTGTCCTTTATATTCACTTCTATAGATTGGTACGATAACGCTTCATATCAAGTTATTGCAAAGATAAATGATAAGGAGCTTTGTGAAAAAGTTTTTTTAGTTTATCATGCAATCTCATCAAGAAGCACCTCGAGTTTTTCCGGAAGAAGCTTAAAAACTTTCACCTCTTTACTGTAAACAAGAAGAGCTTGGATATCTTTGTGTGGATGAATAGCTTGCAGCAATTTGTGGTAAAGAGCTATTTGCAACAAATGGTGTGGAGGGATAGCAGCTTCATTTTCAGGTGGGGCGCCTGTTTTAAAATCCGCAAAAATTATGCTCTTTTCTGTGATATAGAGACGGTCAATTTGTCCGGAAATTGCTTGTTCTTTTCCACGAATTTTGACAATACCCATTAAAGGAACTTCAGCACGTGAATGTTCAGAGAAGAGGGGGGCAAGATAGGCATGATCTAAAATTTTCCAAATATGACAAAGTGCCTTTTCTCTTTGTGTTTCCTGCCAATGAGAGACTTTGCTATTGAGATAGTGTTGGGCATAATCGCGACGTTTTTGAGGGGGGCAATTGGGCAAGTGTTGCAGCAATCGGTGAACAATATTACCATATTCAATGAAAAAATCTCTGTTGGTATTTTTTTCTCCTAAGACAGGTGAAATACTAAGATATTTGGAATGAGAGGAAATCTCAGGATCAGCTTCAATAGAAAGGCTAGCAACAGAGGGTCTCAATGGTTTGGGTAGAACTGGTTCTGCTGGAACTTTATGAGAAAAAAAAGCAGGCAAAGATGGGAGTGTTTGGCACTCGGCACAAGGTCTTTCCTGATTTATAGAGGGAGAAGAAGGTGTAATGCAATAACGCCAAGCCTCAATATCTTTTTCTGGACCTTCTATAGCAACGGCATGGGGTTTAAGAGCATTTTTTACCAATTGTAACCATGTCTGAGGGGAGTTTTTTTCACCACGATATCCACAAACGAACAATCGGTCTTCAGCACGTGTCATTCCTACATAGAGCAGACGCCTATATTCTTCTTCTGCGCGTTCTTTTAAGCATGACAGTGCTTGTTTAGAGAGTTTTGTATCAAATTTTTCATTAGGACGCCAAATAAACGCTTGTTGATCATGACCTTGCCCATGATTTGAAGGCACTTTAAGCAAATGAGGTGCGTGTTGAGGATGCCAAATAGTGCTTCCTGGATCAACCAGAAAGACTACAGCAGCTTCTAAGCCTTTTGCGGCATGAACAGTCATAATACGAATTTCTTCGTGATTTTGATCAAACTCGCGTTTAATTTCTGGATCATTTGCAGTAAGTGTTTCCAAAAAAGCTTGCAATCCTGGTAAACCAGTTTTTTGAATAGTGAGTGTATAATCCATAAAGGCATCAAGCACATCATTTGCTTCGACTCCTAAGCGGGCTAGGATTTTCTGCCGTCCCTTATCGTTATTTAAAATATGGCTATAAAATTCAAAAACCGGTATTTTATCCACAAGAGTACGATAGTGATTCAAATTTTCAAAAGCATCTTTTAAAGATGCCTGTGATGAAGCGTGCATACAAAGGCTTTGCCAAAGGGAGTCTTGACGATGAGCGGCAAGCTGAAAAAGTTCCTCCTCGCTAAGAGCAAAAAGTGGACTTTTTAAAACACAAGCAAGAGAAAGATCATCTTTTGGTTGCAAAACAAAACGTGCCAGCGCCATTAAATCACGCACACTCATATGATTGGTGAGTTGTAACCGATCAGCACCCGCTACAGGAATATTGCGTTGTTTAAGGGCGCGGGAGAGAGCAGAAACAAAATGATCACGTTTCCGTACCAAGACCATAATATCACTGGCACGCATAAGGCGTCCTTTTGCTGGTAGTATTTCTCCATTGTGCAACCAGTCGGCAATTGTTTCAGCAATTTTTTCTGCCAAACGTCTTTCAGGTGTGTCGAAATGCTCAACGCTTAAATGCCACTTATCAGGAAGTTCATTTTTTTCTTTAGAGAAAGCATCCCATACAATAACATCACCTGGGCTGTGAACACGAATGGCTTCATGCACTGTCTTTGTATTTTCTGCTGAAAGCCCTTTGTAATTTTCTGGTGTTTCAAAAACAAGGTCAACGCTTTTAAGGACATCAGCTGTAGAGCGAAAAGAATAATTGAGTTGTATTTTTTCAAATTTCTGATTGACTTGCTGCACTTTTTTTTGAATTATTCGTCCATTTTCAGCAAAGTTTTCTGGAGCAGCGCCTTGAAAAGAATAGATTGATTGCTTTTCATCTCCGACAGCAAAAAGAGTACGGATATTTGTACGTTGACCATGTCCTGTGAAAAATTCTTGCACCAAAAGCTGAATAATTTGCCATTGCTCAGGGTTGGTATCTTGTGCTTCATCAAGCAAAATATGATCGAGACCATTGTCAAGTTTATAGTGCACCCATTGGCTTGCACCTTTACGCTTTAACAAATGGAGTGTGCGCTCAATGAGATCATCAAAATCTAAGAGGCTATTGGCTTTTTTAAGATTTGCGGTGATTTTAAGATATAGAGCACAAATATGAAAAGCAGTTCTATTAAGTGTGGCGATTTTCACACATTGATATTTTTCTAAAAGAACAGAAAGTTTGCTTTGTTTATCTGCAATCATTTGTTGAATAAAAGGCCAGATTTCATCTGCTTTTTTACAAGATAAACGTGAAAAATTGCGCGGTTCTCCTGTTGTTTTAAAGTAAATATCAGAAATAATATCGATAATATTTGTTTCATCACAAGTGTCTTTTAATTGGGAAAATTTCGCGATCATATCTTTAAGGCTCTTATTGCCATAGGTTTGGCAATGTGTAAGAGCATAAAGAGGTAAGCAGGCAGTTTGTTGAATGTTTTCTAATAATTGTTCATTTGTTTCATTGGGTGCTAACTGAAAGAGCGCACGCAATTTTTCCTCACCATTTTCAGATAGAATAGAGGTCAAAAAACCAGACAATTTATGTTGTTTTTCAGTTGCTTCATACAACAATTGGTTAAAAGTGTGCTCACTGATAACTTTAAGGAGCTGTTTCAAAGAAGCCTGTGCATCTTTATGCTCCAAAAGCTGGCGACGGGATTCTTCGAGGAGTTTTTTGCGACTGATATCATCAAGTAGTTCGAAATGTCCGGCGATATTTGCTTCTAGCATAAATTGATGCAAAAGAGATTCACAAAATGCGTGAATAGTTTGAATTTTTAAGCCCCCTGGAGTCTCTAAGGCACGAGCAAAAAGTTGACGTGCATAGGTCAATTTTTGCGCATTGATGGGCTTCTTTTCAAGCTGTGATAAGGTTTGTTGTAACTGTGTGTCGTTCAATTCATTCCAACTGGAAAGTGTGCGAAAAATTCGCGATTGCATAACAGCAGCAGCAGCTTTTGTATAAGTAAGGCATAAAATACGTGCTGGAGGGGTACCGTTTAAAAGCAAACGAATGACACGTTCACTTAAAACGTGGGTTTTTCCAGATCCTGCATTTGCAGAAACCCATACATTTGTTTTTGGATGTGTCGCTGTTGATTGTGCATCAAGGGCTGTTTCAGGAATAGAAAAAAAAGTCATGATTGATCCGCTTTTTGAAGTCCACTTGACCATTCCCATAAGCGTGCCAGATGGTCATAGTCCCCTTCATATCGTGTTGCTATGGGGACGGCATGTGAAAGATAGCCTTGTTGTGGATTTTGATAATGGTTTATTAATGCGATAAGGTGTTCCCATGCTTTTTCACCAAGATGAATTACGCTTTGATGCTCTTTTTCTTCTCTCTTTAGAAGAATCGATTGGGAAGTGATTTTGCCTTTTCTATTGAGAGCGATGTAAAATAAATTGACAGGGATAAGATTTTGAAAATTTGTAAAAGCACCTTGCATGAGCAAAGCTGTTTCCAATGCCAATTGTGGAAACAATAAATCGCGTACTTGTTTTGATGAGGGAGGTGTACTGGTTTTAAAATCAAGTATTTCAACCATTTTATTTGGTAAGACATCAATACGATCAGCGCGCCCTGAAAGGGTTACACCTGTTGTACCTATAGGTATTTTTTGCGATACCACTTCAGCATATCGTTCTCGAGGTCCTAAACTTTGCTCCCATTGCAGTAAAAACGGAGCAAGATTTTCAAAATTGTTCCACCAGATTGCTTCAATATCGGCAGGCAAATTGAATTTATCAAATTCTTGACGTCCGATATTGAGGAGTACATCGAGTGCATTTGCAGCATTTGGATTTTTTATTTTTGTGCAAAAAGCAGCAAGAATAGCGTGATAAAGCATTCCACGCTCAGCAGCGCTAGGAGCATTAATGAGTGCTTTAAGCGGTTTGAGACGCAAGATTTTTTTGGCATAAATAGCATAAGGATCATAGCGCAATGTTGCGATTTCAGTGACGGAAAAATGGCGTGGGCGCGCCTCAAGAGGGGGAACAGGACAAGGACGTGTCGCACTGGCAATGCTCTTTGTATGATCAAGCATTGTCGCCCAATGAAGGAATATTTCACCACGTGCACGAATTTGTTGCCAAACCTGTTTTCCTATAACTGTTTCTAAGCGCTGTAGCCAACGTGAAGGAAGTGAAGGGGTGTGATTAACTCGTATTGCTCGGCTCATCACCACGTTATTCATTCCCATAGCCCACTGAAAGTCATGGGCAGAAAGACCAATACGTTGTTCTGGGGGTTCAAGCGTTAACATCATTTTCATTGGTCGTGATAAAAAAGCATCATTGCGGGTTGTAATAGGCCATGATCCTTCATTAAGTCCCCCTATAACCACGGTATCAACGGTTTGCAAACGTGATTCCAAAGTGCCCCAGATGAATAAACGTGGATGTCCTCCAGGTGGAGGGGTGACAGAGCGCGTTGCAATCAGGGCTGAAAATATAGCTGGCCATTCGCAAAGAGAGAATGTTAATCCTGATTGATCACTCACCAATTCACGCAAAAAAGCCAAAAGAGCTTGTCCTGCTTCATGTTGATAAAGATGCACAAGAGAATCGTTTTCATCACGCCCAAAATTTTCAAAAACTTCAACTGTTGCTACCGCTGCCTCACTGATGGTACATTCCCTTTCTTGTGTCATGAGAGATGCTAAAGGCTCCACAGCTTTAACCAAAAGATCACAAAGCAGGCGTGCTTCTTCATAGTTTTGTTGATCAAGAATGTTGTTTTCAAAAATATGATGGGAATATATTTCTATCCATTTTTCAAGGAATTGGTCGCATTCGCAAAGATGAATACAGCTCGTATTTCCTCGAAGAACAAAGAGTTCAAAATTTTCTGCTATTTCACGTAAGTGGTGACGGTTTTGTCCTAGTGTTGTGAGAGGATGTTTGAGAAGGGAAAGAAAAGCAATAGGATCATGAGATTGTAAGACATTTTCTAAAATAAGTCGTAACAGGGTTGCAGGTAATGTTTGTGCAAGTGGTATTCCACCTGAATCATTTGCTTCAATGCCAAAACGCTGTAATTCAGCTGTGACACGGCGTGCCAGATTGCGATCATTGGTAATAAGAGCTGCAGTTTTTTGAGGCTCTTCAATAGCATTACGTAAAGCAACAGCAATAGCGAGTGCTTCTTGACGCTCATTTACAGCTTCAATGAATGACCAATTTGCGCAAAGGTTTTCATAATCATCGCGGACAATTTGCACCCATCGCTCTGTTGTTGAGGCTGGTCGCAGTGCTTCTGATAAAAGAGCAGCACGTCTTTTTTGTATTGCACTTTGTTGACCAATTTCGCGCACATCAATGCGGTGGCACCCCATCAGAGAGAGAAGTTTTTTTAAGTGATATTGAGGATGGCTAAAAACGTTTGTTGCATGATCGAAAACATCACCAGTTGTTTTTTCGCTATAAGTTGTGCCTAATGCCTCCCATTGTCCTTCATCCATATAAAGATCAAGTCCAGGAAGAACAACAGCGCCTTTTGGCAGAGAAGAAATGACTTTTAAAAGATGAGAGACTGCGGGAATAGAACCTGATATACCAGCGGCGATGATAGGCTTATCAGGCCAAGCCCGCCGTAAAGTTTCAGTGTGCATTTGGAGTGCTTGATTGCGCCATGCAACTGGATTACTTTGCCCTTTCTCTTGTAAGATTTGTGGCCAACTTTTTGTAACAATGGTGAGGAAATTGAGCGTTATTTGCCACCATTCGGCAACCATATCGGGAGCAATTTCTTTAAGTTTTGACCAATCTGCTGCTTCTGTTTCCATTTCATCCATCAACTGCGCTAAATCTTGAGCAAGCCAAATTGCATCAGCTGTATGAGCAGGAATAAGCACGTCTTCTGTACCAAACATGGCACGCAAATGATCTGGTAAATTTTCACGCCATGGACGAATGAGACGTGCGAGAAGCAGGAGACGTTCACTTTCTCCAATGGGAGGATTTAGCATGTGGATATGATTGTCATCAAAAAGAAAGCTTTCCTCATCCACGTCTCCTAGAGCGCGAATAGTTGGTAAGAAGGTTGATTTTGTCTCACTTCTTTCAACAAAGGCTGTACGCAAAGCACGAGCAGCACGGCGCGTTGGTACATAAATAAGGGTATCCGCAAGAGCTGTTTGGATATCCCCATTTGCTGCAAAATTATCAATAAGAGTGTGAGAAAGTAGTGCATCGACAAAATGCGGTAGAAAAGATGTTCCCGGAGAAATAGAAAAGACACGTGGTTTATAAGTCATGTGATCTCATTTAGAATGCGTGGAAATATTCCATCTTATTGATTATTTGTATTGTTTCTACTCTATACAATTTTTATGAAGGTAAAAACCGAAAAGCTACATTTTTTACAGGAGATTTTGAGTTTCATCCTATAAAAAATCGTAATAGATCATATGGTTTAAGTTTTTGCGCAAGAAGATAAAGAACTTTTCACATAATTTTTGCACAAAGAATGCATTAGAATTCAGTATCGAATTCAAACAGGCACTATAAAGAGCAACGGTTAAATTTAAAAAAACTTTTGCTTTGCAAGGACATTGGTAATTCATTGCATAGCATAAATAAGAAACGTTGCGTACTGATTCTATGGTGCAATATGAAAGTACTGCTTATAGATGATATTATTTTGAAAAAATTTCTCTATAACCTTGTAAGACTTTAACAAATCAATTTTGCAGAGAATATTTGTTAATTTTCATAGAAAATTTTGAAAAAAAATAAAAAAGAATATGTAGTTTTATATTCTACAGTCAAAATGGATGATGGGAGGAGAAAGTGTTTTTACAAAAGTTAAGGGTACCTGTACCTATTCTACTTTTGAAAGGAGTCCCAATTCTTGATAAAAATTTTGTAAAGGTGCAAGTATGGGGTTTGAAAGATTGCGGACAAGATAATTTTGCACGTAAGGGAGATATTGAAGATAAGATGATTTCCCATCACGCTGATGGAGGCGTATAAAAATCCCTAGAATTTTTGAAGCGCGCTGGGCACCAGCAAAAGCATAAAGCTTGCGGAATTCGCTTTCATCAAAAGAGCGTGTCGCTTGATAGCGTGCATTGCAATAGGCATCGAGAATTTTTGTCTCCAGTGTTGGGGAGATAAACACACGTGCATCTTGCCCTAAAGAAACAAGGTCATAGGCTGTTGGACCTATTAAGCCATCCTGAAAATCAATCAGACCAATGCGATCCATTCCTTTTTTTTGTGCACACCAAAGAATATTGGGTGAATGATA
Source organism: Bartonella sp. ML69XJBT (assembly GCF_028618515.1). Lineage (GTDB taxonomy): Bacteria > Pseudomonadota > Alphaproteobacteria > Rhizobiales > Rhizobiaceae > Bartonella. Next base: position 151,702 of record NZ_JAQITB010000001.1, read on the forward strand.
ATCACGCATAACGAAGGTCTTTTCACCTTGAGCAAGACTATCGAGATAGGGTTGCCAACAAGCAAAAAAAGTTTCACGCTGTTCTTGATCTAAAGTTTTTTGTGTTTGAAAGGGTACATACCAGTCTAGCAATAAAGAAAGTTCTGCTTGTAGTGCTTGGCAATCATAGGAGGGAATTTGCAACAAAAATGTTGCAAATTGCTTCTCTGCAGGCCACGATTTTTGATGAAAGGTAGCCAGCAATTCGCTACAGGCGATATAGCGTTCTTCTAAAGGATAACGGTTTTGATCTAAAATTCCATCACACCCTAAATTTTCTAGAATCAAAAGACCTTTTTCAAAGTCTTCGACAAAGATATGGGGAGCAGAAAATCCATTCTCTAAAAGAAGCTGATTAATTCCGACAAATTGGCGGATATCTTGTGCAAGTTGTGCACTTGTTATGTAAGAGAGATCAGAATTCTGTTCCCTTTGCATGGTTGGCGCATCCATGAGAACTTCACTGTGTTGTCCATCATCCAGAAGTTCATAGGTGCGTGCAGAGGCATCTCCAGCCAAAAAATGACGATGAACTTGACCGCGCCCATGGGCTGTTAAAAATGTGCGAATTGCAAAAGAGCGCTGGAGACGCTCAAGAGAATTTTGTGCAGATATGAGAGTCACATGACGCCCACAACCTTCATGTTGTAAAGTAAGTGCGAAGGTAATTGGTCCTAAAAGATCAGCACCTTTTTCTGGCCATTCGATGAGTAAAACGCTGCTTTCACGTGCTTCATAAAGCCCTAATTCATCAATTTCTTCTGCCATAGAAAGGCGGTAAAAGTCTGCATGAACAATTTCCAATTGTGGAAGTTGATAATTTTGGGCGAGAGTGAAAGTAGGGCTTGGAACATCTAGAGTTGTGTCGTTGGCAAGTGTGTGGATAATTGTCCGTGCAATAGTTGATTTTCCTGCTCCAAGATCACCTTGCAGCGTCACCAGATCACCTGGTTTTAAAGCAAGGGCTAAGTCTTGCGCGAAAAGCCTAGTTGCTTCTTCATTTTCAAGAAAAAAACGAAAATTCATGAACAATTCCATGCCATGGGTAAAAAAATTGTAATAATAATTGTAATAATAAAAGACGAGATTAAAAAACTTTATCTCCTTTGGAAATCGGGAAAAAACATTTAACTGTTGTTCCTTTTCCCATACCGGTAAGAATTTCAACATGTCCACCATGGAGTTCGACAAAGCTTTTAACAAGGGACAGACCAAGACCTGCTCCCGCACGCCCACCATGATGTGAATGCGAAGAAAAACGTTTAAAAATGCGATCTAAGATATCTTCTGGAATATCAGAGCCCTCGTTGTGAACACTAAAGATAATATTATCATCTTGTTCATCAACACAAAATTCAATCGTGCTTGCTTCTGGTGCAAAATTAATGGCGTTGCTGAGAACATTAACAAAAATTTGATGCAAACGTGTTGCATCAGCAGAGATACAATTTAAAGAAGGAGAAATTTGTTGTAAAAGCGTGATATGGCGCTCATTAAGGCGTTCTTCGACACGTGTGACTGCTTGTATCATGGCATCGGCAATATTTACGGGTTGTACGTCTAGCTCCATAATGCCTGCATCAAGAGTTGCAAGGTCAAGGATGTCATTAACAATATTTAAAAGGGTGCCTGATTCTGAATGAATGTGCCCAAGATATTCTTTTTGGCGTTCATTAAGAGGGCCAAAAATTTGATCGCGTAAAATATCAGAAAATCCAATAATATTGGTGAGAGGTGTACGCAGCTCATAGGAAACATGTTGAACAAACTCATTACGCAAACGATCGGCACTTTCTAAGGCATCATTTTTTTCTTGAAGAGCACGTGCTACATGAACAGTATCTGTAACATTAACGAAATTAAGCATTGTTTGTCCATCAGGAAGCGGTACCAATTTATAGTCAATGATCATGCCATTTTTAAGGTCCATACGACCTGAATATATATCGCGTTTTTCAGCAAAACCTGTAATAAACTGGGTAAATTGATCCCATTCTCTTCCCATGGTTAAAGTTGAACAATGGCTTTGCAATTGGGTAATATGGGTACCTTCTACCAATAAGTTATAAGGGAGAGACCATAATTTTGATAAAACAGGATTTGATAAACGAAGTCGTCCATCCGTGCCAAAAACCACCACACCTTCTGAAAGTTTATCAAGCGTTTCGCCTTGTATTTTAATGAGTGTATTGTAGCGCCGTTCAAGATCAATTTTTTCTGTAAGATTTTCATAAAGCCAAGTGACTCCTCCTTGTGGATGAGGGCTGGAAATAACACGCACTGTGCGTCCATCTGGAAGATTCCAAATTTGTTGATTGGCTTCCGTTTGTTGATAGGCTTTAAAAAGTTCTTCTTTCCATGTGCGCCAATCAGGATGTTCCGCAATGAGCCCTTTTTCACGCAGACGTTCAAGAAGCAATGTATGGCTTGGTCCACTTTCTAAAAAAGTACTTTCCAATGGCCATAAAATTTTAAAAGCATGATTGCAGAATTTTAACTTTTGGTTGCTATCAAAAACAGCGACAGCTGTTGAAATTTGATCAAGTGTTTCACAATGGCTTTGCAGAACACGTTTGAGTTCATTGGCAAGATTTTCATAGGGGCTGTCATCATGTGCAAAAGCTGCCATTCCTTCGGCTGTTGTAATTCGTGTGAGATGAAAACAATGCCGTTCTCCATCAATAACCGTATGAACATGCTCTTGAAAAATTGTTTCGACCTCATCGGTTTTCCGTTGTGTTGTTTCATTGAAAAGATCATCTATTTCATGACTATCTTCTCGAAAGCCGGTCATTTCTCTAAAGGCACGATTAACAAAACAAACTCTTCCTTCACAATCTCGTATCCATACCGGTTCTTGAATACGATCAAGAAGATTACGCTGCATTCTCAGTTCGATAAGGATTTTAGAGATATCTTTTTTTAAGCGCGCATTTTCGCTCTGCTGTGTTGAAATATCTTGAAAGCGTGCAATGGCTACTGTTCCAGCAATTACCCCTGTAACTTGTAATAGCGTATTATTTATCGTGGTGATAGACAATTCAAAAGGGTGAGATTCGTAACGTAATTGTGTTAATGCATAGTCAAGTTCTCGGCGTGAATTTTCTTCAAGCCAGAGCTCAAAACACTGAAAATCTTTCTGATCAATTCCTAAATTTTGTAATGCAGGAATGTTACCAACAACACGAGGTAAAGCGCTTGGGTTTTCCCAAATAAGGAGAGATTGTCCCGTTTCTTTTAAAAGCCATTCATAATATTTAAGTTTTTCAAAAAGCTCTACTTGAGTTGCTTGCAGAGGCTGCCATGCAGCTTTTTTTGCACGCGTAATAACAGCTATACACATAAAAAGTGAGGCGGAAAAGATTCCTCCACACAGTGCTAAAAGGAGCCATGGACCATCTGGAAAAGTAAATGGTAGAAGCCTTTCCAATGGTTGAGCAACAACACATTTTGGAAAAAAAAGGAAAAGAAGACAAAAAATATACGCGAAAATTCGCATCATTTTTTGAGCTTTTTTTAGAGGGACATAATCACCACAGCGGAGCACGGCGCCTTTTCCTTTTTTCTTTTAACCCAAGAAAACATTTTAGTAACGATAATGATTTGGTTTATAAGGTCCTTGTGGTGTAACTCCAATATAGGCCGCTTGTTCTTCTGATAAAGTGGTTAGTTTTATTCCTAGCCGATTAAGATGAAGGCGGGCAACTTTTTCATCAAGATGTTTCGGCAAAACAGCCACTTCATTTTTGTAGTGGACTGAACGGGTAAAGAGTTCGATTTGCGCTAAAACTTGGTTCGTAAATGAGGCCGACATGACAAAAGAGGGATGTCCCGTAGCATTACCAAGGTTAAGTAAACGCCCCTCAGAAAGCAAAATGATGCGTTTTCCATCGGGAAAGGTAATCATATCGACTTGTGGTTTAATATTCGTCCATGGCAAATTTCTAAGAGCTGATACTTGGATTTCATTATCAAAGTGCCCAATATTTCCAAGGATACACATATCTTTTAACTGTCGCATATGGTCTAAACGGACAATATCTTTATTGCCTGTTGTGGTGATGATAATATCGGCACTAGAAGCATCATCATCTAGATTCACAACTTCATAACCATCCATAGCTGCTTGAAGGGCGCAGATTGGATCAATTTCTGTCACTTTAACGCGCGCTCCAGCACCTGAAAGAGAGGCTGCTGAACCTTTACCTACATCTCCATATCCACAGACAATGGCTGTTTTACCAGCTATCATAACATCTGTTGCGCGCCGAATACCGTCTACGAGTGATTCTCGACATCCGTATTTATTATCAAATTTTGATTTTGTGACACTATCATTGACATTAATAGCAGGAAAAGGCAAAAGCCCTTCCTTTTGTAATTGATAAAGACGGTTTACACCTGTTGTGGTTTCTTCGCTCACACCTTTGATTGCTGCGCGCTGTCGTGTGAAAAAACCTGGTGTAGTCTCCATACGCTTTTGGATTTGTTTGAAAAAGAATTCTTCTTCTTCTGTTTTAGGATGAGAGAGAATATCTTTATTTTCTTCCGCACGGCATCCCATCAAAATATAATTTGTAGCATCAGCTCCATCATCTAAAATAAGATTTGAAGGATTGCCATCTGGCCATTGGAAAATGGCATCTATATAAGTCCAATATTCTTGCAATGTTTCCCCCTTAACTGCAAAAACAGGGATACCAGTGGCTGCAATAGCCGCTGCTGCGTGATCTTGTGTAGAAAAAATATTGCTAGAACTCCACCGCACATCAGCTCCGATAGTTGTTAATGTTTCAATTAAAACAGCTGTTTGAATCGTCATATGCAATGAACCAGAAATGCGTGCTCCACGCAAAGGTTGAAGAGAAGAAAACTCTTTACGACACGCCATTAAACCAGGCATTTCTGTCTCAGCGATATCCAGTTCTTTACGGCCATAAGCAGCAAGATCGATATCTTTGACAACATAATCTGGAGTTGCCATTCTTTATTCCTTTAAAATCATTTTTCCCCAGACGGTAGGAGAAATTAAAAAAAAATGCAAGCCAATAGCAAGACTTCTTTATGTAAAAAATCCTTTATTAAAATCCCCATAAATTTGTGCAATAAAGACGCTTTTATCTATCGAAACAATGAATGTAACAAACAGAATATAAAGGGACTCATAAATTTTATTGAGCAAGCAAAATTTATCAATATTTATTGTTTTAAAGTGGTGAGAACAGGAGAGTAAAAAAAGACTGTGACGAAATTATATTATAAAAAAACTAAGACATATAAATTTCATCAATAGGCTTCTCTTTTTCTTTCGAGAGACGACAAGTGAATGAAATGACAAAAAAATACATGTTTATAAAGAACGATACCTTATTGTATTGCTTATTCGTATATTTATTTTAAAGGAATATTTTATTTTTCTTCTCATTTCACGTTTGCAATACTACCTATGAATAGTACAGTAATACAAAATTTATAGGATACTAGCATCCTTATGGTTATAAGGTAATTAAGCAAAACCATAATGATATTTTTTTATCTTCAATATTTTTCCCGTTCTTGCATGAAGACAATTCAGATGTATTTAATTCATTTTCGAACGATTTTTCTTCACATATCTAGTTTTTATGTGATGCGCAAGTACAAGCCTTTTTATGATTCTGCGTGAGAGGAGAGTAAAGTGAGAAAATATAACGTTCTTTGATATCTCTGTTTCAATTAAACACTTCTATCTTTACGCTTAGTAATAAGCCGGTACCATTATTATACTTGCCACCCCCCAATGTTGTTATAGACCTTGACATCTAAGACGATTCATAAGAGCCATTTTACTCCTTTCTTAATAGTTTTTATCCATACGCTCATCCCATTTGTAACGTGCAAACGAATGGTTTTGATTGATTCAACATGGGAAAGATTTTAAATGAGAGAGTCTTAGGATATTCAAGATTCTCATTTAATATGAATAACGCTAGATTATCTATATAAATCAATACGTTGCTATCTCAAGAAAGAAACAAATAATTAAAAATCAATATGTTGATTAATTCTTGCTAGAATATGCACTAGGCTGGTAAATTTTTGGAAAATTGACCGTGTGGGCGAAATCGCCAGAGATAACTTGGCAAGAGAGCAGCCATTGCTCTGGGGGTAATACCAGCACCTTCTAAAGTATACCCATTTTTGATAGCTTCTTGAGAAACAATATTATCCATTTGTAAGAAGTGTATCTGGTTAGTTGTCACAAGTGTTGGCAAGAAAGGCAATTTACCGATCATTCCCCAAAAGCTTCCCATCAATAGCCCTACAGAAAGAGGCATAGACAAAATGGTTTTCTTACGATGAATGATTTTTAATATATTTTCAAGGGCATTTCGGAACGTAATAATTTGTGGACCACCAAGATCATAACTTTTTCCAGAGATTACTTGTCCTTCTAAAGCACGAACGACAAATTCAGCGATGTCCCCAACATATACGGGCTGTAATTTACTTTGTCCACCACCAAAAAGGGGCATGATTGGTAAAAAACACGACAAGTTTGCTAAGGTGTTAAAAAAACAATCCTCTGGTCCAAAGATAACGGATGGGCGCATAATAATTGCTTGAGGATGCGTGTTCTGGACGATTTGTTCACTCATAAATTTAACGCGTGCATAAAGGAATTTAGCGTTTTGATTGGCTACAAGCGCAGACATGTAGATAAGTGGAATGCCAGCTTGAGCTGTTAATTCAGCGACATTTTTTGCACCATCAATTTGTGTATTTTGAAAATTTGATTGATTTGCTTGTGTTAAGCTACCAGGAAGAAAGACAGCACCGTCTGCTCCAAGCAATGCGCGTGCAACAGAGGCGCGATGCTTGATATTGGTTTTCAGCATTTGGGTTTGCCCTACTTCTCCTATTTGGAGCATATAATAAGCTTTTTGCGGATGACGAACAGCAATACGAACACGATAACCCCGCTTGGTTAAAGTTTCCACGACATGCCGTCCGACAAAACCAGAGCCACCAAAAACAGTGATAAGTTTAGGATGTTGATAAAGTGCATAATCGAGTTGCATGATTTAAAAATCTATCTTTCAAAGCTCCATGAATATCAATTTTTAACATGGTGGTGTTTTATTGTCACGTAAAATATCACCGGCAAGATAAAGGGAACCAGCAATAAGGACAATAGCATCTTGATACTCTGTCTTAATTTTCTGTAAGGTATCTTTTAGATGCGGTTGTGGAGTGGAAAAAATCCCTGCTTTTCGTGCTGATTCAGCTAAAATCGTTGGACAAATACCGGCAGTACTGTCAGTTAATGGGATTGTGTAAACTTTATCTACGAGGTTTGCTAACGGACGAAAATAACCAACAGCATCTTTGGTATTGAGCATACCAGAAATCATAATAAAAGGACGGTTTGTTTTTTTTCTCCACTTGGTAAGTTCTGCTGCAACAGCTTTTCCAGCAGCAGGATTGTGACCACCATCGAGCCATAAATCAATATGAGGAGACAGCTGATCAACCAAATATCCATAGGTAAGATGTTGCATCCGTGCTGGCCAGTAAATATTTCGTAAAGCATAACTTATTGCGTGTTCTGAAAGCCTGAAACCTGCTTGATGCACTGCTTCAAGAGCAGCTCCAGTATTAGCAATTTGGTGGGTTCCAATAAGGTTAGGGAGCGGAAGATCCATAAGACCTTGATTATTTTGAAAGACCATACGTCCATGTTCTGTATAGCTCTGATAATCTTGATCAAAGAGAGAATATGGTGCTTTGTTTTTATCAGCAAGTGTCGTTAACACAGAAAGCGTTTCATCATGATCTTGCTTACTAATAACCACTGGAACAGCAGGTTTGATAATTCCCCCTTTTTGAAAAGCGATTTGTGCAATTGTGTTGCCAAGAAAAGTCTCATGATCATAATCAATAGGCATAATAAGAGAGACAGCTGGTTTATTAATCACATTAGTAGCATCAAAACGTCCTCCTAAACCAACTTCTAAAATCACGACATCAGCTGGATGTGTACTAAACAGCATAAAAGCAGCAGCTGTGAGAATTTCAAAAATAGTAATTGGTTTTTGACGATACACCTTTATAATTTCACGAATTGTCTCAGCCAGTTGGCTCTCTGTAACAAGTTGACCACCTCCTTTTTGTCCTATACGGAAGCGTTCATTCCAGTTGACCAGATGAGGTGAGCTGTATACATGAACGCGGTAACCTGCACTTTCTAAAAGAGCACGACAAATTGCACAGGCCGATCCTTTACCATTTGTTCCAGCAATATGAATAACAGGAGCGAGTTTTAAATGTGGATTACCAAGGTATTCTAAAAGGTAAAGAATACGTTCTAAAGAGAGATCAAACTTTTTGGGATAATTTTTCAGTAACTCATTGATCATCCTTTGTACTTGTTTTTTTTTCATGAAGTTAAGCCGCTTTTGTTGTAGAAAGCGAGGGATGAGAATCTGTTGGAGATGGATTGGAAGGGTTAACAGCTGCAGGATGTTTCATCATTAAGCGGAGAAGTCGTGCAATGGTTGTTTTCATTTCCAAACGCGATACGACCATATCAATCATACCATGTTCGAGCAGATATTCGCTGCTCTGAAAACCTTCTGGTAAAGTCTCACGTATAGTTTGTTGAATCACACGTGGTCCGGCGAAACCAATCATAGCACCGGGTTCAGCAATGTGAACATCACCAAGCATGGCATAAGAAGCAGTAACACCACCGGTAGTTGGATTGGTAAGAACCACAATATAAGGAAGTTTTGCTTCTTTGAGCATTTCAATGGCTACAGTTGTACGAGGCATTTGCATCAAGGAGAGTGTTCCTTCTTGCATGCGTGCACCACCAGAAGCGGCAAAAAGAACCAACGGACATTTTTCGGCAATGGCGGTATCAAAAGCTTTGATGATGGCTTCTCCTGAAGCCATACCAAGGGATCCACCCATGAAGGCGAAGTCTTGGACGATAGCTATAATTGGTAAGCCTTCAATAGTACCACGTGCGCTTAAAATATTGTCATCAACTCCAAGTTTAGAACGATAATCTTTTAACCGATCAATATAGCGTTTTTCATCACGAAACTTTAAAGGATCTGTTACAACTTTTGGATTTTCCAGAGGCGTATAAACACCATCATCAAAAAAATGCATAAGACGATTTTTAGCGCTGATGCGCATGTGATAACCAGAACTTGGAATGACATATTGATTCATCTCCAAATCTTTATGAAAGACCATTTCACCACTGGTGGGATCTTTTATCCATAGATTATCTGGAATTTCACGGCGTCCCAATATAGAATTAATTTTAGGGCGAACATAATTTGTAATCCAGTTCATCTGTATAGCCTTTCTTTAAATATGATACAGTTTTTACATGATTTCAAAGAATATAGAACTTAAGATCTCAGACTCACTTTGCCAGCTGAATAAATCAGTTTCTTTAATATCTTTACCAGTATATGAATAGCTCCCACTCCACTGTCCTTTTTTCTAATATCATAGCAACTTTCTCCATTAAGAGTATTCCTTACAACAAGTCTCTCAACAGTTTTAATAACTAAGGTTATTTATTTTGTTTTGATATCAAAATCCATTTCTTGCACTGGTTGGCAAATTTTTCATTTGCTTCTGATGAAAACGCATATTCAATGAACCATTAACACCAATGCCTTTGAAGCAAAGAAGCTTTATAAAATACCCACAGGACTATAATAGTCTATAAAAATGACGGGTACGATAACATTATGTTATCGAAACGCCAACATCAGAGCAAGATTTTTTTCAAGAGATTTCTTGGATGAGAGAAATAAAAGCGCTCATTTTAAAGCATATAACTATTGCTTATACCCTTTACGCATGAATTTTGTTTGGGTTTTCAGGAAGTGCTATTATTTCTGCCAAATAGGTGCGGTGGTTTTTTGCGAAAGCATTTTGTGTAAGTATGTCATAAAGGCAGCTGCGAAGAGCGGTGTTGTTAAATTAAGAATGGGAATTGAAACAAAAAGTGCGATTAACAAACCCGCACCAAAAACCGTTAGGTAATGGGTATGTAAAAAGGCGTGTGCTTCTTGTTCTGAGCGAAAACGGTAGGCGGCAAACACAAAATATTCACGACCAAGCAAAAAGCCATTAATAACATAAAAGGCAATCAAATTGACACCTGGTACGAAAAACAAAATAAAAGCAATTCCATTACCAAGAAGACTCAAAAGAAGAAATTTCAAGGAGAGAATCAGAGAGCGCCCAAACGGCAGAGCATGTCCAACAGGTTCGTTTGGATAATCTTCTTTTTCAATAATTTCAGCAGCAGAATCAATGAAAAAACCACCAATCATAGCAGTGATTGGGGCAATAAAAAAAGCCATCAGCATAGCTAAACCAATATTAAAAATAATGAGCATACCCAATCCTATCCATCCTGCCCAACTAGGTAATCCAGGAAGAAAATCAGCAACCCAAGGCCAAAAATAGGATATAAAAAGTTGGCGTACACCTAACCATAGAATGGCGAGAACAACAAAAGTAATTCCCAAGGCTTTTAATATCATAATACGATATTGCGGGGTGATAAGACGCTGTAAAGCACGATAAGCAGCAGTAAAAATCATAACAACTAACGAGATAAAAAAAGTAAAAACAAGGGACGGATGAAAGAGTGCTTTACATATGCATTGAGTTTTATAGATCCTATAATTTTGTTGATTAAGATAAATAATCAAGGGATGGCAATGTATTATTTTATAAGCACTATAACATATTTTTTTCAATACGGTAATATAAACTGCATTCATATTTTAAAATAAGAATATTATCTCTATCTATTTGCAATTTTCTTATGCACGACACTCAAGTGTAGACATATGAAGTTAAACAGAATATTCAAATCATGATTTACAACAAAATTGAAAGAGGTTACGTCCCTCACATAAAATAGGTATCATTGTATTGCACATTCACGCAGTTGTCTTGAAAAATTGCCCAAAGCGATGCATCTTGATGCATCTTTTGGAGTGGATTTTAAAAAAGTTTTTTAAGCTAAAACATCAAAAACAAGATACACGTATTATGCCAGCAAGATATACATTATACAATCTTCAACCATAATTGTAACAAAAAGGAGTGTTCAGAAAAATCTGAACACATTCAAACCAATGACGTGACCTTCGGTCACAATGAAAAAGCTTATAAAAATACAGTGAATGGTAAAACAAAACCATCCAAATCTTCAAAAAACACGATATTTCCTCAAATTAGGCCGGAGATTTTAATTAAAGCACTACTCAATACTACAATGTTCCTTCCACATGGCTTACAATCTGAAAGGGATTTAATTGGTTCCATGGAATTCTTAGTTAAAATGAAGGTCCATGAAGGGTATAATGGTATGTCCATTGAGAGCTACCACCTTTAGGGCTTATGAAGATGCAAGTTGGCACCATCATTTATTTTTTATCTCCCAATACAGCGATAGTTTTTGCATTTGAGAGCGTTTATAGAAGGTATTTTTGCTTTTCTTTATAGTTTTATCCACATGCTACTTCTATTTGTAATGTGAAAGTAAATGATTTTGATTGCTTCAATGTAAGAGGATTTGAAATAAGAGAATCTTATGCTACTTCGGGTTTCTTATTCAAGTTGCAAAACGATATATTATTATAAATCAATTAGATAAGTTGTAAGAAAATAAAAACTGCTTGCGAGAAATCAATCTGATTACAGTTTGGTAGGGTTAAAAATCTTTGTTCTTATAAGGTGGGGAGGAGGCAAGGATTATAGAAAATTGCGTTAGAATTTTTCTATAAAGCGAATGAACAGCATGGGGAAGTAATAATAAAATCTACCAATGCGGGTAATTTTATAAATAGATTAGGATACATAGGGATTTTTTTCCAAAGAGAGAAGGTCATTTTTAGCAAAGCTAGTCGTTCTTTCAATAGAAGTCATACGTATAAATAGTTTTAGATAATTTAGTAAATGCGTTTCATTTTTGTTTTGTATTATGCTTTATTTAAAGTATTTATTTTCCAAGTTCCAAGTTCCAAGTTCCAAGTTCCAAGTTCCAAGTTCCAAGTTCCAAGTTCCAAGTTCCAAGTTCCAAGTTCCAAGTTCCAAGTTCCAAGTTCCAAGTTCCAAGTTCCAAGTTCCAAGTTCCAAGCTAAACTTTTATTGTCATTTATAAACTACGTTTTTTTCTCATTTTAGATACGTGGGGGTATGAGATTCAAAAAATGATACAATAACCTTTGCTAATTTTTGTGCTACTTGCTGTTTCGTCATCTGCGGCCATTCTTCAACATTTTCTTTACTCACAAGATAAACTTGATTTGTATCAGCGCCCATAACACGAGTGCCATCAGCATGAAGGGAAATATCATTGGCAAGAATGAAATCAGCACCTTTTTCGATACATTTTTTTTGCGCATTTACGATGAGGTCAGAGGTTTCAGCCGCAAATCCAATCACGAGCGGAGGGCGGTTTGCAGCATGTCCAATTGTTGCTAAAATGTCAGGATTTTCTACCATATGCAAAGATGGTGGTGTTTTATGAGCGCTTTTTTTCATCTTGTGTAAAGATTGTGTTTGGCTGCGCCAATCACAAACAGCGGCGACAAAAATAGCACCATCAGCAGGCAATGCGGTTTGAACGGCTTGTAACATTTGATGTGCGGTCTCGACATGGATAGTTTTTATCTCTTGTGGAGGTGCAAGATGAACTGGTCCACAAATAAGCGTTACTTTAGCGCCCAAATGGGCGAGAGCTGTTGCGATGGCATGCCCTTGTTTGCCTGAAGAGCGATTAGCAAGATAGCGCACGGGATCAATAGGTTCATGAGTAGGACCAGAAGTAACAATGAAATGACGCCCAGAAAGCGGTTTTTCCTGCATCCCTAAAAGAGTTTCTACTGCTGCTACAATGGTTAAAGGTTCACTCATGCGCCCAAAACCTGTCTCATCACGCTCAGCCATTGTGCCAATTTCTGGTCCTACTATATGAACGCCATCGGCGCGTAATTTTGCGACATTGCGCATGGTTGCAGGATGTGTCCACATTGCTGGATTCATAGCTGGTGCAATTAAGAGTGGACAGCGTGCTGCTAAAAGCACACAATCAGCCAGATCATCTCCTATGCCGTTAGCTATTTTTGCAATGCGATTAGCAGTGGCGGGCGCTAAAATAATGAGATCAGCATTACGTGCTAACCGGATATGTCCGATATCATGTTCTTCTGCGCGTGAAAATAAATCGCTATACACAGTACGTCCACTGAGAGCTTCAGCTGCTAAAGGCGTAATAAATTTTTGCGCTGCTTTTGTGATAATAATGTTTAAGTGCGCTCCACGTTCTTGTAAACGGCGAATGAGATCAAGCGCTTTATAAGCTGCAATACTCCCACCAATAATGAGAAGAAGTGACTTTGATTGCAATGATTGCATTTCAGGGCTGCTTGCTTGAGAGGGGGGTATAGTTAAAGTGCTGGGATTGCTTAAAAGACGGCGTGCTTCCTCTTCCATAGAGATACCATTTTTGGCGGCACGTATACGTAAAGATTCTTTGACTTCGGGGGAAAGATTACGAACGGTAAGGCTAGCCATAAAATACCTCCAAGAAACAAAATGATTGCAATGATTTCATTATGGGTATTTTTTAGCATATTGAACAGATTAGAAAAGATGAAAAAGGTAAAAAGTGAGACAAACACAACAAAGTGCAATGATGAAAAGACTATAACGACCATAACGGTTGGTACGGCTTTGTTCAACAGCAAGTCTTTTAAGGGTGGAAGGAGAAAGATTAAATCCGATTTCTCTGATTTGGTTAAGGTCTTCTTCCATACGTTGAAAATTGTGTATCAATTGTGGTGTTTTACGAGCCAACGAAAGGAGTGCTTGCGCGCCTTCACTAAAGTCCTTTGCCACTCCTATAGGCCCTAAATTTTTGCTAATCCATTCTCTGACAACGGGTTCAGAAGCTTTCCACATATTAAAATGAGGATCTAGTGTGCGCGCTACACCTTCAACAACAACCATAGTTTTTTGGAGTAATAAAAGTTCAGGTCGTGTTTGCATATCAAACAATTCCGTGACTTCAAACAACAGTGTGAGCAATTTAGCCATGGAAATACTTTGCGCTGATTGCCCATGGATTGGTTCACCAATAGCACGGTTAGCTTGAGCAAAGCTTTCAATATTGTGGTGTGGAGGTACGTATCCTGCTTCAAAATGGGCACGTGCCACGCGGTGGTAATCGCGGGTAATAAATCCATAAAGGATTTCAGCAAGGAAATGCTTTTCTTTTTTTCCAAGACGCCCTGTAATTCCTAAATCAACAGCAACAATACATCCTTGTGCGTCTACAAATAAATTACCAGGATGCATATCGGCATGAAAAAAACCATCACGCAATGTATGACGAAGGAAAGATTGAATAAGCGTAACTGCGAGCGCCTGCAAATCAAACCCTGCTTCTTTGAGTGCAGAAATTTCAGATATTCTTATACCATCTATCCATTCCATGGTAAGAACATTACGTCCTGTACGTTCCCAATCAATTTTTGGAACCCGAAAGCCTGTATCATGTTGAATATTTTCAGCCATTTCTGATATGGCAGCTGCTTCTAATCGCAAATCCATCTCGATACGTGTGGTTTGTGCTAAAGTGTCAACCACACAAACAGGACGCAACCGTCGAGAAGCTGGTATATAACGTTCTTGTAAATGAGCAATAAGGTAGAATCCTCTAAGATCTCTGGCAAAACGGGTTCTGATATTGGGACGAATGACTTTAACAGCACATTTTCTTTTCTGACCAGTTTCATCGTAATATTCAGCTGGATGAACTTGGGCGATAGAAGCGGCAGCAATGGGGGGATCAAAATTCACAAATAAATCGTTTATAGAGCGACCAAGCGAATTTTCAATTTGTGCAATAGCATCAGGACAAGAAAATGTTTGTACGCGATCTTGTAGCTGTACCAAATCTTTGGCAATATCACGTCCAACAATATCAGGTCTTGTAGCAAGAAATTGACCAAGTTTTATATAAGAAGGTCCAAGCTTATTGATGGCACAAGAAATATTTTCAGATCGTCGCTTTTTTTTTGCTTTGCTCCGGGCTAATGCACTTGCTATACGATGACAGAATGCTGGAAATCCTTTAAGCTCATCGTGAGGCAGAGCACTCAAAACACCTTCACGTGCTAAAACCCATCCTGCGCGCATCAATTGAAAGTAAGTGGAAATCTGCACCATTTTTAAATTTTCCAACCTGAATGCAGTGCTGCGATAGCACCGGTGAGATTGCGGTATGATACCCGCGAAAAACCTGCATGATTGATCATCTGGGCAAAATCATCTTGTTTAGGAAATTTACGAATAGATTCAACCAAATAACGGTAAGCATCACCATCATTTGCAATGATTTGACCAAGCTTAGGGATGGCATGAAAAGACCACAGGTCATAGATTTTATCGAGCAGAGGCATTTCAACATTTGAAAATTCTAAACATAAGAAACGTCCTCCCGGTTTTAAAACACGGAAAGCTTCTCTAAGAGCTTTGTTAATATGAGGCACATTGCGAATTCCAAAGGCAATCGTATAGGCATCAAAGCTATGGTCTTCAAAAGGCAAATGTTCTGCATTGGACTCAACAAAATCCATCAGAGGAGCAAGACCATTTTTTTGTGCACGCTTTTTACCGACATTGAGCATTGAACCATTAATATCAAGCACTGTAGCGTGGGCTTTTTGGCGTGAAGCATTCAGAATGCGAAAAGCGATATCACCAGTCCCACCTGCCACATCAAGAACCTTCCAATTGGAAAGAGTTGGGGGAGCAAGCCAAGCAACCATAGAGTTTTTCCACACACGGTGTAGTCCTAATGATAAGATATCATTCATCTTATCATAGTTTTCAGCGACAGAGTGAAATACTCCATCAACCATGGACTGTTTTTGCGCTTCATCAACTCTGGTAAAGCCAAAAGAGTACTCCATACCACCTTTGGCTCCGACGCGTTCTGTTTCAGCTGCCATATGCATGACCTTTCTTCTTTTTCTTTTATCGTAAATGAAAATAGAGGAAATGTTCAAATACGAAAAAACAGCGTATAAAACCACGACGTTTATACAGCCAGAAACAAAAGAGTACCTTTAGATATCAAGATTGGCAACGCTTAAGGCATTATCTTGAATAAAAATCCGCCGTGGTTCAACTTCATCACCCATTAAACGAGAAAAGAGTGAATCTGCATCGGTTGCGTCATTGATTTTAACTTGTAACAGAGAACGTGCATCAGGATTAAGGGTTGTTTCCCAAAGCTGCTCAGCATTCATTTCTCCAAGACCTTTATAACGTTGGAGTGTAATGCCTTTTTTACCATTTGCAAAGATGCTCTCTAAGAGGCTCATAGGTCCAAAGATACGCTCTGATTTATCTTTGCGGTGTAGGAGAGGAGGAGGATTATATATCTCTATGAAACTTTTAGAAACACGATCAATTTGGCGTGCATCGGCAGAATTAATAAGTCCCGTATCCAGAGTAATCACATCTTTAACTCCGCGTAAAACACGTTCAAAACATAAGCTTCCGTCTGATGTGTATTGACCGCTCCAACCTCGTTCCATATCATCGGCAATCAAATCAAGACGATGGGCGATAGTAACGGCTGTTTTTTGCGCTTTTTCTGGTGTGACAAAGGCTTCAGGGTTAAAAGCTCCAACAATCGCTGCTTGCTCAACAATGTTGCGGTCATAACGTGTATGAAGACCATTTAAAAGTTGACGCAACACACGAGCATCCTTGGCAAGCTGATATAAATCGGCACCTGCACGAACTTCTCCCGTTGAAAGTTCTAAGGCTGCATCTTCCAAGCCCGTATCGATTAAAAACTCTTCAAATGCTGCTTCATTTTTAATATATTGGGAAGATTTACCTCGTGAGACTTTATAGAGGGGGGGCTGTGCGATATAGAGATGTCCACGTTCAATCAATTCAGGCATTTGTCTAAAAAAGAAAGTGAGCAGTAAGGTACGAATATGGGCACCATCAACGTCCGCATCTGTCATAATGATAATTTTATGATAACGCAATTTATCGGGTGAAAATTCATCTTTCCCAATGGAAGTTCCAAGAGCAGTAATAAGCGTTCCAATCATATCCGATGAGAGCATGCGGTCGAATCGTGCTCGTTCGACATTAAGGATTTTACCGCGCAGCGGCAAAATCGCCTGATTTTGACGAGAACGTCCACTTTTTGCTGATCCACCAGCTGAATCTCCCTCAACGATAAAGATTTCCGATTTTGCTGGATCACGTTCTTGGCAATCGGCAAGTTTTCCTGGTAGAGAAGTAATATCAAGAGCTCCTTTGCGCCTTGTGAGTTCACGCGCTTTACGTGCGGCTTCACGTGCTGTTGCAGCTTCTACGACCTTACCAATGAGAAGCTTCGCTTCATTAGGATGCTCTTCCAGCCATGTAGAAAGACCTTCATTTACCAAATTTTCCACAATGGGACGCACTTCAGAAGAAACCAATTTGTCCTTTGTCTGTGAAGAAAATTTAGGATCGGGAACTTTGACGGAAAGGATAGCTGTAAGTCCTTCGCGGCAGTCATCACCTGTTAGATTAACTTTTTCTTTTTTTGCAATACCTGAAGATTCGGCATAACCATTAATTTGACGTGTTAAAGCACTCCGGAAACCGATTAAATGCGTTCCACCATCACGTTGAGGAATATTATTTGTAAAACATAACACTTTCTCATGGTAGGAATCATTCCACCATAGAGCGACATCAACACTCATACCGTCTTTTTCACTGGCAATATAAATAGGGGTATCCAGCAGTGCTTTTTTCGTTTGGTCAATATACTTGACAAATTCCACTAATCCACCTTCATAATGCAATTTAACGGATTGAATATCAGCATGGCGTTCATCAACGAGAAGAATATGTATGCCAGAATTTAAAAAAGCGAGTTCGCGCAAACGGCGTTCTAAAGTTTCAAAATCAAATTCAACCATTGTAAAGGTTTCAGAGCTTGGTAAAAATCTGATTTCTGTTCCACTTTCCCTATCACAATCACCAATAATTTTTAGTGGAGAATCAGCAACTCCATGGGTAAATGACATTTCATGAAGTCTACCATTACGTTTGATTTTCAATTTAAGCCAAACAGATAATGCATTCACAACAGAGACACCAACGCCGTGTAAGCCTCCTGAAACTTTGTAAGAATTTTGATCAAATTTTCCACCGGCATGAAGCTGTGTCATAATAACTTCAGCTGCTGAAACACCTTCTGTGGGATGGATATCTGTTGGAATTCCGCGTCCATTATCACGAACAGAACAAGAACCATCCGCATGGAGTGTAACATTTACAAGGGTAGCATGACCGGCTAGTGCTTCATCGATAGCGTTGTCTACGACCTCATAAACCATATGGTGTAAGCCTGAACCATCATCTGTATCACCAATATACATGCCAGGACGTTTACGTACAGCATCAAGACCTTTAAGAACTTTGATAGAAGCGGCACCATAGTCATTACTAGATGTCGGTGAGGTTATTTCATCACTCATAAGTTAATCCACTTTTGTATTCAGTTTACGATACCCAAACAGCTCTAAGCTTAATATTTTGATCAGTTATTTATGGAATAACCATATCAAACATTTATCGTATATCATATTTATATTCAACATCTGTTATACATAATTGCTAGTGTATAAGAGAATGATTTTGCACACACAGTGTTGTTACCTGTATATCAACATCAAGGTTTCATGCAACAGCACGTTTGCGACAGGAACGAAGATAGATAAAAGGCTCTCTTAGCTGTTGCAGCTTTTGTATGCCAAAGAGGGGCAAGGATATTGCCTATATCTATTGGCATAATCTCTCAAACAGACATGCAGCCTCATTTGGGAAGAATTTAAAGACGTTGAGGATAAAACCAGTTTCCATCTATACCCTCATTTTTTATACTGCTTTACAGCTTTCAAAAGTATTTCAAGCAATATCTTTTAGAGAATAGAGGATTATGCATCGTTTCATGCTTTTTATCATGTTTCTTAATTAAGGGTATGCTCTTCACGTAAAATAAAACGCTATTGGTTGCTAATGCACCTGATTGTTTTAAAGAAACATCTCTTCAGCTATCCAGGCCCATTTCATAGTGGTATCCATGAATGGTATAGGTAAAGAGCACCACCATCTTTATGCTTATGAAACAAAAACCAGCATCATCATTTTTCATACCAGTTGCCAATGTTGTGAAAAAAATGCTGGTACCACCTTGCTCTTTTATCAACGTAGAGATGGTGGTGCTCTATGGATTTTGCGTTATCTCATTCACGGATGATGTTGTGAGATAAGGGGAAGCAATGAGAGGAGCATTTCTTTAAAAAAAGCGCATGAATGGGCAACACAATGATACCTTTCCATCAAGTAAGGAGCATGAAACTTTATGAAAGAAAAATACAGGAATTCTCATGTTATCAAAGAGATTAAGGATAAAATAAGCGATAATACAGAAGCTTTTTATTGATAAATATATTCAAAAATCGCTTTCTTGCTAAAAAAATTTCTCAAGCATTTATTGAGAGCAGTGCACACAAACGTTCTATTATCAGCAATATATTCTGAAAACGAGAGAAAAACGGTTAATTGTTTGATAGTTTTGAGAAAGCACAAAAATTTAATTCATGAAAGGAGCAGATATTTTTGTTCAATGCATTAGATATGATGATTGAGAAAAGTTATATTTTAGCTTTGCAAAATGGGGGGCAAAATGGGGGCGAGATTTTGGCAATAAAGAAATTTATAAATAGATTGAATGCTTTTATTGGAATTGTATTTGGACTATCGGACTTTTTATTTTCCTCGTTTGTAGAAGCCGAAATGAACAGCAGGCTTCCTTCTTTTTTTAATTCGCATGAACATTTTGTGCAGCCTGATACAACAGATATAGTCCGTTTGCGTTTTGTAACAACTTTTGATTTCCCTCCCTTTAACTTTCTTGATCAAACAGGACATCTTGCAGGCTATAATATCGACTTATTGCGTGCTATTTGTTCAAAATTAAATTTTGAAAAAGTCTGTGAGGTAGAAGTTGTTCCTTGGGAAGAGCTTGTAGACCATGTCAAAAATGGTGGTGCAGAAGTCATTATTGCTGGTTTAAAAGAAACAATGAAAACCCATCAAGATCTCGTTTTTACAAGATTTTATTTGCGTTTTCCAGCTCGATTTGTTGCGTCTCGCTTTATTGTATCCCAACTTGTAGATCTTGATGAATCAATAAGCGATAAAATTATACATTTAAACAGTGGCGTTTTGTCCAAAACTGTTCACGAAAAACTGTTTCGCAGTTATTTTCCTGCAGCCAAATGGCAAGGATTTAAAAACAGGACAGAGCTTTATAAAGCATTACAGGATCATAAAATTGATGTTATTTTTGATGATGGATTTTCTTTATCTTTGTGGCTAAATGATCCCAAATCTGCTGATTGTTGCCATTTTGTTGGAGGTCCGTATATGGCTCCACAGTTATTGGGGCAAGGAATGCAGCTTGCTGTGGCAAAAAAGAATGAAAAATTAATTGATATACTTAATTATGCTCTGAAATCTCTAGAAGATGATGGCAAGCTTACAGAACTTTATCTGCGTTATTTTCCAGTAAGTTTTTATTGATGAATACTTCGTTCTAGGTAAGAACTGTTAATCTTTCAGTGCCCAACCGGTAAGAAATAGCTTCAGCAAGATGATGGCGAGCAAGAAGGTCAGCTTCATCAAGATCGGCAATGGTGCGTGCAACTTTAAGAATACGATGATAAGCACGGGCGGAAAGCTGCATTTTTTCACTTACATCGCGTAGGAGTTTAGCGGCATTTTTATCAGGTATAGCAATTTGTTCGATAATTTTGGCAGGGCAATCACCGTTGGTGCGAATATGGTCAAGACCCAATGTTGTAAAACGTTTGGCTTGAATGGCACGACATCGTGCGACGCGTTTTGCAACATCATAGCTTTTTTCTGATTGTTCTGGTTGCATAAGATCCATAGCTGTTAGAGCAGGGACATCAATCCGTAAATCAATTCTGTCGAGCAGAGGACCAGAAATACGGGACTGATAATCGATTTGACAGCGTATTCCTTTAGCACAAACATGATTTTTTTCGCCTGCCATACCACATCGACAAGGGTTCATTGCAGCAATGAATTGAAAGCGGGCAGGATAGCTAATATGGTGATTAGCGCGGGCGATAACACATTCTCCACTCTCTAAGGGTTGACGAAGAGAGTCAAGGACTTGCGGAGAGAATTCAGGTAATTCATCAAGAAAAAGAACGCCATTATGCGCAAGAGAGACTTCTCCAGGTCGTCCTTTAAGTCCACCACCGATCATTGCGGCCATGGACGCGGAATGATGCGGAGCGCGAAAGGGACAGTGGAGTGAAATGGTATTATGGACTATTTCTCCTGTGATGGAAGCAATTAAAGAAACATCTAAAAGTTCTCGGCTATCAAGGGGTGGTAGAATGGAAGGCAATCGTTGCGCTAACATAGATTTTCCAGCGCCAGGAGGACCTACAAACAAAAGGTTATGCCGCCCAGCAGCGCAAACTTCTAATGCACGTTTGGCGGTTTTTTGTCCTTTAATTTCGCAAAGGTCAGGAAGTTCAGTTTGGATAGTATATTGGCGCGGTTGTGGACGTTTTTGGATTTGGGTCCCTTTAAAATGATTGACCATAGTAAGGAGTGTTTCGGGGGCAAGAATATTCATTTCCGCATTTGCCCATGCAGCTTCAGGTCCACATATGTGGGGACAAATAAGGCCTTTATCGAGTGATAAAGCTGTCATTGCGGCTGGTAAAACACCATTGACAGCTGTAAGGGAACCATCCAATGACAATTCACCTAAAATGACGTAGTCTTGGGCAACTTCGGGAGGAAGAACCCCCATAACAAGCATTAAGCCTACAGCAATAGGCAAATCATAATGGGATCCCTCTTTAGGAAGATCAGCCGGGGCAAGATTAACAGTAACCCGTTTGTTTGGCATAGAAAGCCCACAAGCATGCAGAGCTGCTTGCACACGTTCACGGCTTTCTGCGATTGCTTTATCGGCTAATCCAACAATAGCCATTCCTATTTTGCCGGTGGAAATCATAACCTGTACATCGACAGGCACTGCTTCTAGACCGCGAAAAGCAACAGTTGTAACACGCGCGATCATCAATTATTTCTCCCCCCCTTTAACTCGGGAGAGACAATCATATCTCCGCATAAAAATCAAGAAGTGTCTTTATGGTTTTTTGGGAGAGAGAAATCTATATACATAAATTTGTAGTACTTTTATAGAGAGTTATTTGTATAAATTTAACCATAATTTTATGGGATTCAATAAAACATTTATAATGAGTTAAATGAATGTGTTAGGAGAAAAGGAGCGAAGCTGTTTTGTTGCACGCTGGTAGAGAGTTTTATGAATATAAGGGGAGGAAAGATTATGCATGGCAAGCAAAGAATATTATTTGATATAATCAAACGTGTGAAATATTGAGGGTAAGCATGTTTACCTTTCTTGTTTGATGTTATTTATAGTACAAAGTGGTGTGAAGTGTGTTGAAGGTATCTGATTGGATGGTGTATCGGACGGGCGTTTTTTTAAAATCAGGAACCATGCGCAGTGTGTTTATAAGCTTATGCTTTACCTGTGCTTTTCCGCAAACACTTGCAGCATTTGAGTTATTCGGCATTCCTCTTTTTGGTCAAAAGACAACCAATGCCTCTTCCTATAATGTCAGTGATACAGAGAAATTTTATAAGGTTGATGTTATTGCTCCCTTGGGGGCGCCATCAGAAGGTGTAAAAATAGTTAAGTCTGTTTCTTCTCTGGTTGCTGATAAAGATAAAGCATTTAATTCTTCTGGTTTGTTAGCGAAAGCGCGTTCAGATTATCGCGCTATTCTTTCTGCTCTTTATGCTGATGGACGTTATGGCGGTATTATTAGTATTAAGATTAATGGTTTAGAAGCTGCTGATTTAAGTCCTGTAACGCAACTCCCAGCACAATCTAAAATTGTTATTCTCGTTGATGCTGGTCCTCAATATGTTTTTAATGTTGCAGACATTAATAAAGTTGCTCCATTGGTAAAATATAAAACCAATAGAATGCCGACAATTGAAGAATTGGGTTATAAGACTGGAATGATTGCCAAATCTGAAACTATTTTAAAAGCGGAAAGATGGGCAGTTGAAGGATGGCGTAGACAAGGTTATGCTAAGGCCAAAGTTATGAAAAGTGAAGTGATTGCTGATCATGCAGCACGTCTTATTGATGCGCAGATTGCTGTTGATCCTGGACAAGAAGCTTATTACGGTCCTTTAAGTGTGCGTAATGTTAGTGTGAAGCCACGCGTAGATTCGGCTTATATTGCGTGGATGACAGGATTAAAGGTAGGTCAAAAATATGATTCTGCTGCGTTAGCCAAAGCAAGTGAAAGACTTGCACGCCTTAATGTTTTTCGTGCTGTGAATATACGTGAGGCTGAGATGATTAGTCCTGATGGTAGTTTACCACTGACGCTTGTGGTGGAAGAACGTAAACCACGTCGTTTTGGTGCAGGTGGTAGCTACTCAACATTAGATGGTGCTGGTTTTGAAGCTTATTGGATGCATAATAATCTTTTTGGTCATGCAGAACAGCTTAAAATTGAAGCGAAAATAAGTGGCATTGGTGGCAATAAGAAGCAATCATATAATTTTAAAAATTTTGATTATCTTTTGGGCAGTACATTTATAAAACCTGGTATATTTACTCCTGATACAGATTTTAGAACAGAACTAAAAATACAGCAAGATGTCTTAGAAAATTATACGACAAAAGCCATTAAAGGAAAGTTTGGTATAACGCATATCTTTAATGGTAATCTATCGGGACAGATGTCCGTAAAAGTTTCTACTGGTTATTCACGCGATATTCATTTTGGGGATCGTCATTTTACAACAATTGGGTTACCGAGTGGTTTGATTTACGATAGTCGTAATAATAAGTTTAATGCGACAAAAGGTTTGTATGCTGAAGTGAATGTCGAACCTTTTTATGAAATGCGCTTTGGCAATTTTATAGCAAAAATGACTGTAGAGAGTCGTTCTTATTGGGCATTGGATGAAAAGAATCGTTTTGTTTTTGCTGCGCGAGCAAAGCTTGGTACAATTCTTGGGAGTGATAGGGCACAAATACCTGCAGATACACTCTTTTTTGCTGGTGGTGGAGGATCTGTTCGCGGTTATGCTTATCGCAATATTGGTATCAAAACAGACAATAATGCTGTTGTTGGTGGGCGAGCACTCGTTGAGGGGTCAGCAGAGTTACGTTTGTCTTTAAATGATAAGATAGGGCTTGTTAGTTTTCTTGATGGCGGTAGTGTAGGAGAAAAGGCGCATTTTGATTTTTCTAAAAAAATAAAATGGGGAGCGGGCATTGGTGGTCGCTATATGACAGATCTTGGTCCTTTACGCGTTGATTTAGCCTTTCCTCTCAAGCGAGAGAAAGGTGATCCTCGCATTGGTTTTTATGTGGGTATAGGACAAGCATTTTAATGAAAAAAATTATGCGTTTATGGATTTTCTTATTTGGACTTTCGTTTTTTTTGCTAAGTGCTTTTGTTTTGGCGCGAGGAGGCAATTCCTCCTCTAGCCAAGTGCATACCGATGATCGTTCATGGTTAGTTTCTCTCATTGAACGTGGACTTTCAGGGACTAATCGCCAAGTTCGTTTACATAATATACAAGGAACACTGTCTTCTCAAACGTCAATTGAAGCGATTACCGTGAGTGATAAAAAGGGTATTTGGCTGAAAATTACCAATGCTAAAATGGATTGGAACCGCCTAGCATTGTTGAGAGGGCGCATGAGTATTAATGAGCTTTCAGCAGAACAGATTACGTTTTTACGCAAACCGCAGAGCAACTCTTCTCTGATTTCTTCTTTTGAGACAGGGAAATTTTCTGTACCAAAATTGCCACTTGCCATTTCTATCAATAGGCTTCAAGCTCAACATGTAGCATTTGAACAGGAGCTTTTTGGTTTTTCTGCTGATGTATCCTTAAAAGGAAATCTAACCTTGGCAAATGGTGAGGTTGATGTTGATATAACAGCTCATCGTTTAGATGCACCGGGATCATTTTCTGTTCTCACAAAGCTATCCGATAGCAACCGTACAGCTAAGGTTGATATTTCTGTTGATGAAGCGCAAAATGGCATTTTGGCGAATATTTTGCAAATTGAAAAGCGTCCTGCGTTGAATCTTGCTATTACGGGGGATGGTACTTTTGATAATTTGGTTATCAAACTTTATTCGGAAGTTGACCACCGTCCTGTTTTAGATGGCAATATTATTCTTGCTCATTTTGCGGAGGGACATAGTTTTTCTACGAAACTTGTTGGTACACTTGGCTCTTTAATGCCTCCTCAATATCGTAACCTTTTCGAATCTGATGTAACGTTGAAAGCAGAAGCAAGAATGACAAAAGAAGGTGCGACATATCTTGATCATATTGTGCTTCAAAATAAGGCAATAAATGTTGTAGCTAATGCTGAAATAACAGCAGATCGATTTTTACGGCGGCTTTTTATTGATGGCAAAATGGCTTTTGATAAGGAAAATAAGGGAGCACCTTTACTAGCATCAGAAGTACCAATTCGTGTGGGTAATCTTGCTTTAAACATTGATTATGGTCGTGAAGGAAAACAATCTTGGAAGGGAAAGCTTATTGTACATCATGTAAGCAATAAAAATATTCATATTCGCGATGCCATTTTTGATATGGGAGGAGTAAGTGAAAATCTTGATAATGCAGCATCTCGTCATGTTGGGATTCAGGTTAAAGGAACACTTAAAGGGGGTGAAAAACGTAAAGATACATCAGGAAAAGATTTAGACCAAACAGTTCATGTGCATTTAGATACGGATGTTTTTTCTAAAAAACCGGTTTTGATTCATGATTTTAGTGTTACGGGGCAGAGTTTTTCTGCTTGGTTAAAAGGAAAAATGGAGCGTTTTGTTTTTAAAGGCGACCTTGGTTTAAAAACGCAAACATTTGCTCCTTTTAGTTTATTGCGTGAGCAATCACTCTCTGGTAGCGCAGATATTAAAGCCAAAGGAACAATCGGTTTAATGAGTGGCGCTTTTGATCTTGAGTTATCAGGGGTGGCTGATAATATGAAAATAGGTGTGGAGCCTTTTGATCGTTTTTTCAAAGGAAAATTTACTCTTTCAGGTGCTGCTGCTTATGACACGGCGAATCTAATTTTGCGTCGTTTAGATTTGAAAAGCCAATATGCGGATATAAAAGCAGATGGATATTTTTCGAGTGAGAGAGCAAAAATGGATTTCTCTGCTCAAATATCTGATCTTGCTAAATTGGATTCGAGAGTAAAAGGTGCACTTACAATTCAAAGTACAGCTAGAGGGCACAATAACCTTATAAATTTTAATACACGCGCAAATGTTGCTGAAGCATTTTTAATGGGAAAGCAGCTACAGAACACAACATTCACCATGAAAACACTGCTAGATAATACATCACCTGTTACTTCTGTAACAGGCTCGATAAAGGGTGAAGGTACTTTTGCTAAGAAACCGTTGTATTTATCAGCTTCTTTTAAGGATTCTCACCAGATTCGACAACTTGAAAATATCAATATAAGAGGGGGAAGCGCAAAAATAACCGGTGATCTTTTTCAAACACAAGGTCTTGTGAAAGGTGCTTTGCATGTTGATGCTGATGATATTTCCGTGTTGTCTGCGTTATTTTTGCAGGAAGGCAGTGGAAAAGTAACAGGAGATTTTGTTTTTGGCGAACAAAATGGCAAACAAAAAGCCAATCTAAAAGCGCATATTGACCGTTTGAGCTTTGCAAAGAATAAAATGAAGAAGTTGGAAGTCAAAGCCGACCTATTTGATCTTTTTGGCATGACACAATTGGAGGGGGCTATCAATGCAGAGCAAATTCAAACGCCTTTGATGATGATTAATCATTTAAATGTCCATGCTCATGGCAAAAATGGACAAACAGTTTTTACTCTTCAAGCGATGTTGCCTCATAATACCAACGCACAGCTTTCTGGTCGTATGGTTGCAGTAGAAGTTCCAGAACATATAAAACGAGAAATACAGATTGAAACGGTGGATATAAAACAACATAATTTTCACGCGACATTGCTTAAAGCAGCTACGATTGTTTTTGATAAAAATGGCATGACGGTAAATGGATTAGGACTTGCGATGAATGGAGGTAAAATTATCCTTGCAGGAAATGTTCAAGATACCCTTAATTTAAATCTTACAATGAATGCATTTCCTGCTGCGTTAGCCAATCTATGGAAATCCGATCTTGGAGCAGATGGTACTGTAACAGGGCAGATTATAATTCGTGGTAGTTTGCAAAAGCCTGATGTGACCTATGATATAAAAGGGGAGAGGCTGACGACGATTGCACTTCAAGATAAGAAAATAATGCCTTTTGTGCTGACTGCTACAGGTAAAACCATAGATCAGAATCTTACTTTGAATGCAAATTTTACGGGGGAAGGAGCAAAGGCACAAGCCCAAGGACACATATCTTTCAATGAAAACAAGTTGGATCTCCATGTTAACTTGCAAGATTTACCTGCACGTTTGCTTAATAGTTTTATTGAAGGGCAAGCACTTGAAGGAGCGGTGGTAGGTAAGGTAGATATTGGCGGAACCATGAAGGATCCCTCTGCTCATTTTGAGCTTTTTAGTCAAAGCTTAACTGCTATGACTCATAAAGGACCGATGTCAATGAATATGAATGCTCGTGGTTCTTACAAAAAATCGACTTTTCATATTGAGAATATGATAGCGACAGGAGATAAGGGATTAGATCTTTCTATAAGCGGACCTGTTTCTCTCAATGGTCTAGAGGCCAAATTGAATGTTAAAGGGACAATACCTCTTGCTTTTATTGATCTTTTATTAGCAAAGCGTGGTGCGCATATAACTGGCATAGCCAAGATGGATGCAGCTATTAGTGGTGCATTACTGAAGCCACAATTGGTAGGAAATTTTTCTATAGTTAATGGTAGTTTTTTTGATTCAAAAACAAATTTCGGTCTTAACAATGCAACAATAGAAGGCAAATTAAACGGCGATCACATTTTGATAGAGAAAGCTTCCGCTGCTTCATCGGAGGGGGGAAAAGTTTCTGCTTCAGGTCTTATCTCTAATGATCTAAAACCAGATTTGGTATTCCATCTTGATAATGCCAATTATAATGATGGCTCTATGATTCTTGCAACATTGTCAGGAAAGATGACAATGACAGGTCATTTTCTGGATAATCTTGTTATTGGCGGTGATATTACAGTTGAAAAAGCTGAGGTTTTTGTTCCTGATCATTTTCACAATGCAAAGTTTCTTGATATTAAAAATAAGAATTTAACAAAACCGATTCAAAAAACGCTTGAACGTGCTGATGTTAAGAGCACCAACACAAATCGTGGTATCTCTCAAGAATCTTCGTCTGTTGTGTTCTCAAATATGCTTATTACGGCGCGCAACCAATTTTTTGTGCGTGGGCGAGGGTTAGATACTGAACTGGGAGGACGCATTAACATAGCAGGTCCATTGCATGATGTGCATCCAGTTGGTGAGTTTCAGATGATTCGTGGACGTTTTGATATTCTTTCACAGCGTCTTAATTTTGACCAGGGACAAGCAAGTTTTAGCGGTAATCTTAATCCTACGGTTTATTTTGTTGCCAACAAAGATAGTAGTGATATTCGCGTCACAGTAACTGTAAGTGGAACAATTGATAATCTTGATGTTAATTTTTCTTCACAACCAAATTTGCCACAGGATGAGATTTTAGCGCGTTTGATTTTTAACCGCTCTCTTAATGAATTATCACCATTTCAGATTGCCCAACTTGCGGCAGCGGCTGCTGATCTTGCCGGTGCTTCTAATACATCTTTATTGAATACTCTACGGGCTAAAATTGGTCTTGATGATCTTGATGTTGTCGTTGATGAAAAGGGAAATACTGGCTTACGTATTGGACGTTATATACACAATAACATTTATTTAGGTTTTGAAGCAGGATCAGATGGAGCGACGAAGGGCACAATTAATTTGGATATTTCGCGCCATCTTAAAGCTAAAGGCGCCATAGGGAATGAAAAGAATTCGAGTGTTGGTCTCTTTTATGAAAGAGATTATTAAAGATTAAAACTTTGAAATTCCCATTACTTTGATTTTATGCATTTAACTCTCTGTATTAGAAAAGACAACACACTCATTGGGAATGATATTTTTTCGCAAATTGAATAAGGACTTCAAATACTAAAAAGATTTTTCTACTTAAATATTTGCATTTAAATCAAAAAAATCGTTGGCTTACATACCACAAGCGAGGTTTGTGTGAGGGTAAAAACTATTGAAGAAAGAAGGGAGCGCCTCTTATGAACACTTTCAAATGTAAGGGAGTAACATTGGAAGCAAGCCAAACAGAATGATGGTTTCAGCTTACACGTTTATACATATAAAGATGGTGATGTACAATAAACTCTACATAATATTATTCAAAAGAGATGGCGTAAAATATGCTTAAGTACACTAAGAATAAAAATTATCATCCAGATTCGCTTGCAGAACCGACAAAGAGTAAAACCACATTTTTATCATTCTTTATAACTTAAATAAGAAAATACCTCGTAGCTTTTATGGATGTTTTTATAAAAAACATCGCTTTATCGAATTTGTTTTCAAGAAAGATTAAGCTATAGAAAAGGAATTCTATAAAAAGGAAATTTTTATCAAATCGCACCAAGATATTTTTGAAGTGCTTAATTTTTTAATCGTATTCTTTATAGAGTGACATCCTTTATGAAAAACCACATATCATGATGCTTTTCATTCATATATTTATTTTAATACTCCTCATTCCATCTTACCAGCATTGCCATGAATGGTAGAAAGCAAAATCTCATTGGGCGCTACCATTTTTTGTATTTATGGTGGTACGAAACGGCACTAATATTTTATTTTCTAGTTCTCAACGGTGGGATTTTTTTCTTGAGAGATTTCACGAGTAATATGTTTCCTCTTTTCTTAAATGGTTTTATCCATATGCCAATCACGCTTGTAGTGTGCACGCGAATGATTTGAATGAATTCAACATAAAACAAATTTAAAATGAAAGAATCTTACGATATTCGGAGCTCTCATTCAAATTGTGAAACGACAAATTATTAGGATAAATCAATTGCTTGATTTTGTAACAACATATGTATTTTCAAGTACTTCAAGAAGTTGAAATGTTTAAGTAAGATAGTTTTCGTTCTCAGATTTTAGATTTTAGAATAAAACGCAAAACTCGATCTAAGGCATTTACTACAGCAAGAAATTTTATGATAGATTCTTCGAAGGCTTCCTTCTTATACTCAGTTTACAATGTTGAGAAAAATTTATAATGGACAGCACGGGAATGGATTTAAACAAAGGTAACATGAAATATCACAGTTACATTATCCTAGTTTTTGGCAAGTTTTCCAAAATTTGCTATCAGCTTTTTGATACATGTGGGGTTCGATAACATTTGTGGATGTTACGCATCTTACTTGAAGAAAGGAGAAGCTCTTATTATGAAGCTTCTATTTTGAAAAATAAAAAAGAATACTTTTAATAAAACAATAGACGAGGTGTTTAATTCTCATACGAATCCTAGACACGGATTCTCAATAAATCATACTTCTTTTTTGTATGGCTGTACTTGATATAATGCTTTCCCATGTTATGCCTTTGTCTTGTACAAAGGAAAGACTATTTTTTCACGTTTGATCTCAAGTCTTACGGAGGCGTCTAAAAGTTAAGACGTGTGCTTTTTAAATTGGATATTATGAAGTTTTTTGTAAAAACTATTTTCCGTTGCGAGTAATTCCTCTTGGCTACCTTGTTCAATCAGTTGACCATTTTTTATGACAACAATTTTATGAGCACGAGCAATTGTTGAAAGACGATGAGCAATGATGATAGTTGTGCGTCCTTTGGTGAGATGGTGAAGTGCTTCATTAATTTGTGCTTCAGTATGTGAATCTAGTGCACTTGTTGCTTCATCAAGAATGAGGATTTCACTGTCATGAAGCATTGCTCTAGCGATAGCGATTCTTTGTTTTTGTCCACCTGAAAGATTACAGCCATTATCACCGATTTGTGTATCATAGCCATTTGGCAAGTCCATAATAAAATCATGCGCATTGGCTGTTTTTGCTGCTTTGATAATATCATCGTCACTGGCACCTTCTTTTCCAAGTCCGATATTATATTTAACGGTTCCTTGAAAGAGAAAAGTATCCTGTCCTACATAGGCCATAAGCTTTCTCAAGGAGCGAAATGTCGTATAACGGATATCTTGATTATTAATCAATATGCGTCCCTTTGTGGGGTCATAAAGGCGCATAATAAGATTGATAAGGGTTGATTTTCCTGAACCAGATGGTCCCACCAACGCTGTCATTTTTCTGGGTTCTATTTCTAGATTGATGCCCTTCAATACTATTTTCTTATCTGTATATGCAAAAGAGACATCTTCGAAACGAATGCTCCCTTGGGTTTGATCGAGATCTTTCGCATTTTCATGTTCCATAACCGAGATAGGATGGTCAAGTATGTCAAACATCGTACGGATACTAACCAAGCCAGCTTCAATTTTGACTCGTACATTTGCGAGCCTTTTTGCAGGCTCGTAAGCAAGAAGCAAAGCAACAATAAAAGACATAAATTCACCTTGAACGCCTGTACGTTGGGTTGCAAGGTAGCCGGAAAAACAGATAATACCTGCAATAGCAATACCTGTGAGTGTTTCCATAATGGGATTTGTAATAGCTTGAAGTGTTGCAATAGTATTTGCTTGTTTTTCAACATCGCCAATGGCTTTGTTCATACGTTTTTTCATGAGATCTTCTAGTGAAAAAGCCTTGATGACGCGAATACCAATAGAACTTTCTTGTACAATTTTGATAATTTCACCAAGCGAAAGGAGTTCTTTTTCGACAAGACTACGAACACGTTTTAAAGTCATTCGAATTCCTAAAAAAGCTAGTGGTCCTACTATTAAAGTAATGGCGATTAATGTAAAATTTTGA
This sequence comes from Bartonella sp. ML69XJBT, assembly GCF_028618515.1. Classification (GTDB taxonomy): domain Bacteria; phylum Pseudomonadota; class Alphaproteobacteria; order Rhizobiales; family Rhizobiaceae; genus Bartonella. The sequence goes on from NZ_JAQITB010000001.1 coordinate 183,929, forward strand.
ATACACATGACAAGCAAGAGTCCACTAACGGAAAGTAAATCACGCACAAAAGTTGTGATAATTGTATCAATGATATTACGCGCTGCTGTAGCATTGTGGGTTACACGGACAAGAAGATCAGATGAAGTATTATGATGGTAAAAAGAGACACCTTGTTCCATAAGGCGTGCATAAATTTTACGCTGTTGTTCAGCAACGATACTGTTGCCTGCTTTGCTTAAAAAGTACGTTTGGGAAAAAGTCGCAATCCCTTTAAGAATGAAAATGAAAGCAATGATACCAGAAATCAAAACAATCATACCGAAATTCTGCGCTTCAATCATATAATTGACAACATCACGCATAATCCATGCACTGGCTGCAGTTGTGCAGGAAATAATAATCATGGAAAAAGTAGCTGCACTATACCAATGCGCATGTTTACGAAGATTTTCTCGCAAAAGACGAATGATAAGATGTTTATCAAAAGCAGAAATTTGTTTTTTGATCATGAGTGCTTCTCTATTCTATCGTTATTTATGCAAGATTGAAGCACTTTGATGAGAGACATTTAGCCTTTATAAAATACTCCCCCTGAAAGGTTGCGTACAGCTACCACTTAATTTAAAAGCATCACAACAACACTCTCTGATGCTTTTACAACACGCCATACACTCAACTCTTTTATAATCTGTATTTTATATGATTCTCACAAAGAATCATTTAGCTGCTATCACCATCAT
>NZ_JAQITB010000010.1 GCF_028618515.1 Bartonella sp. ML69XJBT
GTGGCATTACCTCCAGCAGCTCAGCTTCATCCTTTCGATGGACAACAACAGGCTTCAGTTTTAGCAGATGCTTCATTGACAACAGATCAAATGGTTTTGCGTCCAACTGTTCAGGATCAAATTTCTTCCCAAGCAGGTGAGGAAATATCAAAGCCTCGTTTTTTGACCACCCCTTCTACGGACGCTGTGTTGTCCATGTCTGTGGCTCCAGCAGTTATTTTTCATAATGAGTTGCAAACTGTACGTGCGGGAAGAGGCGATTTAGACAGAAGTCAAAAAAATTCAGCTTTCTGGACATATGCCATCAAAAGCAAAGAAAATATTGTTACAGACCATATAGATTTTAAACTTGAGCAAACTGGTATAGTGTTAGGTCTCAATGGTTTAAGCGAATGGGAGAATGGGGATGTTTATATTGGTGGTTTTGGAAGTTATGATAGAGCACGTGTAGAGCATGCACGAGGTGGTGTGAGTGGTATCAATACTTATGGCGTTGGAGCTTATGTCACTTATTCTGATCATAGTGGATGGTATCTAGATGGTCTTGTCAAATATAATCGTTATCAAAATAGTCTGAAAGCTATTTCAACGAATGGTATAGCGATTGAAGGGAATTATGATCAGTGGGCAGTGGGCTCATCATTTGAAACGGGTTATCGTGTTAAAATGTCTCCGAGCAGTTGGCTACAGCCTTATGGGCACCTCACATGGTTGCAAGTTAAAGGTCAAGAAATTAAACTTTCGAATGACATGATGGGTGATATCAAGCCATTTACGTCACTGCGCAGTGAGGTTGGTCTATCATTGGGATATGAATTTGGTTTGGGAACCATTGGTTCCTCTCTAGCTTACATTACGGCTGGTTGGTTGCGTGAGTATAAAGATGACAACCATACGACGATTAATCAAGGGCACCAATTTACCACAGATTTGTCGGGTAATGCAGGGAAATTAGGAATTGGTTTAAGCAGTTTAGTCAGTGATCACTTAAAGCTTTATGCACAGGCACATTATGTCAAAGGACGTAAGACAAATCAGTCCTTTCAGGGGATTTTAGGATTACGCTACAGCTTCTAAATATGTGTTTTAACATGAAAGATCTGATGTATAATCGGAGAACAATTTTTGAAAAATATTGATGCATCTTTCGGATCAGTTATGCTCTTTAATGGTGTAGGGTATCTTTTGTTTTTTCTATTTTGTAAGGAACCTCTGAAAAATACAAAAAGTAATAGAAGAGACTTTTTGTGCTCTCAATGAAAAAGCATTTAAAGAATATAAAGAGTCATTTCTTGCGGGTGCAAAGGGAATATTCAAGAGAATTATTACAACTTTAGGTTGAAAATATATTTTGCAGAGCTAATTACACTTGATGTCTGCTCAGGCGTGAAGGGGGAGGATATAATTATGCAATATAAGTGGAAAAGAAGTTATTGGGGGCTCATATTATGCAGTTGTTTTGTGCAAATGGCTGCTGCAAGTGAGGGGGGGGAACGACTTTTTTGTCAACCTTCAAGCTATAAAAATGAGAAAATCTCTCATATCTACCATAATGAAGGTGTAAGAACAGGAGAGTGTATAAAAGTCAGGACATCTGGAAACAATGTTGTTGTAGAGGCGTTCGATAAATCAGGATTTTTTGAAAAACTAAATGGCATTACCACGGGTAAAAGTACTGAAATATTGCTTAGTAAATTGCAGGAGCTTAATAGCGATAATGGTATCAACGCTGGACAGAATATGCAAGGAAGCAATATTGCGACGTTTAAAAAGCCTGAACTTATTTTTATTAGGGATGGAGCTCTTCTGGAAAATTTTGTACTCGATAATGATGGCAAAGCCTACATTTCGAATGATGGAGAGAGAGATGATCCAGGGCGGTCTATCAATAATACAGCAAAAAATGGTGCAGAGATTTATGTTTATGCCGGCGGTCTTAGTGAGAATAGCAATATTGAGCATGGTGGAACTGAAAGTGTTCAGGCTTTAAAGGGAAAACAAGGCTTTTCAAAAAATGCTGTTGTTAAAGAAGGAGGGCAGCAAAGCGTTGGCAATGGAGGAAAAGTAGAGGGGACTAAAATTTATGGAGGTGAGCAGCTTGTTTTTGGGGAGGGAGATGTTGAGGGACAAATTAAGGAGAGTAGTGCTTCTAATACGGTCATTTATGGTCAAGGCGAGACATTTGGGCAACAAAAGGTCTATGATGGGGGGGTAACTTGGAATACGAAAGTTATGAGAGGTGGCATACAAGAGATTGCAAAAAAATCTCAAAATGCAAAAAATGGTGGTACTGCATTTGATATACAAATTCTTGGTGGTGGTAAACAGCGTATCTTAGAAGGAGGAAAAGCTGTTAATGTTACTTTAAACGAGACTGCTCTTCAAGAAATATATGCTGATGGATCTGTAAAAAATCTAACAGTAAATGATGAAGCAAAATCGTTCGTACATGCTGGAGCAACACTAGAAGGTAAAACATTACTAAACCATTCTGGACAACTCCACCTTTATGCTGGAAATGATCAGCATCATACCACAGTAGAAGATATCATTTTAAATGGACAAGATACAAAGCTGTACGCGATCACAGATGAGTTTGATGGCAAAAGCTCTCTGATTGAAAAATTAACCGGTGAGGGGAGTGTTATTTTTGCTTTTACTGGCTCTGATCCGTATTACTCACAGCTTCATGTTAATAATCTTTCGGGTAGCTTACATTTCGCATTGAATACTACAATTGCACATAATCGAGGTGATTATCTCCTCATTGAGAATGGTAAAGGGAATCATACAATAAGTGTTGCGGATTCTGGAGTGGAAATCACGGATCCTTTTTCAAATAAGCGTGATTTAATTATGGATCAAAGCGGTGGAGCACATTTTTCTCTGACAGATCTCTCTGGTGAAGACATTCATGCTGTTGATGGAGGGACCTATATGTATGATTTGAAACAGAGAAAAGATGAAAAGGGCAAAACTTGGTTTTTATCTGCCAACCGACTAAGTGGACCAGAATCTTCTCTTCCTGATCCAACAGATCCATCATATCCTGGTTCATCAACAACGCCTTCAGTTGATGCTGTGCTTTCTACAGCAGTGGCTCCTGGACTGATTTTTAACAATGAGCTGGAAATTGTACGTACGGCGAGAGGAGTTCTAGACCAAAACAGAAAAAATACAGATTTATGGGCTTATGCGATCAAGAGCAGAGAGCGTATTGCTAGCGGTCATACAAATTTTAAGCTTGAGCAGACAGGTTTCGTGTTTGGTGTTGATCAGTTGAACGAACTCACACATGGAGATTTGTATGTTGGTGGTTTTGGCAGTTATGATCGAGCAAGTGTCGCGCATAAACGGGGTGGTGATAGCAATTTAAATACTTATAGCATTGGTGCTTACGCAACTTATTTTGATCATCATAGATGGTATTTAGATAGCGTTTTGAAATATAATTATTACCGAGATAGTCTAAAAGCCATTTCAACAAATGGTTTAGCCATTCAAAGCAATTATAATCAATGGGCAATAGGTGGATCATTTGAAATAGGCTGTCATTTTGAGCCAGCACAAAATACTTGGATGCAACCTTATATCAAACTAACAGGTTCGCAGGTTGAAGGCAAAAAAATCACGCTTTCCAATGGCATGACAGCTGATATAAGTCCATCAACTTCATTGCGTAGTGAAGTTGGGTTAACGGCAGGGCATAAATTTATTGTGAATGCAGAAACTTCATTAACAGCTTATATTACAGCTGCTTGGTTACGTGAGAATATAAATAATAACCATACGATAATTAATAACCGGCATAAATTTATTACAGACTTGTCAGGAAATGCGGGTAAGCTTGGAATTGGTGTAAACAGTTTGGTCAATGATAAACTCACGCTTTATGCGGAGGCACATTATCTGAAAGGACATAAGATTAAGCAGTCACTACAAGGTATTTTGGGATTACGCTATAGTTTCTAAAATATGTGTTTTACGCTATTAATTCACTTGAGAAATAGAATTGTTTTGTAAGTTAAACAGTTCAGTGTTCAGTGAAATCTTTTGCAAATGTAGAGACGATGATGATTCTTTCTTTTATTCAAAAGTAATATCGTTTGCTTTATCAATGATGAGAAGTATTGCAAATTATGCCCTTGTATTTAGGGCATAATTTGCATTGTGTGAAGTTATACAGTTTCAGATGCAAAGAGTTTCTTGTGGTTTACAGGAATACAACTTATAGTTGCTTATATATAAAATATACGCCAATAAATTGCATTTAGACATAAATAAAACACATTATGATACATTCTAAAATGAGCTAGCTGTTTGGTAGCAGGGTATTTTTTGAATGATTAAGAATGGAGTGTGGATGATGCAAAATAAACACAAATTGAGTTTTTCGGTATTGCTGATTAGTACTTGTCTCGTGCAATCTGCAAGTGCATCTGAGAGAAGGAATGAAGAGCTAAATAGAATAGAACATGTGGAAAATGGAGGAACGGTACCAAAAGGCTCTGCATTGATTACTATATTATTACCTATTAGCACTAATATTAAGATTGAAGATGGTGGTGTAGAGGTTGTTGATAATGGAGCAACTTCTGTAGGGGCCACTGTCAAAAAAGGGGGGATGCAAATAGTTACACGTGCGGGAACTGCAATGAATACTAAAATTGAGGGTGGAAAACAGTTTGTTCATGAAGAAAGTAGTATTTTAGATCTTGAAAGTGTAGAGAAGAAAAGCGGTGCTTATGATGCTACAGTTACTGGTGGTGGTAGAGCGATAGGACAGCAGAATATATATGATGGCGCGTGGGCTTGGAATACAAAAGTTGGGAATAATGGAGAGCAAAATCTCTATGCGGGAAAAAGAACAGAAGGGGGGAGAGCAAGGGATGCAGAGATTTCTGGAAATGGTAGACAGCATGTCCTAGCATTAGGAGAATCATACAATACTACCTTAAAGGATCAAGCTACTCAAGTTGTATATCCTGATGGATTTGTAGATAGTTTAACAATTATGAATTCTGCTCGTTCATGGTTTCACACTGGTATTCTAAGAGTGGTTGGAGAAGTAAGAGTCAATAATAACGGAGAACTTTATTTGTTTGCTGGTGATAGGACAAATCATATCACTAAACAAAAGATTCCTATAAAGGACAGACCTGAGGAAACAATATTTGAGGTTGGTGAACGAAATATAGGAGAGAAACCGCAGATTGAAATTGAGAATTTAGGTGGTAATGACGGGACTATAATTTTTACTTCTATGCCATATGATCCACGACATGTGTCACTTCATGTTGAAGAACTTTCAGGGAATTTACATTTTCGGTTTAACATAGATACTACAGGTGGTAGCGATTACTTATTGATCGATAATGGTGCTGGTAATCACAAAATAAGTGTTACCGATACAGGTCGTGAAATTACAGGAGCTCTGTCACAGAGGAATGGTTTAAGGACTGAGATTCCATTAATTACCGATAGAAGCCCAAACGGAGAAGCAAATTTTACTTTGGCAAATAGTGTTGGTACGGCAATAGAAGCTGTTGATGGTGGAACTTTTATATATGTTTTATATAAGAAAGAAAGATGTGCTAGTTCTAGCGGTAATTTCACAATTTGGTATTTGGGCATGGGTACTGAAAATACAGAAAGCTCGAGTACTGGGGGGCAGTGCGCAAAACAGAAATCAAAGGTTACTACTTTTTCAAGATCTTTATCTACTGATACGGGGACAAGGACACATCAAGAATCTTCTTCTCGGAGGAAAGGATCTGGTCCTAGGAAGCCTAACAACAGACAGGTATCTAATCCGCGTCCTCCACGCCATTTAAAAGATGCACAAAGTGCTTCAGGATTTTCAGTATCTTCATCTCAGAGAGATAGAGCTAGTGTGGCATTACCTCCAGCAGCTCAGCTTCATCCTTTCGATGGACAACAACAGGCTTCAGTTTTAGCAGATGCTTCATTGACAACAGATCAAATGGTTTTGCGTCCAACTGTTCAGGATCAAATTTCTTCCCAAGCAGGTGAGGAAATATCAAAGCCTCGTTTTTTGACCACCCCTTCTACGGACGCTGTGTTGTCCATGTCTGTGGCTCCAGCAGTTATTTTTCATAATGAGTTGCAAACTGTACGTGCGGGAAGAGGCGATTTAGACAGAAGTCAAAAAAATTCAGCTTTCTGGACATATGCCATCAAAAGCAAAGAAAATATTGTTACAGACCATATAGATTTTAAACTTGAGCAAACTGGTATAGTGTTAGGTCTCAATGGTTTAAGCGAATGGGAGAATGGGGATGTTTATATTGGTGGTTTTGGAAGTTATGATAGAGCACGTGTAGAGCATGCACGAGGTGGTGTGAGTGGTATCAATACTTATGGCGTTGGAGCTTATGTCACTTATTCTGATCATAGTGGATGGTATCTAGATGGTCTTGTCAAATATAATCGTTATCAAAATAGTCTGAAAGCTATTTCAACGAATGGTATAGCGATTGAAGGGAATTATGATCAGTGGGCAGTGGGCTCATCATTTGAAACGGGTTATCGTGTTAAAATGTCTCCGAGCAGTTGGCTACAGCCTTATGGGCACCTCACATGGTTGCAAGTTAAAGGTCAAGAAATTAAACTTTCGAATGACATGATGGGTGATATCAAGCCATTTACGTCACTGCGCAGTGAGGTTGGTCTATCATTGGGATATGAATTTGGTTTGGGAACCATTGGTTCCTCTCTAGCTTACATTACGGCTGGTTGGTTGCGTGAGTATAAAGATGACAACCATACGACGATTAATCAAGGGCACCAATTTACCACAGATTTGTCGGGTAATGCAGGGAAATTAGGAATTGGTTTAAGCAGTTTAGTCAGTGATCACTTAAAGCTTTATGCACAGGCACATTATGTCAAAGGACGTAAGACAAATCAGTCCTTTCAGGGCATTTTAGGATTACGCTACAGCTTCTAAATTTCTGCTTATTTTTTAGATTTTTCTTTGCATGTGTATGGGGGGAGGGGGGGATGCGCGGTGTTGAGGTATCATTATCATATGTTGTTTTTTCTTATATTTTTCCCCTTATTGAATGATAATTTTAGAGAGAAGTATTTAAGATTATGCAAACAATCCAAAATGATAAGAAGAGCAGTGGTACTGTTATAAAAAGATTAGGTACCACAAATGTTTCTATTCTTGACTGAAATTCACACAAGCCAATACAGGTTTTTGAAATTTGCTATTGAAGATTTTTCTACAGTCCCTTGGCAAAGAGCTTCTTGCTCGTTATAGAACAGCCAGATAATGTTATATAAAGGTGGTCAAATGGCTGTAGAACGTACTTTTTCGATGATTAAACCAGATGCAACGCGTCGTAATTTGACAGGAGCAATTACAAAAATGCTTGAGGATGCAGGATTGCGTGTTGTTGCATCTAAACGTGTATGGATGAGTCGGCGTGAAGCGGAAGGATTTTATGCTATTCATAGGGAACGCCCATTTTTTAGTGAATTGGTTGAGTTTATGTCTTCTGGTCCAACAGTTGTGCAAGTTTTAGAAGGTGAAAATGCAATAGCTAAAAACCGTGAAATAATGGGCACTACAAATCCTTCGGATGCACAAGAAGGAACAATTCGTAAAGTCCATGCTTTGTCTATTGGGGAAAATTCTGTTCATGGCTCAGATAGTCCTGAAACCGCAAAAGTAGAAATTGCCTTTTGGTTTTCAGAATTGGAAATTGTGGGTTAATAAAAGCATATAAATAGAAAATCCCGAAATAGTCTATTTCGGGATTCTTTTTATGAAGCTTGTAGTTTTTTTGAGGTACGTGGTACGGACTGTTTTTTTATGTGATAACGTGTTTTAAGCCTGCACGAAAATAATCCCACCCTGTCCACAATGTGAGAAGAGCAGAAATCCATAGCATAGTAATGCCAAATTCTACTGTGTAGGGGAGAACTTTATTACCAGCTGGTCCTGCTAAGAGAAGAACGATAGCTATCATTTGTACAAAAGTTTTCCATTTAGCAAGACGAGAAACAGGAACACTCACTTTCAATTCCGCCAAATATTCACGTAATCCTGATACAAGAATTTCTCGACAAAGAATAATAATCGCTGCCCATAATGTCCATCCAGCAATCGTACTATCTGCGGCTAGCAATAGCAGACAGGCAGAGACGAGAAGCTTATCTGCAATGGGATCTAACATGCGACCAATATTGGATGTCTGTTCCCAAATCCGAGCAAGATAGCCATCCAGAAAGTCAGTAATAGAGGCAATAACAAAAATAGAAACAGAAGTCCAACGTGCAATATCGCTTGATTGCAACCTTCCTTCTAAAAAAAAGCAAGCAACAACCATTGGCACCGCGATGATCCGTGCATAAGTGAGAATATTTGGAAAAGAAAAAGTATGATTTTTCATAGAGCAATTTTCAATTCTTTGTAAGATATGATTTATTTTATAAAGGTAACAAGGCGAATATTATGAAACAAGCCTATTTTTCATTAAAATAGTTATAAACTTTTTTTGCAATGGTGGCCGAAATTCCCATTACTTTTGTTAAGTCTTCGAGTGAAGCATCGGCTACGGCTTTGGCACTTCCAAAATGATGCAGCAATGCACGCTTTCTTGTTGGACCGATATTTTCAATTTCATCAAGCGGGTTTTTGAATGTCGCTCTTTTTCGTTTGGCTCTGTGCGTTCCAATTGCGAAACGGTGTGCTTCGTCGCGTAGACGTTGCAAAAAATAAAGGATAGGGTCACGTGGAGGTAGTGTAAAGGGTGTTTTGTCCTTGATAAAAAACCGCTCACGCCCAGCGTTACGGTCTACACCTTTGGCTATTCCAACAACGGTGATGAGGTTGCCTATTTTTAATTCAGAGAGTACTGTATGCACACTATTAATTTGTCCTTCACCACCATCAATGAGGATAAGATCAGGCCAAAGAGGAGAAGAATCATCGCTTTGCTCTTTCATGTCACTGCCTGTATGAGGCAGATCATGCTCTTTGAGAAGACGTGAAAATCTTCGTTTAATGACTTCTTTCATCATAGCAAAATCATCACCAGGTGTGATATTGGTCGAGCGAATATTGAATTTGCGATATTGATTTTTAATAAATCCTTTGTGATCTGCAACAATCATCGCACCTATCGCATTTGTTCCCATCATATGGGAATTGTCATAGACTTCTATACGGCGAGGAGTATGAGACATTTGGAATATTTCGGCAAGTCCCTGAAGCAATTTTGTCTGTGTAGCTGTTTCAGCAAGTTTGCGTCCAAGTGCTTCATGAGCATTGATAGAAGCGTGATGAATAAGAGTTTTTCGTTCACCTTTTTTAGGTAAAGAGAGTATTACTTTACGATTTGCTTTGAGACTGAATGCCTCCATAAGAAGTGCTTGTTCTTCTATTGCTTCAGATAAAAGGATCAGTTTTGGAAGTGGCTTATCATCGTAGAATTGGGCAAGAAAACTCTCTAAGATTTCAGAACGAGAAAAAGAGGAATCTGCTTTAGGAAAATAGGCTCTGTTTCCCCAATTTTGTCCCATGCGGAAAAAGAACACTTGGATGCAGGTCACTCCTTCTCGTTGTGCAATTGCAAAGACATCTGCTTCTTGTATTGTTTGAGGGTTAATACCTTGATGGCTTTGTATGTAAGAGAGAGCCGATAAGCGATCACGATAGGTAGCAGCTTGTTCAAAATCAAGGTTTTCTGCAGCTTTATGCATAGCTTGAACCATATGACTTTTAACAGATTGGCTTTTTCCTGAAAGAAAAGCTTTTGCTTCTCTCACCAGCACAGTGTAATCACCAATACGAATTTCATCTGTACAGGGTGCAGAACATCGCTTAATTTGATAAAGCAAACAGGGGCGTGTACGGTTTTCATAAACCGAATCGCTACAGGTTCGTAGTAAAAAAGCGCGTTGTAAAACATTGATTGTTTGTGTTACTGCACTTGATGAGGCAAAAGGACCAAAATAATGGGCTTTTTTTGTTCGGGCACCACGATGTTTGTAAAGTGCAGGTGCGCGATGATCGTCAGTGATAATAATATAAGGAAAACTTTTATCGTCACGCAGTAACACATTAAAACGTGGATGTAATCTTTTAATAAGATTAGCTTCTAGAAGCAGAGCTTCTGTTTCCGTATGGGTAACGACAAATTCCATATGGGATGTCGCACGAATCATTCGGGTAATACGGTTATTGTGCCCTTGTTCTCGCGTATAGTTTGAAACGCGTTTTTTGAGATTACGTGCTTTGCCAACATAGAGGATATCACCATTGTCATCAACCATTCGATAAACCCCTGGCTTATGAGGAAGATGTTTGACAAACTCTTGTATGAGTTTGGCACCTTTCAATTGGTTTGTATCATTTTCTTGGTTGGCATTGTCCCACATAATGGGTGAGAGAAAAGAGAGATTTTCTCTTTCATTTTGGAGAAAAGCTGTGTCGTTTTTCAGAACCATTCAGTTTATCCGGAAACATTTTCTATTTATTTTATGAAGTGTTTTTATTCATAAAAGACTATTATTTATGTAATGGTAGTTATTATTTCCTATAAATAACGTATTATGACATGAGACCGTTTAATTTTGGAGTAATTACTTTTCAATAAAACAGAGGGCGTTTTTTAAAAACAATTTTACAAACTTTCCAACACTATTTATCAGTATGAAAGTAGGTTTTGTTGAAAAAATGAAATTCCCACAGCTAACCATGATGTATACTAAGAGATAATATAGTTCAAAAGGTCAAGAAAACCAAGATCCTTGGTATTGCAAGATTTTTAAGCAGTGCAAGAAATTTGATTTTTACCAAGAAAAATTTAACTTAAAATGCAATTTAGATGAAAGACCTAACATAATGAATGTTCTTTTTGGATCCAATTATGAAGTATCCTTGCATGTTTATCTTGTCCAAGACGATGAATAAGAAACGGGGTTAGTTTTTTCATTTCTTCTTCCAAAAGATAAGGAGGATTGATAAGAATTATCCCACTTCCATTCATTGTGGGTGGGATTGAATTTTTTCGAACACGCATTTCGAGTTGTAAAATTTTTGGGATTCCCGTTTGATAAAGTGCATGAAGAAAATTTTCAATTTCTTTGTCGTATTTAACTGGATACCATAGAGCATAAATTCCTCTAGGAAAACGACGATATGCTTTTATCAATCCGTCAATCAGACGGGCAAATTCACCAGTTTTTTCAAAGGGAGGATCAACAAGGATAAATCCACGTTTTTCCTTTGGTGGCAAGTGCGCATTTAAAGAAAGCCAACCATCTAAATGCAAGACTTTTGTTTGATAATCACCGGCAAAATTTTTTGCTAAAATACGATAATCTTCATCATGGAGTTCAATTGCGGTAAGTCGGTCTTGTTTACGCAATAATTGGCGAATAACAAAAGGAGATCCAGGATAGAAGAGAAGTTCTTTTTCTCCTTCATTAAGTAAATCAATAATATTATACCATGGAGAAAGGAGTGTTTTTAAATCTTCTGGAATAGGAGTTGATAAAAGCCGTTGTACACCTTCACGCCACTCTCCAGTTTTGTATGCTTGTACAGAAGAAAGATCATATATGCCAATTCCAGCATGGGTATCTATAACGCGAAAAGCTTTTTCTTTGCGTTTGAGATATTCTACAATGCGGGTGACAATAATGTGTTTAAAGACATCAGCAAAATTGCCAGCATGATAAATATGCCGATAATTCATGAATAAATTCTACCGTATATGACTGCTTACTCAATTTCTCTATTAACATAAAATAATGGTTTTATATCAACAAAAATCCTTTTGTAGAGGTCAAGCAATCGAAAAGTCGTATATGCATCTACTAGAAAAGATAAATGTTATAGCCTTACAATTATGTTTTCTATTTTGGTAATCCATACAATTTGTATGAAGGGGGATTAATCACCAAGGTTTCGAATTTTTTGTCAGAATACGGAAAGAAAGAGAGAAAAGACTTCAAGCATTTATTCTTTATTTTTGTGAAGGAATTTTTTTTATTATTGCTGTCTTACAAAGAAAATCAGAGAGGATACAAATGAGCTGAAGCAGCAATGGAAATCACTAAAATTTTAAAGATAAGTTTTTACGTTGAACAATGAATTTATCAACGAGTTAAAAATTGATATATTTAAAATGCCTGATAAAATACGACTAACGTGTTTTAATAAAATTACTATAAATCTTTGAGAAAAAAGCAAAAACACGGTTATAATATGTAGAAAAACATCTCCTGTCAGCATTTAATTGAGTGAAAGCACAAATTTCACGTGTATGTATGATAAATCATTAGGTTATGTATAATATTGAAATATAGCTTTTAAAAATTGATATGAGGTAGATGAGCTGTGTTTAACAAAATAAAAACTATAATTGTTGGTATTTCCGGTATTTTTGTAAAAGATGAAGAGAAGCTTTCATTATGAAACATAAACCTTGGGCTGTTATTCTGTTCGCACGCAATATAGGGGCAGCAGATGATATCAAGGCGTCTATCACTTCATTTGCGTGAGGTAAGTGGACGGGATGATATTTTTATTGATCAAAAGAGGAAAGAATACACCATCTGTTACCTCACTATCCAGCTGCTACAACATTAAGGAAACTTTATAAAATAAAAAAATCAAAAGAATGCAATTCATGGCACATGGAATCTGTCTCGCATTCATGCTTTTGATTTAATAAAATTTGGCATGAATGCTCGTTGTTTTCCTGTTTTAGATATTCCTACAAGAGGAACACATAATATTATCGGGATACGTGCTTATCTAAAGGAGAAAGAAACAGTTATAGCTTTAGGACGTACGACAGCTCAAAGGTTTATTGATAGGGGTGTTTTACTGGTGATGAAACATATTCGTGAGACATGGACGAACACTTTCTGATACGCATTCTGAGTGAGTATCGCTTGATATCTTAGAAAAATACGATTTTATGCTTTTTTAAAATTTTGCTGATTTATCAACTGTAATGGTAGCATATATTATCTATGAAGCAATCGATGATCGAGTTTCGGCAATATTGTATAAAAAAGCTATTGAGAACATTTTTTGTGAGAAGATAGACTTTTACGGTCTTTGAGTGTCAGATGATGTATCAATCAAAGCTCTTTCAAGGGTTACATTTTCGGAAAATTTTCAGATTGAATACGTAAAATTTTGCAGAAGGTTGTGATGGTGCTCTTCATTGTAATAGTAGTTTGCAAGAGATGTGCATGATTGTACAGATGACACCATTTTAAAAGGTAAAGCATTGGAGCGTGTATAGAGTGCTTCCAAGAAGTTTTTTCACTCCGATAAATCCGATGAGGTTGCTTTAAGAGAAGAGTTTTCAAGCCTTTTTGAATTCTGTTTAAAGCAGCTTATTATTTAAATTTTATGAGGTTCATGATAATAAATTAAGAAAAATGGACGAGAGGTTAAAAAGTGAGTTTACAATAAATAGCGTACGATTGCCTTTAACTGGAAAAGAAAATATACAAGTAAGAGAGGTGTATATTTGATATATTTCTTCAGAATAAACATAAACAAATGAACGCAAATTTAAAAGCAGTGAGAGAAAGTAATGGGTAATATTTTTTCACCAACGCACTTAATTGTAATTTTGTTAATTATCCTTGTACTTTTTGGGCGTGGCAAGGTTTCTGAATTAATGGGTGATGTTGCTAAGGGGATTAAAGCTTTCAAAAAAAATATGAGGGAAGAAGAGGACGCTATCGAAGATAAGCATGAAATAGCAGATTCGTCCAAAACAATTGATGTTGAGTTTCAACAATCTGAACCATTAACGGTAAAGCGTGCAGCAGTGCGTAAAAAAGCTTCTTCTTCCCCTCAAAGAGGAAAGACATCTGTCGCTAAAAAACAGCATATAGAATGATAAAGACGTGATCGCAGTTGTACATTCTTTTTGAATGAGAAAGTCGAGTATAAACAATGTTTGGGATTGATGGGCCAGAGTTTCTCGTGATCTTACTTGTTCTCATAGTTGTCGTTGGACCAAAAGATTTACCTAAAATGTTAAAAACAATGGCAAGAGCAATAGCTTATGTCCGTTCAACAGCAAAAGAATTTCGTCACCAGTTTGATGATGCAATAAGACAGTCCGAGCTTGATGAGTTACAAAAGACATTGTCGGATATTAATGATCTTAATCTAAACAGGAGGGTGACAGAGACTTTTTATCCTATTCATGATGCAGTGGAAGATATCCGCAATAATTTTGATGGAAAAACAACACACCATAATTTGAAAACAGAGAAAGAAATTTTGAAATGTGATCAAAACAAAGCCAATGAAGATTTAACCGCATCCGTTGATTCTCATAGTTATGGAAATATTTCTTTAATTTCCAAAGAGAGAGAGGGTCGTCATGAATATTAAGAAGGATGAAGTTGATGACAATATGGCTCCACTTTTAGAACATTTGATTGAACTGCGTCAGCGAATTATTGCTGCTCTTATTGCATTTTTGATAGCTTTTATTCTGTGTTTTCTTGTCAAAGATTACATTTTAAATTTTCTGATATGGCCTTATCAATGGGCAATGAAAATATCAGGTGGTAATCCTGAGAATATTCGTTTGCAATCAACACAAGTATGGGAAACTTTTTTAGCAAAGATGAAACTTGCGGCTTTTGGGGCAGTTATTTTATCTTTTCCCTATACAGCTTTTCAGTTTTATAGTTTTATCGCACCAGGACTTTATAAAAATGAGCGTATGGCTTTTTTGCCATTTCTGATTGGCGGACCGATTTTATTTTGTATTGGAGGGGCATTTGTTTATGCTCTGTTAGCACCAATAATGCTTTGGTTTAGCCTTTCTCAGCAATTTCTTCCAGATGTTCATTTAAGAATAGAGTTTATCGTCCGTATTTCTGACTATTTGAGCTTTATAATATCATTTATCCTCATTTTTGGTTTGATTTTTCAATTACCTCTTGTGACAAGTCTTTTAACGAAAGTTGGACTTTTAACTTCTCATAGTTTAGTATCTAGACGCAAGTGGGCTATCCTTATCTCTTTTATAATTGCAGCGATAGTAACGCCATCAGATTTTTTTACTATGTTTGCAGTAGCCTTACCAACGATAGCTCTTTACGAGATTTCAATTTTAATTGCTTACTGTATAGAAAAGAGAAAAAAAATCTCTTAAGAGAAGTTTATATCCTGTGTGATAGCGCACGAATAGAAATGATGTAAATGAGGAATTTTGATGCTTGATATTAAGTGGATTCGTGAACACCCTGAAAAATTAGATAAAGCACTGGAAAATAGAGGCATTGAACCGCATGCAGAAAGATTAATAAAACTTGATCTTGAACGCAGGTTACATGTTGCCAAAGTGCAGTCTGCGCAGGAGCGTCGTAATGCAGCTTCAAAAGAAATAGGACAAGCTTTAGCAGCATGTAATCAAGAAATGGCTGAACGTTTGAGAGCGGAGGTTGAAGAGATTAAAGCCTTTCTTTCTTCTGCTACAGTGGAAGAAAAGCGCTTGACTGAAAGTATTGAGGAGGCTCTTTCAGCACTTCCAAATATTCCATTGGATGATGTTCCAAAAGGTAAAGATGAAAGCGATAATGTTGTTATTCGACATTTTTCTACACCTCCAACATTTGACTTTACACCAAAGGAGCATTTTGATCTTGGTCAAAATCTCGAACAGATGGACTTTGAACGAGCAAGCCGTTTATCAGGGGCGCGCTTTACAGTCCTTTCAGGAGCTTTGGCGCGGCTTGAACGCGCATTAGGTCAATTTATGCTTGATGTGCATGTTGAGGAGCATGGTTATACAGAAGTTTCAATACCTCTCCTTGTTCGTGATGAGATTGTTTACGGAGCAGCCCAGCTACCAAAATTTGCTGATGATCTGTTTCGGACAACAGACGGTCGATGGCTTATTTCTACAGCAGAAGTGCCGTTAACCAATTTGGTGAACAATGAAATTCTTGAAATGTCAGATTTACCACTGCGGTTTTCTTCTTTAACGCCCTGTTTTCGCTCGGAGGCAGGTGCGGCAGGTCGTGATACGCGTGGGATGTTACGTCAGCACCAGTTTTGGAAGGTAGAAATGGTATCCATTACCACTGAAGAGCAGTCTTTAATGGAACTAGAACGTATGACAGAGTGTGCAGAAGATGTGTTGAAACGCCTCGATTTGCCTTTTCGCACGGTGGTTCTTTCTACAGGTGATATGGGATTTGCTGCACGTAAAACTTATGATATTGAAGTTTGGCTTCCAGGACAAGGATGTTATCGTGAAATTTCCAGTTGTTCAGTTTGTGGAGATTTTCAAGGGCGACGTATGAATGCGCGCTATCGTAGAGAAGGCGATAAAACATTGCACTTTGTGCATAGTCTTAATGGTTCTGGTACAGCTATTGGACGTTGTCTTATCGCTGTTTTGGAGAATTATCAGCAAGCTGATGGATCAATTATTGTTCCAGATGTTCTACAGCCCTATATGAAAGGCTTACGTTGTATTACCGCTTAATTTTATAACAAAAAAGAACCACTCTATGTTTCTTGCTGAGGGATGATGACGTGTAAACACAAGGCTTTGCCATTTTAAAAAATGAGTTGTAAGTACGGTAAGGGTACCACTTCATTGGAGAACGACTGACATTATGGGGCAAAAGAGTATTTTACGATTTCGTGAGGAATTGGCCAGCCTTGTGCTGAAAATGCGTAGCAAAGGAATTGATGATGTTCGCTTTTTTTCGGCATTTGAGAAAATTCCGCGTCAACAATTTGTTGCTTCTTCTTGGTTCAACAGTGCTTATGATAATAAAATTATTCCTATTGAGTGTGGTGAATATATTGAGCGTTTAGAAGAACAGCTTTTAATTCTTTTTGCTTTATCGTTGAAGAAAAAACATCGTGTTTTAGAAATTGGTACAGGATCTGGTTTTTGTACGGCTCTTATGGCATGTCTGAGTGACCGCGTGACAACAATTGATCGTTATAAAACATTGGTTGATTTGGCAGGTCAGAGATTTCAAAGTTTAGGGCTCGAAAATATTGTTATACGGCAGATAGACGGCAGTTGCACAGGTACAAGTTTAGGATCATTTGATCGTATTCTTATTTGGCCATCACGTTCAGATGAACCCCAAGAGTTTCTCAATCTTTTAGCTGAAAATGGGATTCTTATTCAAGCTATAGGACCTGACGAAGGGGTACAAACGATGACACGTTATAGGAAAATTGGTAGCCAATTTGAGTGTTTAGAAATGTTTCAAGTGCGTTATCAGCCTTTTATTAAAGGCCTTGCAGAAATACTTTAATTTTTTAGGTTTAAGATACTGTGCAAACTCTTTTCCCTTTTTATTTTACGATAAATTCATTTTGATCTTATTATAAAGATATTTATGAATAAAATATCGAATTTTAACTCTTAGGTAATATTAAAAAGCTTTAATAGAGTGAGTTGAGTATTGACGAGTGGGCAAAACTATGTGGTTCAAGGTTTTGGATAGTATTTTTTTTGGTTATTTTCAAAGAATAGCTTTTTTAGCGATGATAATGATTTTTGCGGGGTGTAGTTCTGGTACGCAGCGCTTTACAAATATTTTCTCTCATCGCGCAGGATCACCACACCCGAATATATTTACACCTATGTCTGCAGATCCGCAAGCGTCACCCTATGGTAGCATGATACAAAGCACCGATTTGCCTCCGGTAGATCAGAGTGGTGTTTCATGGACAGGTGATGATACTGGGTATGATTCTCCACAACAAGGAGGGACGTCTCCTGATAGCCGGATTATGGGGACACCGCCACGCAATCTTGGAACTCTTTCTCGTTCACAAATGGATAATTCTCCGGTCTTCCGGCGAAACTCTTATATTGTTCAAAGTGGCGATACACTGTTAAGCATTGCACGGCAAATAGGAGTGAGTGTTGAAGCATTGAAATTAGCAAATGGTATAAGCAATAATTCCATTTATATTGGTCAAGTACTCGTGGTTCCAAGAAAGCGCACACTAGCAACTTCAAACACCTATAATGATGATAAGGGAATATCAGCAGCAGAATCTTCATATCAGTCTCAAGTTATGACTTCTACAAGACAGAGAAAGGTTCCACCTACATATAAAGCGCCGGTCACAACTTCTCCTTCTGCAAGGGTGAACAATTCAAGTATTGAGAAAAAATCTTTTAAACAGATGGCGCAATTCAGTCATGAGACGAATTTATCAAATGCTGTTACAAATACGGATAATATTGTGACTCCGCAAGCCACAGGAATTTCTAAGATGCGTTGGCCTGTAAGGGGGCGTTTATTAAGTCAGTTTGGTCAGAAGAAAGGAACGGCAACGAATAGAGGGATAGATATTGCTGTGCCTGAAGGTTCATCGGTAAAGGCGGCGGAAAATGGTGTCGTTATCTATGCAAGTGATGGGTTAAAAGAGCTAGGCAATGTTGTTATGATTCGACATGAAAACAATATTATTACTATTTATGGATGTAACAGTAAACTTGTTGTGAGCAAGGGCCAAAGAGTACGGCGTGGAGATGAGATTGCTAAATCTGGTGTTTCAGGAAATGTTAAAACGCCACGCGTTTATTTTGAGGTGCGTAAGAATTCATTACCTGTCAACCCTAGCAAATATTTAGAAAACTAATTCATTTTGAAAATCTATGGTTTACGTAGTTTGAAAACAGAATAATTTTTTTTCTTAAACGAAATAGTATTTCGATGGGAAAATTATATAAAAATCATATATTGAAGAAGAGTCGTTAGTTTAGTTTGCTAAAAGATAATGCAATTGATTTATATCGTTAATTCTTCCGTTAATGAGGATGCGTATGATATATAAAGGAAGAAAATAAATCTGTTTCTGAAAAGTTTTTTCTCGTTGCCTTCTGTCTTTTAAGGATTTATTTCCTTTCTATAAAGCTATGGTTACATTGTGTCGTTATCGCTTTGTATGACAATTCCTCTGGGAGAGCTTTTTTTCTGAGCCAAAAGTCTATTTTAATGGAGTGGGAATTACCTGAAGTTTATCTATAGGAGATCAAAATGTTTATTAGTAACGCTTATGCTCAAGTTGCAGGCGGTGTTTCCAATGGGACCTCACTTGTTAGCTTTGTTCCATTCATTTTAATTTTTGTAATTATGTATTTTTTTATGATTCGTCCACAGCGTCTACAAATGAAAAAGCGTCAGGAAATGCTTGATGCTGTGCGCCGTGGTGATACCGTTATAACGGGCGGTGGTATTATCGGCAAGGTTACAAAAGTTTACCATGAGAGTGGTGAATTAGAGGTTGAGATTGGTGATGACATGCGTGTTCGGGTTATCCGTTCCACATTAACTGATGTACGTGTTAAAGGAGAACCCATTGCGGAAAAAAAATCAAAATTGAATACTAAACCAAAAACACCACAAAAATCTAAGACTAAAATAAAGAAAAATGTAAGTGTAACTGAAGAGAAAAAAACTGGATCAGAAGAAAGTGAATCTTAAAATATAATTGCGGCTTATGACGTTATTCTACAATGTATTTTTATAAAAATGGATAACTTCTGTATAAAAAATATTCAGCTTATGGGCAGTTTCGTAGTCGATAAATGAACATAATCCCTTTATTTTCTGCGAATTATTGAAAGACTACTTAAAAAGTAATATTTCATTTGCTAAGTGTTGTAGTCAATCTTCCTATTTTTTGAATAAGTTTATTGTTTAAGAGAACAGAGGTTATCTGTTTTTAGTGAATAGTCTGAAAGAGTGTTTTAGCTAAATATATTGAAATGAATATGATATTTAATAGCATCTTGTTATAAGCTTTTATAAAATCTAGAAACAGATTTTCAATTGAGTGCTTACTGTATGATCAGAAGAGTGTTTATATGAGAGATGCATCAATTGCTATGCGAGGTATGATTACTCTAGTACTATTTATTACAGATCCTTTGCTGATTTTGAGAAGTGAGAGTAAAAATGCAATTAGTTATCAAAAATAAAGGGTACTTTTGATGTCTCATGCCATTCAAATCCGTGAAGCTCATTTTCCAAGACGTGCACCTATTGATGCTTATGGAAATGGTGGATTTCGTTTTGCTGATATGTCCCATAAAGGATCTATTATTTGTGTTCCATCAGGTATTTATGGTATTGACATGGGGGAACCAATTCCCACTAAAGAGGATATATCTCGAATTTTAGAAGAGGCATCTGAGATTGAGGTTTTGCTCATAGGTACTGGAGTTGAATTATTGCGATTACCTGAAGAATTACGGATGCTTTTATGGCAAAAACGGATATCATCGGATACAATGAGTACAGGGGCTGCTGTGCGTACATTTAATGTTTTGTTGGCTGAAGATCGTGCAGTTGCTGCGCTATTGTTTGCAGTAGAATGATATTTTATTTATCTCCTCTTTAGAGGAAGATATTTTTATCTCTTTTATAGCGTTTTTTCCGATGAGCTCTCTTTATGTATGGAGATTCAATACTGTCCTAATGTATATAATTAAAAAGTGTTTTGCCTTGACAGTATAAAGGGTAGACAGCGCTAAAAAATATCGTTGTAAGCCCTATTATGTTTTTTCTCGAAAGAATAGTGTATAGTATAACATATACCTGATATAAATACATAAACTCAAGATTGTTTTTCCCTGCATAGTATAATCATAACCTTCAAGAGGAATATCTATCATTATAAGTTTCTCAGTTACGAGATAATAATGAGAGATGCAGTTATTGCATCTCAATTTTTGAACAGAAAAAAATCTGGGCAGCGGAAGCCATTGCATTTATAGATAGAAAACTGAGATAGAAAAACAAAATCTATTAGAGAGATAATTTTTTGTATCTTAACGGAGTGACTTCTTAGATGAAAAGAGAAAGAAGTGTAGGGCACCAATGTTGAAAGAATGAAAGCAGGCAGAGCTTCTATTGGTTTTGACGATCGTCCTGTTAATTTGCATCATATGCTACAAATAAAAGACGGACCTCTGGTAGAGGTTAGCTCCAGTCATTCCATCAAAAACATACTTCCGTTACTCGCATTGATCTTAACACAGAAAAATCAGCTATTAATAGAGACGAATTTGAGATGGTGAGGAGAGGTATTGGAAGAAACGCGCTGGAGTCTATAAGAATAAAGATAGAGAAACTAAAAAATAATCAGTTATGGAAAATAATTGATGAAAACCTGTACCTTAGATGATGTTGCAGTATTAATTGATAAAGTGAATAAATATGATGGTGATATTAGCAATTTTGGTACTGCAAAAAATGTGGTTGATGATTTTGTAATTGAAAAGGCGGAGAAAACTCTCGGCTTACAGTTTACAACTTCTTATAAGGATTTTTTAAAAAATTATAAAGGCGAGGAAATTGGTGGTGATGAAGTTTTTAGCCTTTATAAGGATTATGGGGAAGGTATTCCTTTTGATAATATTGTTTACCGAAACTTAAATGCTAGAAAACGTGGTTTTGAAACGCCAGAACAGCTTGTTGTTAGCAGAACAGATTTTGGTGAAACCTTTTATTTTGATTATACGCAGTTTTGGGATGGTGAATGCCCACTCTATATCATGCTTTCATCTGAAGATTGCGAATATTACGCGAGTAATTTTTATAAATTTCTCTGTAAAAGAATTAAAGAAAGCGTGGGAGTTGAGATACCTGATGGTGATTAACCGATTGAAAAACCAGAGAATCCTCCCATTCCGCAACTGATACCTTTTTACAAGCGTTTTTGGAAAAAAATATGGAGGAGATGACATTGGTAGTGAGGAAATCTCTAGTTTTTCTAGCGATCCCCTTTATTATTGCAAGTAATTTTTATGAGTTTTTATGTAAAAGGATTAAGGAAAATGTGGGCGAAGATTCATGAAAACCTATACCTCAGATGATGTTGCACAATTAGTTGATAAGTGAACAATGATGCAAACCAAAGATGCAACAGAAATTTTAAAAAGACTAGGCTGGGAGCTCCATCGCGATGAAGTGGGGGATACATTTGCTTATTATTATCTCTCCGATCGTATTGTGCATATCCTTTATGATATTGTAAATTACGGCGAGAATGGGGGAAAGTTTCGGTTGTCTGTTAATCTCACCACTGCTGCTTATTGTCTTGGCTGGGAATATGATAATGGCGAAAAATCGCAATATAAAAATACATTAATTTCCGCAAAAGATGACTTTGATATTAAAGCTTCAGATCTTTCTCTTGTAGCAAAGGCTTTGCTTGGTGATATAGAGGCTTTAAAGAGTTCTGAGGATATATCTCAGTTGTATGTACCAGAATTTTCTGATTACAGCACAATGACGAGGTATGATCGCCTCCTTCTTTTTGCTCAAGCCTATAAAAATGGAGAATTGGACGATATTCTCGCACGCAAAAAGTTCAATCAGCGCTTGATGAATCTTACTGCAGCAAGCCGCATTCTCAAAACGCAAGGGTGGTTTTCTATGGAGCCTGGAAAATGTGGCTCTCTTTGCCGGATCGTTTTATTAAGTTAGTTTTTGGCTTTGTACATCTCCATGATCAGTACAGTGTCCATCTTGAATCTGAAATCTGAAATATCTAACGAAGAGATTTCTTTGGCTTGCTGGTATATTCATTTTCATGGACAATGTAATCTTGTAGGTCCTACGGATATTTATCAGTCTTTTAATACACTTGGAGGGAATAGTATTCTTGATAAAGGGATTGATATTTGTGTGGAGACATTAAACGAGCAAGAGTTGACAAAAATCTCTGAACGGATAATACAATGGGCACGTGCCCAAGATTTACAAGCATCGATAGAAAGTAAAACACTTGTTCAAAAGTATAGCTACAATATAGATATAGTTTGGCATTTGGCTTGTTTAGCATTAACTGGTAAGATTGATGTGCTGAAATCTTATCAATTTTTTTTAGAAGTAGGTACGATTTCTGAATATTTAGAAAGCAATATTGTAAAAAAGTCTGTTAAGTACGCTGTTGAATTTGCTGAAAAACATCTAAAAATCCTTCATGAGCGAGAAACAACAGAAGCACGTCTTGCTCCACAAGTTTTGATTACTTTCAATAAAGTTGCAGAGCAATTAAAACAAATGGGGTGGACAGTTTATCGTGATAAAAACTACAATCGCAATGCTTATTTCATAAGTAAAGACCGTATTATTAATATAGTGTACGAGCTTAATAAAGAAGGAGAAACACCGCTTGTTTTTTCTACAGCTTATCGGCATATATTTCCTAGTAGACCTCAATATATAAGCCCTCAAAGAAGCAGAAGAAGTTTATACAGTTTCTAGTACTGAATTGGACGAAGGCAAACTGAAGGAGATTTGTGCAGATATTCTTGAGTGAGCAGATCGGCAAAATGTTAATCAAATCATCTATGATTATGCCGCTGTGTCTCCAGATAGTGAATATGATTTTGCACAGTTTCACCTTATTGCGCTTATTCTGATTGGGGATGTTGAAAAGCTGAAATCTTACAAGGAGAGTTTTAGAAAGGGAAATCCTTTAGGCTTTGTGAAAGGTATCACGAAATATACAATCAACAACGCTCTTAGTCTTGCACGGGGTTATCGAACGGTTTTTCCCAAAAACACTCCGATTTTAAGCTTGGATCCACAAACAACATCTATTGCTTCCAAAACAGCATCTGTTGAGGCGACAGAGGAGGTAGAAGAAACGGATGATAAAGATGCTTCATTGACCATGGAAAGTGCTCATGCACTTTTAAAAAACCTAGGCTGGTCAACTGAGAAAATCGATGAGAATGATCATATAGCAAGCTATCAATTGGCTGATCGTGAAGTCCAAATACTTTATAACGATGAAATTGCCAAAGATTGTCCACAATTTGATAGTGCCTTTTTGATTAGCACGGGTATTCTTTCTGTTGCTTGCAAATTCATTTATCCTACACATACAGAAGATTTCCCAGCTATACAGCTTAATTTTGAAGCCAAGGGACTGGATTTTTTGAACCAGAAGTCACTGCAGATCGTTTAACACAGGCGCTTGATGATGCGCTAGAATGGGCAGTAAGCGCTATTGATCTTTCTGGAAGGCTTCGCTGTGATTATGGTCGAGATTCTTGGCAACAGGATGCAACGTCTAAAGCAGACAATCCGGATTATGCTTTGCTTCATCTTGGTGCCCTTGCTTTATTGGGTGATGTTGAAACTTTGCATTCTTATCAGCAAAGTTTTGCAGCAGGAGATCATTTAGGCTTTAGCGAAAGCATCCAACAGCTTCATCTTAAACGGGCTATCGCTTTAGCCAAGGAAGTAGCAAAGGTGAAGCAAGTGAGCTACGCTTTGATTGAACAGGTGACAGAAAAGCTTGATGATCAACAAGAGGTTATCAGCAAGAAGCAACCCAGCTCTTGGAGGGAGAAGTTATTAAATCTATTGAGAACAAGGAATACATGATTATTGTGAAAAAAGCGAAGGGGATTATAAATTATGAAATGGCTAAAGAAAAAAGAGTATGGGTTTGCTGAGCCTGTGGAATTTCAAGGTATAAAGGTTTATCAGGCAGATAATCTGTTTGAGCCTGAAACAGTTTCTTCTTGGAAAGAAAAAGGACAGGTAGTAGCAGGCACAAACCTAGAAAGAATGACATCAGGAAGAGCTCCTATTGGTATCGATTATCGGCCTATCATGTTCCATCCTATGACAGACGAACAAGATGGCCCTATAGCTGAGATTCTCTACTCATTTTATCAAAACAAGAGTTTTGTTACCCATATGAAGCCAAAGACCAATTTTATCAAAAAAGCTATTTGTTGGATTTCAAAAAAAAATCCTAAGTAGGAAAAAAGTGATTATTGCAAATATTGAAGTGATGCCACGAAAAAGCTCTCTCTAAGCTTGAAGGATCATCCCTTAAGTTACATCATATATTGTAAATGCAAGATGATCTTACAGCCACAGTTTAGAAAAGAATTTTATCAAGAAAATATTCCTTATATTCTATCAATGTAAACCCAATTCCATTGGCTATGTAGACCAATATTGATCAGTTGAAACACTATTATTAGCGAAAACACACTGTGACTTATGGAGGAAAATTTATGAAAAATTATATGTTATCAGATGTTGTACAATATATTGATACGTATAATCATGTTATTAATTTTGGCACTAAAGAGAATGCGCCTGATGATGTACGGATTAAAACAGCTGAGAAAACTCTCGATTTACAATTTACCTCTTCTTACAAGAGTTTTTTAAAAAATTATGGAGGAGGAGAAATTGGAGGTGAAGAAATATTCAGTATTTATGAAATCTGTGCTGGTATTCCTGCGGGTGATATTGTATACCGAAATTTGCTTGATAGACGAGATGGCTTTACGAATCCCAAACAGCTTGTTATCAGCACAACTGATTTTGGTGAGACATTCTATTTTGATTATTCTCAATTTCGGGATGGTGAATGTCCACTCTATTTCAGGTTTCCATCTGAAACTCCGCAGTATTATGCAAGTAATTTTCATGAATTCCTCTGTAAAAGAATTAAGGTTCATGCGAGCTGATTTTCTTTGTATGGTGTTTTTAGTTTCAAGGTGGAGGCGCTTAGTGGTTATTTTTCCTCGTTTTTAAAAGTGTTAACATTGCTCTATTTTAAAATAAACTAAACAACATAAAAAAGAATGCATTGTGGCTTTAGAACAAAAATTAGCAAAGTATTATGTCAAAACTATACCTCTGTTATACACAAAGAAACAATATGATAAGATTTGATATTGATCAAAGACAAATATCCTATGATGAGACAGAAATATTGGAGGAAAGAAAGAGTATAATCAAAAAGAGGAATCTATTGGAAGCAATTGATACAGAAGATGGTATCAGTAACATAGAATAGAATATATGGGAATGAAAGCTAGAGAAAGGCATGCGCTTTGGTTGATGAAAAGAGGAAAATAACCAATAGAAAAAAAGCTTTGAAAAGTTTTTTATCTGTCTCTTATGAAATCTGCTCCATTACTATTGAAATTGGAGAGTCTATGGGAGGGGGCAACAGCTTTTCTTCAATCAATGAGATTTCATAACATACGCTGTTTTTTCATATTTTTACCTTATGTATGTGCATCATGCTTGAATAACCTATAACGAATAAGTATTGCTTATCAAATGCCTAATTTTTAAAACAGCGCACCAATATTTTCAAATATTTCGTTTAGTTCCTTTATAGTTTTACACGTAATGCGATGAGATATTTGGACATTGAAAGACCAAAATCCTTCATCCCTTATATGTAAAGATATCATAGGAATAAAATCTTGAGGCGATGAACGCATGCCCTCTAAAGTGATTTTTATTTGCGCGCTCATTTCATTAGAAACATGGGTATAAAGGGATAAACTTGCATGATTATTTTCCCATGAATGAATATTCATTCTCAAGTGTCGGCATTGTAGAGTAAGTCAACTTTTAAAAGATAAAAAGACTTTATGTGTTTGGGTAAGCAAAAAATACCCATAAAAGGAATCTTAATTCATATAGATTTATAGAGGTATATTTGAAGAATTTATTCTTCTTGTTGTGTTTTCTCATCTATCGTTTTTTTATATGAATAAAAATAGGGTATTAATTGTTAAAAAAGGAAGTTAAGAAGTGTCATAGAATGATAGATTCTCTTTCTTATTATCTTGATATTTTACGTGCTACAGATCGTGATCGCTATATATCGGTTTTATTTGCGCCTAAAAAAAAGCGCAGAGCATTAGCTGCTCTTTATGCTTTTAATGTAGAAGTTTCTCGTATTCGTGAAATCGTACACGATCCGCTTATCGGTGAGATACGGTTACGTTGGTGGTATGATTCTATTGCTCATGGTGAAATACAAAAGAGTAACAATAATCCGATTTTGGATGATTTGCTTGCTGCAATGGCTCTTTTTGATTTACCTAAAACAGCTTTTTTACGGTACTGTAATGCGCAGATTTTGGATCTTTATCACAATCCTATAGAGACTCTTCATGATCTTAAATTCTATTGGGGTGAAACCGCGAGTATCCTTTTACAGCTTTCTTGTCAGATATTAGCTCCTAATAGAACACAAGATTTTACAGATGCTTGTGAACATGGAGGAATTGCACAAGGATTAAGTGGTGTGTTGCGCCTTTTATCATTTATGCAATCACGATATCATTATTACTTACCTGCTGATGTGCTAAAGGCTGTAGGAGTGGAGAGGAGAGATTTAGAGTCTCATCGTGTCAGTAACGAACAGGAATACCATATTATTGAAGCTATGGTAGCGTTATCGCGAGATCATTATACAAAGTTTTATGAGCGTTCTAATGCGTTGCCTAGAATGCTTAAACCAGCATTTCTTCCATTGGCAATTATACCAGCATCTCTTCAAAGAGCGCAGCAGTTGGGAGCAGCAGTTTTTCAAGAAAGCGCAACTTTGCCGTTGATTTGGCGCTATTGGATAATAACATGGGCAGCGATAAGCGGTAATTTTCCAAAGATATCATAGAGGGAAAAGGAGTATTATTCAAAACCAAGAGAAAGAATAAATCTATTGAAGGTCACTGTATATTATGAATGTAAATCCTTCTTGATTATCCGGATTTATTATCTGGAAAATACTGCTCATGCGTTGATGAGGATTTTCTTCAAACAGTGAAAATTGGATTTATGAAGTTGAAGATATCGTGTGTTTCTTTTGCTATTTATTCATTTTGTTGGGTGCTCTCTATCGGTAGAGGATATAAAAAATATAAAATATAAGCTCAAATTTATAAAATACGTTAGTTGATTTTCTTGCTGTTTGAGAAAAGCTCCTTCAAAATGGGCATTGGAGAGGAAGATTTTGCTACTCAACAGTGAAATGTATAGCTGATATCTCATTTTCCAATGAAGTACAATTTGGGGGATAAGACAATATAATAAGCTCTATAGAAAAATCTGTTATTGGAGAGAAATATAGCACGCAAAACTATAAGGCTATAAACTATTATCGTTTGTTATGAGGACATTCAGAGAGCGGTTTATACGGGTTGAATTCTTTCTTAATATAAAGAACGCCATATTCAAAATCATCCCCACCACTTTCTGTAAACGCACAGGTCCACAGAAAAGCTTATATTTTTACAGATATTATTCGTTCTGACACTACAGAGAAAGAAGTCTATCTTATTTTCTTACATATAGAAGGAACTCTGATTACCTTTTTATCCCTTAAAAGCATCAATGATTCACTGTATTTTATTGGAGAGTATTGAAGATTTGCTGATAATTAGTGCTATTAATTTCCAGAGGATGTTCTTTATTAGCAATTTGCAGCATTCCTAGCTTTAGATCTTCTCTTGTCATCATATCTATATTGGCACGAATATGAGGAGAGAGAGCATCAGGAGACGTATCTTGAGGCATAGTTACGGTCTTTATTTGATACACAATACGATTTGTTATAACTGGACCTTTTACGATGCCATAATGACCTTTTGGAGCAGAAAATAATGCTTTAATACCTTCAACTCCAAAAGTTTCAGATGAATCTTGGCGTCGTAGAGCTTGTGTTGTTTGTGTTATGAGACCAAGTGTATGAGCAAGAGAAATAAGACTTTTTCCTTCCGTGAGTTGTTTGAGAGCATTTTGAGCTTTTTCATCAAGAAGGCGTTGAATTTCTTCACTTTTCCATTGAGATAGAACATCTTTCTTAGCTTCTTCAAGTGTTCTATCGCGAGCGGGGATAACTTTATCTACCTTATACCAGAGATAGCCATCTGTTTGCAAAGAAAGAGGATCAAGATCGACTCCTTCATTTGCTTGATAAATGGCATTCAGTACAATGTCTTTTTGGGGTAAATCCGTGATTATTGTACCTTCAATTGTTTTTCCTGTTTTATCAAGAGTGATTGTCCGAAGAGATAATTTATATTGGTCAGCAAGTTCTTTAAGAGAAGCGCCTTCAAAACGAGCATTTTCGATTGCTGTATAATTATTACGTATGATATCCACAGCACGACTTTGGGCAAGTGTTTGTCGAATATTTTCTTCTACCTTTTCAAAGGGAAGAGAGGCTGAAGGTTCAATATGTATAACGCGAACGATAACAGGGCCTTGTAAATCATTAATTACAGCACTGATTTGTCCTTGCTTGAGTTCAAAGATTTCAGATGCAAGATGATTAGGAAGCTCGCTTTCTGTGAGAGGTCCTTTTTGTATATCACTAAGAGTTTTGTTTTCCGTTTTAACTAACGCTTCAAAACTCAATCCATCGGCTATTTTTTTTGCTGCATTATCAGCAGCCTCGCGTGTAGAGAATCGCAATTCTTCAATGGTGCGTTTTTCAGGAATCATAAAACGTGAGGTATTTTGGGTGTAATAAGCTTTAGTTTCATCTAGGGAAATATCCTCAGGTTTTACAATATCAGCGGACGTCATAGATAACAAAGAAACAGTACGGTATTCAGGAGCACGAAATTCATTTTTATGCGTTTCAAACCACCTTTGCAATGTTTCCTGATCAGGATCAGAATTTTTTTCCTTTTCTTTTAAATCAATAACGAGATAATCAGCAATACGGGTTTCTCCTTGATAAAGAGCAAGGGCTTTGTAAAAGAGGTTTGGTGCCTTCATTCCAGATAACGAAGCTGCAATGAGTTGGTTACGCTTTTCTTTTTGGGTATAATAGTCAAGGAAATTACTTTCGCTGATATGTAAATGTTGAAGATAGTTACGAAACAAATTTTGATCAAAAACACCATTTGTTTGAAACATATTATCAGCACTAAGAATACGAGCTATTGCATCTTTTGAAAGACTAATTTTCATTTTACGCACCTGTTCATCAAACAGTATATCGTGTTGTAATTGATTGAAAACAAAAGCTGGAATTTTATATTGCTGCATTTCATTTGGTGTGAACATTCGTCCAAGATGAGATGTAAACGCTAAACGCGCGCTTTGATCGACCAGTGCAAGACGATAATCATCAACAGTTATTGTGGATTTTCCAGAAGTAATAAGGTCTCTTTCACTCTTGGTGTGTAACTGTGGGATTCCCCATAAAAGGATGAAACATAAGAGTAAAATAGTAAGGAAAATTTTAAAAACCCAAGAATTTGCAGCATTTCTTAAGACGTCAAGCATTGTTCAATTCCATTTTTAGCATGCATTATTATCAAAGCAGTGATGGAATTTGCAATAAAGAAATAAAAGATGCAAGCTTAAAGACTTGCTTTCGTTTTATAATTTGGTACCTAAAGATAAACAATGTATCGTGATAGTTTTTGAGGTGAAAATATGTCTCCAAATATTCGGCCTTTTATCGCTGGAAATTGGAAAATGAATGGAACCGGTGAATCACTTGGAGAATTGCGTGCCATTGCTGCGGGCGTGAGTTCTGATTTAGGCCGTTTATTTGAAGCGCTTATTTGTGTTCCAGCAACACTTTTATCACGTGCTTTTGATACATTGGGCGGTGAAAATCTTCTTCTAGGGGGGCAAAATTGTCATTTTGATGATCATGGACCTTATACTGGAGATATTTCGGCTTTTATGCTTAAGGAAGCCGGAGCAAGTCATGTCATTATTGGGCATTCAGAACGCCGCACAATTTATCAAGAAAGTGATGCAATTGTTTGTGCGAAAGTGCAAGCGGCGTGGCGAGCAGGTCTCGTTGCTCTTGTTTGTATTGGTGAAACATTAGAAGAGCGTAAAAGTAATAAAGTGTACGATGTGCTTACGCACCAGCTTGCAGGATCTTTACCAGACGATGCAACAGCAGAGAATACTATTATAGCTTATGAGCCTATATGGGCTATAGGTACAGGCAATACAGCTAGTGTAGCAGATGTTACAAGAGTTCATGATTTTATTCGTGATGAGATGCGTTCTCGTTTTGGGGGTGAAGGGGACAAGATGCGTCTGCTTTATGGTGGATCAGTAAAACCATCTAATGCATTTGAGCTTTTGAGTATTGCTCATGTTAATGGCGCTCTGATAGGTGGAGCAAGCTTAAAAGCAAGTGATTTTTTAACTATTTGCGATGTTTATCGTAAATTATAAGAGAGGAATCTTGGTTTCCCCTTGGATTATGCGTTATTTACGTGTAAAGAGCCATGGAGAGTTATTTGAAGAGCAAGGTTTATGCAAACAGTACTTATTATTATCCATTTTTTGGTCGTTATTCTTTTGGTTGGTATCATATTAATTCAACCTTCAGAAGGAGGTGGGCTTACTGCAAATAGTGGTTCTGGGTTAATGAGAACACGTGGCTCTAAGAATCCGTTAACGCGTTTGACTGCTATTTTGGCATGTTGTTTTTTTGTGGTATCCATTGGGCTTACCGTAGTGGGTAATATATCGAATTCTAGTTCTGACATTCTCAAGCGTATTCCGGCGAATTTAGAACAGAACTCTACAAATAAAGAAACGCCAGAAGCATCATCATCAGATAGTAAGCCTCAACCTTCTATTCTTGAGCAGCTAGGAGGTGTTTCGGTTCCACCTCAAGAGCAAAAACAGCCTACAAATTCTACAACAGAAAATCCGCTACCACCGGCCCTTGAAACTCCAATTCCGGATAATGGTACAAAATAGTTTTTTCACAAGAGAATAGATTTTTAAAAAGGTGTTTTTGCACCTTTTTTATTTTAGAGAAGAAAACAGTTTATTTTTGCATTTTTTGCTGGAAAAATCATTCTAAACGGCTTATCACCATAAGCCCATGGCACGTTATATTTTTATTACTGGTGGTGTGGTTTCTTCTCTTGGAAAGGGCATCGCTGCAGCGGCATTGGCAGCACTATTACAAGCGCGTGGGTACCGTGTAAGGCTTCGCAAACTTGATCCTTATTTAAATGTTGATCCAGGGACGATGTCGCCTTATCAACATGGTGAGGTGTTTGTGACCGATGATGGTGCAGAAACGGATCTTGATCTTGGTCATTATGAGCGTTTTACCGGACGTTCTGCAAATAACCAAGATAATATTACAACAGGACGTATTTATCGGAATATCATTGAACGAGAACGACGTGGTGATTATTTAGGGGCAACCGTTCAGGTTATTCCCCATGTTACTGATGAAATTAAGAAGTTTATTACTACTGGAAACGAAGAATTTGACTTTGTTTTGTGTGAAATAGGTGGAACGGTTGGTGACATTGAAGCGATGCCTTTTTTAGAAGCGATTCGTCAACTTCACAATGAATTACCACGCCATAATGTTGTTTATGTGCATCTTACCTTAATGCCTTATATTTCGTCAGCTGGTGAATTAAAAACCAAGCCAACACAACATTCTGTCAAAGAATTACAATCAATTGGTATTGCCCCCAATATTTTATTGGTGCGTGCAGACCGGCCTATTCCAGAAACAGAGCGAAGTAAATTATCACTTTTTTGTAATGTTCGCCAGAATGCCGTTATTCAGGCATTAGATATGCCAACGATTTATGATGTTCCCATAGCATATCATAAGGAAGGGCTAGATTCGGAAGTTCTTTCTGCTTTTGGAATAGAACCGGCACCTAAGCCCAAAATGGAGTGCTGGGAAGATATTACACATCGAATTCATCATCCCGAAGGGGAAGTGACAATTGCTGTTGTTGGCAAATATATCGGATTGAAGGATGCTTATAAATCCCTTACCGAAGCGATTGCCCATGGTGGTTTAGCCAATAAAGTAAAAGTTAATATTGAATGGATTGATGCGGAGCTTTTTGAAAAGGAAGATCCTACATCCACTTTATACAAAGTGCATGGGATTTTGGTTCCTGGTGCTTTTGGAGCACGTGGAGCAGAAGGAAAAATGCGAGCAATTCAATTTGCGCGGGAGCATAAAGTTCCATTTTTCGGCATTTGTTTTGGCATGCAATTGGCTTGTATAGAAGCTGCACGCAATATTGCACAGATTGAGAATGCTTCATCAAGTGAATTGTGTGAAACCAAAAATCCGGTTGTTGGTTTGATGCGGGAATGGCTCAAAGGGGATGTTTTTGAGAAACGTACACAATATGGAGACCTTGGTGGGACAATGCGTCTTGGTGCTTTTGCTGCTGAATTAAAAGAAAAGAGCCATATTGCCCAAATTTATGGGATGACAAGGGTTTATGAGCGACATCGTCATCGTTATGAGGTCAATATTGATTATAAAGATAAACTAGAACAGTGTGGTTTAATTTTTTCTGGTATGTCTCCCGATGGTATTTTGCCAGAGGCGGTAGAATATACAGATCATCCATGGTTTATTGGTGTTCAATATCATCCAGAATTAAAATCACGTCCATTTGATCCACATCCACTTTTTTCTTCTTTTATTGAAGCAGCTGTAGAACAAAGTCGATTAGTTTAGTTGATAAATGAAGTTATTTGCTTTTTGAGGGATAAAATGTCTGAACAAAATGCCCCAAATGCTCTTGTGAAAGTTGGAAATGTTGTTTTTTCAAATGAAGCACCTTTTTCATTGATTGCGGGACCATGTCAGATAGAAAGTAGAGATCACGCTTTTGAAATGGCTGGTCGGATCAAGACAATTACCGATCAAGTTGGTATGAGATTTGTTTATAAATCAAGTTACGATAAAGCCAACAGGACATCTTTAGATGCGGCACGTGGTATTGGTCTTGAAAAAGCAATGGCTATTTTTGCTGATTTGAAGAAGGAATTTGGTTGTCCGATCTTGACGGATGTGCATACAGAAGAGCAATGCACGATGATTGCTTCCACAGTAGATATTTTGCAAATCCCTGCTTTTTTATGTCGTCAAACAGATCTTTTGGTAGCAGCAGCCAAAACGGGACGTGTTATCAATATTAAGAAAGGTCAGTTTTTAGCGCCGTGGGATATGAAGAATGTCTTAAGAAAGGTCACACAAAGCGGTAATCCGAATGTTATGCTTTGTGAGAGAGGAACTTCATTTGGTTATAACAGGCTTATTTCTGATATGCGTTCATTACCTATTTTACGTTCATTTGGTGCTCCTGTTATCTTTGATGCAACGCATTCTGTTCAAGAGCCAGGTGGTCAAGGCGATTCATCTGGTGGACAGCGTCAATTTGTTGGAGTTTTGGCGCGTGCAGCTGTTTCGATTGGGGTCGCAGGTCTTTTTTTAGAAACACATCAAGATCCCGATAATGCTCCTTCTGATGGACCGAATATGGTTAAAATTGATCAGTTGCAAAGATTGCTTGAGACTTTAATGGAATTTGATTATTTATCCAAAAGGATTAATTGAATATACAATTATAGGGGATATTGCATCATTATGGTGTTAAAAATAAATCGAGGGTTTTGTTGGATAAGGAAAAACACATGGCTATAATTGTTGATATCATTGGACGTGAAATACTTGATAGCCGAGGTAATCCAACGGTAGAAGTTGATGTTCATTTGGAAGATGGCGCTTTTGGCCGTGCTCTTGTTCCCTCTGGTGCATCAACAGGAGCTCATGAAGCTATTGAGCTTCGTGATGGTGGTATGCGTTATCAAGGAAAGGGTGTTGAAAAAGCAGTTTCTGCAATAAATGGCGAAATTCTTGAAGAGCTTGGCGGGCGAGATGCAAGAGATCAAATTGCCATTGATCAAGCGATGATTGCCTTGGATGGCACACCCAATAAAGCACGTCTAGGTGCGAATGCACTTCTGGGTGTTTCATTGGCTGTTGCAAAAGCGGCAGCAAATTCATTAAGTCTGCCTTTATATCGTTATATTGGTGGTGTACAAGCGCATGTTCTTCCCACACCTATGATGAATATTATTAATGGTGGTGTTCATGCTGATAACCCGATTGATTTTCAAGAATTTATGATTATTCCTATAGGAGCGCCGACAGTGAAAGAAGCTGTCCGCTATGGCGCTGAAATTTTCCATACGTTAAAAAAACGTTTAAAAGATGCAGGTCATAATACCAATGTTGGTGATGAAGGTGGTTTTGCACCGCAATTTAAAGGTGCAGAACAGGCAATTGATTTCATTATGGAATCTATTATAGCGTGTGGATATCAGCCAGGTGAGCAGATTGCTCTTGGTTTAGATTGTGCTTCAACCGAATTTTATAAAAATGGTTCGTATTTTTATAAAGGTGAGGGTAAATGTCGTGATGTGGGAGAACAAGTCGATTATTTAGCGCGACTTGTTGAAACTTATCCCATTATTACGATTGAGGACGGGATGGCTGAGGATGATTGGGAAGGTTGGAAGTTACTTACAAATTCGATTGGTAAAAAATGCCAGCTTGTTGGTGATGATTTGTTTGTAACAAATTCCGCACGTTTGCGTGATGGTATCAAAATGGGAGCAGCCAATTCCATTCTTATCAAAGTAAATCAGATTGGCACGTTGAGTGAAACGCTTGATGCTGTAGAAACAGCGCATAAAGCAGGTTACCGTGCCATTATATCTCATCGTTCAGGTGAAACGGAAGATTCTTTTATTGCAGATCTTGCTGTTGCAACGAATTGTGGGCAGATTAAAACGGGTTCGCTTGCACGCTCAGATAGATTAGCAAAATATAATCAGCTCATTCGTATTGAAGAAATGCTAGGCAATCAGGCATGTTATGCTGGTTGTTTGCGCCGTTGATCGTGGTGATCATAACATTTTAAATAATGAATATCATTGGGATTGTAAGTTTAATTGTAGGAGATAGGGGGGCAAAGATTTTATAGGTGTTAAAAGATGAGAGGTATAATTATCAGTCAAGATCAGGGAACTTATCTCGTTTCTGGAGATGATGGTAGGCGTTATCAATTTGCGACTTGGGATTGGCTAGGAAAAAATCCACCACGGATAGGTGATAGCGTTGATTTTGTGTGTGAAGGCGATAATGTTAATTCTGTTTTTCCATTGTTACAACAAGATTCAGAGCCTTCAAAGCCAATGTTAGCACTCATTTGTTGGTTCTCTGGTGTATTTGGTGTTCATCGTTTTATGGTTGGTAAAATGAAAACTGGTGCTTTAATGCTTATTCTCTCTTTAACACTTTTTGGCTTGATGGTTACAGGAATTTGGGCAATTGTTGACTTTGTAGTCATTACGGGGGGAAAGTTTACTGACAAAGATGGCAAGCAAATTACACGTTGGTAGAAATTTTACATTACAAATAAAATATAAAAAGTAAATAATATTATTTACTTTTTTACAGTAAATGTATTAAATATGTAATAAAAAGCTCTGATGTGTATAGTTGTTAAGATATTAAAAAATTATGCACAATTGATTTAACAGTATAAAGAAAGACTGTACCTATTTTATTATGAATAAAATAGGTACACAAATCGTTCGTGTATTTTGTATTACTCGTTTATAGCGGTGGGAAATTTAAGATCATTGGGGGGAATTTTAAGCTATTTCACTATCTATTTATTCTGGTGAGTACGGCTTGTATTCATGCCATAAAGCACATCAACAGTTTATCAAGAGAGCAAAAACTTATTTTATAAATAACAGTACGTAACAATTTTAGAGGTGGTAGAAATGAGAGGTAGAATTATTGGTCAGGATCAAAGTGTTTATCTCGTTTTGGGTGATGATGGTAAACGCTATCAATTCTCGAGTTGGGATTGGTTAGGAAAAAATCCACCCAAAGTGGGTGATGCCGTTGATTTTGTGTGTGAAGGGGATAGCATTAAATCTGTTGTTCCTCTTTTGGGGCAACAACCGTCAGAACAACCACAAGCGATAGTGGCGATTGTTTGTTGGTTTTTTGGTTTATTGGGAATTCACCGCTTTATGGTTGGTAAAGTTGGAACGGGTGTTTTAATGCTTATTCTATCTTTATCAGTTATTGGGTTAACTGTGACTTTGATTTGGCGCGTTATTGATCTTGTATTTATTTTGACAGGGAAATTTACTGACAAAGATGGGAATAGAGTCACAAATTAGTAAAAAGCGTATATTAATATAAAAATAGTTAATATGGCATGGCGATTTAGCATGTAATAACAAATTATTTGCATATGTAGATTTGGTAATGAGGTATTAATTAAAATTATGCATAGTTGAGCAAATGTTAAGAGAATTATGTTGTAAAGACTGTGCTATTATATGTGGACAAAGCAAAAACGCAGATCGATTAAAGTACGCTTTGTGCTCCCAATTATGACAGTGGGTGTTTTAAGCTATTTCAGTTATCACATTTACC
The DNA here is from genome assembly GCF_028618515.1 of Bartonella sp. ML69XJBT. Classification (GTDB taxonomy): domain Bacteria; phylum Pseudomonadota; class Alphaproteobacteria; order Rhizobiales; family Rhizobiaceae; genus Bartonella. The sequence goes on from NZ_JAQITB010000010.1 coordinate 37,103, forward strand.
ATGGTGAATATGGGTTGTATTCACGCAGTGAAGTTAATCAGCGTATTGTTGAATTAGAAGAGGAACTTTATCAGGTAGAATCTGAACGGTTATCCATTGAAAAGCGTATTGCTCTTTTACGCAATGGGCACATTGAGAGAGATATGTTGGATGAATATATTCGGAAGAATTTGAATTTCTCTAAGGCAAATGAGTTAACAATTCTAACGCCTTGAAAATGATATTAAAAGTCGATGAAAGATCACTCAATTTTTAAAAATATTTTAAAACAACTACCGGTGAGAGCATTTAAGCTGATGGATAATGCTTGTAACTTTTGTTCGTAACGGTTATTCCTAAACAATCATAAAAGGGAGTTTAGTATGGCAGAAAAATCTAAAAAAGGTTCTGCATCGGTGGTGCACACTGCATTATCAAACACCACAAAGAGAGCACCAATAGCGCATTTTACAAAAAAAGAAGAAATTGATGCTTATCGTGAGATGCTTTTAATTCGTCGCTTTGAAGAAAAGGCGGGGCAGCTTTATGGTATGGGTTTTATTGGTGGATTTTGTCATCTCTATATTGGGCAAGAAGCTGTTGTTATTGGAACATTGCAGGCAGCAAAAGAAGGTGATCAGGTTATTACCTCTTACCGTGATCATGGCCATATGTTGGCGGTTGGTATGAGCCCACGTGGTGTCATGGCAGAATTAACGGGGCGTCGGGGTGGCTTTTCTAAGGGCAAAGGGGGCTCGATGCATATGTTTTCAAAAGAAAAGAATTTTTATGGTGGGCATGGCATTGTTGGTGCACAAGTCCCAATTGGCTCTGGGTTGGCATTTTCGAATCAGTACCTTGGTAAAGACAATGTGGCATTGGTGTATTTTGGTGATGGTGCTGCCAATCAAGGACAGGTTTACGAAAGTTTTAATATGGCTTCGCTTTGGAAGCTTCCTGTTATTTATATTATTGAAAATAATCAATATGCTATGGGAACGTCTGTTGCACGAGCATCGGCCGAGACTGATTTTTCTCGTCGTGGTCTTTCCTTTGAAATTCCAGGTTTTGTTGTTGACGGTATGGATGTTCGGGCAGTAAAAGGAGCTGCTGATGAAGCAATTTCTTGGGCACGCTCAGGCAAAGGGCCAATCATTCTTGATATGCAGACTTATCGTTATCGTGGTCACTCCATGTCTGATCCAGCAAAATATCGCTCAAAAGAAGAAGTTCAGAAAATAAAAGAGGAACACGATCCCATTGATCAAGTAAAGAATCGGATTCTTGAACAAGGCTTTGCAAGTGAAGACGATTTAAAATCTATTGATAAAGAGGTCCGTGCAATTGTTGCGGATGCAACAGATTTTGCACAGCATGATCAAGAGCCAGATGCTTCTGAGCTCTATACTGATGTTTTAGTTTGATGCGAGGGAAGCGAATATGTCTATTGATATTTTGATGCCAGCGCTTTCACCAACGATGGAAGAAGGTAAATTGTCTAAATGGCTCAAGAAAGAAGGCGATAAAGTGAGCTCTGGTGACATCATTGCTGAAATTGAAACAGATAAAGCCATGATGGAAGTAGAGGCTGTTGATGAAGGTATTCTTGGTAAAATTTGTGTGCCTGAAGGTTCTGAAGGTGTGAAGGTTAACACCGTTATTGCAGTATTGTTGGAAGAAGGTGAAACGGTTGAAGGCATTTCACAAACGACCGATTCTCTAAGTATGCATCAAAAAACTGGGAACGCTTCTTTTTCTTCATCAGTGCTACAACCTCCTATTTTGGATACACTTCCTGATTTTGATATTCCAGCGGGGACACAAATGGTTACAATGACGGTGCGCGAAGCGCTTAATCAAGCTATGGCTGAAGAAATGCGACGTGATGAAAAGGTTTTTCTCATGGGGGAAGAGGTCGCACAATATCAAGGAGCTTATAAGGTTAGCCAAGGGCTATTGGAAGAATTTGGTGCACGCCGGGTTATTGATACACCAATTACAGAACATGGTTTTGCAGGATTGGCTGTTGGTGCTGCTTTTGGGGGATTGCGTCCCATTGTCGAGTTTATGACATTTAATTTTGCCATGCAGGCTATTGATCAAATTATTAACTCTGCAGCAAAAACCCGTTACATGTCTGGTGGACAAATGACTGCTCCTATGGTTTTTCGAGGTCCCAATGGGGCGGCTGCACGTGTTGGTGCCCAGCATTCTCAGTGCTACGCTGCTTGGTATAGTCATGTGCCAGGACTTAAAGTTGTTATGCCTTATAGTGCTGGCGATGCAAAAGGTTTGCTAAAAGCTGCTATTCGTGATGACAATCCTGTTATTTTCCTTGAAAATGAGATTTTGTATGGTCATCAATTTGATGTGCCTCAAATAGATGATTTTGTTCTACCTATCGGGAAAGCGCGTATTCATAAATCTGGACAAGATGTTACGATTGTTGCCTGTGGGATTGGTATGCATTATGCGATTCAAGCGTTGCCAGAAATTGAAAAACTTGGCATTGATGTTGAATTAATTGATTTACGAACCATTCGTCCAATGGATCTTCCAACAATTATTTCGTCAGTCAAGAAGACAGGTCGCTTGGTAACCATTGAGGAGGGATATCCTCAGTCATCTGTTGGAACAGAAATAGCAACGCGTGTTATGCAGCAGGCTTTTGATTATCTTGATGCGCCAATTGCTACCATTTCTGGTAAAGATGTTCCGATGCCCTATGCTGCTAATCTTGAAAAGTTGGCTTTACCGAGCACTTCTGAAATTGTTGAAGCCGTTAAGGCTGTAACTTATAGAACATAACGGAGGAAAGCACTATGCCCATTAAAATTACCATGCCTGCGCTTTCTCCAACAATGGAAGAAGGAAATTTATCAAAATGGAATGTTAAGGTAGGCGATAAAGTTTCTTCTGGTGATGTTATTGCTGAAATTGAGACAGATAAGGCAACAATGGAAGTAGAGGCCGTTGATGAGGGGACGGTTGCTCAACTTGTTGTTCCTTCTGGAACGCAAGGCGTTAAAGTAAATAGTTTAATTATGATTTTAGCAGCAGAAGGTGAAGACTTAGCCGAAGCAGCAAAAGCAGAAGAAAACTCTTCTGCTTTTGCCATGAGAGAAACAGAGGATGCAAAACAGATAGCTTCAAAGACAACACAAGCTTCTCATGTGTCATCGGTTCAGCAAGTCATACAGCAGGATAAAAAGGATATACGTTTTTTTGCTTCCCCCTTGGCTCGGCGGTTAGCAGCTCAAGCTGGTCTCGATTTATCACTTGTTTCTGGTAGCGGCCCCCACGGGCGTATTATCAAGCGCGATGTAGAAAAAGCTATGAGTGGTGGTATTTTAACGACGCCTTCATCACAAACTGGTCCTTTGGTAGTGGCAGGTTCTTCTGACGAACAGATACTAACACTCTTCAAAGAGGATGAATATACATTCACATCTCATAATAATATGCGTAAAATAATCGCTAAACGTTTGGTCGAATCAAAACAAACAGTACCACATTTCTATGTGACGGTGGATTGTGAGCTCGATGCATTATTGGAACTGCGTGCGCAATTAAATGCTGCTGCACCAATAGTTAAGACGCAAGAGGGGGCGAAGCCCGCTTATAAGCTGTCCGTTAATGATATGGTTATTAAAGCTGTAGCACTTTCTTTAAAAGCTTTGCCCGATGCGAATGTTTCTTGGCTGGAAGGTGGAATACTCTATCACAAACACTGTGATGTTGGGGTAGCTGTTTCTGTTCCGGAGGGATTAATTACCCCAATTGTCCGCCATGCAGAGGAAAAGTCTTTATCGATTATTTCTAACGAGATGAAAGATTTTGCAAAGCGTGCACGTGAGCGCAAGTTAAAAATGGAAGAATATCAAGGGGGCACGACAGCTGTGTCAAATATGGGGATGTATGGTGTGAAAAGTTTTTCTGCTATTCTTAACCCACCGCATGCGACAATTTTTGCTGTTGGTGTAGGTGAACAACGTGCCGTTGTTAAAAATGGTGCATTAGGGATTGCGAGCATCATGTCTGTTACACTTTCCGTTGATCATCGTGCTGTTGATGGTGCACTGGCAGCAGAACTTGCACGGACTTTTAAGAAGATGATTGAAAATCCATTAGCAATGCTCATTTGAGTTTTTAAAAAATGCTTCACGTAAAATGTTTGTATGCGTGATATGTTAATATGGTAAAAGCGGATTTAAAGAGTTTAATTAGAGGTATTGCTGTTGATTTGGCAAAGGCATTTTATGTGAAACTGAGAGTGAAAGACACAAGAGAATTTTGTCATATTATTTTTTTAGTTTTAAGCTCAAAGAGTGTGTATCTGTTTTGTGTATATCCATGGAGGGATTACTGTGGCGAATCTTTATGATGTAATTGTGATTGGATCTGGACCCGGTGGATATGTAACCGCAATTCGTGCGGCACAATGTGGCTTCAAGACTGCGATTGTTGAACGTGAACATCTAGGTGGAATTTGCTTAAACTGGGGATGTATTCCAACAAAGGCGCTTTTGCGTTCAGCAGAAATAAAACATTTTGCTGAGCAGTCAAAAAATTATGGTTTAAATCTTAACGGTTCCATTGAAGCAAATATAAAAGATGTTGTTGCACGGTCACGCGCCGTTTCAGGGCGTTTAAATGCTGGTGTTGGTTTTTTAATGAAGAAAAACAAAATCGATATTATTTGGGGTGAAGCAAAATTTACAAAGGCCGCAAAGGCAAGCCAGCTTGCAGAAATCGTGGTTTCTGCATCATCCAAACCGATTATGCAACCGCAAAATCCAGTACCTAAAGGAACATTAGGAGAAGGGACTTATCAAGCAAAACACATCATTATCGCAACGGGTGCACGTCCTCGGGTGCTTCCTGGTATTGAACCAGATGGAAAGCGCATTTGGACTTATTTTGAAGCGATGATTCCCCATGCAATACCGAAATCACTTTTGGTCATGGGATCTGGGGCAATTGGCATTGAATTTGCTTCTTTTTATCATGATATGGGAGCCGAGGTCACTGTTGTTGAAATGATGCCTAACATCATGCCGGCTGAAGATATCGAAATCTCTGCATTTGCTCGTAAACAGTTAGAGAGAAAAGGTATCCGTATTCTTAGCCAAGCAAAAGTAACAAAGGTTGAAAAAGTTGCCGATTCTCTCATTGCACATATTGATGTGAAAGGTAAGACAGAAATGGTCACAGCGGATCGATTGATTTCAGCTGTTGGAGTTCAGGGTAATATTGAAAATTTGGGGCTGGAAATATTAGGCATAAAAACGGATCGTGGATGCATTGTAACTGATGAATGGAGTTGGACAGGTGTCGAGGGTATCTATGCCATTGGTGATGTCGCTGGTCCACCTATGTTAGCACATAAAGCAGAAGAAGAAGGTGTGATATGCATTGAACGTCTTGCAGGTTTGGAGAATGTTCATCCGCTTGATAAGAGAAAAATTCCAGGCTGTACTTATTGTACACCGCAAGTTGCATCCGTAGGGCTTTCGGAGGCGGCAGCAAAAGAAGCAGGTTATGATATACGAGTTGGTCGTTATTCCTTTTCAGCGAATGGTAAAGCGATTGCTTTGGGTGAAGATCAAGGCTTAGTGAAAACTATTTTTGATAAAAAAACGGGACAGCTTCTTGGTGCCCATATGGTAGGGGCGGAGGTAACAGAACTGATACAAGGTTTTGTTATTGCCATGAATCTGGAAACAACCGAGGAAGAATTGATGCATACTGTCTTTCCGCATCCGACATTATCGGAAATGATGAAAGAAAGTGTATTGGATGCTTATGGTCAAGTTTTAAATGCTTGACGACTGGAGAGCCAATGAAAAATTTGGTGTTTAATTTGCTCATTGGCACTCCATATTGATAAGGCAAAGGCTTAAATGGTTACGGTTGTTGATAGAGTTACGAATAGACGTTTGCGTCATCCTGAGAAGGCACATCGTCCGGATACAAACATTCAAAAAAAACCGGATTGGATTCGTGTAAAAGCGCCAACGTCACAGATCTATAAGGAAACGCATGGTATTGTCCGTGCTCATAAATTAGTAACCGTATGTGAAGAAGCAGGTTGTCCAAATATTGGGGAATGTTGGAGCCAGCGTCATGCCAGCTTTATGATTTTGGGTGAAATATGTACACGGGCATGTGCGTTTTGCAATGTTGCAACAGGTATTCCACTTACTGTTGATGAGAACGAGCCAGAACGTGTAGCAGATGCTGTTGCACGGATGGAATTAAAACACGTTGTTATTACATCGGTTGATCGTGATGATCTTGCTGATGGTGGTGCTGAGCATTTTGCGAAAGTAATTTATGCGATTCGTCGAAAAGCTCCTAAGACAACAATTGAAGTCCTCACACCTGATTTTCGCCATAAGGATGGAGCTTTGGAAATTGTTGTTGCTGCTAAACCTGATGTTTTTAATCATAATTTAGAAACGGTTCCTTCTAAATATTTAAAGGTTCGCCCAGGAGCACGTTATTTTCATTCGATTCGTCTCTTACAACGCGTAAAAGAACTTGACCCGACAATCTTCACAAAATCAGGAATTATGGTTGGACTTGGGGAGGAGCGAAATGAAATTCTTCAATTGATGGATGATTTACGCTCTGCAGATGTTGACTTTATGACAATTGGGCAATATTTGCAGCCTACACGAAAGCATCATCCGGTTATTCGTTTTGTGACTCCTGAAGAATTTGAGTCTTTTGCCAAAATTGGTAAAGTTAAGGGTTTTTTACATATGGCTTCTAATCCTCTGACCCGTTCATCGCATCATGCGGGCGATGATTTTGCGATTTTGCAAAAGGCGCGTGATGAAAAATTTGTCTTACAGAGATAGTTATGCCAACTTTTACAACACATCGGCAGATTGCCCATAGTGCGAGTGAGATGTTTAATCTTGTTTCAGATATTGAACGTTATCCTGAATTTTTACCGATGTGTGAGGCTTTAATAGTTCGCTCTCGCAAAGAATGTGAAGAAAAGACATTGCTTCTTGCTGACATGATCGTTGGTTATAAGGTTATTCGAGAAATTTTCACGACCCAAGTATTTCTTCAACCGAAGAAAAATCTCATAGAGGTTAAATATATTGATGGTCCATTCAAATATCTTGAAAATCGTTGGGCTTTTCATGCTATTGAGAATAGCAATTCGTGTAATGTAGAATTTTTTATTGATTATGAATTTAAAAGCAAAATGCTTAAGCTGATAATGGGCTCAATGTTTGATATTGCTTTTCACAAATTTACCGATGCTTTTGAAATGCGTGCGCATCAAATCTATGGACCTCCTGTCACATGATGTATTGAGTTGGCATTTTTGTATGACAGCTATTGTAAGTTATATACAATAGTCGCGGTAATATAAAATCTGGAAATCAGATAGAGAAAGCTTCATTGGAGAGATTTCAAAATCATTTTCAAAGCATTTTCAACGGTTGCATAACGAATAGCCTTGCGATCAAGCTTACCAAAGCGCATTTCTCTGTGTAGGGTTTTGTGATTTTTGTAAGCAACAGCCAAATGCACAAGCCCCACAGGTTTATCGAGAGATGCTCCTCCTGGTCCTGCAATTCCTGTTACAGCAACGGCAATTCCAGCGTATGAATGTTTTAATCCACCCTCTGCCATTGCAAGAGCAACTTCTTTTGAAACGGCACCATAGTTTTTTATAAGTTGAGCACACACGCCAACAAGGCGTGTTTTTGCTTCATTTGAATAAACAACGAATCCACAATCGAGTACATCGGATGATCCTGCAATATTGGTAAGATTTGCAGCAATGAGCCCTCCAGTGCAAGACTCGACAGTTGCTAAACGCAAACCTTTTTGGCGACAAGCTACAAGAACTTCATATGCTTGTTTTTCACAAAAATATGTCATTTTGGAACTTCTCCTGGATAAAGGACGCTCACTGTTACAAAAGCAGCAATGCCTTCACCGCGACCAATAAATCCGAGCTTTTCATTTGTTGTTGCTTTGATAGAGATTCGATCTGATGAAATTGTGAGCATATTCATAAGATTTTCTACCATTGCATGACGATAGGGGCCAATTTTAGGTTCTTCGGCAATCAAAGTGATATCAACATTAGCAATACGACCACTTGCTTGTTTCACAATATCAAGAGCATGACAGAGAAAAATTTCTGAAGATGCTCCTTTCCATTGAGGATCAGAGGGGGGAAAATAGGTACCGATATCTCCTGCTCCTTGCGTTGCAAGAAGAGCATCTGTTAATGCATGAAGAGCGACATCAGCATCGGAGTGCCCATTTAATTTTTTATGAAAAGGAATTTTTACGCCGCATAATACAAGAGAAGTTCCTTCCTCGAATGCGTGAACATCATAGCCATTGCCAGTCCGGATATCAGGGAATATTTGCATTTTTTTCTGGAGATAGAAATGTGCAGTATCAAAATCTTCGTGCCATGTAATTTTTATGTTGTGAGGATCACCAGGAACAGTACGCATAGGAATCCCACACCATTCGGCGATTGCAGAATCATCAGTGAATTCTTTTTTTCCTGCTTGTCTTGCTTTTTCATGGGCCGTTAAGATGTCTTTGAAGGGAAAACATTGGGGTGTTTGTGCACTGTAAAGATGTCTGCGTGGAATTGTTTCTACAACAGAATGTGCATTATTAACACGTTTAAGGGTATCAGAGACAGCAAGAACGGGAAGAACACCTTCTTGGTGGGTGAGGTTGGTATGGATTTTATCGAGGAGTTGTTTTTCGATAAAGGGGCGTGCACCATCATGAATATGCACATATTGGGGTTTTAATTTTTTAAGTGCATAAAGCCCACGTAAGGTGGATATCTGACGTGTAGCACCTCCTTCAACGATGATGAGCTGTTCTTTAAAATCAGCAATAGCTTGTGCACAGATTTGATGATCTTCAGGATGAATAACGAGGATAAGTGTTGTAATAGCTGGATGCTGTAAAAAACAACGCACAGTATGACAAATAACCGGCTCTTGTCCAAGAAACCGGTATTGTTTTGGAATTTTTTGTGGAGATCCTGCTCTTTTACCGCGTCCAGCGGCTAATATGACTGCTGCAATAGAAATATTCAATCTCCTTTTTATGATTTTAGTTTATTGTTTTATGATCATCAGTTTTAAATTGTTTTTGAAAAGTTGGACGTTTTAGATCCGCAAGAGATATGACTGACAATACATCAAAAAAAGCGTTTAATGCTTTTTGAAGGGCAGTGTTTAAACCACAAAAATCGATCAATGGACAATGAGTTTCTGTCGTATCAAAACATTCTGCCATAGAAAAATTATCTTCTGTTACTTTTACAACATCAGCTACTGAAATTTCTGCTGCGGGTTTAGCCAATTTAACACCACCATTGCGTCCACGCACTGTTTGTACAAAACCTGCTTCAACAAGTGGTTGAAGGATCTTAAATAAAAAAAGCTCAGAAACAGCATAGGCTTTTGCAATTTCTGGAATACGACTGAGAGATCCTTGATTATCTGCACAATACATGAGCATTCGGAGTGCATAATTTGTTTGTTTGGTTAACCGCATTTCATTTCCTCTGTAAACTATCACCGGACGCATTTTATTTTAAAGATATTTTGAAAATGTAGAAGTTTCTTTTCTCTTTGATAAATTGGCTCTCTATTTTAAATGCAGTACTGGACTTGTCAATTTTTGTTACAAGAGGTTATATGAGAACAATGGGATAAGGGTATATAAGCGCATCATGAATACAACATCTATAACGAATCTCCAAGAGGCAGATCATAATATTTATAACGATGAGTTGTATCGCTTAAGTAAGGTGTATATCTTTTTAGGTATCACAATTATTGTCTTGGCTTTGCTCACAGCGTCTGTTTCATTCATCATTCTTATTGGATTAACGCCTGTTGTTCCCAGTAGAGGTGTAACTCTCATTCTTATAGGAATTAATAGTGTCTGGGTTTTAGGGCTTGTGATCATTGTTTTTTATGAGATGATCCCTATCATTCGTGCGTGGCGCTCGAGGCGTGCAGGTTCTCGTCTTCATGTGCGTCTTATTTCATTGTTTGCACTTGTTGCAACCATGCCAGCTGTCGCTGTAGCTCTTGTATCTGGTCCTGCACTGAATCTAGGACTTGATCGATGGTTTGATACGACAACACGGCAAATTGTTGGTTCTTCTATCGATTTAGCGAACGCATATGCGGATGAAATGCTACAAAATTTGAAAAATTTATCCTATGCGATGGCCTTTGCCCTTGATAATAAAAAGCTTTTAGAGCGTAATCCCGCTGAATATAGGATGCAATTAACGCGTCATGCTATAGGACGTAATCTACGTGGTGCATTTTTGTTAAGTTCGAGCGGAACTGTTTTTATATCGAGTAATCTTGGAGATGAAGATAAACTCCCAATTCCGCCCTCCAATCTTATTGAGCGTGCAACGAGTGCAAAACCTTTTTCTTTTCAACCAGGAGTTCATGATTATTTTGGTATTATTTTAAAATTTACCAATATTCCAAACACATTTTTGTATTTGGTGCGCGATGTTGATAAAGAAGTTTTATCTGCTTTACGTTTGACGGAAGTCAATACAGATCGTTATCGTGATTTAAATGAAAATCGCCTGTTAACACAAATTGCATTTGGTATGCTTTATCTGTGTCTTTTTTTTAGTTTATTCTTATCAGCCATTTGGGCGGGAATTGCTGTTGCTGATCGTTTGGTACGTCCTATACGCCTTCTTATTAGTGCTGCTGATGATGTAGCTTCTGGGAATATGGAAGTTTTTGTACCAGTGCGTGCAAAAGATGGGGATATTGGGCAGTTATCAAAAACGTTTAATTACATGGTTAGTGAATTGAAAAGTCGGCGCAATGAGTTGATTGCAGTTCGCGACCAAATCGATGAGAGACGGCGTTTTTCTGAAGCTGTTTTGTCTGGTGTAACAGCAGGGGTGGCTGGTATTGATGATAATGGCGATATTACAATTATCAATCGGTCTATGGAAACAATGTTCGACATTCGTTCTGAGCAGGTTATTGGCCACAGCCTTTTATCATTAAGTGCTGAAATTTGGCAGGTTTTTCAACTTGCACGTTCGCTAGAACGTAAGAATCATCGTGAACAAGTAACTTTAAGTGTGGCAGGACAAGAACGCGTTTATAATGTACAAATTACCATGGAAGAAGACGACGGACAGGGGCAATCTTGGGTTCTCACCATTGATGATATTACAGATCTTGTTGCAGCACAACGGACATCGGCGTGGGCAGATATTGCACGTCGTATTGCGCACGAAATTAAAAATCCACTTACTCCGATTCAATTATCGGCTGAACGTATTCGTAAACGTTACAACAAAGTTATTACACAAGATAAAGAGGTTTTTGAGCGATGTATTGATACGATTATTCGCCAAGTTGGAGATATTGGGCGTATGGTTGATGAATTTTCTTCTTTTGCGCGTATGCCCAAACCGCAAATGAATGTTTTAGATATACGCGAATTGCTGCGTGAAGCATGTTTCTTGATAGAAGTTACGCGACATGATATTCATTTTGAGCAAGATTTAGGAAGTACACCACTTGTGGGTGCATTTGATAATCGTCTTATTGTGCAGGCTTTTTGCAATGTTATTAAAAATGCGAGCGAATCTATAGATTCGGTTATAAGAGAGGAAATTATTCACGGTCATATTCTTATACGTTCTTATTGTAAGAAAGGATGTGTGGTTGTGGATGTTATTGATAACGGTAAAGGGCTTCCTAAAGAGCAAAGGCAAAAGTTATTAGAACCTTATATCACAACGCGGGAAAAGGGAACAGGACTTGGGTTAGCTATTGTGCGCAAAGTTATTGAAGATCATGGTGGTTCTATGGAGTTGCATGATGCGCCGAAGAGTTTTTATGAAGGTCGTGGTGCAATGATCCGTTTGATGTTTCCCTCATATGGGGCTAAGCAGGGTAGTCTTGCACAAGTTACAAGTGATAAGATAGGGGAATAGAATGGTGTCAGATATCTTAATTGTTGATGATGAAGCAGATATTCGTGAGCTTGTTTCTGGTATTTTGGATGATGAAGGTTATGAAACACGTGTTGCTTGTAACTCTGATGAAGCTTTAGCACAAATTAGTGAGCGTATTCCAAAGCTTATTTTTTTAGATATTTGGTTGCAAGGAAGTCGTCTTGATGGTTTAACGCTGCTTGATGAAATTAAAACGCGATACCCTGCTCTTCCAGTGGTTATGATTTCAGGTCATGGTAATATTGAGACAGCTGTTTCTGCTATAAAACGGGGAGCATATGACTTCATTGAAAAACCATTTAAAGCTGATCGGCTTGTTTTGGTTGCGGAACGAACTCTTGAAAACTCAAGTTTAAAACGTGAGCTTTTAGAATTACGAAAACGCTCGAATGAGACATTAGAACTTCTTGGAACATCGAGTGTTGTAAAAAATTTGCGCCAAATCATAGAAAAAGTAGCACCAACCAACAGTCGTATCATGATTACTGGTCCCTCAGGTGCAGGAAAAGAGATGGTTGCACGTGCTATTCACGCACTTTCAACGCGTTCGAATGGTCCATTTGTTACCATAAATGCTGCAACAATTACTCCTGAAAGAATGGAAATAGAATTGTTTGGCAGTGAAATGGAGGGAGGAGAGCGTAAAATTGGTGCCTTAGAGGAAGCTCATGGTGGAATATTATATCTTGATGAAATTGCGGACATGCCACGTGAAACTCAGGGGAAGATTCTTCGGGTTTTAACGGGGCAGACATTTGAGAGGGTTGGAGGCACAAAACGTGTTAGAGTGGATGTTCGTATCATTTCTTCAACGGCACAAAATCTAGAAAACCTCATATCAGATGGGCGTTTTAGGGAGGATCTCTTTCACCGTCTTTCTGTTGTTCCTATTACAGTTCCACCATTGGCAGCGCGTCGTGAAGACATCCCAGAACTTGTGCGTCATTTTGTTAAAACAATATCACAGCAGGTTGGGATTAAGCCGCGTGAGATTAGTGATGATGTGATAGCTATTTTACAAACGCATGCTTGGCCAGGTAATGTGCGGCAATTACGCAATAATATTGAGCGCCTTCTCATTCTTGTACGTGATGGTGAAGGTCCAATAACAGCGGAGTTTCTTCCTAGTGAAGTGAGTGATTCTTTGCCACGTATTCAAATGGATGCAGATGAGAGTATAATGGATTTACCATTGCGTGAAGCACGGGAATTGTTTGAAAAGAGGTATCTGGTCGCGCAGATTGGGCGTTTGGGTGGAAATATATCACGTACAGCTGAATTTATAGGTATGGAGCGTTCAGCTTTGCACCGCAAACTTAAAGCGCTTGGAGTTTCGTAAGGTTATGCGTGTTATTATTTGTGGTGCAGGGCAGGTTGGTTACGGAATAGCAGAGCGTCTTGCTGCTGAAAATCACGATGTCACTGTTATTGATATTGAAACAAGATTGATTGAAAAAATTCGCGATACGTTAGATGTAAGAGGTTTTGTTGGTCATGGCTCACGACCTGAGGTTCTTTTGGCTGCTGATGCAGACAAAGCAGATATGTTGATTGCCGTAACTTTATTTGATGAGGTGAATATGGTTGCTTGCCAAGTGGCACATTCCTTATTTAATGTTCCAACGAAAATAGCGCGTATCCGTTCACAATCTTATTTAGAACCACGCTATAAAACACTTTTTTCTAGAGAGAATATTCCCATTGATGTGGTTATTTCGCCCGAAGTTGAAGTTGGAGAAATGGTTCTACGTCGTATTGCTCTGCCTGGTGCAATAGATGTTCTTTACTTTTGTAATGATGATATTGTTGCATTGGCTTTGGAATGTATGGAAGATTGTCCAGTTATTAATACGCCTTTGCGTCAGTTAACGGAGCTTTTTCCAGATCTTCGCACGACAGTAACGGCTATTAAGCGTGGTGCAGAATTATTGATTGCGCATTCAGAGACGCAATTGCGCGTTGGCGATATAACCTATATCGTTGTTGCTCGTGATCAAATGCGTCGTGCGGTTGGTCTTTTTGGTCATAAAGAACAAGATACTCATCGCATGATTATTGCAGGAGGTGGTCACATTGGTCTTTATGTTGCTCAGGCTATTGAAAAGCGTCTTCATAAATTAAGATTGAAAATTATAGAATCAGATAGAGAAAGAGCGCTTACAATTGCGGATCAACTTGAAAAAACAACGGTTTTATATGGTAACGTATTGGATCCTGTGATTCTTCAAGACGCGAAAATTGAACAAGCCGATTTAATGATTACATTAACTAATCAGGATCAGGTTAATCTTTTAAGTGCTATTATTGCTAAAAGATTAGGATGCAAGGCCAATATGGTGTTGATCAATAATGTTGCTTACCAAGAGTTTAGCCGTGCAGTTGGTGTGGATGCCTATCTTAATCCACATAGTGTTACCATATCGAGAGTTTTACAACAAATGCGTCGTGGTCGTATTCGTGCGGTTCATTCAGTTTTTAATGGACAGGCAGAAATTATTGAGGCTGAAGTAATGCAAACCTCTTCATTGGTTGGTAAGTCATTGTCGGAATTAAATTTATCAAATGGTTTGAGAATTGGTGCTATTTATCGCAATAAGACAATCATACAGCTTTCAGCGGAAACACGTATTTTATCTGGTGATCGGATAGTGATTTTTGCTCTTGTTGAGTGTGTTCGCGATGTGGAACAGCTCTTTCGTGTCAGTTTAGAATATTTTTAATCTATTGCCTATGGATATTTGCACTTTTTGGTATAGAGGACAATTGAGATTGGTGGATAGACTTTGTTTGTCTTCAATGGTCAAAACTGGGCAACGCGTTAAGCTTTTTAGTTATGATAAACAAATAGATAATCTCCCTGCTGGTGTTGAATTATGTGCAGCAGAATCAATTCTACCACGCTCAGCAATTTATCGCCTTGATCCCAATTTTTCGGATGATAAACCAGGGTGTACAATTGTTCAGTTTTCGGATTTTTTTCGTATTATGCTGATGAAATATCAGCAAGGTGTTTGGTTAGATACAGACGTTTACCTCGTGAAACAATTTCATCCAGATGCGAATAAAGTTTGGCTTGCCAGAGAAAATGCTGTAAGAGTAGGCGTTTCTGCACTTTATTTTCCTCCCTATAACCCTATTATAAAAGAGTTTGAAGATTATTGGGCAGGCACAGAAATGGTTCCGCATTGGCTTGGATTTAAACGTCGTGTTTGGAAACCATTTTGGTTGAAGAGGAAAAAAATGCCGATTTTGCCAGGAAATCTTGGAGTGACAATATTTGGTAATGATGGGATTTCACGATTAGCCAAACGATATGGTTTTTTTCATGAAGCAAAGGAAAAAGAAACCTTTTATTATTGGACAGGGAGAAAAACTGAATATATCTTTGATCCAACTTTTGGCGTTGAACCTCTTGTAAATCCACGTGTGATAGGGTTTCATATTCACAGAAAGATGAAGACTACTCAAAAGCCTCAAGAAGGGAGTTTTTATCATTGGGCAGTGTCTCGTATTCCTAATGCAGATGAATTTTTCAGTTAGAGTTATTATTGCTATTTTAACCACTAGGATTTTAATCTTTCTTGAAGAGCATTGATTATGGCTTGCTTAACAGAGTAATGTTAGCCTATGGAGAAAATATTGAATGCGTAAAGAGCGATTGTTATATGAACGGAAAGTGAAAATATGAGTGATCCAATGAAAACAGCATTAAGCCTTGTGCCTATGGTTATTGAACAAACTAATCGTGGTGAGCGGGCCTATGATATTTTTTCCCGTCTTTTAAAAGAGCGGATTATTTTTATTAATGGTCCCGTTGAAGATGGTATGGCGATGCTTGTTTGTGCACAATTACTTTTTTTGGAAGCGGAAAATCCTAAGAAGGAAATTAGTCTTTATATTAATTCGCCTGGTGGCGTCGTAACATCTGGTATGGCAATTTATGATACTATGCAGTTTATTCGCCCTCCTGTTTCTACACTTTGTATGGGGCAAGCTGCCTCTATGGGGTCGTTACTTTTAACAGCTGGAGCAAAAGGTCATCGTTTTACATTACCCAATGCACGGATTATGGTGCATCAACCCTCTGGTGGTTTTCAAGGTCAGGCTTCAGATATTGAACGACATGCGCAAGATATTATAAAGATGAAACGGCGTTTAAATGAAATTTATGTTCAGCATACAGGCCAAGATTATGAGGTTATTGAAAGAACTCTTGATCGTGATCATTTTATGACAGCAGAAGAGGCCAAGCAATTTGGCTTAGTTGACGATGTTATACAATATCGTGCAGAAACCGAAAAAGATGAAAAAGATTAAGAGTTTTTATAGAAAAAAGAACTACTTTAAAGAGAGAGCTTTGTAAAAGTATCGCGAAAATAAGAAAAAACATTTAAAGATATTGTGACACGCAGGTTTTTATATGTCTTATAATTTTCTTTATGAAAGACTTCTTTTGAAAAAACGAAGTATTTATATATCGTGGTGAAAGGAAAGAAAAATGAGCAAAATTGGCAATAGTGGGAACGAATCAAAAAATACTCTCTATTGCTCATTCTGCGGCAAAAGTCAGCATGAGGTGCGTAAGCTCATCGCAGGGCCTACAGTATTCATTTGTGATGAATGTGTAGAGCTTTGTATGGATATCATTCGTGAAGAAAATAAATCTTCTGGGATTAAGGCACGTGATGGTGTTCCTACTCCACAAGAGATTATAAAGGTTCTTGATGACTACGTTATTGGTCAGCAACATGCGAAGCGTGTTCTTTCTGTTGCTGTTCATAATCATTATAAGCGACTTGCGCATCAGTCTAAGAGCAATGATATTGAGTTAGCAAAATCGAATATTCTCCTCGTTGGTCCAACAGGCTGTGGTAAAACTTATCTCGCACAAACATTAGCCCGTATTATCGATGTACCTTTTACCATGGCCGATGCTACTACTTTGACTGAAGCAGGCTATGTGGGTGAAGATGTTGAAAATATTATTCTAAAGCTTCTTCAAGCTGCAGACTATAATGTTGAACGTGCACAGCGTGGCATTGTTTATATTGATGAAGTCGATAAGATTTCTCGTAAAGCTGAGAATCCTTCTATTACAAGGGATGTTTCGGGGGAAGGTGTTCAACAGGCGTTGTTAAAAATTATGGAAGGAACGATTGCTTCAGTTCCTCCTCAAGGTGGGCGTAAGCATCCGCAACAAGAGTTTCTTCAAGTGGATACAACAAATATTTTGTTCATTTGTGGAGGAGCTTTTGCTGGCCTGGAACGGATTATTTCAGGACGTGGTGACAAAACGTCTATTGGTTTTTCTGCTACCGTTAAAGCACCTGATGAGCGTTGTGTTGGTGAGATTTTTCGTGATTTAGAGCCTGAAGATCTTATAAAGTTTGGTTTAATACCAGAATTTATTGGTCGTCTTCCTATTGTTGCTACCTTAGAAGATTTAGATGTCAACGCTCTTGTTCAAATTTTATCACAGCCTAAAAATGCGTTGGTGAAACAATATCAACGTCTTTTTGAGATGGAAAATGTTGAATTAGCATTTCATGAAGATGCGTTACGGATGATTGCGAAGAAGGCGATTGACCGTAAAACCGGTGCGCGTGGTTTACGTTCTATTATGGAGAAGATACTTCTTGAGACAATGTTTGAGTTGCCAGCTCTTGAAGGTGTTCAAAAAGTGCTCATTTCGAGTGACGTAGTTGATGGGAAAGCACGTCCTCTTTATATTTATTCAGAGTGTGCAGAAGATAAAGAAAATGTATCGGCATGACGTTGTGTGATATGAGAAGTGGTCATGAACACAATTTGAGGATGATGTTTCTAGATATTGTAGTGATAATGCTTGATTTATACGTTCCCAGTTACTACTTCATGTATTGTGGAAAGCTAAAGTTTTTCAAAGGATGGGCTTGTGTAGTGGATAGATCATAGGCTCCAGAAAGGAGAATTATGCAATATATTGATGAAAAGACAGATGAAATAAGAGAAGGGTTTTACGCTGTTTTGCCTCTTCGTGATATTGTTGTCTTCCCACATATGATTGTTCCGCTTTTTGTGGGCCGAGAAAAATCAATTCGTGCTCTTGAAGAAACGATGGCGGTTGATAAACCGATACTATTGGTTACACAAAAAAATGCTTCTGATGATGATCCAAAATCAGAAGATATTTATGATATTGGTACCTTTGCTAATATTCTTCAACTTTTAAAACTTCCTGATGGAACGGTAAAAGTTTTGGTTGAAGGAACAGCACGTGCAAAAATTAGTCAATTTGCTTTGAGTGAAGATTATCATCAGGCCTTTGCAACTGTTACAGAGGAGCCTAGAGAGAATGATGTTGAGATTGAAGCTCTTTCAAGATCAGTGATTGCGTATTTTGAAAATTATGTAAAACTGAATAAAAAAATTTCTCCTGAAGTTGTCAATGCTATTGGCCAGATTGATAATCCTTCTAAGCTTGCTGATACGATTGCCTCTCATTTGATGATAAAACTTTCAGAAAAGCAAAAAATATTAGAGCTATTACCTGTGCGCGACCGCCTTGAACGTGTTCTTTCTTTTATGGAAGGGGAAATTTCTGTTTTGCAGGTTGAAAAGCGTATTCGTTCGCATGTAAAACGGCAAATGGAAAAAAACCAACGGGAGTATTATCTCAATGAGCAGATGAAGGCTATTCAGAAAGAGTTAGGAGCAGGTGATGATAGTCGAGACGAACTCTCTGAATTAGAAGAACGCATCAAAAAGACAAAACTCTCTAAGGAAGCGCACGAAAAAGCTGGGACCGAACTCAGAAAATTACGCAATATGTCTCCGATGTCTGCGGAGGCAACAGTTGTACGTAATTATCTTGATTGGTTATTAGCAATGCCTTGGGGTAAAAAGTCAAAAATTAAGAATAATTTAGACTTTGCTGAAAAGGTTATGAATAATGAGCATTTTGGTCTTGAAAAAGTGAAAGAACGCATTGTTGAATATTTAGCAGTGCAAAGCCGAGCATCAAAAATAAAAGGACCCATTATTTGTTTACTAGGTCCTCCAGGTGTAGGGAAAACGTCACTAGCGCGCTCTATTGCAAAAGCAACGGGGCGTGAATATGTTCGTATTTCATTAGGAGGAGTGCGGGATGAAGCAGAAATTCGTGGACATCGCCGGACATATATTGGCTCTATGCCTGGGAAAATTATTCAGTCTATGAAAAAAGCTAAAAAATCTAATCCACTCTTCTTGCTTGATGAAATTGATAAAATGGGGCAGGATTTTCGTGGGGATCCTTCGTCAGCTTTGTTAGAAGTGCTTGATCCTGAACAAAATGGTACATTTATTGATCACTATTTGGAAGTTGAATATGATCTTTCTGACGTCATGTTTATAACAACTGCCAATACACTTAATATTCCAGGGCCGTTAATGGATCGCATGGAAATTATCCGTATTGCGGGCTATACAGAATGTGAAAAAATGGAGATTGTTAAGCAGCATCTTTTACCAAAAGCATTAAAAGATCACTGTTTATCTAAAAAAGAGTTTAGTGTATCGGATGGTGCAATAAAGTCGATTATTCAGTTTTATACACGTGAAGCAGGGGTTCGTAATCTTGAGCGTGAATTAATGAAGGTAGCACGTAAATCCGTTACAAAAATTCTTAAAACGCATCAAAAATCTGTAAAGATTACAGAAGATAATATTGATGATTTCTTGGGTGTTAAGCGTTATCACTATAACCAGATTGAAGGAGAAAATCAGATTGGTATTGTTACTGGGCTTGCTTGGACAGAGGTTGGTGGAGAGCTATTAACCATTGAAGGGGTGATGATGTCGGGTAAAGGCAAGATGACTGTAACGGGGAATTTGCGTGATATCATGAAAGAATCAATTTCAGCAGCAGCATCTTATGTGCGTTTTCGTGCAGTTGATTTTGGTATTGAACCTCCACTTTTTGATAAACGCGATATCCATGTTCATGTTCCTGAGGGTGCTACACCAAAGGATGGTCCATCAGCTGGGATTGCAATGGTCACAGCAATTGTTTCAGTCCTCACAGGGATAGCAGTACATAAAGATATTGCAATGACTGGTGAAATTACTTTGCGTGGGCGTGTTTTACCGATTGGCGGATTGAAAGAAAAATTACTCGCAGCTCTTCGAGGAGGTATAAAAAAAGTACTTATTCCTGAAGAAAATGCCAAAGATTTGATTGATATTCCTGATGATGTCAAAAATAATATGGAGATTATTCCAGTAAATCATGTGAGTGAAGTTTTGAAATATGCTTTAGTCCGTTTTCCTGAACCTATTGAATGGACAGAGCCTTCCACAGTACCTGTTCCCGTTAGATCAGAGAGCGAGAGTGAAGGAATACAAATTGCACACTGATTCATTCACCTCATTTACAACGGTATTTTCAAAGCAGCAGAAGGTATTTGGGGGGTGTTTTTCTCTTTATTTTGAAAAAAAGTAAAAAAATCCGTGAATAACTGTGATTATTGCTAAAAAAACAATATTTTGGATAAAAATAAGGCTTCTGTTTGCTGTACTTTTCAATAAACTGATCGATGACACGGTTAAGTTGTGTCATCCGGTAATATAGGGAAAGGAAATGTTTTATGAATAAAAGTGAATTGGTTAGCTCAGTTGCTGAAAAAGCAGGAGTTTCAAAAGCACAAGCAGGTTCTGTTATCGATGCTTTTATCGCTTCTGTAACCGAAGCTTTGGCTTCAGGGGGAGATGTTCGTATTCCGGGCTTTGGTTCTTTTGAAGTTTCTCATCGTGCAGCGACAAAGGGGCGTAATCCTTCCACTGGTGCTGAAATTAATATTCCAGCACGTTCTGTACCTAAGTTTTCTGCAGGAAAAAGCCTAAAAGAAGCTGTTAATAAAAAATAATTTGAATGATACTAAAGGGAACCTGATTTATTTATAAGCAGGTTTTCTTTAGAATTTTTTTGTCCTTTCTTTTTACGTAAAGAATTACATCGCGTGTCCGCTTTAGAGAGCGTGTTTAAAGAAATGTCTTTTAAGTCATTTATGTTTATTTTACGACGTTTGTAAATGATATGACGTGAAGTTCTCTTGGGGGGGCTAGCGTATTTATACTTATGGGCACCATCAATGTATTTATTTGCACCCAGATAGCCTTTGCATTTGAGAGTGTTTATAACAGGCATTTTATTCCTTATCTTGGAAGAGCTTTTATTGACACGCTAAATCTTGCTTGTGATGTGCAAGTGAAGAGTTTTGATTGATTTAATATAATATAAGCAAATCCGAAATGAGAGAATCTTACGATATCTTGCTTTCTCATTCAGTATCTAGAACAACGAATTATCTCTATAAATCAATATGTCGCTTTTTGAAGGGCTTTTTTAAAAGTTTGGCATAAAGTATGATGTGCCTAAAATATCTTTCTTTACATACTTTCAATAAAATATTTGGCTGTGGAGATTTGTGTAAATTGTAAGGATTATTTTCGTTTTGTTATGCGAGTATGTTACAGTGTGTTTGTATAGTAAAGTGATCAAAAAGCCATTATTGCGTAGTATCTATATGTTCGATATCGTTTATAACTGTAGCATGTTTCATGTCGTTATAGACTTCAACTGATTGAAATATTTTGTGTTTTTTACGGTAGTAAAGGTTTTCGTTTATATAAAAATATCTTTAAAAACTCTGACATTGTTTAAATAAAAGAAGCATGTTGCTTATTCGTTGCAGCAGAGGGGTATCATAAAAGCACTTTAGGATGATTTGTCTACGAGAATCCGAGGTCCACTCAGTTTTTTTAACAGGCTGGAAGCATAAGAGTATATTTTTATAATAAGGGATTATTTTTTCTCTGCTAACCATTGAGTACAATCATTTAAGGCTCTAGCAGTGAGTGCTTGTTTTTTTGCTAATTTTTTTTCTTTGCCTACCAAACGTTTTTCTAAGTGCTTAATAGAATTGATAGGGGGAAAAAGTCCAAAATTGATATTCATAGGTTGAAAGGATTGTCTTTCTGTTTCTTCTGCTACAATGTGCCCACCGGTAATATGATTCAAAAGAGCTCCCAATGCTGTGGTTAATGGCGGCAGATAAGGGCTGTTATGGTGATATTCAGCAGCGGCAAAACGCCCAGCAAGAAGCCCTATTGCAGATGATTCTACATAACCTTCACATCCGGTGATTTGCCCTGCAAAACGTAGCTGTGGCCTTTGTTTTAAGCGAAGGGTTTGATCAAGAATGATAGGTGAATTAAGATAAGTATTACGGTGAAGGCCACCAAGACGTGCAAACTCTGCTTTTTCAAGACCGGGGATCATTCTAAAAATGCGAATTTGTTCACTATATTTCAGTTTTGTTTGAAAGCCGACCATATTATAAAGGGTTCCAAGCTTGTTATCTTGGCGTAATTGGACGACAGCATAAGGTTTAACTGCGGGATTATGGGCATTGGTTAATCCCATAGGCTTCATGGGGCCATGTCTAAGAGTTTCAAGTCCACGTTCAGCCATAACTTCAATCGGCAAACATCCATCAAAATAGGGTGTTTTTTCAAAGTCGCGGAATTCTGTTTTTTCGGCATTGTTTAAGGCTTCAACGAATACTTCATATTGCTCTTTATTAAGGGGGCAGTTAAGGTAGTCCCTCCCTGTTCCTTCAGGTCCGATTTTATCATAGCGTGACTGATACCAACAAATATCCAAATCGATACTATCAGTATAGATAATGGGTGCGATGGCGTCAAAAAAAGAAAGCGCTTCTACTCCGGTTATGGTTTGTATTGCCCGCGTCAGTGCTGGTGAGGTAAGGGGGCCAGTTGCAATAATAATATGCTGCCAATCTTCAGGAAAGTCTTTAATTTCCTCACGGTCTATTGTTATAAGAGGATGATTTTCGAGTGCTGACGTAACGTTTTTTGAAAATTCATCACGGTCAACGGCAAGAGCGCTTCCTGCTGGTACTTTATTGGCATCTGCAGCCTTCATAATCAGAGATTTTGCTAATCGCATTTCGCTATGAAGAAGCCCTACAGCATTTGTGGAGGAATCATCAGAACGAAATGAATTTGAGCAGACCAGTTCGGCAAGCTGATCGGTTTTATGGGCAGCAGTTTTTTTTTGCGGCCGCATTTCATGCAAAATAACGGGGATTCCTGATTGAGCGATTTGCCAACTTGCTTCACTGCCTGCAAGACCACCACCGATAACATGGATTGGAGTATTGAATGTCTTTAACATAACCTGCTTTTAGCGAAAGTCACTCTGTATGAAAAGGGTAGATTTTGTTTCTGCAATTTATTAAGAATGATGTGTATTGAGATTTTTAAATATATTTATTTGCTTTTTTTCTTGAATTAATGGTATAGAAACGCCGCTTATATAAGGTTACTGGCTTGTAAGTTTGAGCGGATGTGGCGAAATTGGTAGACGCACCAGATTTAGGTTCTGGCGGGAAACCGTGGGGGTTCGAGTCCCTCCATCCGCACCATTTACAGATTCTCTACAATATCACTTGATATCGTTGTTTATCTCATTTCATTTATAAGTCATTGTTTTTATTTCCTTAATTGTTTTTTACATACGATTTTGATATCTGATGAATCCACCGAAAGCGCAATTCAAAAGGTGGTTCAAAAGGTGGTTTGAAAAGTGACTAGGAAAACAAGAACACGTGATAGATTATCTGCTTTATCTGTAAAAAATTTGCCTAAAGGTAAATATGCAGATGGAGCTGGATTATGGCTTATTAAAACAGCACAGAATCAAGGACGTTGGGTTTTTCGATTCGATTTCAATAAAAAACGTCGTGAAATGGGGTTAGGCTCTTGTAGCGTTGTATCTTTGAAAGAAGCAAGACTTAAGGCTACCTCTTGCCGTGATCTTTTAAACCAAGGGATTGACCCGATTCGTAAAAGGAAAAATGAAAAGTTACGACAGGCTGTTGATAGTATTTCTTTACGAGAAATTGTTTTAAGCGCCTTTGAAGCCAAAAAAAGCGAATTGAAAAATGAAGGAACAGCCGCAAGGTGGTTAACACCTCTTACATTGCATGTTTTTCCAAAGCTTGGAGATATAGCAATTACTGAATTGACGCAGATTGATATAAAAGAGTGTTTATCACCTATTTGGAAAACAAAAAACGAAACAGCGAGCAAGGCTTTATCGCGTTTAAATATTGCTATAAAACATGCAGCGGCACGCGGTATAGATGTAGATATGCAATTGGTACCAAAAGCAAAAGCTTTATTGGGAAAATTTATTCAAAATGTTCAAAATATTCCGGCTATGCCCTGGAAAGAAGTTCCTCATTTTTATCAATCTTTAAATGATGAACTTGTCTCAAATTTAGCCTTAAAACTTCTAATTTTAACTGGTGTTCGTTCAATGCCAATTCGGCATATACGGTTGGAGGAAATCAATCAATCAATCTGGACGATTCCAAAAGAAAATATGAAAGGAATAGTTGGAAAGGTTTTTGATTTTCGTGTACCGCTTACAGATGAAGCGCTTGCTATTATTGAAAAAGCAAAAGCAATCGAAAAGAATGGATTTTTGTTTGTTGGGAATTCTGGACAGCCTATCTCTGATATGACGCTTTCTAAATTTATGAAAGATAGAGGGCTTACTTATCGTCCACACGGTTTCAGGTCTAGTCTTCGTGATTGGATAGCAGAGACAACGTCAACACCATTTGAAATTGCGGAATTTACGTTGTCTCATTCAGTAGGAAATTCAGTCACAAAAGCTTATATGAGGACTGATTTTCTGGAACAGCGCCGTGTTCTTTTAGAACAATGGGCATCTTTTGTGACTGGGTGTTGACTGTTACGATAGTGATGGTAATTCTGTAGAGTCTCTTTCGGCTTTTTTGCTTTCAATATATCGGTCGATTTCAACTATATCCCATTTTAAGTATCGTCCTTCTTGTATTGGTTTAGGAAAAACACCAGCTTTTACAAGCTCTCTAATAGAGGTCATAGACATTCCAAGATAAATCGATAGGTCTTGTATATTGACGAGCCTTTGCAAGCGCATTGACAATAATGCTTGTTCAAACAAACTTATTTTTTTTATTGATTCTAATAATTTTTCTTCTTTCATTTAAGTGGTCCTTCTTCTTTATATTATGAAAGGGCGGGGGTGCTAGGAGGCATAAGAAAAGCACCCCCATAAGCGATTAGGCGGCTTTTGTTGAGATTCTTTGTATCTCTTGTTCTATTTCTGCTAAAAAGCTTTCAACCGCTTGATTGATTTGTTCAATTTGTTTGTCATCACGGTGGATGCGTTTGATTTTCATACGAAAGAGAGATGAATTGCCCGTAAAACGTGGGTCATAACTGATAAAATCACACCATTTACGTCCCGTACAAGCCATTTGGAATTGCATTTGTGCAAGATATTCCGGTTTGATCTCATTATCCATAAAGAAGCGCAAATGGTTGCTTGATTGAGGACATTTGATTTCGATTAAGCCATCTTTATCAATCAGTCCATCGGGGCTTGCCCCTGCCATTTGAATTGTAGGGTGTTGAATAAAGCCACATTGAGTGATTTGTGTATCATAAATGAAAGCATATTCTTTGAGAGCCTCCTCTTCATGCTCAATACCCCATTGCATAGCGGGTGTTATATAAGATTGACTTATTTCTCCAGTTAAACGCTCTGTCATGAGTTTGATTTTGTAATCTTCATATTTGCTTGTAGGCGTTCCCTTTGCTGTTTTGCTAAGTATGTTATAAATATTTGAAGCGGTGACTTTACCTAAACGGGCTTGAAACCATTCTGCTGTTCTTTGTTGCATTTCACACCGCCGTTTGTTGTTCGTGAGACATTGGAGCATATTCAAGATCTTGGATATGAATATATTCGGCATCTTGTGTAGGTGTATCTGTTTGTTCTTGTTGTGGGAGATATTGTAGAGCTCTTTCTCTTTGAATATTTTTCTTTTTTTCCAACAGCTCTAAAACCTCTTGTGCTTTTTCACAAGACAGATCTGTTAGGTTTTCTACCTTTGCGTAAAAGAGAAGATTATCTTCATTTGTTTCAGTTTCTTTAATTAACCCTTTGATTTGTTCAAGCATCTCATAAGAAACAAGTTGTACAGGTGTGGTGTCATTAATACGTTTAGCTTCATCTTCTTCATAAATGCCAGAAAACCCGAAAGCATAGCGAGCGCATTGTATCGTAGCTTTATGACGTAACATACGAGCAGGGTATTTTTGCCAAGTGTCACTTTTTTGTTTGCATTCATTTAAATATTCGGTGACTTCGATAGGATCTTTAATGTCTTTGAGACGAATAGCACATTTGATAGCAATGAGATTACCCTCTTTATCGAGTTGATCTTGAAAAGTCATACCATCAAATTGAGGATTAGACTTAATGATCTTAATCCACCCGTCGATAGAGACAACCGGTATAATGCCGCCGCCTCGTTTAGGGAGAGCATAGATCTCTTTAGTGAGAGGATTCAGTCCATAAGTATTAGCAACAGAGATAAAAGCAGCGAATTCTTCATCAGAGAAGTGCTGATTGATACAAGTTTTGATAATAGTCTTTCGAAACTCGTCATGAGAGAAGCCATATTTACTTGCTATGGTTGTTAAAAAAGTGGAATTTGTCATCTTAGTTGTCCTTTTAATGCATGTTTTGTCTTTTTAGCTCTTCAGACAGTACCCCCATGCCTTTAGTGGTTATTTTTGCAGCAGGTACGACTTTTTCTATGCCCTCTGAAGTTTGAATGGTTTGGGTTGGGCAATCCATCAATCCTTTTTGGATTTTATCTTGGTAAGGTAACAAAGGAGCCCCGAAAGTGCGTCGATAAACCCAACCTTTTTGCTGCAAAAATTGAATGAATTGTTTTGGTTGTATCTCAAGAACTTTAGCGGCTTCAGTAAGACCGAAGAGCCCATCTGCGCGTTGCAAGCTTTCAAGAGCCATGGCTTTTGGTGTTAAGTCTTCAATAATACTGTCTTTTTGATCAATTTGTCCTTGTAGGTAATTCAAAAAGCCAATCATAGCTTGTGGACTCGAGTAATCGATTTGTGCTGGTGTTATTTGCTTTTCTAATTCTTGCCAACGGTCAATAATTTTTGCACGCAAAGCGGTGCTATAACCAGAAACAAGGATTAAGCACTCACGCTTGGGAAGGTTGTAACAGTTTTGGGTCTTACCCTGTTTATCTAAATAGGTGGATCCAAATTTGGATTGACCCCCTTCAGGGTATAATTCCCCTAACATATGCCTAATATCACGCATGATATGAGCGTGTTGTTTACCACATAATTCAGCAATTTCACGACTAGACATGGTCGGAATAGTTTGGTTATTAAAATTTCTTTCTTCTACTGTCATAAGATTATACATGCTTCACTCCATCCGTTGTGATAACATTTTCATTGTGCTTAATTTGTTGTTTGAGATGTCTTAAGATTTCTTCTAATGTTTCTGGTTTTGAATAATCGATTGTTGCTTTTGCTTTTTTTTCACAGTCCAAAAAATATTGACGCACTTGT
>NZ_JAQITB010000100.1 GCF_028618515.1 Bartonella sp. ML69XJBT
AAAGCGGGGGAGATGATATGGTTTTCACGACCAATAAAGCAAATATATATGCTGCAGCTTATGCTTTTCTATTAGATTTTAAAAGAATTATTCTCATCAAAAAATTAAAAAATTGTTACACGGTTGGTGATTTTTTCTGTGACGCTGATGATATGGTTCATTTGGTTGCTCATGTTGAGGGCACAATGAATGCATAGATTTTTTTTCACTTTTATTGTTGCGGTTATTTTGTGCCTTTTCTCGTTGCCGAGTTTTGCCCAAAACATTCGTGAGAAAGCGATTAATCAATCAGAGAGCATCCAACGACAACAAACGCAACAACAACGTTTTCAGCAATTGCAGCGTAAAAACAAAACCCATGGGGTCTTTTTGCCAGATGATGATACCACATCTGCCTATGGTGCTTCGCCTAGTACAACCTGTTTGCTGATTAAAAACATTGAATTTGTTGGTGCTCAGTTGATTTCTCACACCGACCTTCATGAAGCCATTTCTCTTTGGGAAGGACGGTGTTTGGGGATTGCCGAAATCAATAAAGTGCTCAAAGCGGTGACCAAGCTTTATATGAAGCGCGGCTATATTGCGGTGCGGGCTTATTTGCCTGAGCAAGATTTAAGCGGCGGTCATCTCAAGATTGTTGTTGTTGAAGGTGTGATGGAAGATATTACCCTTGATGGGCATAAAGTTGGAAGGAAATCTCAAGGAGAAATCACCACGGCTTTTCCAAACCTTATTGGGAAGCCGATCAATCTGCGCCAGATAGAGCAAGGGCTTGATCAAATCAATCGGCTTTTCTCACGCCAAGCTACCATTAATCTTGGTGCGGGGAGCAATTCGGGTGGTTCGATACTCGATGTTCATATTGATAAGCAGAAGCCGTGGCTCCTTACACTTTCCAGTGATAATCTTGGTGCTAAAGCAACAGGGCTTTACCAAACGCGTGTTAGCCTTTCTTTTGATGATTTATTAGGGATCAATGATCAATGGTCGTTTAGTTATCAGCGCTCCATGAATGGTGGTCCGTATCATTTTTCAGGCAAGCGTCCCAATAGTGATACGATAACGGGTTCCTTTTCCATTCCCTATGGCTATTGGACGGTAGGTCTTGATGGGACGTGGAGCCAATATCATTCGAGTGTTAAGGGAATATTTTCTGATATTGATACTGCCGGTAAATCTTTATCGCTTACACCGTGGATTTCACGGGTTATAGACCGTGATCAAGAGGGAAAGACATGGATTACAGGACGGTTGACATGGAAATATTCCGATAATTTTATTATGGGCAGCAAGGTTGATGTTTCCAGCCGTAAACTAGCTATTGCAACATTAGAGCTTGATCATTCGCGCAAGTGGCTTGGAGGAGAATTAAGCGCGCATATAGGGTTTCATAAAGGGTTGGCAATTCTTGGGGCTTATGACGATAAAGAGCAAGAGAATGCAACAAAAAATTCACCCAAAGGGCAATTTTCCAAATTGTCTTTTTCCCTAAGTTACGTGCGTCCTTTTTCGCTCAATCAGCATAATTTTCGCTATAACACACTGTTTTCAGGACAATTATCACCCGACACATTGTTTAGTTCCGAGCAACTGTCGCTTGGAGGTTCCTCTTCTGTGCGTGGTATGCGTGAGGCGATTTATTACGGCAATAATGGGGCGTTTTGGCGCAATGAATTATCGCTGTTGTTGCCAGGTTTTTCTTCGAGCATGGGGCGTAAATTTATGAGCCAATTTGCACCGTATATGGCGCTTGATCTGGGGGCAGTGGCCAATGATTTAAGCAAAAACAGTTTTGGCGGTAGTTTGGTAGGAGCAACTCTTGGTTTCCATTCAACTGGAGATATTACGGATGTTGATGTGTCATATT
>NZ_JAQITB010000101.1 GCF_028618515.1 Bartonella sp. ML69XJBT
ATTTCACGACTAGACATGGTCGGAATAGTTTGGTTATTAAAATTTCTTTCTTCTACTGTCATAAGATTATACATGCTTCACTCCATCCGTTGTGATAACATTTTCATTGTGCTTAATTTGTTGTTTGAGATGTCTTAAGATTTCTTCTAATGTTTCTGGTTTTGAATAATCGATTGTTGCTTTTGCTTTTTTTTCACAGTCCAAAAAATATTGACGCACTTGTTTACCTTTGAGACTAGGTTCACAAATGGCAATGTGTTTAGCAGCATTTAAAGTGAGGGCATAATCTTTAGAAGGACAACCCCGTGATGGTAATTTTTTGGTAGATGTGATAAAATCAATATCTTCTCGAAAAGCAAAATCTTTAATACAGTTTACTATCCATTTTCTAAACTCGGCTTTGACCTCTAAAAATGCATGCAAGTCACGAGCGCTAACGGTTTGAATGGTTTGCTGTTTAATTATAGTATTTTGAATAGGGATAAAACTTTTCATTACAAACCTCATTTTGATGGGAGAATGGGGCGCCTTTAAAAGCGCCCTATGTAAGAGGGGTAGTTTGGAATGACGTCACAAAGACGCAAGCGGTTTTGTTCTTCATAAGACCCGTAGAGTTTGTCTTCATATTCACGCAATTTGATTTCATCTAAAAAAAAACTGTATGCCGTGCTGTGTTTTACAAAGTCATGCGGTATAACGCCGTTAAAACACTGCTCCTCACATTCTTTAAGGTAGCATTGAGCGATATCTTCAGAGATATCTTCACATCGATTAGTTGCTGGTTCAACGCGGAAGATTTGAAGTGCATTATCGGCTTCATTAATAAAGTCGATAATGTCTTTTTCTTCATAAAACGGACCCGCTTGTGCAAGATTTTGCGCTTCATTTTCGCACATGACTAAAAGAATTTCATCAGAATTTATGAAAACTGGTTTTTTCATAACGGTCTCCATTTATTATCAAAATATTTAAACACATTTTGAAAAAAACGCCTTGACATAGGGATTTTTTTTCGGGGTATGGTGGTTTTGTAATTGTATTTTATGCACATGTCAATTAAAAAATTGCATAAAATGCAAAAAATAAATTTAAAATATATAGCTAATTTATGCGCTATCCACAATTTAGGAGATGTTATGGGTGATATAGGTAAAGGAATGGAAGATTTTTCTTTGATGCTTAATGAAAAAAAGCAATCAATAATAACCTATCTTGTTTTTATCTTTTTTAATAATTCAAGGAAATCGAGTACCGCT
Organism: Bartonella sp. ML69XJBT; assembly: GCF_028618515.1. GTDB lineage: Bacteria > Pseudomonadota > Alphaproteobacteria > Rhizobiales > Rhizobiaceae > Bartonella. The sequence goes on from NZ_JAQITB010000101.1 coordinate 1,257, forward strand.
TCTTTATCAGCTGGTTCAAGAGAAGCGCATATTTTTACGAAATTCAAATCTGCTTCTTTGTAAAAACTGGGTGGTGGCTCGTTGAAGAATTCAGAAATTTTTATCAATTCATCTATGGTTATATCACGGGTTTTCCCATTTTGATAAATGCGAAGCATACGGTTCACTGCCGATGGATGCAGTTTCAGATGGGATGCTAATGCTGTTTGTGCACCATGCCCCCGTTCTTTAAGTCGCTCTTTAATCCATAGCTTAAGTTGAGACTGAATATCTTTTCCCATGATTCATATAATCCTTGAAAATATATTTTTATGCAAAAATGATAAAAAAGCATAATTGCGTTGACTTGTGCATAAAACGCAATTATCTATTGTGGCGTTATGGAGATAAATATGCTTTCGAGACTGATTATAAAGTATTTAGGTGGCTTAAAAACTGTAGCAGGCATCGTTGAAAGAGATATTTCGTCTATTTCTAGATGGCGTGATTTTATACCAGCAAAACACCAGCAAAAACTATTAACCTATGCGCGTGAGCATGGGATAGATTTACGTCCAGAAGATTTTTTTTATCCAGAACGCTTGCAAAGATTAATG
>NZ_JAQITB010000102.1 GCF_028618515.1 Bartonella sp. ML69XJBT
TTTTAGCATCGCCATAGACGTCAACAAAAAAGCCCTTTACTTTTGCATTCTCAGAAACCCGAGCGTTTTGAAAGACGCGTGCTTTATCATACACCCAGCAATTACCCTCATGAGAGAGGTTATCTTCATTTTCAATATAGCCACCTAAATCGCCTTTTTTGACATCACCAAAATCTCTTAAAGCTCTAATTCGCTTTAAGAAATGACCATCGATATATTCACAATCATCAATAAATTCGTATTTTTTTGCAGGCTCTTGTTTATTATTAGATGCGGTTTCATTTGAAATGTTAGAAATAACGGGGGTGTTTTTTGATAGAGTTTTCATACTAATATATCCTACATGATTTAGAGTTTTGAAATTGACAGCCCATAAGGGCGCCGGGCGTTCAAAACACGGCATGTAGTCCGTTGCTTACACTTTTCCCATAAGGGTATTGTATGGTGTAAGCACACCCGACAAAATCATCATATATGCCAATAAAAGCATAAAAGATAGTCAGTATTTATAACAGGATTAGGTTTATCGCAACCTTTTCGCTACATGTTTAGTGTTTTGATCACTTGATTATTTATATAACAAAATACGTATTTATTGTCAATTAATTTATGCACTTTTTTGATATTTTTATGATTTTTTTAAATGCATTGTGTGTATATATTTATCATATGCTTATTAATTGCTTCTTTTGTATTATGTGCCTTTAAAGCTATATTATGGGCATTATAAAACGATTGCGTTATTTTCTGAATCTATACATTTATAATATTGAGAAACGCTCTCATGATGCGTATTTTTATCTTTATAACCTATCATGTTTTTTTACTAAATGGTTTTTAAAGATTTCTGTTAATTTCTTTTATAATACATTTTCAACTTAATAGCTTTTATAGGGACTGTCTTTATAACAAATGATTTCATTTGCATTGTGATTATGAAAGCCTGCTTTTTTCACGCGTGCTTTATAGCTGTTATCTTCTTTATAGCCACCGCATCATTTTCCCTTTTCATAAGAGAAATGATAAATAGGATAATTGTGATTTATAGACTGTTATGAAAACATTTAAAGAGAGATTGATATTTATAGAGATTAGCAAAATCCCTTTTAATAGACTTTTGTCATTTTTGTCAGTTTAGTCAGTTCTTTTTAGATCCTCTATTATTTTTTTCAAATGAGAGAAATTTAAAAACATTATATTTCAATATGTTAGCATTTTAATGGTACAACCCTTATTAAAATACAACCTATAAATTCAATCAATAATATATATTTGTCAGTTATCTGTCAGTAAATTGAACTGACAAAAGTGATCATTTTAGTGAGTGATTAAAACGTGCTTTATGAAAGAAGCATGTGATCTCTTAAAGCCTTTCAAAAGACAGTTATAATCATAAGCTATGCGATCAAGGCTCTTATGGTTATGAGTTTTAGAGGTTTTAGAGGTTTTAGAGGTTTTGGGGGTTTTTAAAACAGACAAAACCTATAAGCAAAATGAAGATATAAAACTCTCTTTAAAGAAGTTTTTTGAAAGCTATAAAGCTATCATTTGAGATTACGGTGTAATCTTTTAAAGGCAATCCAAATGACAGTGTTTAAAAGTGCAAATGATCTTTTTAGAAGAACGCATGATAAATTATTCCTTTTAAGATTGTATCTAATTAACTTACAAAAGAGGTATAGCTATATTCTATACCCCTTATGAGTTATAAGGTCTTATAAGCTTATTCAGTTTCTTTAATTTCTAATTTTGGTAGGTTCTTAACAATCTTCATTGTCTCTAAACTTACGGTAATAACCCTTTG
>NZ_JAQITB010000103.1 GCF_028618515.1 Bartonella sp. ML69XJBT
TTTTGAAAACAAAAAAGAATGACGGCTTTAACAGTGTATTTCAAAAGGAAACCGCCCGCCAAAAAGCGTCATTCCAAATTAGCTATAATTCTTTTACAGAGGAATTCATAGAAGTTACTTGCGTAATGCTCTGAATCTCCAGATGCAATTTCAACATAGAGTGGGCATTCACCATCCCGAAACTGAGAATAATCAAAATAAAATGACTCATCCAAATCATTTGTACAAACGACAAGCTGTTGTGGTTTTGCTAAACCATTTTTTATATCTGTTAAGTGATTGTAAACAATATCATCACTACGTGCAATCTCAAAGTCTATAAGATAAACGCTCATTATTTCTTCATAACCAATTTCTCCTCCTCCGTAATTTTTTAAAAAACTCTTGTAGGAAGTTGTAAACTGCAAACCGAGAGTTTTCTCTGCTTTTTCAATTAGTACATCATCAACTCCATCATCAGCAGTACCAAAATTGATACGATCGCTATACTTATCAACTAATTGTGCAACATCCGATAAATTGTAAGTTTTCATAGATTATCCCCCCTAAAAAATATTAACGATGCTTGCATTCTTGAAAAGAAAAAAATAATGGTGGTTTAACATTGCAATTTGGAAGTAAAACCACCATACAAAGAAATTTACTTCAAATTATCTGTAATCCTTTTACAGAGGAATTCATAGAAGTTACTTGCATAATATTGTGGATCCTTGGGTGGAAAATCAAAATAGAGTGCACATTCTCCATTCTGAAATTGAGAATAATCGAAGAAAAATGTCTCTCCAAAATCGGTTCTACTAACAATAAGTTGCTGTGGCGTTGCAAAACCATTTTTTCTATAATTTAAGTTTTTATAAACAATATCATCACTACGAATAATCTCAAAGTTTGTATCATAAACGCTACATATTTCCTCACCACAAATTTCCCCTCTTCCATAGTTTTTTAAAAAACTTTTATAGGAAGACGTAAACTGCAAACCAAGAGTTTTCTCTGCTTTTTCAATCAGTGCATCATCAACTGCTTCATCTGTAGAGCCAAAATCGATACTATCGCTATATTTATCAATTAATTGTACAACATCATCTAAAGTGTAAGTTTTCATAATTTGTTCTCCATAAATTGTTATTTTCTAGTTGCTATATCTTTATTTTCATAACCTTTAGCACGTTCTTTCCAGTATTTCTGTCTCCACAAAGCAAATGCATCCCTATCAATAGCTGATCCCATTGTGTTAGGATTAATGTGAATAGCAGAATGATGTTTATTATGAAACGCATTTGTAACTTCTGCTATGGGACCATCATGTGTTTGTAGCATATGGTGTAATTCAATAGGCTCGTTATCGAAACCTATAGGTGCTCTTCCTGTTTTCATTCTTTCAATATTTGTACCTGTCACTTTTTTCTTGTTGACTGTCCAACTAACAATCTGGTTAGGATCAAACAGTTTTTCGCTCTGATAGACTTTGTTTGTCTGAGTAATTTTTTCTCCCTTGTTAGTTATTTCAAACTCAACCTCAATAGGTTTTGACCAAAATTTTCTTTCCTGCCCAAAATATTGAGTTGCAATAGCTTCATCGCTCATTTTTTCTAGCGATTGTGCAATTTCTTTCCCAACATGAGCAGTATTTACTTCAGAACTAGTTGCTCCCGTTATAGCCACTTCTTCAGCTTTAGCAGCAAATTTGATGAGATCTTTTTCTACAAGCTTACCCGCAAGCTTTATGCCTCCCTTGACTACTCCTGCTCCTCCAGCAAAGTTTTCTAGCACTCCGGCTGATAATCTTCCGCTT
>NZ_JAQITB010000104.1 GCF_028618515.1 Bartonella sp. ML69XJBT
TAGAATACTATATACCTTAGACATGGTAATAAAAAACGTTTTAAAGACTATAGTTTAAAAATACGAAACCAAATGGGGTCAATCCAAATTTGGAGGCACCTATTGAAACAAAGATAAGCAAGCAAAACTTAAAACCATTATAATGTCATAAGACATGAGATTTTTCTAAATTTTGAGTCAAAAGTTACCCTGTTTAAAGAATGCTCTCTTTTAAAGATAACGAGCTCGAATTTGAGCTGGTTAATGTGCAAAGAAATTAGGTTTTAATGAAAAGTGAAAATACGCTTATGGATAACCTTTTTAAATGAACGTTTAAACGTTTGAAACTGATGTTTTATAACAGCTATAAACTTAGTTATCATTTGCTCTTAAGAACGTTTCATTTACGAAAAACAAAAATCTAGATTTTACAGCAAAACAAATCTTAAAAACCATAGGTTCTAAAAAGCGTTTGTTTATTTGTCTTATGAAAAGCTGCTTTTAAGAACCAATGCGCATAAATAAATAGAAAAACTGTTTTATGACAGATATTCCCTTCATAGGCATTTTTCTTGATAGGTTTTAAAGAGGCATTTTGATTATGTGCTTTATTTCAAATGACTCCCTTTAAATATGAGAGCGTTTTATTGATAGGTTTATAAAAATCAAAAGCGTTTATATTTTCTCTTATTCAAATGAATGCTATCAAGATGATACCCAATCATTTATGATCCTTTTGATAAGTTTTCATAAAAACAATAGAACGCTTGCAATATGATACGTTTTGTATATATGCATTTATTGTAAGTTCATATTTTTTAGTTACATTTCTATAGAAGATAAAAGCCGCGTCTCTTAAAGGCACGGCTTTCTTATTTGAATTCTCTCTTTTATGATGCGTTTATAGCTGTAGAAGGCGCCCCCCACGCCGTTCTTTATTCTGTTTCATCAACAATCTTGACAAGGTTATCGCTTTCATAAACCTCATAATTTATAGGAACTTTCCTTACTTTGCTTTGCTTGTTTAATTTGGCATTGCCATAGACCTTATCCCACACCTTAGTATAATCAGTTACCTTAGCATTGCCATACACATAGCCATAGACCTTGCCATAAATTTTGGCACGCCCATAAACTCTTGCATAACTAAAAACCACAGCATCATAAGAAACATGAGCATGGTCATAAATATGGGCATCAGCATGAACAAAGGCGCCCCCACTCACATGGGCATTGCCATACACATTCCCATAAACATGGGCATTGCCATAGACACAAGCATTGTCATAAATATTTGCATATTGAGAGATGAAAGCCCTCCCATAGACCTCACAATTCCCATAGACTTGACCACAGATTTGAGAATAATGACGTATTTTTGCATTGTCAGAAACGCGCGCATGACCATAGGCACAAGCATTATCATATACCCAGCAATTGCCATCATGAGAGAGATTTGCTTCCTTTTCGATAAAGCCACCAAGGTCACCTTCCTTGACATCATCGAAATCTTTTAAAGCACAAATGCGATAAAGATTGATAGTTTCTCTTGTCAGAGCATGTTTTATTTTTTTGATTCCTCTAGTTAATTCGTATTTTTTGCACATAAGAATACCTCACACAATTGAATGTGTTAAACATTTGCTAAAATTTGGAATGGAAAATTTGAAAGAGGGGCGCCCCCGCACCGCCCAGCATTTATTTACGCTGCTTTGTTTTCAATAATCTTTACAACGTGATCGCTTTCATAAACTTCACAATTTATGGGAACCGAACATAAGCCGCTATGTCTTTTTATCCTTGCATTGCCATAGA
>NZ_JAQITB010000105.1 GCF_028618515.1 Bartonella sp. ML69XJBT
GGTGAAACATTTTACTTTGATTATACTCAGTTTCAGGATGGTGAATGCCCACTTTACGTCGAGATTCCATCTGGAGCGTCACATTATTATGCAAGTAATTTTTATGAATTTCTCTGTAAAAGAATTATGGAACATGCTGGGGGGTAATGACGATGCAAACCAAAGACGCAACAGAGATTTTAAAAAAAGTTGGTTGGGTGCCCCATCGCGATGAAATGGGTGATATGTTTGCTTATTATCACCTCCCCGATCGCATAGTGCGTATTCATTATGGTGTCATAGATTATGGACGGGATAGCGGAAGATTGTGGGTTTCTGTCAGTCTTACTACTGCTGCTTATTGTCTTGGCTGTGAATATGCTAACGGTAAAGAATCTCAACCTCTATATGAGGATATGCTGATTTCTTCAGAAGAGAATTTTGGAGTTACAGCACTGGAGTTTTTTGAAAGCCATGTCAAGGTAGCTTTAAACAAAGTGTTAGCTTGGGCGCAAGCACAAGATATTGAGAAAAAATTACGTGAAAAAGCTGCTAATCATTCTCTCGTTGCAAAGGCTCTACTCGGCGATACCGAAGCTTTAAGGAATTACAAATCTACACCTCAATTATATGCACCAGAGTTTTCTGATTATGAAAAGATGACACAGGTTAAGCGCGTTATCTTTTTTGCTGAGGCGTATAAAAATAACGAATTGGATGACATTTTAGCACGCAAAAAACCGAAACAGTGTTTGATGAGTCTTACAGCAGCAACGCGCATTCTTAAAACCCAAGGGTGGTTTGCCACAGAGCCTGGAAAAATGTGGTTGGTTTTGCCCGACCGCTTTATTCAATTTGATTTTGGTTTTATACGTCTCCATGATCAGTACAATGTCCATCTTGAAGAAGTAGTCTCCAACGAAGAGATTTCTGTAGCTTGCCATTATATTTACCATAGTGGAAAACTTAGGCACATATCAGCTACAAATATTTATCAACCTTTTAATACACTTGGAGCGGAGAATTTTAATGGGATTGACATACGTGTAGAGACATTAAATGAGCAAGAGTTGACAAAAATCTCTGAGCGGGTGATACAGTGGGCACGTGCTCAAGATTTGCAAGCATCGATAGAAAGTAAAACGCTCATCCAAAAATATAGCTGTACTCCATCTATAGTTTGGCATTTGGCTTGTTTAGCGTTAACAGGTCAAATTGATATCCTAAAGTCTTATCAAAATTCCCTTGCAGCAGGTAAACTACTTGAGCATTTGCAAAATCTTGATGAACAACTGGAGGAGTGTGTAAATCACGCTGTTGAATTTGCTGAAGAATATCTGAAAATTCTTAATGAGAGAGAAGCAGCTGAAGCGCATCTTGGTCCGAAAGCTTTGATTACTTTCAATAAAGTTGCTGAGCAATTAAAACAAACGGGTTGGACAGTTTATCGGGATAAAAACTATGATCGTAATGCCTATTTTATCAGTAAAGACCGTATCATCAATATAATGTACAGTCTTCAAAGTGATGAAGAAGAGCCAATTGTTGCATTTAAGGCTTCCCTTTCAACACTTGGCTTTTCCACTGCTCATAGAGAGATTTTCTATAATATGCCTCAATATACAGCTCTCAAA
>NZ_JAQITB010000106.1 GCF_028618515.1 Bartonella sp. ML69XJBT
TTTCATTAGTAAGTTCATATTTTTTAGATACAGTTATACCAGCCATAGGTCACTCCCTAAGTTTATATTCGTTAAATTTTAAAATGAGATGTTTTAAAGAAAGGCGCCCCCGCACCGCCCGCGCTTTATTTAAGCAGCATAATATTCATGACGATAATAATCATCTTCACTCCCAAACTCAGGATATGCATCATCATCAATATCTTCATTAGCAGTTAAAGAAGCATTGCTATGTATATAAGAATTTCCAGAGATAAGAGCATCACAAACAACCGCATCATCGAAAACACGCGATTCATCACAGATATAAGCAGAGCCACTTATTTTCGCATTGCCTCCGACATGGGCATCATCACAAATGACAGCATTATCGGAAATATGAGCATGATCAGAGACACGGGCGTTATCATAAATTTGTGCATTGCCTTCAATAATCACGGCGTTGCTAGCATGTGCATTACCCGACAGCTTTGCATTGTCCTTTAATGTCATTCCTTCAAAAATAGCATTGCCATAAATTTGCGCATTACCATAGACGTCAACAAAAAAGCTTTTTACTTTAGCATTTCCAAAGACGCGTGCATTTTGAAAGACACGTGCTTTATTATACACCCAGCAATTGCCCTCATGAGAGAGGTTATCTTCACTTTCAATATAGCCACCTAAATCGCCTTTTTTGACATCACCAAAATCTCTTAAAGCTCTAATTCGCTTTAAGAAATGACCATCGATATATTCACAATCATCAATAAATTCGTATTTTTTTGTAGGCTCTTGTTTATTATTAGATGCGGTTTCATTTGCAATGTTAGAAACAACGGGGGTGTTTTTTGATAGAGTTTTCATAACTAAATCCTTATCATAAAATTGTTTTTCAATTGACAGCCCATAAGGGCGCCGGGTGTTGAAAAACACGGTGATAAGTCCGTTGCTTACATTTTTCCTATAAAGGTATTCTATGGTGTAAGCACACCCGACAGAGTCATTATATGCTAATTAACACATAAAATACAGTCAGTATTTTAAAGACATGGGAGAGGTTGTTTCGTAACCTATCCGCTAATCGTTAAGTGTTTTCAGCACTTGATTATTTATATAGCAAAATATGTATTTATTGTCAATTAATATTTTATCTTTTTTGATATTTTTTATAATTTTTTTAAATGCATTGTGTGTATATATTTATCATATGCTTATTAATTGCTTCTTTTGTATTATGTGCTTTTAAAGCTATATTATGGGCATTATAAAACGATTGCGTTATTTTCTGAATCTATACATTTATAATATTGAGAAACGCATCTCATGATGCGTATTTTTTACTTTATAACGTATCTGTTTTTTCACTAAATGAATTTTAAAATTTTTGTGAATTTCTTTTATAACACATTTGCAACTTAATAGCTTTTATAGGGACTGTCTTTATAACCAATGATTTCATTTGCATTGTGATTATGAAAATACCTTATGATTATGAAAGCCTGCTGTTTTTATATATTCTCTATAGCTGTTATATTCTTATAGCTCTTATAGCCACCGCATTATTTTTCATTTTCATAAGAGAAATGATAATTGTGATTTATTGTCTGT
>NZ_JAQITB010000107.1 GCF_028618515.1 Bartonella sp. ML69XJBT
AAGATAGGTCTTGTCGCCCTTGGTTCATTTATTTTTGGTCCACTCATTGCCGCATTAGCAGCCGTAGGAGTAGCGTTTGTTAGCCTTGGCTATGCTATGATGACCACCCCTATTGGTTGGCTCATTGGCGGTATTGTAGCACTTGTTGTACTCTATAAATATTGGCATAAACTCAATGGCTGGATGGCTGCATCTTTGGCCGCAGTTGGAGCAGTTCTTACCGTGGCATTCATTTCGGCAATGGCACCGGCTGCTTCTGCAGTTGCCGGTCTCGCGGTAAGTCTTGTCGCTTCACTTATTCCAGCAATAACCGCCGTTGGTTCTGCTTTTATATCGCTTGGTATCGCAATCATGACCACACCTATTGGTTGGATAATGGCTGGCATTGCAGCCCTTGTAGGTGCCGGATATCTGCTTTATAAAAATTGGGATACGGTCATGAATTTCTTACGCAATTTGTGGAATTCTTTGGCTAATTTATGCAGTAATGTTTTCAGTAACCTCTTTACACTCTTTAAAAACTTTTCACCACTCTCTTGGATTGCCAAAAAAATCAATGCATTGATTGAGTGGTTGTTTGGAGTCAATCTCATGGATGCAGGTGCCCATCTGATTGGAGGATTGTGGGATGGCATCAAAAGCAAATGGAATGCTCTCTCCGATTGGTTTAGCGGCATAATTAACACATTAACCAGTTGGATGCCAAACTGGATGAGAGAAAAGTTAGGATTTAGTGCTACAATCGATAAAAATTCAACCCAAACCATTAAAACCTTTACCGATGAAACCAATGCACGAGCAAAAAGAATGCTTGAGACAGCAACTGTTTCCAATGCTCCATCAGGAAAAGGCAAGAGTGGTTTTAATACAGGCATAGTTGAAACAGGACAAATGCAGGCGACAAATGTAAAGGTTGAATCTTTCAAGGTTCCAGAACCCATTATGGTGCATAAACCAACAGAAGTGAACGCCCCCATAACCATTACAAATTTAAATATTTCAGGAGGAAATGGCTCTCCACAAGACATCCATGCCGCAGTCAGTCAAGCCCTTGAACGCCACGCTAAACAACAGCGCTTGGCTATCGCCTCTAGCCTTTCGGATTAAACATCATGATGTTAGCTTTAGGGCATTTTATTTTTTCCATTGAAACAGCAGCCTATCAAGCCCTCGATATGACCTATAACATTCCATGGGTCGAGCAAGGGCGATTGAGGCGCAAGGCTGCTCTTCAATTACCAGCTGTTGCAAATGCGGAATTTTCTCTAACAGGTGTGATCTATCCAGACTTTAAAGGCGGTTATAGACAACTGGAATATTTACGACAAATGGCACATGATGGACCTCATATCCTTGTGACGGGTCAGGGGAGGATTTTAGGCAAGTTTGTCATCCTTTCTGTCAAAGAAAAGCAAAGTGTTTTTCATCAAAATGGCAGCCCAAAAAAACAAGAATTTACCATCAATTTGAGAGAATATGGTGAAGAGCTATGAGTGATCTTTACATGACAAAAGAAGGCGATATGGTTGATGCCATTTGCTGGAAATACTACGCCAA
>NZ_JAQITB010000108.1 GCF_028618515.1 Bartonella sp. ML69XJBT
CGCGTGTCCTTTTGCACGCATTGCCTCTATCATCTCTTCTTTCGACGCATTCCCCTTGCCTGTCGTCGCTTTCTTAATCGTACCAACTGGAATGCCTTCATACGGTATCTGATGATGCTCGCACCACGCCGTTAACGTTGCTAACAAGCCACCGTAAACATGCGCTGCGTCTGTACCAACATGGCTCCTCACCTCTTCAAAATACACCGCGTCAATTTGACCTGCTGTCTGCTTTATTTCATTAAGCCATCTCTTAAAACGTAAATAACGCATCCCACCGCCTTCAAAACGGCGGGGCTGAAAATTAATGGTCCCACTAATGATACTATTATCCCCACCACGTATCGCCCACCCTGTCTTCGTACCTAGATCAAAACAAAGAATTGTGTTAATCACCGCGCCACTCCATACATAACGTGTTTTATAGGATTGTTTTTTTCCAAAAATGAAAGAAAGAAGGGTGTCTGAAATATGCCAACACTATCTGAAATAATCAGTAATATCATTGCTGCTCTTGTTGGTAGTATTGTTTCATTTATTCTAGCAGCAGTGATAAATTCCCTAGACAAAAGAGCTCGAAAACAAATAGAGGAAAAATTAGAGCTCTTCAAAAGCCAAACTAAATCACTACAAGATCTCGTCGACATTTTATGGCAAGAAAAAGAAGAACGAGATTTAGGAGAAAAATTAGACATTAGCATTGTTGAGATAAAATCGGCAATACGTGTTGACCAACCTGATTTCCCAATGATTAGAATATTTTTACACATAAAAAATCCTACCCCAAAAGCCATTCAAATATACAGTATCAGCTTATCAGAAGAAGAACCGTTTAATTTTTTTCTCGTAAAGTGTCGTAAGAAAGATTGTAATGGAGAGAAAATTATCACTATTAATATAAAACAAGAAAAATGCATTAACTTCTCTTTATCTGCAATGGAACCCAAAAAAAATCGTTGGACTGGTTTAATTTTGATGAACGATAACGAATTGGATTTATGCCTCTATATTCGCTCTCTAAAGCCACATACATTAAGCAATCCTAATCTTATTATACATCACAGCTCACCAAATCTTCCAAATAAAACAATTGAAGTGCATATTCCCATTCCTTCCTTGGCACCTGCTAAACTATATTAGAACAATCAACACGTTAATGATCCTATTTCCTAATCTCTTTTGCTTTTAATTAGTTTTTCAAGCTTTTGATTTGTACTAAACATCACTTCGTTTAGTTCATTTATCTTTTTTGTGATTTTCTGCCTTTCTTTGAAAGAACAATAAATATTATAAAACCAATACAAATGAGCAATTACAAACATAACAATTGATACGACTGCATATATCGACATCCCTCTCTCCTCACTTCCTTTTCTTCTGAGAAGAGTCCTTTTTATTATCTGTAGATACTTCTCCACTATTAACTAAAGTACCACCACCAACGTTGCTTGTATCAACACGTGCATTACCGCAAACAATTG
>NZ_JAQITB010000109.1 GCF_028618515.1 Bartonella sp. ML69XJBT
AGATTGTATTTATGTGTTGTGTTTAATACAGGTTGTTTATTTGAAACATTAACTTATTGAAATATAACAACTTTTATTTTGGATTAAAAAAATAAAATGATAATGGGTAAAAAGAACCCCCAAAACCTCTAAAACTCATAACCATAAGAGCCTTGATAGCATAGCTTATGATTATAACTGTCTTTTGAAAGGCTTTAAGAGATCACATGCTTCTTTCATAAAGCACGTTTTAATCATGCTCTAAAATGATCACTTTTGTCAGTTCAATTTACAGACACAAACTGACAAATATATATTATTGATTGAATTTATGGGTTGTATTTTAATAAGGGTTGTACCATTAAAATGCTAACATATTGAAATATAATGTTTTTAAATTTCTCTCATTTGAAAAAAATAATAGAGGATCTAAAAAGAACTGACAAAAGTCTATTAAAAGCGATTTTGTTACTCTCTATAGTTATCAATCTTTCTTTAGAGATTTCATAACAAGCTATAAATCACAATTATCATTTCTCTTATGAAAATGAAAAATGATGCGGTGGCTATAAAGAATATAACAGCTATAGAGAATGCGTGAAAAAAGCAGGCTTTCATAATCACAACGCAAATGAAAGCATTGGTTATAAAGACAGTCCCTATAAAAGCTATTAAGTTGCAAATGTGTTATAAAAGAAATTCACAAAAATTTTAAAATTCATTTAGTGAAAAAACAGATACGTTATAAAGTTAAAAATACGCATCATGAGAGCGTTTTTAAATATTATAAATGCATAAATTCAGAAAATAACGCAATCGTTTTATAATGCCAATAATATAGCTTTAAAAGCACATAATACAAAAGAAGCAATTAATAAGCATATGATAAATATATACACAGAACGCATTTAAAAAATAATAAAAAATATCAAAAAAGATAAAATAATAATTGACAATAAATACGTATTTTGTTATATAAATAATCAAGTGATCAAAACACTAAACCATTAGCGAATAGGTTACGACAAACCTAATCCTATTATAAAAACTGACTATCTTTTATGCTTTAATTGGCATATATGATGATTTTGTCGGGTGTAGTTACACCATACAATACCCTATGGGAAAAGTGTAACAACAGACTAATGGCTGTGTTTTGAGCGCCCGACGCCCTTATAGGGTGTCAATTTCAAAACTCAAACCATTAGGTGTTATTATGAATTCTATTGTTAATACAAAAAAAAGATCTCCAAAATACGAATTTATTGATGATTGTGAATATATCGATGGTCATTTCTTAACGCGAATTAGAGCTTTAAGAGATTTTGGAGATGTCAAAAAAGGCGATTTAGGGGGCTATATTGAAAACGAAGATAACCTCTCTCATGAGGGTAATTGCTGGGTGTATGATAAAGCACGCGTCTTTCAAAACGCTCGGGTTTCTGAGAATGCAAAAGTAAAGGGCTTTTTTGTTGACGTCTATGGCGATGCTAAAA
>NZ_JAQITB010000011.1 GCF_028618515.1 Bartonella sp. ML69XJBT
GCATGCGATTTTTGAATGATAAAAACGTATCATAAAATTTATGAACTGTTATGAATGATAACTGCTTTTCATTTCATTTGAATGCACATATGCGTTATAATATTTACATCATGATTTGCTTTTTATGGTCTATTCATACATGGCAATCTTATATAAAAAATGGTCAAATGAATCACGTATAAAAGTGTGGATTCTTAAGTGGATTCATATAAAATAATTTCATTCAACATATTGACTTTATTGTGTTTTTTGATATTATTCCGATTAAAGGTCATAAGCGCAAAGGAGGTAGCTGCTTCAACAGCTTTATCACGATACCATCCACGGACGCTATCACAAAAATGGGCTGAAAAGCATTGAAAAACTTTTTTTAATAAGTACGCAAATACTCAACACATTGGCGTTCTGTTTTACGTGAGGCGCATACCACCATTAAAGAACGTGAGAAACAAAAGCGTGAAACAATACCTCATCTCTATTCTGTAAAAAATAAATACCACTCTTAAGTAATCTTTTGTATTCTTAAAATTATTCCTGCAAAATCTCAAAATACAAAATCATTTTTACTCAACAGTGACTGATTTTGCTAAATTACGCGGTTGATCCACATCTGTTCCTAACAAAACAGCTGTATGGTAAGCAATTAACTGAATAGGTAAAGCATAAATAATAGGTGTAATAAATTCTGGAATATCAGGTAAAATAATCGTTGATAAAGTATCAAGATGAACTGCTTCTGCCCCTCTCTTATCCGTGATCAAAATAATACGGCCATTGCGTGCTGCCACTTCTTGCATGTTAGAAACAGTCTTTTCAAACCACCGATCATAAGGTGCAACAACAATCACTGGGATTGTCTCATCCACCAACGCAATTGGTCCATGTTTTAATTCACCCGCGGCATAACCTTCAGCATGAATATAAGAAAGCTCTTTCAGTTTAAGCGCCCCCTCTAAAGCAATAGGATAAGAAGTCCCTCGCCCAAGATACAAGACACCTTTTGCATGCGCTAAATCACGACAAATATGTTCAATCTTATCCTCCAGCTTTAAGACCTCATTAAAAATACGTGGAATTTCTGCCAATTGTTGAACAAACTGATGCTCCGCCTCCTCTGAGAGATATCCCCGTTGCTTTGCAGCCCCAAGCGCTATTGCAGCAAGCGTTGTTAACTGACAGGTAAAAGCTTTTGTTGAAGCAACACCAATTTCTGGTCCAGCGCGCGTTGGTAGAATAAAATCAGCCTCTCTTGCCATTGTCGATTGCTCAACATTCACAATTGTCGCGGTTTTTACACCACGTTCACGACAATAACGCAAAGAAGCCAATGTATCAGCTGTTTCACCAGATTGAGAAACAAATATCGATAATACATCACAAGTGAGAGGGGGTTCACGATAACGAAACTCCGAAGCGACATCATTATCAACACTTAAAGCAGCAAGTTTTTCAAACCAATAACGCGCAACTAAAGTTGAATAATAAGCCGTTCCACAGCTTGCAAAAACGATCCGATTAATATTTTTCCAATCAATTGAATTCTCAAGTGGGCGAACCGTATGGTTTACAAGGTCAAGATAATGCGCTAAATTATGAGAGATCACTTCAGGTTGTTCAAACATTTCCTTATGCATGAAATGTCGATGATTACCCTTAGAAACCAATAAATTTCCGTCAAACAATGTTGTCATAGGACGTTTTACCGATCGGTTATCCGTATCGTAAATTGTTACCCCCTCTCGTGTCAAAACAGCCCAATCACCATCTTCCATATAACTAATACGATTGACGAATGGTGCCAAAGCAATGGCATCCGATCCAACAAAAAATTCATCTTTTCCGTAGCCAATTGCCAATGGTGGTCCACAACGAGCAGCAATCATAAGATTGTCTTCACCCTCAAAAATAACAGCAAGTGCAAAAGCACCTTGCAATCTTTTCCAGCTTGTACGCATGGCTTCTTGTGGAGAAAGACCACTGTTTAATGCACGCGTAATTAAATGTGCAATAACCTCCGTATCTGTTTCTGTTTCAAAGCTATAACCATCTGCAATAAGTTCCTTTTGTAATTCTACAAAATTTTCAATAATACCATTATGAACAATCGCCAACCGTTCAGTTACATGAGGATGAGCATTCCGCTCTACAGCAACTCCATGGGTCGCCCAACGTGTATGGCCAATTCCTAAATTTCCTTCTAAAGGTGTTTTTTTTAATTTTTCTTCTAAATGAACAAGCTTACCTTCAGCGCGTATGCGATAAAGCCTCCCCTTATGAACTGTTGCGACCCCCGAAGAATCATAGCCTCTATACTCAAGACGTTTTAAACCATCAACTAAAGAGGATGTAACACATCTGTTTCCAAGAATTCCGATAATCCCACACATTAAAAAAAAAGCTCCAACTCACATCTGAGTTTTATATAATCTCATAAAACAATCAAACTATCTTTATTTCAAACTTTAAGATCTAAAATAAGCCTCCTACAAAATTCCAGATCATCCCCAAATAACGAAAGAGACTGAAAATGATCACTTTTTCTGTTTATCTGCTAATAAACGCGCACGCAGTTTCGTTGCATAATCCTTTTTCGTCACTTGTCGTGCACGCCCAAAAGCCATACTATTCATAGGAACATTTTCAGTAATAACACTTCCTGAAGCAATGTATGAACCATTCCCTATTATTAAGGGGGCAACAAGTGCTGAATTAGACCCAACGAAAGCATGATTACCAATCGTGGTTTTATATTTATGAACGCCATCATAATTACAAGTAATCGTACCAGCTCCAATATTGCTATGTGTACCAATTTCTGCATCGCCCACATAACTCAAATGATTAATTTTAGAGAATTCTCCTACCCGAGCTTTTTTGACTTCACAAAAATTTCCAACCTTTACTGACCGTGCTAACTCTGTTCCAGGACGTAAACGTGCATAGGGCCCAATCTGCGCATTCATACCAACCACCGCTCCCTCTAGATAACTAAATGCATGAATAACCGCACCAGATTGTACTCTCACCCCTAACCCAAAATAAACATTTGGCTCAATGACAACGCCAGGTTCAATCTCTGTATCATAAGAAAAATAAACGGTCTCTGGTTTAAGAATTGTCACACCAGACAACATGAGACCACGTACTTTACGCTTTTGCCACAAAGCATCAGCTTCAGAAAGTTCAAAACAGTTATTAATCCCTAAAATATTTTCAAAAGGCACTTCAACGATACGAATATCTAATCCTTCACGCGCGGCAATAGAAACAATATCCGTGAGATAATATTCTTGCTTCGCATTGTTATTACCAACCTGACCTAAAAGAGAAAGAGCATGCTTTCCCTGAAGAGCAAAAATTCCACCATTACAAAAAGAGAGCTTTTTTTCTTCATCGCTGGCATCTTTTTCTTCTACGATCGCGATAAGTTTACCATTTTTCTCAACAAGACGCCCATATCCTGTTGGCTCTAGAGCATGAAAACCAGCCACAACCACATCTGCTCCACCAGCAAGTTGTGCACGAATTTGTTGCAATGAATTTTGCTCAATCAAAGGGGTATCAGCAAAAACAATAAGCACATCATCAACCCCTTTCTGCAAAGCTGCACGAGCAGAAAGAGCAGCATGAGCAGTTCCCAAACGCTCTTCTTGTTCAAAAATCATTGCATTTTTTGCAAAGGACTGAACAATTTCCGTGACATCTTTAGCACCAAATCCTACAACGACAGCTAATTGCGAAGTCCCTGCCGCTTCTATTTGTTTGATGACATGGCATATAAGAGGCAATCCAGCAATTTTATGCAATACTTTAGGAAGAGACGATTTCATCCGCGTCCCTTCACCTGCTGCAAGGATAATAGAAAGACAATTTCTAACCATAAAAACACATAAAACTAACGAGAAAATCCAAAAAAACTTGTAATATTGTCCCAACGAAGAGCTTCAACATGACTCAAGGAAGGATAATGTTCCAAAAGCCAGAAGGAAAGATCTTGCATAGAACCTGTTAAAAATAAAATGCCGCTAACAACCAAAAAAATACCAATAACTTTTTCAACTTTTCCTAAATGAATACGAAAAGCTCTTAAAAATCTCATAAAATTGCTGGAAAAGAGAGCTGCTAAAATAAAAGGTACTCCAAGACCTAATGCGTAAACTCCCAAAAGAAGTGCTCCCTCACCTACAGTCTCTTTTGTCCCAGCCAAAGTTATGACAGGTCCCAAAATTGGACCAATACATGGTGTCCAACCAAATGCAAAAGCTAAACCAATAACATAAGCACCTAAAGAACCAGCAGGCGTTCCTCGTGTTTGAAAACGTGCTTCACGAAATAAAAAAGCAATCTTGAAAAGACCCAAAAAATTTAAACCCAAAATGATAATGATAACTCCAGCAGCAAGTGCAAACCAATCTCGGTAATAACCGATAAACTTACCAATTGTGCTTGCACTGGCACCTAAAGCAATAAAAACCGTTGTAAAACCGAGTACAAAAGCAACAACAGAGGATAAAAGCCCCCATCGTATAAACGTTTTCTTCTGATGCTTTTCTGAACGAAAATCATCAATACCAATCCCTGCCATATAGCATAAATAAGGAGGAACTAATGGCAAAACACATGGTGATAAAAAAGACAATGCACCAGCAAAAAAAACACCAACTGTTGAAATTTCTACCACCAAAACCCTCTACCTGTCTCTCATTATCCTTTATGCGATAAACCGCTCTTAGCTGTTAATCTATTTCCTCATCGATTCGTTGCATATTTTGTGCATTTGCTACCACACTTATCTCCTCATCATGGCCAGAAACAACAGAAAAAGCTTTCTGGTAAATTTTATCTTGATTTTTAGCAATCGCAATATATTCCCCCTCAGCTAATACAAGTGAAACATACGCGCCAACTGTCTCATAAACAATATCACCAGAATCATTGGTAATAGACCAACTTGTATCTGCAAGCGCTTCGCCTCCTTCTTGCCGTACCAACTTTAAAATAATTTGAGCAGCTTGATGTTCAAGAGTGACTTCTGTAATTTTACCTGCATCGACTTGGACATCAGAACGAACAGTAGCATTAATAGAACCATAATGGGAAGCAACATGATAACGGCCAGCTTTCAAACGCACAATTGATTGAGCACTAATATTTGATAAAATAACGCCAGTTTCATCATTTTCTTTTTCATCCTCATAAAGAGTAAAACGCAATTCCTTTTCATTGATTGCACCATTGAGCAGTGTAGCATTAAAAATAATACCACCAGCATCAAGGACAAAATTCTTCACAAGATTTTGTCTACTTTCTAAATCTACATGCTGTACTGCACTCACGTGACCAAATGAAAGGTGAACAAGATAGCTCCCTGGTTCTAAATCAAAACGCGCACTCCCCCCCTTATAAGTTGCAATGAGTGGTAATTTATTATCAATCCCTAAGATGGGCGCATAAACCCGCCATATGAGCCCTTTTACGATATCTTCATTGCTATTTTTTAATCGAGCATGCAAAATAAGCTGGCTTTGAGCAACAAAATTTTCTTTATTTTCTTTTTCATGATCTGCTTCATAATCTGAAGATTTTATCATAAAGCTTTTTAATTGCGTCTGCTGGTGATCTTCTCCTTCTTTAGAAAAGGCGCAATAGCTCCAAATCAATAAGCCAAACACCACGCACAACCACCGGCTCAATCTTTTTGTAAAAATACCCATTTTCACATTGTTGACCAAAGTGTTCATTTTTTCAAGAAACAATATCACAAAATCATCACTCTCAAATTGAAAAACTCACACCACACCCACACGATGCAACAGCATTGGGATTGTGAATTTGAAAAGACTGTCCCATAAGATCGTCAACAAAATCAATCTCAGCCCCTTCCATAAAGGGAAGGGATAATGAATCAATAAAGACGACAGCTCCATCTTTTTTGAGAACGAGATCATTCTCACACATTTCAGAAACCAAACTATATTTATAAGAAAAACCCGAACACCCACCGCCTTCAACGCAAATACGTAATCCTATTTTATCGGGTTCACTCAAAAGTATCTGAGCAATTTGCTTGGCAGCAACATCTGAAATATTCACACGCATTCTGTATATCCTTGCATTAAACTATCAAGAAAGAGTATTGTTAACTAAAGAGAAGTTAATAAACCAACCTCAATTTTAAGATGAGAATGGACAGCTTGCAATGGATATAAGTAATATTAATTACCAAACTCGAGCGGTCTATAGTACCAATCCGCAAACAAGCCGTGGAAGATTATTTTATGAGACTATGAATACCGTACGGTCACCTTTTCAACGAGATAGAGATCGCATAATTCATTCTAATGCATTTCGACGCCTCAAACACAAAACACAAGTGTTTATCGCTGATGAAAGTGATCATTATCGTACACGGCTGACGCATTCAATAGAGGTTTCTCAAATCGCACGAACATTAGCCCGTGCACTTTGTCTTGATGAAGATCTTGCCGAAGCCATTGCCCTTGTTCACGACTTTGGGCATACGCCTTTCGGTCATGCAGGAGAAGATGCCCTCAATGAAGCAATGGCACCTTATGGCGGGTTTGACCATAATGCACAAGCATTACGCATTGTCACAAAGCTAGAACAACGCTACGCAAATTTTGATGGACTTAACCTGACATGGGAAACACTCGAAGGACTTGTAAAACATAACGGTCCCCTTTTAGGTCCTTATGCAAACCAAAAAGAAGTTCCTATCGATATTCTACAATACAATGCAAAGCAAGATCTTGAGCTTGACTGTTTCGCTGGACTCGAAGCACAATGTGCTGCTATTGCTGATGATATTGCTTATAATGCGCATGATATTGATGATGGGCTACGTTCACAATTTTTAACACTTGATCAATTCGAACAAGTTTCATTAACAGCAAAATTATTAAAAGACATCACAGACGAACATCCACAGCTCGATCAAGCTCGTCGTGGTTACGCACTGGTACGAAGACAAATAACAACCATGGTTGAAGATGTCATAAAACAATCACAAGAAAACCTAGCACAAATCAACCCCACAAGCAGCAATGATGTTCACCACGCAAAACAAACCATTGTTACCTTTTCCCCCACAATGGCCATTTATGAAAAAGAACTCAAAGATTTCCTGTTTAAAAATCTTTATTACCATGATCAAGTTCTTAGTCGTCGTAATGCAGCAAAATGCATTGTCCAAAAATTATTCGACTCTTATTATAAAAAACCAGAGAACCTGCCTGAAAATTGGTGCAAAAAAACAGCGCACTTAACAAATCATGAGTTAGCACGTCACATTGCGGACTTTCTGTCAGGTATGACCGATCCCTATGCTCTACGTGAATATCACCGTTTATTTGACTATACAGATAATTTCATTTAACTGCTTTTGAATACCATGATGGAAGTTGAATATGAATGTCTTTAAAAACTTCGAGAAAAAAATTAAAAAATCACTTGAGTTATCTGATATAAAAGGAAAAAATGGAGAAGATTTAGATTTATCAAAAATCACTGTTGATCCTCCACGCGATTCTTCCCATGGTCATTTATCAACCAATGCGGCTATGGTGCTTGCCAAGCCTATTGGATTAAATCCTCGGATACTTGCAGAAAAAATTATCAATCTTTTAAAAAATGACCCCTCTATTGAGCATATTGATGTTGCTGGCCCTGGTTTTATCAATATAAAGCTGACCAAATCATTTTGGCAAGATATTATAAAATCGATGCTTGAATTAGGTCTTTCCTATGGTCGTATCTCTATGGGGCAAGGAAAACGTATCAATGTTGAGTATGTATCAGCAAATCCAACGGGACCAATGCATGTGGGACATTGCCGCGGTGCTGTTGTTGGAGATGTTCTCTCCAATTTGCTGCAATTTGCCGGCTATGATATTACAAAAGAATATTATATAAATGATGCTGGTCAACAAATCGAAATACTCGCTCACTCTGTGCTCTTGCGCTATCGCGAAGCTCTTGGAGAAAAAATCAATGAAATTCCAGAAGGTCTCTATCCTGGTGAATATTTGATACCCTTAGGACAAGCACTTTCGCAAGAATTTGGTGACCAACTGCTTACTATGGACAAAGAGAAAGCTTTATCTATCGTAAAAGAACGTGCCATTCATGCAATGATGTCAATGATTCGCGAAGATTTAGCAGCCCTTAATATTTATCACGATATTTTTTTCTCAGAGCGAATGCTTTACGCAGATGATGCGCGTGCTATTCGTAATACGATTAATGACCTCACCTTAAACGGTTATATCTACAAAGGCAAACTCCCACCACCCAAAGGGCAAACTATAGAAGACTGGGAACCAAGCGAACAAACTTTGTTCCGTTCAACAGATGTAGGAGATGACCAAGATCGTGTCTTAATTAAATCTGATGGTTCTTACACTTATTTTGCTGCAGATGTTGCGTATTTTCATGATAAGTTCAATCGTCATTTTGATGAAATGATTTATATTTTAGGGGCTGATCACGCTGGTTATGTAAAGCGGTTAGAAGCGATGGCAAAAGCAATTTCTAGCGATAAAGCAAAATTGAGTGTTTTCTTATGCCAATTAGTCAAGCTCTTTCGCAATGGTCAACCTGTACGCATGTCAAAAAGAGCGGGATCATTTGTCACTTTGCGTGACGTTGTAGAAGAAGTCGGCCGCGATCCAGTCCGTTTTATGATGTTATATCGCAAATGTGAAGCCCCTCTTGATTTTGATTTTGCAAAAGTAACAGAACAATCAAAAGATAACCCTATCTTTTACGTGCAATATGCAAATGCACGCTGTCATTCTGTCCTTCGTCAAGCACAAGAAATTCTTCGTATTGAAAATCTTCCAAATGATACAATAATCACGCACCTTAACCGATTAACAGACGATAATGAAATATCCTTAATACGCAAATTGTCTGAATATCCACGTATCATTGAACAGTCGGTCATTCATAAAGAACCACATCGATTGGCATTTTATCTCTATGATCTGGCTTCTAGCTTTCATACCCATTGGAACAAAGGAAGTGATAATCTGAATTTACGCTTTATTCAGCCTGATGATAAGGAACTATCGCTTGCCAGATTGGGCTTAGTACAAGCTGTCATAAATATTTTATCATCAGGACTTACAATTATAGGAGTCGAAGCCCCAATAGAAATGCGTTGAAAAAGTTCTATAATTACATAAAATAGGTACTTTATTAATAAACTTTTTCGTATATTTTGATAAAGAGGGGAAAATTGTAATTAAATAACAAATCAAAATTAACCATTTATTGCACGCAGATGCAGATCATCATGTGAGAAAAGCTATGAGCGATAACGATCGCAAGAATCCACACGAAATGAAACAAGATCATGAACATCATGATCCTTTAGAGAGACTTACGCGAATTTTTAATCCGCGCAAACAAAGCGAAAGTCAAAATGATCACTCTTCTATACAGACTGATCAAGCGATGTCTCCTTCCTCTAAAGCTCCATCCCCCCCTGAAATTTCATCCTATGATGATTTTGATTTGTCCTTCCTAGAAGTGGAACTTGAAAATAATTTAACAAACGACTTATCCTGTAATGATCAAAAGAAGAAATGGGATTTACATACAGTCGGCGGTGAATCAACCCCAGATGTTGCCTCAACTTCTTCTTTCAAGCATTTAGAAAGAAGGAGCTTTTTACCTAAAGGAGAAAACTCTTTACCTATGAATCATGATGAAGAGCAGATTTTAGATGCGCTTTCTCCGTTACCTATCCCCCAAAATCAATCACCTCAAAAGAGAACTACTTCTTTTGAAAAAAGTGATCTTAGTGCACAATCAAAGGATTCCTTTTTTGACGAAGCGGATAAATACGCTAACAAGGAAATTGCAACAGGGCACATCGAACACATTGATCGCTTTTCATCAACAATTTCGCAGCAAGAAAATCAGAAAAATACTAGAAGCGTACAACAAAATGATGATAACAATCAAAAGTTCTACGATACTTCTGTGCAACATCCCTATAAATTTTCGGCTAATGAAAAAAATCGAGTTCAAGAATATCGTACTGATGTCTCTCCCCCTTCTACAGACGTATTTTTTTCCTCTTCTCATCTTATTGCAGAGAAAGAAGATACTGGAAGAAATGAGACAATGCAAAACTTCTCATCACCCTCAGATGCTGCAACACAGATAAACAAACATTCTGATTTAGAAGACTCTCCCCAAGAGCACCATACAACTAATTCCCCCAAGTTTTATGAAGAAGAGTTTTTACAACAAGAAACTTATGCTGAAAAAAATCAAAAATATAATGATACTCAAACCGAATATATCAATGCTGCTGAAAATATCTCTGAGCAAAGCAGTAAAAAAGAAAGTCCCTATAATCAAAATAATTTAAAGGATAGACGCTCCTCATCGGAGACTTTTGCAACAAACCAAACGGATAGTTTCTTTGCTCATAACTATACGCATAAAAACACTCCTCCTCCAGATGTCGATACTTATAAATTTGCAGAGGAGCTCGTAGAAAAAACTGGACCCATTATGGTGCCTGAGGTTCCCTATGAAGCTCCAGAATATGACATACCGACGGATAGTTTAAAAGAAGAATTTGCTGATGTCCTCAATATCGGACATGTTTCAGAAGAAAATTTTTCGCGGCAGCAACAACAAAATGAAATTTTCAATGAAATCTTTCATCAAACCATGCAAAATCCAAGAGAAGATGCATATACAAATTCTCAAAATCAAAATTCCAACTCTTTTCCCACTGACAATATGGAGTATAGTTCCTCCTCTTTTACTGAGAGTCCATCATACAAAGGTGTAGATGAAACTTCGACTTATGCATCAGCTCCTCCTCCTGTAAAAAGTTTTATTGTTGGTAAAACTCTTGTCAAAAGTGCTCTTCTTTTTATTTTAATAGCTATTGGTTTTGTTGGTTATTCTCATTTTTTTACGCCATCAGAAAAAAATGAAGGAGTCCCTATTATCCATGCTGACAATACACCTTTCAAATTCAAACAAGAATCAACTGAAACGAAAGATGATGTTGCTCATAATTTAGATATTTATAAACAAACAACTGGGCAAAATGAAAAACAAGAAAATACACAAAAATTCCTTATTGATAATTCTGAACAGCCTGAAGACTTAGCGGAAGTAAACCAACAAGACACGACAGATTCTTTATCTCCTTATTTTGCTGAAACCGATGTCGACGACGCAGTAAACGAAGCCATCAATCACACCATTCCAACAAGAGAAGTACAAACTGTTATCGTAAACCACGACGGCACGATTGTATTAGCACCAAGAAATCTCACAGAAAGAAAAATCACAGATGAAATAAAAGAAACGAGTGATCAAACGACAGTAGAGCAATTTCAAAATTTGTCTCCTGTTGCTTCGCATGAGTCCGATATAAATAACAAAGAAACAGAAGATAAAGTTACCAGTGATATTGATGCAATAATAGCGGAAAATGCTCCTCATTCTGATATTGAAGAAAAATTTATACCAGTGCCTTCACATGCAGAGAAAAATTCACAGTTACAGACACATGCTGCTTCTCACCCGACACTATCAAAGCAAATAAGCATACAAAATTCAGAGAATTATTACGTCCAGCTTGCATCCCAACCAACCCATGAACTAGCTAGGAATTCATTGAAAAAAATGAAGTCTAAATTTGGATCCCTTATCGGCGTTCGTCCTGTAAATATTCAATCTGCTCTCATACCAGGAAAAGGAACCTATTATCGTGTTCGGATTCAAACACAAAACCGAAATGATGCCATAAGCCTTTGTGAAAATATCAAAAATTATGGAGGAAGTTGCTTCATCACACGGTAAATAAAACAGTGCAACGGTTTTTATTTAAACCCGTTGCAGTGTTTATATTTAGAGCAATTAATTTATCGACCAACTTCAGAAGTTAAAATCTATCTGATCAATTTTTCCATAGATTATAGGTCATTTTATTCTTTAACCCATGTTGGTTTAGTTTCCTCTTAAGGATTTTTTTCATGAGATAAAGATAGTCCTTAATCCCTATAGGTATAAGGTACTGGAGTTGTTGGATTTAAATCTTTTTTCGGAGTTGTTATTGTTTGGCTTGATTCTGTCGTATTATAGTGAGATACATGTTCAGGGGACTTTTCAAAAAAAGATCCTAAAAAACCGAAAATAAACCAGAGTAAAAAAAGCGCTAGAAGAATGGCAAGAATACCTTTACCAATTGCATTACGCTGTTCACGCTCTTTCTGTTCTTCAGCGATACGTTCCTCGTATGTATGGTAATTTCTATTAATCATGGTAAATTCCTTTTCTAAACTCCCCTACCTTCAAGTTATAAGATATGCATATATGAAATTATTCAAACACTTTTTAGAAAACGACCAATATGTATAAAGGTTCCTGATGATTTGATTAAATTGAGAAGGAAAATATAAAACAGCAACAAAACATCTCTCAATAGCCCTTCTTTTAATTTTATAATAAGGCATTGACACAACTGATTTGCTAATAATAGAGTGCTATATTAGAAGAACTTCTTTATTTTTATAATACAAAACACCTAGAAATAAAGTATATCGCAAAAGGTTTTACTTATGAACTCTCCTACATCATCAATCCCGTTTAAAATAGAAAAACATCCATCACCTTTCTCAGATGAAGAACGTGAGCGTATTCTTAAAGAGCCAGGTTTTGGGCAATTTTTTACAGATCACATATGTACCATCCAATGGACTAACACCAAAGGTTGGCATAACGCTGTTATTTCTCCATACAAACCTTTAGAAATTAGCCCAGCAAGTGCTGTTTTGCATTATGCGCAAGAAATTTTTGAAGGTTTAAAAGCATATCGCGCAAAAGATGGGCGTATTTTATTGTTTCGCCCTGATGCCAATGCAAAGCGCTTCATAGAATCAGCAAAACGCTTAGCTATGCCTGAATTGCCAGAGGATATTTTTTTAGATGCTGTTCATCGATTGGTAAGAATTGATCAAAAATGGGTTTCTGGAAATCCAAATGCTAGCCTCTACATACGTCCATTCATGTTTGGCAATGAGAGCTTTTTGGGCGTTCGCCCTTCTGAAGAATATCTTTTCTGTATCATAGCATCTCCCGTTGAATCATATTTCAAAGGAGAAGAAAAATCTGTGAGCGTATGGATTGAAACAGATTATAGCCGTGCTGGTCTTGGTGGAACAGGTGCAGCAAAATGTGGAGGTAACTATGCAGCAAGCTTACTTGCACAAAAAATCGCAACTGAAAATAATTGCAGCCAAGTACTTTTTCTTGACATGATTGAACATAAGTGGATTGAAGAGCTTGGTGGTATGAATGCTTGCTTTATTATGGCAGATAATACACTTGTGACACCTGCACTTAGTGGCACTATCCTTCCAGGAATAACACGTCATTCAATTTTACTGTTGGCTCAACAAATGGGACTAACGATAGAAGAACGTCCTTATTCTTTTGAAGCCCTTAAAGAAGATGCACGAAGTGGCCATCTTAAAGAGGCTTTTGCTTGTGGTACGGCAGCCGTTATTACATCAATTGGTCATTTCAAATATAAAGGCGGTGAATTTGTTATCGGAGATGGAATGATTGGTGAGATAACAAAACAACTTCGTACACAGCTCGTTGACCTTCAAAAAGGTAATAGAGAAGATAAAAATGGCTGGGTACATTCTGTCAAGCTCTCATAATAAGAATAAAAAGGTCTCTCTAATTACAACTGTCAATATTTCCCATGAGAGTGGATTTCTTAGAAACCTCATGGGAGCATACGTTCTCAAAAGATATTTTTTAAGAGCTACAGCCAAAAGACGTGGTTAATCAAACTTTGAATAATCCCTATGCTGTGCTTTAATATTACGAATTGTTCCCGTATGTGAACGCATTACAAGAGTATCCGTCTGAATATAACGAGAAGTAAATTTAACACCAGAAAGCATATTGCCGTCCGTTACACCTGTTGCAGAAAACAACACGTCACCCTTTACCATTTCTTCCATTGTGTAAACTTTATTGGGGTTATCGATCCCCATTTTGGCTGCACGTACGACTTTTTCGTCTGTATCAAGCAGCAAACACCCTTGCATCTGTCCACCAATACAGCGTAAAGCTGCAGCAGCTAAAACGCCCTCTGGTGCTCCACCAATCCCCATATAGATATCAATACCCGTTTCCTCTGGATCAGTTGTATCAATAACAGCTGCAACATCTCCATCACCAATTAAACGAATTGATGCGCCCGTTGCTCGCACTTCATCAATCAGTTTTGTATGGCGAGGACGATCCATAATACAAACGGTAATCTGATTAACGCTCACGCCCCGAGCCCTAGCAAGAGCGTGAATATTATCAGCAGGATGCGCATCTATATCAACAATACCCCTTGGATAACCAGGACCAATAGCAATTTTTTTCATATAAACATCAGGAGCATAAAGAAGGTTACCCTTTTCAGCAATAGCAACCACCGCTAAAGAATTAGGAAGATTTTTTGCACAAATTGTCGTTCCTTCAAGTGGATCAAGTGCAATATCAATTGCCAGTCCGTTTTGTAAACCTACTTTCTCTCCAATATACAACATAGGAGCTTCATCGCGTTCACCTTCGCCAATAACCACTGTACCATCAATAGGCAACCGATTAAGTTCCTGACGCATGGCATCCACAGCAGCTTGATCAGCAGCCTTTTCATCACCACGTCCACGCCAGCGTGCCGCAGCAACAGCAGCACGTTCAGTTACGCGTACCAATTCAAGGGTTAAAATACGATCAAGCCCATTTAAAATTTTCTGAGTTGCTAGCATATAAAAAATCCTACTGAAAAAGCATTACAACAGATACTAGCATTTATTGCTAAATATCTAAATATAAAGAAGAACGCTTTTGGCAAAGATGCACACTTTCCACAAGAGAAAAAGCACTCCAGCCTTTGTTGCTCACCATAAACAAATTATCAGTTCTATGCTATAGGCTCAATACGAATAAATTGAGATTTTGCAACAAGATGTCCATCTTTTTCAATTGCAGCAAGTGCTTTCCGTACATTCACTTCCGTTGTCTCATGCGTTATTAAGATGATTGTTTTGAGCATCTGGCTTTCTATAAAAGGCCTTTGAACAATCGACTCTAATGAAATGTAATTATCAGCCATATGCTTTGCAACCGCTGCAAAAACCCCAGCACGATCATGAACATTTAAACGAATAAAATAACCACCTGCATGATGAGAAATACGCGCTTTTTTGTGAGGAGCAAGCCTCAATGCTGGACTTCTTAAAACAGGTGCATACTGAAAACCAGGACGTGCTTTGGCTATATCAGCTAAATCACCAATAACCGCTGATGCTGTTGCCACTCCCCCAGCACCGGGACCAGAAAACAATAATTCACCTAATAAATCACTTTGAATAGAAAGAGCATTCGTCACACCGTGAATCTGCGCAATCATTGATGATGTTGGCACCATTGTTGGATGCACACGTTGTTCAATTCCAGTATCAGTCTTTAATGCAACTCCTAAAAGCTTAATCCGATACCCCAATTCATCAGCCGCACGGATATCAATCTGCGAAATATTGCTAATTCCTTCAACATAAACATCATCTAATGAAACCGTCGTTCCAAATGCCAAACTTGTCAATAAAGCTAACTTATGAGCAGTATCATGACCTCCAATATCGAAAGTGGGATCCGCTTCAGCATAACCAAGCCTCTGTGCATCTTCCAAACAATCTTTAAATGAAAGACCTTCTGTAAACATGCGCGTTAATATATAATTGCATGTACCATTAAGAATGCCATAAATCCGCGATATATGATTACCAACAAGTGATTCTCTCATCGCTTTAATGACAGGAATTCCTCCTGCAACGGCGGCTTCAAAATGAAGGAACACACCTTTCTTTTCTGCACTAACAGCAAGTTCCCCGCCGTGTTTGGCGAGAAGCGCTTTATTAGCAGTAACAACATGATGTCCCACCTCAAGGGCCTTGTTAACAGCTGTATACACAACATCTAATTCGCCACCAATAAGCTCAACAAAAACATCAATCTCATGAGAAGCAGCCATTTCTACAGGTGAATCAAACCATTTTACATCACTCAAATCAATGCCACGGTTACGGTCTTTATCACGTGCACTAACTGCAACAATTTTGATTGCACGTCCACATTGGTCAGCCAAACTATTGGCTTTTTCACGTAAAATTCGAATAACTGAACTACCAACAGTACCAAGACCCGCAATGCCAATCCTTAAAGCCTCTCTCATTATCTAACTGCTTATCCCTATCTTCTCTAAAAAATATTTAAATAACCTGCTAACCAATCCAAATAACACTTATAACCAGTATAATCTAAAGAAGTCCCCCGTTCTATTTAAACCAATTTTTACCCTCGTACAACACCACCACTCACGTAATCAAAATTCCTAAAACACCAACATTTTTTTTCAAAAATTAAGAATCTCTATAAAATGACTGATTCAAATATTGGATATTGCATGGCGCATAAAAATTTTAATTACGCCCCCATATTTCTTTATATATTTTTCAATGGATTGGTCACAAACACTCTTATGGAAATATCCCATATTCTCAACAGGATTTTACATTGCATAAAACTTATAATTCATCCATTTTCAATAGAAAAACATACCCGCTAGTCTAACATTTTTTTTAATATATTCCATGTAAACTATTGCAAACATTCTCAATGGAAACTGTTAAATCTATAGATGCAGATTTTATTAACAAATTATATCAAAAAATAGTTTTATTCTAAAATAACAAAATCTTATTCATAAAAACTAAACTCAATAAACAAAGCATAAAGCAAAAAATCTAAAGATAAATAACGCTCGGTGAAAAAACTTAAGTTATGAAAAACGAAAAAGATGAATATAATACAATAGAAGTGGATACTACATATCCTGCTAGTGTCTTATAATTTGAACGTCTATTCCTACATTCAAACGTCTTCATAAGTCTTATCTCAACACAAGAACCATACGCTTGGCTTATATATAACGTAATCCTCAAATATTGGCTAACTATGAGCACACCGACCTAATTTAATTTCTCCACGCACAGAAACCTCCAAACAAAAAGATTTTAAATATAGGAAAGAGCAAGAAGCAGTAAACTCTTATCTCTTCCAAAAATCTCCTCATTTAACCGCATAGAGTAAACAGAGAGAAAAATGATTATTTATTCCACTTTTCAGAGAAGCATAGCAAAAAATAATCTCATAAAATATGTTTTTTTCAAAAAAATCACGGAGAGGGCTTGCGAATTAAAAAGATCCTCTCTATAAGCCTCATCATTGGTCTGCGCCCATCGTCTAGCGGTTAGGACGCCGCCCTTTCACGGCGGAAACAGGGGTTCGATTCCCCTTGGGCGTACCATACTCTCTTTTTTATAAAATAACATATTGATTTCTCACATCTTTTTTAAGGATTAGGGGAGCTAAAATAAAGATGCGGGAATAGGATTTTCCAATATGCTTCTACAGAGTGCGTTCTTGGCAAATTTTTTATAAAAATTACTTGAGTGATTCTAAGCTGTCTTTAGGTTTACCATAGCTTCTTTTATTATAGATAATATATTATTTATGTACTCTTTTAAAGTTAAAGAATGAGATTTTGAATATGTTTTTGTGTATCTGCATACAAGGAATCATAAAAATTGCTTTATAATTTCTTCCTTTTTTCAAGAATGGTGCTATAGTTTACACATCTATAATTATAAAGTGAGAACTCAATCAACAATAGAATTTCTTGATTCCATCTCGTATTAAGGGAGAATTTATAAGCTGTACGAACAATATATAGTATAAGTTTTTGTTCAAGCTTAGCTCTAGCCTTTATAAGTTTTTTACTCAAAGTGACTTTAATCATTTCCGGAATATCCTGAAAGATTGACAAAAAATGATTTTATATAATCATTTCCTCATTATCCCCTCTTTATCACCGTGGATTTTTACACTAACAAATCATAACTTTACTAAGCTCATATAATAATTGAAAAAACTGTCAATAAAATGAACAAACCCTATACCATCAGTAAGATCCACCTAACACATGAACTCCCCAATAAAATTTTTACTTGCTAGAAAGACATCTCTTTAATTGATATCATATTTGAAGCTTTCTTCATCATTCTTGTTTTTACTTTTCATAACAAGTCTGAAAGTGTTATAAAATATAATATTACTTAAACAAAAAAGGACTTCTAATGGCAAAGATCAAAGTAGAAAACCCCGTTGTTGAAATTGATGGGGATGAAATGACCCGGATCATTTGGCAATATATCAAAGATAAATTGATCCATCCTTATCTCGACATTGATCTCAAATATTATGATCTTTCTATCGAAAATCGAGATGCAACCAATGATCAGGTAACGATCGATTCTGCCAATGCTATCAAAAAATATGGAGTTGGCATAAAGTGTGCAACCATCACACCAGATGAAGCACGTGTTAAAGAGTTCAACTTAAAAAAAATGTGGAAATCACCAAATGGTACGATTCGTAATATTTTAGGGGGAGTTATTTTTCGCGAACCTATTATCTGCAAGAATGTCCCACGTCTTGTACCTAACTGGACAAAACCAATTATTATCGGGCGTCATGCCTTTGGTGATCAGTATAAAGCAACGGATTTTAAATTTCCTAGTAAAGGAAAATTAAGTATTAAATTTGTTGGTGATGACAATCAAGTTATCGAACATGATGTCTTTGACGCTCCAAGCGCAGGGGTTGCTATGGCTATGTATAACCTTGATGAATCCATCCGCGACTTTGCGCGCGCATCTTTTAATTACGGACTACAGCGGAATCTTCCAGTTTATCTTTCAACAAAAAACACCATACTAAAAGCTTACGATGGTCGTTTTAAAGACATCTTTCAAGAAATATTTGATACAGAATTTAAAACTGAATTTGAAAATCGTAAGTTATATTACGAACATCGCCTCATTGATGACATGGTTGCTTCTGCACTTAAATGGTCAGGTGGATATGTCTGGGCATGTAAAAACTATGATGGTGATGTGCAATCAGATATCGTTGCTCAAGGCTTTGGCTCGCTTGGACTCATGACTTCTGTTCTCATGACACCAGATGGTAAAATTGTTGAAGCAGAAGCTGCACATGGTACAGTAACACGCCATTACCGCCAGTATCAAAGAAATGAAGAAACATCAACAAATTCTATTGCATCTATTTTCGCATGGACACGTGGGCTAGCGCATCGTGCCAAATTGGATAAAAATGAAAAATTAAAAAACTTTGCCACAGCATTGGAAAAAGTTTGTATTAAAACCGTTGAAGAAGGTTTTATGACTAAAGATCTTGCCCTTTTGGTTGGACCTAAACAAAAATGGCTCTCTACAACAGGATTCCTTGATAAAATTAATGAAAATCTTAAAAAAGTAATGGAGTATTAAATTATAATCTCATTTAAATTTCAAAGCTCTGCGCAAGAAGAGCTTTGAATCTCTCTTGGCAAAGTCAAAGAGCTGTCTTATAAAGTAAGGGAAGTTAACTTTTTACTAAATAGTAATAACAGTGAAAAAACAAGGCTGGTCTGTACTCTTATGGGGGAAGAATGGTATTCGCTTTTTGACGTTTACAGGTGGTGTTATGTTACACGCCACCAATATCTATATTGTTATCACTATTTTACCCTCTCTTATGAGTGAGATGAACGGTGATCTTTATTATTCTTGGGTAGCAACTGTTTTTATTATAGCATCACTTCTTGGAACTTCATTTGCAACAAAAATATTAGGGAAAATAGGCCCTCGCAAAGCTTATATTATCTCTGGATTGATCTTTATTGTAGGAACCTTTACATGTAGTATTGCATCTACTATGCTCTTATTTTTGATAGGGCGCTTTATTCAAGGATTTGGAAGCGGTTCTTTACTATCCCTATCCTATTCTATGATACGTATTATCTTCAATCCATCTGTGTGGTCACATGCATTGAGTGTTATCTCTGGAATGTGGGGAATATCAACCCTGTTAGGACCAGCTATCGGTGGCATTTGCATACATTATGGTGTATGGAGGGCGTCTTTTTGGATCATTGGGGCATTAGCAATAATCTTTTGGATCATAGCCTTTAAGGTTTTACCAAAAGAAAATAAAAATGATATTCCAAAATCCCCACTCCCCCTCGCACAACTCCTCACACTCACTTTGTTGATTTTTATCATTTCTATTGGGGGAGCTATGAATGCTACAGTTGCAAAAATCTGCGGTTTAGTGATCGGATTGAGTCTTCTCTTTGTTCTAGCAAAGATCGAAACATTTACACTTCATCCTATGTTACCGCGCAACTCTTTTTCTTTCTCTTCTGAGTTTTTTCCTGTCTATGCATTAATACTTATTATAACTATAGTTGTATATAGTATAGAGCTTTATTTTCCACTTTTTCTTCAAGAGCTTCATGGACAGTCTCCACTTATTGCCGGTTATATAGCATCACTCATGAGTTTTGGTTGGACATGTGGTTCTCTATCAAGCGCTGGTATATCCACAAAAAAAGTTCACAGCCTCATTATATATTCCCCTCTATTAAGTCTTTTGGGCATAAGCATTCTTTTATGGCTCGTTCCAACAAACACTTCTCCATCTGAATATATTTTTATCATTTTATGTTCATTATTTACTATCGGGATGAGTGCTGGCATAGCATGGCCGCATTTGCTAAAACGAATATTACAATGTGCAAATGATGAAGATGCTTTACGTGCTAGTGAATCCCTTACCTCTGTACAACTCTTTTCAGCTGCATTAAGCGCAGCACTTGCAGGAACAATTACCAATCTTGCTGGTCTCTTTAATCCTGGAGGAGTAGTAGGGATGATTTCAGCCGCAAAAACCCTGCTTGTAGCACTGATTAGTCTTTTATTTTTTCTTGGTATTCCATTTGCTCTACGTGTTTCCTATAGCATATTAAAAAATCCAACAGGACAATCAAAAAGCTGAATAAATCAAAAATATTAAACACGCTTTTCCATAGACCATGAAATGCAAAAAATCACTAATCCACAGAAGGTTAAAACACTTCCAACAAGAGCGGTATATTCGTAACTATAGCCCAACTTTAAAACCAATCCTCCAGATTCTGCACCAAGAGCATTGGCGATATTAAAAGCAGATTGCATTAATGCTCCTGCCAAAATCTGTCCATGAAGAGCAATATCCATGATTTTTGTTTGTATAGAAGGCATAGCGGCAAAAGAAGTACCAACAAAAAAACATCCTAATGCTGCCGTTAACGAAGCATGGGATAAAAAGAAAAACAGAAAAAAAACAAATGTACTCCAAAGCATAGAAAAAAATATCATTGGTGAAAGACCAACTTTAACTGCAAATTTAGGTCCTAAAAGATTTCCTACCACCATTCCAAATCCAACTAACGGCATAATAAATGGTACCCACTCAAGCGGAACACCAGAAATATGCATTAATGTTGACTTAATATAAGTAAAAACAGAAAATAATCCTGAGGCTCCAATCGAAACCATCGTTAAAAGAAACCATACTTGTTTTTGCTTTAATGCAGAAAGTTCGCGTAGAGGGTTTGTTTTTGAGAGATGCAAATCAGAGGGCAAAAACTTGCAAATAAGTAAACAACATAATAAAGCAAGAGCGCCAACAAGGATAAAAGCAATCTGCCAACCAACAAGCTGACCAATCCAAGTTGCACTTGGTGCTCCTAAAACGGTCGCAATTGTCAAACCAAGCATAACATAGCCAACAGCTTTGGAACGTTCATTCATTTCCACCATTGAAGCTGCAACCAGAGTCGCAAGACCAAAATAAATGCCATGGGGAAGTCCACTGATAAAGCGTAACGTTATCAATATGCTAAAATCAGAAAAAAGAGCACTAACAATATTTGCCAGCGCATAAAAAAACATCAATCCTGCCAAAACAGTTTTACGTGAGAAAGAAGCTGTTACAACAGCTAAAAGAGGAGCTCCAATCACAACACCCAGTGCATAAGCAGAAATATACTGACCTGCTGTCGGAATATCAACAGATGAGCTTTGCGCCATCTCTGGCTGTAGCCCCATTGCCACAAACTCTGCCGTACCAATCGCAAAACTTCCCACCGCAAGAGCGAAAATTGCCAAACACCGTGTATGAGAATCAACCCCTGATGCAAGAATGTTTTGTTTATGAGAATTTTTCACTGTCATCATTTCTATATCGTGATATTTCAATTATAAATATCTGTAACGTGGCACAAATAAACTCAGAGCCTGTCTTACATCTACATCTAAAAATTTCAACGTATCATTAAAACATCGTCCACAACGAAAAAAACAACAGCGTTAGCTTTAAAATGCGTATTTATAAATAGAATTTGTTTTTAAACGATAGAGCAACTACAATCATTTCGTAATGAATACAGAACTTCAATTATGCAAATATTCTTATAAAAATAAGCTAAGAACTTAAAAATATTCATTATTTAAAATTTTCTCACTTACAATTTAAATGAAATCAGCTTCATAGCCACCCCCTAAATGAGAGAACTTTTTTAAAACTTCATTTTCTCATGAAAAAAATACAAAAATTAGTCTATAAAAGCACAATTTTCATACTTCTTTAAGGGTTCGCTAACCCCTCATTAACATTGTTGCTCTAAACAATTATTAGAAACAGAAACAAACTGTTTTTCTCCGGATCAGGTAGCGCGTACCGGAGTAACAGTTTCTGTTCACTATCACAATTGCAAAAAGAATAACCTCGATAAAGCTGTGCAATCATGTTTTATTCCAAGACAGTTTTGTGCTTTTAAAAAGCATCTTCCACTTTTTCTTTAGTAAAACTTTTAATACAAAACAAATTGAACAATATGAAAAAGCAGATACCAATGCATGAGGATTAACTCTTTAGCGTCCTTGCGCCCATAAAGCACGGGTTTCAGCACAAAAATCGGCATAACACCCCTCCTCAATAGCATCACGAATTCCTTGCATAAGTTGTTGATAGTAAAAAAGGTTATTCCAAGTTAATAACATACCACCAAGAGATTCACCAGATTTAATCAAATGATGCAAATAAGCACAACTATAATCATTTGCCGCAGGACAAAGAGACTGTGGGTCAAGAGGATGTGGATCTTCCGCATAACGCGCATTGCGCAAATTAATTCTTCCAAAACGTGTAAAAGCCAAACCATGACGCCCCGCACGTGTTGGCATTACACAATCAAACATATCAATACCACGAGCAACGCTTTGTAAAATATCATCAGGTGTTCCAACTCCCATGAGATAACGTGGCTTATCTTCTGGCAAAATCGGACAAGTAACATCCAATACAGCAGTCATAACACTCTGCGGTTCACCAACAGCAAGCCCTCCAA
This sequence comes from Bartonella sp. ML69XJBT, assembly GCF_028618515.1. Lineage (GTDB taxonomy): Bacteria > Pseudomonadota > Alphaproteobacteria > Rhizobiales > Rhizobiaceae > Bartonella. Next base: position 23,426 of record NZ_JAQITB010000011.1, read on the forward strand.
TAGCATAGCCTTTCAAGTCCATCTCTTTTAATGCTTGGGCAGAACGTTCACGCAATTTCATATTATCACCACCTTGAACGATACCAAACAATGCTTTTTCTGGCTGCTCACCAAAAGCTGTTTTACAACGCTGTGCCCACCGCAATGAAAGTTCCATAGCAGCTTCTATTTCTTTTTTACTTGCAGGTAATGCAATACATTGATCCAATTGCATCTGGATATCCGCATTAAGAAGCCCCTGAATTTCAATCGAACGCTCTGGACTCATTTCATAATACGCTCCATTAATATAAGAGCGAAATATCACACCTTGTTCAGTAATTTTGCGTATTCCCTCCAATGACATAACCTGAAACCCACCAGAATCGGTTAAAATAGGTCCAAACCAGCGTGAAAATTCATGTAAGCCTCCTAAACGCGCAACACGCTCGGCTCCTGGACGCAACATTAAATGATAAGTATTGCCCAAAATGATATCTGCTCCAAGAGCACGTATCTGGTCCATATACATAGCTTTAACAGTTCCTGCCGTCCCAACTGGCATGAATGCAGGTGTACGAATAGCCCCACGACCCGTTATAATTTCACCACGACGGGCATAACCATCTTGAGCAATCTTTCTATAATGAAATGTTTTTATCATCACTCTCGTCTTTTTACTTCCATAGTTTCATACTGCCATAGAAAGAAAAGCTATACCTCTCTTCAGAGGTAGCATCATAAACTTTATGGATTGATTCTCGATTTGCTAAACAATGTCACTAGCATAAAAAATGAAACGAGATAAAGAAATCTTCACGACCAAGCCATGATCACAATCAACGTAATAATTTCCATTTCTCAGAAGGATCTAACAACATTACACGCCAAGATATCCATGCTCCCTCACTATAAATTTTAGAGAGTTGTGAGATTTTTTTTAACAACAATATTCTTATTTTCACATACTTTCACTAGCTGATCATACTTAGAGAATTTTATATTGATAGAAGAAATCTCTAAGATCTTGCCTAGAGTTTCAAATAGATTTTACTTTCATAGAAAAAATGACGTCTATAGATAAACGTAAACAGCCTAAAGCTTCTCCTTCATCTTCTCATAAAATGCAAATTCGTAAAGAATAGCTTGTCACTTTTTTTACAACTAAAAAAGCTCCATATTTTGCTTTCTATATCTCACCACACCTTGATTACTATATGAATAAAATAATATATTATATTGAAATAAGCATATTATTGCTTATATCAAAATTATATCTCATATCTATACTCAAATTACCATATATCATTGATATATGAATACTTGCTTTCAGAAAAAGAATTGCCAAAAGCGCAAAAACGCAAAGCAAAATCATCATTTTATCCAAACAAATACATCCAATGCAAATTATTACACGCGGTAATTGCTTAGCAAATTGCATTTACATAAAAAATAAGTTTCAACCAACGCACCTGAAATATAAAATGGCTATAAAAACAATAAGTTCTAAATATTTATTGTTAAACAGATTAATCTTATCAAAATTACAAGCAAGCGGTATCACGTCAACATTAAATCTTATACTTTCTCTCTTATAGTGCGATATTTGCCAAAAATGGCAAAACAACATGCCGTGATCTCATTAGCTCTAAAAGGAACGAAGTTTAATGCGTGAAAAGATACACCATATCCTCTTATAGATTAAAATCGCGACAATTATTCTTCACAACACACAAGATAACAATCAGACGGAAAATATCTTCACTTAGTGCTTTTACAGCTGAAATGGATAATCCTATTCTATATCCGCAGCAATTATAGCTCTAATGATTGCATCAGGATCTACAACAGGTTCACCACGCTTAATTTGATCAATATTCTCCATGCCCTCAATAACCTGTCCCCATATGGAATATTGACGATCAAGCCAAGGAGCATCGGCAAAGCAAATAAAAAACTGTGAATTAGCAGAATTTGGATTCTGGCTGCGTGCCATAGAAACTGTACCACGCTTATGAGAAAGTTTCGAAAACTCTGCTGTTAAATTAGGTTTCTCTGAACCACCCATACCCGCACGTGATAAATTAAATTTTTCACCGTCCTTTTTGCCAAATTGCACATCACCAGTTTGCGCCATAAAACCATCGATAACACGGTGAAAAATAACGTTATCATAAGCCCCTTCGCGCGCAAGCTCTTTAATACGTGCAACATGACTAGGAGCTAAATCAGCAAAAAGTTCAATAGTCACCTTACCCTTGGTTGTTTCAAGAATTAAGGTATTTTCTAAATCTCTCATTTCGGCCATAGAGCTAGTCTCCTTTAATTCATCTCTCAGCTTGCAAAACAGCAGCATTAATAACATCAGGATTTGTTACAGATCCATTATTACTTGTGGACCCTTTTTTAATTTTATCAACAACATCCATTCCCTTTATGACTTCTCCAATAACCGTATATTGACCATTTAAAAAAGCAGCATCAGCAAAACAAATGAAGAATTGAGAATTAGCAGAATTTTGATCTTGTGAACGTGCCATACCAACAGTACCACGCTTAAATGGCTGCTTTGAAAACTCCGCCGGTATATTAGGATAATGTGAGCCTCCCATACCAACGCGCCTAAGATCAAATTCTACACTGTCCTTTTTTCCAAACTTTACATCACCAGTCTGTGCCATAAAGTCTGGAATAACACGGTGAAAGACAACATTGTTGTAAGCACCTTCTTTTGTTAATTTTTTGATTTGTGCAACATGCTTTGGCGCTAGATCAGGACGAAGACGTATCACCACATCACCATTTTTGAGTGATAAAACAAGCACATTAGAGTTATCAGTGGCGTTAGAATCATTTGCCACAGCACTTAATGAAAAAAAACAAAAAAGACATGTCAAAACAGCAAAAAACCTAAGATACATAATCATGCTCTCCTGAAAATTGAAATTTTAAGCACAAAGCTCTCGCAATATTTGCAGGCACAAAGGGCGTTACATCACCTCCCATAGAAGCGATCTGACGTACCAATGTGGAAGTTATTACCCGCCCAGAAACACTCGCTGGCAAAAAAACCGTTTGCAATTCAGGAGCCATGATATTGTTCATCCCCGCCATTTGCATTTCATAATCAAAATCAGCGCCATCACGCAACCCGCGAATAAGAAAGGAAGCACCAATTTCACGCGCCTTATCAATCAAAAGAGTATCAAATGAAATAACCTGCAACCGTTCAGGACCTATACCTAACAACTCTTTTCCTGCCCCAGTAATTAAAGCAACACGCTCTTCAAAACTAAAAAGTGGTTCTTTTTTAGCCTGTACCCCTATAGCCACAACGACCTTATCAGCTAAAGCAAAACTGCCTTGTAAAATATCAAGATGACCATTTGTAAAAGGATCAAAGGAACCCGCATAAAGAGCAATTTTCTCCATTTCACTCTACACTTTTCAAAATTATTTCTTCTCGCTCACATCAACCGTATTAGAAGGTTCCCCTGCCTCACCATCTAATTGGTTATCATCATCCTCGGCTTCAGAAATACGCTCAACGGATACAACTTTTTCGCCTTCCGCTGTATTGAAAATCGTCACGCCCTTAGTCGAACGCCCCGCTATACGAATACCCTCAACAGGAACACGAATAAGCTGCCCTCCATCTGATACCAACATAATTTGATCTTGCGCATTTACCGGAAAAGCCGCCACTAATTTGCCAATTTCAGCCGTTTTAGATGGATCCGTTGCACGAATTCCTTTCCCGCCACGTCCCGAAATACGGAATTCATAGGAGGAAGATCGTTTCCCATAACCAAACTCACTTACTGTTAAAAGCATCTGTTCGCGTGCATGAAGCTCTGCATAGCGTTCCTCTGTCAACTCTGTTTCTGCCCCTCCCTCTTCTTCATCAAAAGTGACAATATCATCCGTCTCGGCTTCAGCCCCCACAGCACGGCGCTCATTAATCATACGTTTGATGTAAGCAGAACGCTCAACCGATGTGGCTTCAACATGTTCTAAGAGTGTCATCGAAATGACTTTATCACCATTAGCTAAATTAATACCACGCACTCCAACTGAATTACGCCCTGCAAAAACACGAACCTCAACGACAGGAAAACGAATACACTGTCCATTAGCCGTTATAAGCACGACATCATCATGTTCCGTACAAGTTTCAACAGAAAGAATTTCATCTCCTTCTTCATCAAGTTTCATGGCAATTTTGCCATTACGATTCACCTGAACAAAATCTGATAATTTATTACGGCGCACCGTTCCACGCGTCGTTGCGAACATAACATCCAATTCACTCCAATGCGACTCATCTCCTGGTAAGGGCATAATCGTTGTGATGCGCTCACCTTGCTGTAAGGGAAGCAGATTAATCAAAGCCCGTCCGCGCGACTGCGGCGTACCAAGTGGCAAACGCCAAACTTTTTCTTTATAAACAATCCCACGTGATGAAAAGAAAAGAACCGGTGTATGTGTATTCGCCACAAATAATCGTGTAACAAAATCCTCATCCTTTGTAGACATACCAGAACGCCCCTTTCCACCACGGCGTTGCGCACGGTATGTATTGAGAGGAACGCGCTTAATATAACCACTATGGCTCACAGTAACCACCATATCCTCTGGCGCGATCAGATCTTCGCTCTCCATCTCAGCGCTACCAAAACCAAACACAGTACGTCGAGGCGTAGCGAATTCTTCACGAAGAGCATTCAATTCATCTTTCACAATGCCCATGATGCGTGAACGCGATGCCAAAATACCTAAGTAATCAGCAATATCCACTTCGATCTTATTTAATTCATCAGCAATTTCATCCCGCCCCAGTGCTGTCAATCTTTGCAAACGCAATTCTAAAATAGCGCGCGACTGCTCTTCAGAAAGATTATAAGTATTGTCCCCATGGATAATATGACGGGGATCGTCAATAAGTTTAATCAAAGGCGCGACATCAGCAGCCGGCCAGCGTCGTTCCATTAATTGCGCACGCGCTGTCTGTGGATCAGGAGCTTTACGAATAAGCGCTATAATTTCATCAATATTGGCAACAGCAAGAGCAAGACCAACCAAAACATGGGCCCGCTCGCGTGCTTTACGCAAAAGATATTTTGTCCGCCGGCTGACAACCTCTTCACGAAAAGAAACAAATGCACGCAGCATATCAAGCAACGTCATCTGTTCAGGTTTTCCCCCGTTTAATGCCACCATATTACAACCAAAAGAAGTTTGCAGTGGCGTATAACGATACAATTGATTCAAAACAATTTCTGCAACAGCATCTTTTTTGAGTTCAATAACAACGCGATATCCATCACGGTCAGATTCATCACGCAAATCAGCAATTCCTTCGATGCGTTTATCACGCACCAATTCAGCCATTTTCTCAATCATCGTTGCTTTATTAACTTGATAAGGAATTTCACTCACAATAATTGCCTGCCGACCACTGCGAATTTCTTCGATATCAACTTTAGCGCGCATAATAATGGAACCACGTCCTGTTTCATAAGCCGCACGAACACCAGAATGGCCAAGAATAATACCACCAGTAGGAAAATCAGGACCTGGAATAATTTCAATAATTTTATCAAGTGTGATACTGGGATCATCAATCAAAGCGATACAACCATCCACGACTTCACCAAGATTATGGGGAGGAATATTGGTTGCCATTCCCACCGCAATACCACCTGATCCGTTAACCAAAAGATTAGGGAAACGTGCTGGTAAAACGATCGGTTCACGTTCTCGCCCATCATAATTATCCTGAAAATCAACCGTTTCTTTATCAATATCTGCTAATAGCTCTTGTGAAACTTTTTCTAAGCGACATTCTGTATAACGCATTGCTGCCGGCGGATCACCATCAACAGAACCAAAATTTCCTTGACCATCAATCAAGGGATTTCTCAAAGAGAAGTCCTGTGCCATACGCACCAAAGCATCATAAATTGAAGCATCACCATGGGGATGGAACTTCCCCATAACCTCACCAACAACCCCTGCAGACTTACGATAAGGCTTATTAAAAGAAAGTCCCATTTCATTCATGGCATGAAGAATACGCCGATGAACAGGTTTGAGACCGTCACGTACATCCGGAAGTGCACGCGAAACAATCACACTCATCGCATAATCAAGATAAGAGCGTTGCATTTCATCAATAATACTGATTGGTTCAATACCATTCAGCACATCACATTCTGGGTATGGAGTAAGATCGCTCACAGCTTCAAGACTTTCAAAAAAGAATCATTTCACTTTGTTTATATCGAAAAATGCAAAAAAATGCTAATTTCTCTCTCTTGAGAGAAAGGAAATTTAACAATAATTTTCAACATGTTATTTATTTGTATTTAAAATCATAGATAAAATACACAAGACTTAAATCTCCCCAGACTTTAACAATCTTAAAACAAACAACAAAAAACAATAATAATACCGCATTCTAACAATGATTAAAAAGGTACATCATCGTCTAATTTATGTGAAAAACTTTCTTCTGGTTGGTTGTTGTGATGACCAAAAGCATTTTTCTGATTTGAACTACTATCAGCAAAACCACCACTGCCGTAACTCGCTTGATTTGCCCCTTGCATTTGCTCCCCACCAGAGCTCCCACGTCCATCAAGCATTTGCAATTCACCACGGTATTTTTGCAAAACGATCTCTGTTGTATAACGGTCATTCCCATTTTGATCTTGCCACTTTCGTGTTTGCAACTGACCTTCAATGTAAATTTTGCTGCCTTTTTTTAAATATTGCTCTACAACTTTGATAAGATTTTCGTTAAAAATAACGATATTATGCCACTCGGTTCGCTCTTTTCGTTCATTTGTATTACGATCACGCCAACTCTCTGACGTAGCAATCCGTAAATTTGCTACTTGATCACCAGAGGTCAAACGGCGGATTTCAGGATCTGCACCAAGATTACCAATCAAAATAACTTTATTAAGGCTACCAGCCATCGCATAAACTCCAAAATTTTAATTTGCAAATAATCTTTTTTATAGAGCGGTCATTACCATCTTGACCTTGTCATCTGCATATCTGCAATTGACCTTCAATGTGGATTTTGTTACCCTTTCTAAAATATCGTATCGTGTAATTATAACAAAAGATGATAACAACGCATAGTTTTATTCGATCACCACAGAATAAAAAGCTGTTTTCTAGGTTTTTCTTTCCACAGAAGTTACATTCTTTATCCCCTTTAGAGCAATTGAACGCGTTGTAATTCTAAAAAACAATTTTATCCTAGTTGTGATGCTCGATTTTTGTTATATATGCCAAGGACAGAATATGGTTCACCAAAAATACATCTCCATTCGCGGCGCACGTGAACATAATCTTAAAAATATTGATCTCGACCTTCCTCGTGATAAACTCATCGTTATCACAGGACTTTCTGGATCAGGCAAATCATCTTTAGCTTTTGATACAATTTACGCCGAAGGTCAACGCCGTTATGTTGAAAGCCTTTCAGCTTACGCCCGCCAATTTCTCGAAGTGATGCAAAAACCCGATGTTGATCGCATAGATGGTCTTTCTCCCGCCATCTCTATTGAACAAAAAACAACCAGCCGTAACCCTCGTTCAACGGTTGGAACTGTCACTGAAATCTATGACTATATGCGACTTCTCTTTGCACGCATTGGTATTCCTCATTCACCAGCGACAGGACTTCCTATTGAAAGCCAGACGGTAAGCCAAATGATTGATCAAATTATGGACTTACCAGAAGGGACACGAATTTTTATTATGGCCCCTTTAGTACGAGGACGAAAAGGAGAATACAAAAGAGAGCTAGCCGAGCTTTTAAAAAAAGGCTTTCAACGTGCTAAAGTTGACGGAAAATTCTATGAAATTCCTGATATTCCTCCTCTTGATAAAAAGTATAAACATGACATAGATGTGGTGGTAGATCGTATTGTTGTAAACAATGACATTGCCTCTCGCTTAGCAGATAGTATTGAAACCTGTTTAAAGCTAGCAAATGGCATTGCCGTTGCTGAAATGGCAGACCAACCTTTAGCACAAAAAGAAACCTCAAAGGAATCGGCACATAAGTCAAAAAATGAAACACACAAACGACTTATTTTTTCAGAAAAATTTTCTTGCCCAATCTCTGGATTTTCTATTCCTGAAATTGAGCCACGTCTTTTTTCATTCAATAATCCTTTTGGCGCTTGCCCTCTTTGTGACGGACTTGGCATTAAAAAGGCAATGGATCCCCAAAAAATTGTACCAAACAAAAATCTTACCTTAAAGAATGGAGCAATTGCTCCTTGGTCGAAATCATCTTCACTATACTACAACCAAACCTTAGAAGCATTAGGAAAAGTTTATGGATTTAAACTTACCGACAAATGGTGTGTCCTCTCAGATGAAGCACAACAAGCTATCCTTTATGGTACAAAAGGCAAAGAAATCTCCTTTATTTATAGCAATAATTCAAGCTCGCATAAAATGACTCAATATTTTGAAGGAATCATCCCCAATATGGAGCGGCGCTGGAAAGAAACCGATTCAGCGTTTTCACGTGAAGAAATCGAGCGTTATATGTCTTCTTCCCCCTGCCCAGCTTGTCATGGTTACCGCTTGAAACCAGAAGCGCTAGCTGTCAAAATCCACGGCATGCATATTGGGCAAATATCAGAACTTTCGATCCTAAAAGCGGATGATTGGTTTTCCAATATCCACCAATACCTCACTGAAAAACAACGAAGTATTGCAATCCGTATTTTAAAAGAAATTCGTGAACGACTCGCTTTTTTAAACCATGTAGGGCTTGAATATCTCACCCTCTCTCGAAGTTCTGGTACCCTTTCAGGAGGAGAAAGCCAACGAATTCGGTTAGCTTCCCAGATTGGCTCTGGTCTTACAGGGGTTCTTTATATTTTAGATGAACCATCCATCGGTTTACACCAACGCGATAATGAACGCCTTTTGACAATGCTGCACCATCTGCGTGATCTTGGCAATACAGTTATTGTTGTGGAACATGATGAAGATGCCATTCGCACAGCAGACCATGTGGTTGATATGGGCCCTGCTGCTGGTGTTCATGGTGGAGAAATCATAGCACAAGGTACACCGCAAGAAATTATAGAAAATCCATCCTCTCTGACAGGGCAATATCTTTCAGGGAAAATGGCTGTTAGAATCCCTACCAAACGACGCAAAATATCAAAATCAAAAACACTTAAAATCATTGGAGCACGTGGAAATAATCTTAAAAATATCAGCACGGATATCCCTCTTGGCACCTTCACATGCATAACGGGTGTTTCAGGTGGAGGGAAATCAACATTTCTCATTGAAACGCTTTTCAAAGCAGCATCGCATCAGATCATGGGCTCTCATCAAAGCCCCGCAATCTATGACAAAATTGAGGGCTTAGAATTTCTCGATAAGGTTATTGATATCAACCAATCACCTATTGGGCGTACTCCACGCTCTAATCCTGCAACCTATACGGGTGCATTTACCCCGATTCGTGAGTGGTTTGCCGAACTTCCAGAATCAAAAGCGCGCGGTTATCAAGCAGGACGTTTTTCATTCAATGTTAAGGGAGGACGCTGTGAAGCATGTCAAGGCGATGGTGTTATCAAAATTGAAATGCATTTTTTACCTGATGTTTATGTTACTTGCGATGTTTGCAAAGGAAAACGCTATAATAGAGAAACGCTAGAAGTAAAATTTAAAGGGCAGTCTATCGCTGATATTTTGGATATGACAATCGAAAAAGCTGAGGAATTTTTTCAGGCTGTTCCTAGTATTCATAATAAACTAAAAACACTCATTAAAGTAGGTCTTGGTTATATAAAAGTGGGGCAACAAGCCACAACGCTTTCAGGTGGTGAAGCCCAACGTGTAAAACTTGCTAAAGAACTTTCACGCAAAACAACAGGACGTACACTCTACATTTTGGATGAACCAACAACAGGTCTACATTTCCATGATATTTCTAAGCTCCTTGAAGTGCTACATGAACTCGTCGAGCAAGGCAATACAGTTCTCGTCATTGAACATAATCTTGAAGTTATAAAAACAGCTGACTGGATTATAGATCTAGGACCAGAAGGTGGAGATCGTGGAGGTGAAATCGTTGCCGTTGGACGTCCTGAAGATATTATTCATGTTCCTGCTTCCTATACGGGAAAATTTCTGAAAGAAATCTTGCTACGCCGACCTTTATAGAATGCCAACCCTTGAAGCGGTTATCTATTATAAGATAAAAATGTACTACAACGAAGAAAGGTATATCTTTTCATTATATTGTTTTTATTCTTTATAAACCTTGGAAATATATTTTCTTAGAAAAGATAAGAGCACTTCAACTTTATGCTACAAGTAAAACGCTCTCTAAAAAACATCTTAAGCAATATAATTTGCAACTTTTTATGTGCAAATTGTGTACAAATTATGTACAAGCTATCTGTTGGACATCTGATAGTTGTCAATGCAACATGTGAAGCAGTTTAATAAAGACCAAATAAAGTTGGAGATAATTTCAGCATGAAAAAAAAAGAACATACAGAGCTCTACCACAATGCTGAATCTGTTGTTGATTTTCTACCTAAAATAAAGATTGGAATTGTTGTTGCCAATGAAAAGCTGAAACAAACCGTTAATACAATACGTAAAGCAGCCCCAACAAAACATAGAGGAGATGGAAAAATATTGTTTTTTTCCATTGATGATGCCGTTCATATAGGCACTAGCGATTCTAGTATAGATGCCCTTTGACAAATAATGACAAAACTTTTATCCATCTCAATCTCATATAAGGAATTTCAATATGACAACCGCTTCAGATATTATCAAACAGATTGCAGACAACGAGATCCGTTTTGTCGATTTACGTTTTACTGATCCGCAAGGAAAATTACATCATGTCACAATGGATATTTCAGAAATCAATGAAGGTGCATTTAGCGATGGCGTTATGTTTGATGGTTCTTCAATCGCTGGGTGGAAAACAATTAATGAATCTGACATGATTTTGATACCAGACCCAGAAACAGCACATATTGATCCTTTTTTTGCGCAATCAACTTTAGCCATATTCTGTGACGTACTCGATCCTGTTTCGGAAGAATTTTATCGTAGAGATCCTCGTTCTATCGCCAAAAGAGCTGAAGCTTATATGAAATCTTTAGGCATAGGTGATACAATCAATATAGGTCCAGAAGCAGAATTTTTTATCTTTGATGATGTACGCTATAAAACGACCCCTTATAATACAGGGTTTCAACTCGATTCAAGTGAACTACCATCCAATGATGATACAGAATATGAAACGGGCAATCTTGGTCATCGCCCACGAATGAAGGGTGGTTATCTTCCCGTTCCCCCGATTGATTCCTGCCAAGATATGCGCTCTGAAATGCTCACGGCACTCAAAGATATGGGAGTCCGTGTAGAGAAACATCATCATGAAGTAGCAGCCGGACAGCATGAATTGGGTATTCGCTTTGATACGCTCGTTCGCGAAGCTGACAAGATGCAAATTTTTAAATATGTCGTGCACCAAATAGCCAATAGCTACGGAAAAACAGCAACTTTTATGCCAAAACCAGTGTTTGGTGACAATGGCTCAGGCATGCATGTTCACATGTCCATTTGGAAAGATAGCAAACCAATCTTTGCTGGTAATGATTATGCTGGATTATCAGAAACTTGCTTGTTCTTTATCGGTGGTATCATTAAGCACGCAAAAGCAATAAACGCCTTCACCAATCCCTCGACAAACTCTTATAAGCGTCTAGTGCCTGGTTATGAAGCGCCTGTCCTTCTTGCTTATTCCGCACGCAATCGTTCTGCATCTTGCCGTATTCCAATGAGTCGTTCACCAAATTCAAAACGCGTAGAAATACGTTTCCCAGATCCCGCAGCAAATCCTTATTTAGCCTTTTCTGCACTTTTAATGGCTGGTCTTGATGGCATAAAAAATAAAATTCATCCTGGGCAGGCTATGGATAAAGATCTTTATGATCTTCCTTTAAAAGAACTGAAAGAAATCCCTACAGTCTCAGCAAGTCTACGCGAAGCACTTGAAGCACTTGATAAAGATCGTAACTTTCTTAAAGCTGGAGACGTTTTTGATGATGATCAAATTAATTCTTTTATTCAAATAAAAATGCAAGAAGTTTTACGTTATGAAACAACGCCCCATCCTGTTGAGTTTGATATGTACTATTCTGTTTAAAGCATAATCAGTCATTCCTTTTAATTTTAAAATGGAGATTAAAATCTCCATTTTTGTGGATATTCTTCTCATTACAAAGCACAAGTGGCTTTTTGCCAATATGCTTTTCCTTTATAATTTAATGGAATCCATTCAAATCAATTAATAAGGTTTCTAATGCTACGAATTCGTTCTTTATTTCTCATTCTTTTATGCATTGCCTTTACGATATCGACAACTCAATCTTTTACAATTACAAATCAAAAACTTATAGACCTTGAACAAGCAGCATTTGCCTACAGCAAAGCAATTCAAAATGCCGATGCAAATACTATCTTAAACGCTATTCCCCCCCAGATTATCGACAGCTTCACTGCTAAGAAAAAATTCAGTAAATCACAATTCCAACAAATCATGAAAAGCCAAATAGAACGGTTGGCAGAAAATTATAAAATCGAAAGTATCCACATTGACCAAAAACAAAAACGTGAAGGCAAACTTGATAATGGTATTCCTTATTTTGTTATACCGGTAGAATTTGTCACCATAACAAATACTGGAAAAAAATGCTCTATTCAAACCGAGCTTATTGCCATTTTTGATAATGACAAGTGGTATTTTATCCGTGGGAATGATGAAGCAATCTTAAACATCACCAGTGAAGCATTTCCTGGTCTTGAAAAAATAAAAGTCAATCCTCAGAAAATCACAAAAATACTATGATGAAAAAACAAAGGAGGTATAATTAAAATTTTTCTTTATAAACAAGTTGTGATGACCGTAGCAGCAGCATCAAATTCAATTTTTTTATGAGCGCGGCGCATCATTGCTTCTTCATCAGCCCCCCATTGTTCTATCATCCAATCTTCATCTAAATGGGCGATATTCCAAGCATGATCTGCATCCATTTTCCTCTCCGCAACAACAAGAGCAATAAGTGCTGACCCTGTTAAAGTTGTCATCATATGCAGTGCAGCAAGCATATAAGGAGATTCAACTTTACGCAGATAATTACTTACCGCTTGAACAGCTTCGCGTGATTGTTCCACATGCATAAGCCCTTCTGTTATATAAAAACGGGCACCAAGTTTTTCTTCGGCCCAATCTAATAAAGGATCCCACTGTTCACATTGCCGCTGTACGAGTTCTTTTGGTGTTTGTGCACGATAAAAGATCATATCACATGCAACAAAACGTAAGAAATCTTCAAAAACAACCTGCATATCATCAGCAATGCCATCAATCACAGTATTCACAAGACGCGTCATCGGCATTTGAGCTGGATTAATAACTTTCTTTTGGTTTTCAAACTCCTTCGCCACAAATGTGGCAAACACTTCTGTTGGTACAAGGAAATGGCGCTTTGCCGGTGTTTTAACTGGACGTCCATCCAACAACAGAGAAAACCCTCCCTCCTCACAAGAAACCTTTACTTCCCTATAAAATCGTTTTGGTAGTGATTGGCATAAAAGATTTTGAATTTTCGGAACAGAATTATTTTCATTCAATGGTCTATCAAAATGATTCAAAATTTCGCGCATATTGTTTCACCTCTGATATTTTCAAAAAATCAACTGTTTTTTCAAGATTCCCTTGATGAAGGTTTGAGGCTACCTCCCTCCTCTCTCTAAAGAAGGAAAAATCTTACCAACACTAATCTGATTAAAAACTATATTTCATGTCTCTTTTATAAACAAGATAACGATGGTGTCTTATCACTTTCAGCCGCAACTGTTAGAACCATTTTCAAAAAGAATTTATCTTGATTTAAAAGCTTAAACGCGCTGAATTTGCCAGTAAAAACGCATTCATCACCTTGCAATTTATTCACTTATAAGAGTGGTATCTACATTACAGCTTTTTAAAATGCTTCTCACAAAACTTTAAAGCAGAAAAACGCGCATTGTCGCAAATAGAGAGCAGTGCGTTTTACTTTTCATCCTCTTGCTTAACAGCAGCCCTTATCCATTCGTCTCACATATCCAACTCATATCCCCCTTACGTAAAGTTTTCCTTGCCTTATATCACCGCCCTAAACGACGATATTTTACGGCACAATAGGATAACATAAGCAAAACTGTAGGCAAAAATCTGTAAATAATATTGACAAATTCAGTACTAAAAACCAATTATTTCATAATGATTGCTTCTCAAGAATTTTCTTCAGAATAAGTAAAAGAGGTCATATCAAATCTGCAAAAAACTGCACAACTCAAAAAAAACAAACAACAAAAACTCTTCTTTCATTTTACCTATTCTATATCACCATCATTCTCATTAAAAGCCAAAAGATTAAAACTTTGTACCATATGAGGTGGTAAGGGTGCTACGATATCTAATATCCCCCCTGAAGGATGAGGAAGGCGAATCCGGCGTGCATGAAGATGAAGGCGATTTTGTATTCCCCCTGGTAACTCCCAATTACTATCGGAAAAAAAATATTTTGCATCACCTATAATAGGATGATCCATATGAGCAGCATGGACACGCAACTGATGTGTTCTCCCCGTATAAGGTTCCATTTCAAGCCATGAAAGAGTACGCCCTCGCGTATCTAAAACACGATAATAGGAAACCGCGTGATAAGAGTCTGGTTCCCCATGTTCACAAACGCGCATTTTATCCCCTTGAGAAGCATTATCCTTAACCATCCATGTTGAAATTTTATCTTGCTTTTTTTTAGGCACACCGCGAACCAATGCCCAATAAGTTTTTTTCGTTTCACGTGTTCGAAAAGCAGCCGTTAAAGCCTGAGCTGCCCCTCTTGACCGTGCAACAATAAGCACACCTGACGTCTCACGATCAAGACGATGAACCAACCGCGGTTTTTCACCTTTTTTATTGCGCCATACCTCAAGCATACTATCCACATGACGTGTCAAACCAGAACCACCCTGTACGGCTAGACCAGCAGGTTTGTTAAAAACAAAAATCTTTGGATCTTCATAAAGCAACATTTTCTTCAAAACAGCTCTATCATCCTGTCCCCGAATTGTTTTATCCGTTACAGAAAGGCTTTCCTTGTTATCAACAGGCAAAGGCGGCACACGAACAGATTGTCCCATGAGAAGGCGCGTATCGGTTTTCACACGCCCACCATCAATGCGTATTTGGCCAGAACGCAACAATTTTTGTAAATGCCCAAATCCAAGTCCTGGATAATGCACCTTAAACCAACGATCCAAGCGCATTCCGTTTTCATCTGCTTCAACCTTTTTTATTTCTATGCCTGCCATGAAAGTTCCCTTACCAAATAATTTTGCCCAATAATTTTATTGGCCTGTTCTACGCCTTGCCTTGTATAAACGCAAAAATTGATACCCATAAAGCCTACTTTATCACACCATATTACAATAAGTATCTAAAATTGCCTTTTCTTCACGTGCAAATTTTATTAGCTCAAGATCTAGCGATTATAAGAATCGATAAGCTTTATGCTTGCGATAGCTAGTGGAGATCATCACCTATGTCATTATTCAAAACCTATGTGCGTGTCCTCACTTATCTAAACAGAGAAAAAAATTCATTTCTTTTAATCTGTAGTGCTAATGTTATGTTGGCTCTTATCACCATTGCAGAACCTATTTTATTTGGACGAGTCATTGACGCTATTACAGAAAAAACAGATATTATTGTTACCCTTACAATTTGGGTATGCTTTGGTCTTTTTCATATTATCGCTTATGTGCTTGTTGCACGAAGTGCGGATCGCTTAATACATAGACGCCGCTTAGCTGTTTTAACAGAATCTTTCGAACGTATTATCGCTATGCCTCTAATCTGGCATCAGCAACGTGGAACCTCTAATGCTCTTCATACGCTCTTGCGTGCTGTAGACTCTATGTCAACCATATGGCTTGATTTTATGCGTCAACATCTCTCAACTCTTGTTGCATTATTCGTTCTTATTCCGATAGCTTTTAACATGAATTGGCGTCTCTCAACAGTCTTGGTTGTGCTTGCTATCATTTATGTATTGATTGCACGTTTAGTGATGCGAAAAACAAAAGATGGGCAAACCGCTGTCGAGCGTTATCATCATAACCTTTTTAAACATGTCACGGATTCAATCTCTAACGTTTCCATTGTACAAAGCTATAACCGAATAAAGGAAGAAGCTTCCATATTGCATCAGCATACAAGCGATCTGCTTAAAGCACAAAATCCTGTTCTCAATTGGTGGGCTCTTGCCAGTGGCTTAAATCGAATGGCTTCAACCATTTCAATAGTTTGTGTCCTTTTACTTGGAGCTTTGTTTGTCACAACAGGTCAATTACGTGTAGGTGAAGTTGTTGCTTTTGTCGGATTCGCACAATTAATGATTAGCCGTCTTGATCAAATGAGCGGTTTTATTAATTTAACCGTATCCTCACAAGCAAAACTACAGGAATTTTTTGCAATGGAAGACTCAACCTTTCACAGCAAAGAGCCTGAAAATTTACCCTCTCTGCAAAATGTTAAGGGTGCGATACAATTTCATCAGGTAACCTATAAATTCCCCAACTCTTCTCAAGGTGTTTTTAATATTTCTTTTAAAATTAAAAAAGGACAAACCGTTGCAATTGTAGGACCAACAGGTGCTGGTAAGACAACATTAATGAATCTCTTGCAACGGATATATGAGCCTACATTTGGGCATATCTCCATTGATGGAATAAATATACGCTCTATTAATCGTGAATCCTTACGAAAATCTCTAGCAACAGTATTTCAAGATGCCGGTCTTTTCAACCGTACTATTCACGACAACATCTCGATAGGAAAAGAAACTGCAACAGATGAGGAACTTTATGAAGCAGCAAAAATAGCCGCTGCTCATGATTTTATTCTCAAAAAAGCGGATTGTTATAATACAATAGTTGGAGAGCAAGGTTCTCAATTGTCAGGTGGAGAAAAACAACGATTAGCAATCGCACGCGCTGTTTTAAAAAATGCTCCTATTCTCATACTAGACGAAGCAACCAGTGCTCTTGATGTTGAAACGGAAGCGCGCGTAAAGGATGCTCTTGATTGCATAAGCCACAATCGCACCACTTTTATTATAGCTCACCGTCTTTCAACAATACGCAATGCGGATGTTGTGCTTTTTCTAGAACAAGGGCATTTAATTGAAAAAGGAAGTTTTCAAGAATTGATTGATAAAGGCGACCGCTTCTATAAACTCTTAAAAGCCAGTGGTTTGTCAATCAATCAACCAGAAACAGAAGAAAAGAATGAAAACCCATTTCCCTTACACGAAGCCATAGCATCATAAAATAACCTCTCTGACTTTAAAGAAGAAGAGTATCTAAAACACAAAATTCTCCTAACAGATTGCAAGATATTGATTTATAATAATAATTTAGCATTATTCATATTGAATGAGAACCCCAAATAACATAAGATTCTCTCATTTCAAATCTGTTTATGTTGCATCAATCAAAATCATCTGCTTGCACACCACAAGCGGGGCTGGCGTGTGGGTAAAAACTATATAAGAAAGGACTAAAAATGCTTCTTATGAATCGCTTTAATGCAAGGGCTGTCGCAACATTGGGAGCTGGCAAATATAATGGTGGTGCTCAATGACTTTATCGTTATACCATTCATGGTCGGCGCCGTGAAATGGGCTTTGGAGCGTTGCGAGATGTTTTTTTAAAACAAGCTCGTGAATTGGCAACTGGGTGGCGCTCTGTTTTACGTGAAGGGCGTGACCCCATTAAAGAACGCAATAAACAAAAGCGTGAGGCAATGCGTAATCTTCATTATTAAAATGATATTGCACTAGATGCTTTTGAAAGCCGTAAAGCTGAATTAAAAAATGATGGTAAAGATGGGAACTGGTTTGCACCTTTAAAACTACACATTCTGCCAAAACTAGGCTGTTTACCCGTTTCAGAGATTGCAACACAAAACAACACAGAGAAGAAGTTATGCTTCCAACGCAGCTTTTAATGCCGCAAGTGCCTCATCAGCCTTGCTTCCCTCAGAACCGCCAGCTTGCGCCATATCAGGACGTCCACCACCACCTTTACCACCAAGAACAACTGAAAGAACACGCACCAAATCAACAGCATTCAACTTATCCGTCAAGTCATCCGTAACGCCAACAACAGCACTTCCCTTGCCATCCTCTGAAACAGCAATAAAAGCAACAACCCCTGATCCAATCTGTTTTTTACCAGCATCGACGAGCGCCTTAAGATCCCGTGGTGAAATATTATTCATAACACGTCCCATAAAAGAAATACCATTGATGACGGTAATATCTTCTTGACTACCTTGTATCTTCCCATCATTCAAAAGCATTTTTTTGCGCACATCATTCAACTCTTTTTCAAGTTTACGTCGATCTTCAAGCAAGATTTGAATCCGCTCTTCCACACCCGTAGCAGAAGTTTTTAAAAGATCAGCTATTTCATGAAGACGCGCATCTTGACGATTCAAATAAAGACGCGCTGCCGTACCTGTCAAAGCTTCAATACGACGTACTCCGGATGCTACAGAACTCTCAGAAACAATATGAATTACACCAATATCCCCCGTTCTCTCCACATGTGTCCCTCCACAAAGTTCAATGGACCAATTCTTTTTAAATTCTTCCTGCTCCAACTGGTTTCCCATAGCAACAACACGCACTTCATCACTATATTTCTCACCAAACAGTGCCATTGCTCCTTCAGAAATTGCATCATCCATCAGCATGAGGCGGGTTGTTACCTCGCTATTTTGCAAAACAATGTCATTTGCTAAATCTTCTATTTTTTTCAATTCTTCTGCAGAAACAGATTTTGGATGAGAAAAATCAAAACGCAACCGCTCCGGCGAGACAAGAGAGCCCTTCTGGGTCACATGAGATCCCAATACTTGACGTAAAGCTTCGTGCAATAAATGAGTAGCAGAATGGTTAGCGCGGATTTTCTTACGCCGAACACCATCAACGGTTAAATCTACACAATCAGACAGCACCGCCTGACCAGTTTGAACCTCTCCAATATGGATAACAACCCCATCAGCCTTTTTCTGTGTATCATGCACTTCAAAAACAAAGTTCTCACCAGCAATGATACCACTATCACCGATCTGCCCACCAGATTCACCATAAAAAGGTGTCTGATTCACAACAAGAATAGCCTTCTGTCCTGAAGAAATATCATCAACAATCTTACTATCACGCACAAGAGCTGTAACAATACCTTTGGCTTTTTCTGTTTCATAACCCAAAAATTCTGTCGCTCCTACCTGATCACGAACAGAAAACCAAATTGCCTCTGTTTGAGCTTCACCAGAACCAGACCAATTGGCACGCGCTTCCTCTTTCTGGCGTTCCATCGCTTTATCAAAGGTATCAACATCAACAGATATTCCACGACGCCGAAGAACATCTTGCGTCAAATCTAGTGGAAAACCATAGGTATCATAAAGTTTGAAAGCAACTTCACCATTTAAATCATCCCCTTCTTTAAGATGAGTACTTGCTTCATTTAACAACCCAAGTCCTCGTTCAAGAGTCTTGCGAAAGCGCATTTCCTCTAATTTCAAAATTTCCGAAATCAAAGATTCAGCGCGCACCAACTCAGGATAAGCTTGTCCCATTTCACGAATTAAAGCAGGCAAAAGACGCCACATTAAGGGCTCTTTAGCACCAAGAAGATGCGCATGACGCATAGCACGACGCATAATACGCCGTAAAACATATCCCCTTCCCTCATTGGAAGGAAGAACACCATCGGCAATCAAAAATGCCGTTGAACGCAGATGATCCGCAATAACACGGTGGCTCACCATAAAATCAGCAGTTGCCTCAACTCCTGTAATTTCCACTGATGCAGTAATCAACGCACGAAAAAGATCAATATCATAATTATCATGCACCCCCTGTAAAACAGCAGCGATACGTTCTAATCCCATACCTGTATCAATAGAAGGATGAGGCAATTCAATACGCTGTTCCTTGTCAAGCTGTTCATATTGCATAAAGACCAGATTCCAAATTTCAATAAAGCGATCCCCCTCTTCATTCGCACTTCCAGGAGGACCTCCCCAAATTTCATCACCATGATCATAAAAAATCTCTGAACAAGGACCACAGGGACCAGTTTCGCCCATCGACCAAAAATTATCTGCCGTTGCAATACGGATAATTTTTTTGTCTGGAAGACCGGAGATTTTACGCCATAACTGTGCCGCAACATCATCACTCTGATAAACCGTCACCAACAATTTATCTTTGGGAAGACAAAATTCTTTTGTTAAAAGATTCCATGATAAAAAAATGGCCTCTTCTTTGAAATAATCACCAAAAGAAAAATTGCCCAGCATCTCAAAAAATGTATGATGGCGTGCTGTATAGCCAACATTATCAAGATCATTATGCTTTCCACCCGCACGAACACATTTTTGCGCCGTTGCTGCTTTTTTATAAGAACGCTGTTCAAGTCCAGTAAAAACATTCTTAAACTGTACCATTCCTGCATTTGTAAACATAAGTGTGGGATCATTCCGTGGAACAAGTGGGCTAGAAGAAAGAACCTCATGCCCATGAAGACGAAAATAATCTAAGAAAGTTGATCGTATGTTCTTAACGCTATTCATATCAACACCTGCAAAATACAGCAAAAAATACTAAAAGCAAAAACCACCCTTATTAAATATCCTCTTTGCCAAGCTTGGAGTCAATTTAATCAAAGAGTGGAATATTTGCTTAAAAAATGAGAAATAAACGATCTTATAGTTAAAAACTTGAACAAATAAAAATAGAAAAATTTAAAATGAAGCAATGACACTAAAAAAACGCCCCATCAAATGACTTCATCGCTTTCTGTTGTATCTGCCCCTGCATTTTCTAGCAATTCAATGGCAATCAAACCAGCATTTTGACGCAAAGCTGTCTCGATTTCTGCAGCGATTTCCGCGTTCTCACGTAAAAACTGCTTCGCATTTTCTCTCCCCTGTCCTAAACGCTGAGAATTATAAGAGAACCAAGATCCAGATTTTTCCACAATACCAACTTTAACTCCCAAATCAATCAACTCACCTAATTTAGAAATACCTTCACCATAAATAATATCAAACTCAACTTGTTTGAATGGAGGTGCCAATTTATTTTTGACCACTTTAACACGGGTCTGATTGCCAACAATCATATCTCTATCTTTAATGGAGCCAATACGGCGAATATCTAAACGAACAGAGGCATAAAACTTTAAGGCATTTCCACCTGTTGTTGTTTCAGGAGAACCAAACATCACACCAATTTTCATGCGAATTTGATTAATAAAGATCACCATACAGTTAGAGCGGAAAATGGACGCTGTAAGTTTCCGCAAAGCTTTACTCATCAAGCGAGCTTGCAATCCTGGTAAAGCATCACCCATTTCACCATCAATTTCTGCACGTGGTGTTAAAGCTGCTACAGAATCAACAACAAGCACATCAACAGCACCAGAACGTACCAATGTTTCTGTAATTTCCAACGCCTGTTCACCCGTATCCGGCTGAGAAATAAATAAGTTTTCTAAATCAACTCCAAGCTTGCGTGCATAAATAGGATCAAGAGCATGCTCTGCATCAATAAAAGCACAAATACCACCAATTTTTTGTGCCTCAGCAATAGCATGAAGAGCCAATGTTGTTTTTCCCGAACTTTCTGGTCCATAAATCTCAACAATACGCCCTTTCGGTAATCCACCAACCCCCAAAGCAATATCCAAAGATAATGAACCTGTTGGGATTGTTTCAATTTCAACAACTTGCTCCTTTTGCCCAAGACGCATAATAGAGCCTTTACCGAAAGAACGTTCAATTTGAGCGAGAGCAGCATCGAGAGCTTTTGTTTTATCCACGATTATATCCTTGACGATTCATAATAACCAAACACAAAGTGTACACTGTTATTTTAACTTAACTAAAGTCTTGAGTTTAGATGTTCACAGACTATTTCATTCCACTCCCCACATTGTGTCGACAACATCCCATTACCAACACTAAAAAAGTTTGCTATCCCTCAATCTTATGACACAAAATACTCCCCAATAAAATACCTCCCATAAAGGAGCAAAACTCAGTAGATTTATATCTTCTCTTCGAGAAAAGAAAAAATTTAAAGACAGTGCGTTATACACAGCCACTCTCATGTTTCTTATACAAAGCAGCTCATGAATGAAAGCGAGATAAAATATTTCTTAAACTTAAGTTTTAACCGTATATAAATTTTTATACAAAAAAGAAAGTTTTTTACTCTCTTTCGAAAAAATGATACCTGTTTAAAGCATAACCTAAACTGTTAATAGAATGACCATCACATCACGGATGTAAAATAAGCTCTGTTGTCATAAAGACCTTATCTCAATGGAAATTTCATTTTTGATCGGCTCGTTTTTGGCGCAATTTCTTCCACCATTCAAGACGCTTAGCAATCTCACGCTCAAAACCACGCTCAACGGGTTGATAATAGCTCTGCCGCCCAAGTTTTTCAGGAAAATATTCCTGTCCTGAAAACGCATCTGGTTCATCATGATCATAACGATAACCAAGCCCGTATCCTTCTTCCTTCATAAATTTTGTAGGTGCATTAAGGATATGCTTAGGCGGAGGCAAAGAACCATTTTGGCGAGCACACTGCATAGCTGCTTTATAGGCGAGATATGTTGCATTTGATTTTGGTGCAGTTGCAACATAAAGACATGCTTGCGCCAAAGCTAATTCTCCCTCTGGTGAACCTAAATAATCATAAGCATCTTTTGCTGCATTACAAATAACAAGAGCCTGTGGATCCGCCAAACCAACATCTTCAACAGCCATACGCACCAATCTGCGCCCAATATAGAGAGGATCTTCACCGGCATCAAACATACGTGCTAAATAATAAAGCGCAGCATCAGGATCAGAACCCCGAACAGATTTATGCAATGCTGAAATGAGATTATAATGTCCCTCCTGCCCTTTATCATAAATCGGTGCACGACGCTGAATAATTTCTTGCAAAGCAATAGCATCAAATATCTCCCCCTCTCGTGCAACAGACCAAATTTCCTCTGCCAATGTTAACGCTGACCGTGCATCACCATCAGACATCCTTATCAAAATCTCTCTCGCTTCTTCGCTCACAGGAAGAATCTTTCCTTCCACCTCTTCAGCACGTTTTAAAAGCATGCTCAAAGTTTCATGATCATGTGCAAGAAATGTCAAAACACGAGCACGGGAAAGAAGAGCAGCATTAAGTTCAAAGGAAGGATTCTGTGTGGTTGCCCCTATAAGAATGACAGTACCATCTTCCATAACAGGAAGAAAACTATCCTGCTGCGCACGATTAAACCGATGAATCTCATCAACAAAAAGAAGTGTTTGACATCCGGACATAAAACGCGTCTGTGCAACTTCAAAAATTTTCTTAAGCTCCGAAACTCCAGTAAAAATAGCAGAAACTTGCTCAAAAGCGAAATTTGTTTCAAGTGCCAACAAGCGTGCAACCGTTGTCTTCCCAGTTCCTGGAGGTCCCCAAAAAATCATCGAACTCATGGAACCGGCTGCCAACATGCGTGACAGTACTCCCTTCTCTCCAAGTAAATGATTTTGTCCTACGACATCATTAAGAGAACGAGGACGCATTTTTTCTGCAAGCGGCCGATTTTTATGAACCTGGAGATGAGAAGATGAAGTAAAAAAATCTTTATTCAAAAAAAAACCTCAGCGAATAAATTGGCGAATATACATACCATCACGTTCATATTCCAATTGCCACATATTGGCGTGACTTTGCATAAGAATCTTTTTCAACTGACTAACCGTTTGAATTTTATAGCCATTAACAGTACGTAAGATATCTCCTGGACGAAAAATTCCAGCAGCATTACTCTCCTCATCAAGATTGGTAATCACAACACCTTTTGCAGAGAGAGGAACACGAAAATGTCGACTATTTTGCGGTGTTAAATCTAAGACTTCAGCACCCGAAAGAGGACTATCTCCTGTAATTTTTTCAGATTTTGAAAATGCCGTTTCCGGTATTGATGAAACAGTTATTTGTGTCTTTAAGATTTTTCCACTTCGCAAATATTCTAAAACAAGGCTATGCCCAATACCAGATGTCATCAAACGATATCCAAGAGCATCTGGACTTTCAACGCGCATCCCTTGCACATTCAAAATAACATCACCGACTTTCAAACCAGCTTTTGCAGCAGGACTATCTTTGAAAACTTCGATAACAAGAGCACCATAGGGACGTTCTAAACCTAAACCACCAGCAATATCAGCTGTAACATTTTGAAAAGATGCACCAATATAAGGTGGAACAAAATACTTTCCGCCACGTTTAACAGTTTCAAGCATCACTTTTACAAGATTTGCTGGAATAGCAAAACCAATCCCCACAGAACCACCCGAACGCGAATAAATAGCTGTATTAATTCCAATTAACTGTCCTTTCATATCAATCAACGCTCCACCAGAATTCCCTGGATTAATGGCAGCATCCGTTTGAATAAAAAAGTCAAAATCAGAAATACCAACACGCGTACGTGCTTGCGCTGAAACAATACCACTTGTAACCGTCTGACCAACACCAAAAGGATTACCAATTGCTAAAACAAGATCGCCAACTTCAACTGCATCAGAATCTCCCAAAGAAAGAACAGGAAATTGTGCATCCTTTGCATCAATTTCAAGCACCGCAATATCCGTTGCTTCATCTTTTAACATAACCTTACTTTCAAATTCCCGTCCATCAGAAAGAGCAACTTTAATTTCGCTTGCATCTTTAATGACATGGTAATTCGTAACGATCAAACCGCGTGCATCAACAATCACTCCAGACCCTAACGAAGATTGCTTGCGCACAGGCAGATTATTTTGAAAACGACTAAAAAACTGCTCAAAAAATGGATCACCCGCAAAAGGTGAACGTGCTCTGATTTGTCGAGCTGCATAAATATTGACAACAGATGGAATAGTTTTTTTTACTAAAGGAGCAAATGAAAGTGTAATTTCTTTTTGTGTTTGTGGAATTTGAGCATAAGCACAATGAAATGATAATTGTGTTATAATAGTAAAAAAAAGCCACGCTAAAAGAGAATATCTCATTATTCACTCCTAAAAAATAATTCACTCTTTAAATATTAAGAGGATAGACACTTTCTCATCCTCCCTAAAACCGAGATTTCTTTATTAATATTTATAATGAAAAAGAAAAACAACTATTTAAGTCATAAATATTATAAAAAACAACCAATTCAATATGTTGTAACTTTCTCTCATATTTATCTATTAAACGAAGTTAACGTCCAAATGCTCATAAAAAAAACCGCCTAGAAAGGCGGTCTTTCCAAAATTCAACAAAAACAAAATACTCTATCTTTATGAAGAAGTTTCTTTTTGATTTACAGTATCTTCTGTACGCATACGATCTACAGCCCCCTTCGCATCAATATCACGATCAACAAACTCTATAACAACCATGGGAGCATTATCGCCGGTACGAAAACCCGCTTTCATAATACGCAAATATCCACCGTTACGTGCTGCATAACGTGGTGCAAGCGTATCAAACAACTTCGCAACTTTCCCCGCATCACGAAGTGCAGAAATTGCTTGTCGACGTGCGTGCAAACCTCCACGTTTACCAAGCGTCACTAATTTCTCAACGATAGGACGAATTTCTTTAGCCTTTGGAAGCGTTGTCACAATTTGCTCATGCTCGATCAGCGAAACCGCCATATTAGCAAACATCGCTTTACGGTGACTAGCCGTCCGATTCAACTTACGGCCTGACTTACTATGGCGCATGAACCTTCTCCTTAAATTCTAATATTGATCTTCATAGCGTTTTGCAAGATCATCAATGTTTTCAGGCGGCCATGCAGAAACTTCCATACCAAGATGCAACCCCATACATGCCAAAACTTCTTTAATTTCATTTAACGACTTGCGTCCAAAGTTCGGTGTCCGAAGCATTTCAGCTTCCGTCTTCTGGATAAGATCACCAATATAAACAATATTATCATTCTTAAGACAATTTGCCGAACGAACTGAAAGCTCTAACTCATCCACTTTTTTGAGAAGAGCGGGATTAAAAGCAAGCTCTGAATCAGACTCTTCAACAGTTTCCTTTTGTGGCTCTTCAAAATTAACAAACAATGATAATTGATCCTGAAGAATACGCGCTGCAAAAGCAACAGCATCCTCCCCATTAACAGCACCATTTGTTTCAATTGTGAGTGTTAATTTATCATAATCCAGAACTTGCCCCTCACGTGTATTCTCTACCTTATAAGAGACTTTACGAATTGGTGAATAAAGACTGTCAACTGGAATAAGACCTATTCGTCCATCATCAGCACAATTGCGATCAGATGGAACATAGCCCTTCCCTGTATTGACGATAAATTCCATACGAATTTCAGCATCCTCATCAAGAGTGCAAATAACATGCTCCGGATTGAGAATTTCCATATCCCCAATTGTGCTAATATCTCCAGCTCTTACGATACCAGGACCCTCTTTACAAATGACAACCCTTTTAGGTCCTTCATCCTCCATACGAAGCGCAATTTCTTTAATGTTAAGAATAATATCTGTAACATCTTCACGAACACCTGGAATTGATGAAAATTCGTGTAACACACCGTCGATCTGTACAGCAGTAATTGCGGCACCACGAAGCGATGATAATAATACGCGACGAAGCGCATTCCCCAATGTTAAGCCAAAGCCACGCTCAAGAGGTTCCGCAACCAAGCTCCAAACATTCGGAGTATCATGCGCACAAAACTCAACCTTATTGGGTTTAATCAGTTCCTGCCAGTTTTTCTGGATCATATTTTCATTCCCGTTCTCTACTTCCGCTACCATTCAATCGTAGCAGCCAATGTGAACATCAGAGAAGCCTCTGACAACAAAAAAACAACACCCAATTAAACACGCCGTCTCTTTCGTGGACGACATCCATTATGAGGAATTGGTGTTACATCACGAATGGAAGTAATAACAAAACCAACCGACTGCAACGCACGCAAAGCGGATTCACGACCTGACCCAGGACCACAAACCTCAACTTCTAACGAACGCATACCATGCTCTTGAGCTTTTCTAGCACAATCTTCTGCGGCAACCTGAGCAGCAAAAGGCGTAGATTTTCGTGACCCCTTAAACCCCTGAGCCCCAGCAGATGACCAAGCAATTGTATTTCCTTGAGCATCCGTAATGGTAATCATTGTATTGTTAAATGTTGAATTGATATGCACAACACCTGATGAAATATTTTTGCGTTCGCGGCGGCGAACACGCGTGGCTTCCTTGGCCATAGTCTTCCTTTCAATGATCTCTTCACTGCCGTAACACCAGCAGCTCCACCCACCTTGCTCTTGTTAAAAAAACTTAACAAAAAACAGAATATAAAAAAGTAAACTCTTAAAAAAAAAGAATTTTACTTTTTCTTACCAGCAATCGCCTTAGCCGGCCCCTTACGCGTACGTGCATTTGTATGTGTACGTTGCCCACGAACAGGCAAAGAACGACGATGACGCAAACCACGGTAACAAGCAAGGTCCATCAAACGTTTAACATTCATGGCGACCTCACGACGAAGATCACCTTCAACCTGACACCCCTGATCTATCGCCTCACGAATTTGCAACACTTCTGCATCCGAAAGCTCATGCACACGGCGTCCAACAGGAATACCAACCCTTTTAGTAATTTCTTGAGCAATTTTTGGTCCAATCCCGTGGATATACTGAAGCGCAACAATGACACGCTTATTTGTCGGGATATTGACGCCAGCAATACGAGCCACGCCTACTCTCCTTGATTATGTTGACAATTAACCATAAAATACTCGAAGTACCTTATAGAAAAACGATCCGGCATAAATATACCCCGAATCCCATTATTTTATTTGAAATAAATTAAAACTGTTTTTGATAGATTTCACTAAAAAAGTCAACACTTTTCATTTATTTCTCATAAAAAACTCCTTATTGCAGAAAACCTCTAATTATACGTGATACCTCGGCAATATCCGTCATTCCATCAACCACTCTCAACAATCCCTTTTCTAAATAAAATTTCGAGAGAGGAATTGTTTTTTCACGATACTCTACTAATCGCTTCGCAAAAGCAACAGGATTATCATCTGAACGAACCAGCCCACCGGCAGCTATTGTTTCTTCAACGCGTCTTTTCATTCGCTCAATCAACGCATCTTCATCAACACGCAGCTCGATAACAGCATCAAGTTGCATATTTTTTGACTGAAAAATCTGTTTCAACGCTTCTGCTTGTCCCACAGTCCGTGGATACCCATCCAAAACAAAACCGTTTACACAATCACTTTCATCAATTCGCTCTGAGACAATTTGATTAACAATGTCATCAGAAACCAAAGCACCAGAGTTCATGATAGCTTTAGCTTTTTTACCAATTTCTGTCTCTTTAGAAATAACCTCACGCAACATATCGCCCGTCGATAACTGAGGGATACTATACATTTCAGTTAACATTTTAGCTTGTGTACCTTTGCCAGCTCCAGGAGGACCTAAAAGAATAACTCTCATCGATTCTTTTTCCCTCCACGAAGTTTTGACTTTTTAATCAACCCTTCATATTGATGCGCAATAAGATGTCCCTGAATTTGAGCAACTGTATCAAGCGTAACAGTAACAACAATCAATAAAGAAGTTCCCCCGAGATAGAAAGGAACCTGTAGAGTGGATATCATAAATTCAGGGAGCAAACAAACCAAAATAATATAAATTGCCCCCACAACAGTAATACGTGTTAAAACATAATCAATGTATTCAGCCGTACGTTCTCCAGGACGAATTCCTGGAATAAAACCAGAATGTTTTTTCAACTGATCTGCCGTATCACTTGGATTAAACACAATAGCCGTATAAAAAAAGCAAAAAAACGCCATCAAAAGTGCATAAACAATCATATAAAGTGGCTGTCCATGACTAAGAGAATAAGAAATAGTCTGCATCCATTGCGGCATTTTGTCAGAAAAGTTATTGATCGTTGCAGGCAATAACAACAAAGACGAAGCGAAAATTGGTGGAATAACACCAGAAGTATTCAACTTTAAAGGAAGATGTGACATATCTCCTTGAAAAATCTGATTACCAACTTGACGTTTTGGATATTGAATAAGAATTCTCCGCTGCGCACGCTCTATAAAAACAATAACAGCTATCACGGAAACCGCAATAAGTACGATTCCTATTAACAAAAAAGTTGATAAGTCAGCTTGACTATGCGCAGTTAAAAGTTGAGCAAAAGTGGAAGGGAGATTAGCCACAATACCTGTAAAAATAATGAGAGAGACCCCATTACCCACACCACGTGATGTAATTTGCTCACCAAGCCACATGAGAAACATCGTCCCACCAACAAGGGTAATAACGGAAGAAATACGGAACATAAGCCCAGGCTCTACAACAATCTGCAACCCTGTCCCTATACCAGTTTCAAGTGCAACTGCGATACCAAACGCTTGTAAAATCGCCAATATAACTGTTACGTATCGAGTATATTGATTAATAACCTTACGGCCTACTTCACCCTCTTTTTTAAGAGTCTCCAAAGAAGGAATAACTGAGGTGAGCAATTGCACAATAATTGACGCCGATATATAAGGCATAATTCCTAAGGCAAAAATTGCCATACGCCCAACAGCACCCCCAGCAAACATATTAAATAACCCCAAAACACCAGAGGCATGATGTTCAAATGTCTGGCGTAAAGCATCAATATTAATACCAGGAAGAGAGATATAAGTACCAAAGCGATAGATAAGAAGCGCAGATAGAGTAAACCAAATGCGTTTTTTCAATTCTGTTGCACGTGAAAAAGTACCAAAGTTCATATTGGAAGCAAATTGCTCTGCTGCTGATGCCATAAAAAGTCTCCCGTCCACACTCCAGTTCTTAAAATCACAGAAGCATAACTCTAAAAACTCATATCGTTATACACAAATAAATGCAAAACTTAAATAACCCTCCACCGAAGATATCCTTAAATGAATCCCCCCCTTAGAATTATCATTTATATCCCCAAATTAACGGACAGACTCAGGAAAAACAACCTGACCACCTACTTTTTCAACTTTAACACAAGCCGCTTTAGAAGCACCAGAAACGTGAACGACAATCTTAGCTTTTAACTCACCACCAGAAAGAAGACGCACTCCATCCTTCACACGACGAATAATACCAGCCTCTCTCAGAGCAATAATATCAATAGGCTTTTCAGTATTCAACCTACCCGCATCAACCGCTAACTGAATACGCCCCAGCGAAACTTCATTATAAGTTTTGGAAAAAAAATTCCTAAATCCACGCTTTGGTAAACGGCGATAAATAGGCATTTGCCCACCTTCAAAACCATTAAGCGAAACACCAGAACGCGATCTTTGTCCTTTCACACCACGACCACTAGTTTTACCAATACCAGAACCAATACCACGCCCAACACGTTTACGATTTCTTGTTGCGCCTTCACGATCACGTAGTTCATTGAGTTTCATATTTCATACTCCCGCAACCATTAACCTTCATCTACAATACGAACAAGATGGCGAACCTTAGCGATCATACCCCGTACACAAAGCGTATCTTCTAAAACACGACGCCGCCGCATTTTATTTAATCCAAGCCCTTTCAAGGTTGCACGCTGAATCTGTGAATTCCGAATTGGACTTCCAATTTGTTCTACCGTCACAGTTTTACCACTCTGAGATTTTTTCTGAACCATTTCCTAATTCCTCTTCTGATAATCTCAGAAAACTATCCTTCTGCATCAACTAAATGCCGACGACGTGCTTGCAAAGTTGAATATTTAATGCCACGTTGAGCTGCAATATCCCTAGGATGCATCTGACGTTTTAACGCATCAAACGTTGCACGAACCATGTTATAAGGATTAGATGAACCCAGTGACTTTGCCACAACATCCTGCATACCAAGAGTTTCAAAAATCGCACGCATTGGCCCACCTGCAATAATACCGGTACCAGCAGAAGCAGAACGTAATAAAACACGACCAGCCCCATGACGACCTTCAAGATCATGATGCAATGTACGCCCAGAGCGAAGCGGGACATAAATCATTCCCCGCTTTGCAGCTTCTGTAGCTTTACGAACGGCTTCTGGCACTTCACGTGCTTTACCATGACCAAAGCCTACACGCCCTTTCTGATCTCCAACAACAACAAGAGCAGCAAAACCAAAACGCCGACCACCCTTTACAACTTTAGCGACACGATTGATATGAACAAGTCTATCGATAAATTCATTCTCACGTTCATCGCGCTCACCACGTTCTTTCTGTGCCATTCCTCATTCCTTTTTCTTTTCCGGAAGCACGTTAACAAAGTTCCATCACAAAACGAGAGGAACTCACACGAAACACCCTAAAACTTTCTCACCATAACCTTCAAACAAAACACCTCAAAAGCTCAAACCACCCTCACGTGCTGCCTCAGCCAAAGCTTTTACTCTACCATGGTAAACATAGGACCCACGATCAAAAACCACCTCATGAACACCAGCTTTCTTTGCTCGTTCAGCAATTAACTTACCAACAGCAAAAGCTGCTTCTTTATCAGCACCACTTTTCAATGATTTCTTTAAATCATTATCAAGGGTAGAAGCCGAAACAAGCGTGCACCCACGCAAATCATCGATAATTTGAACATAGATATTCTGATTTGAACGGTAAACACTAAGCCGTGGACGATCGCTAGAAACCATTTTTATTCTACGACGAACACGCTGCGCACGACGCTGGATAATATCCTTAGATGACGCCATAATACAAAATCCTTACTTCTTTTTACCTTCTTTACGGAAGATACGCTCATCTGCATGCTTAACACCTTTACCTTTATAAGGCTCAGGTCTACGATACTCACGAATTTCGGCTGCAACTTGCCCAACTTGCTGTTTATCAATTCCAGAAACAACAATTTCTGTAGGCTTAGGAACCGTTACAGTAACACCCGACGGTACTTTATAAACCACATCATGTGAAAAGCCTAATGATAATTGAACATCCTTACCCTGCAAAGCAGCACGATAACCAACACCATTGATTTCCAATCTCTTTTCAAAACCGTCCTTCACACCACAAAAAATATTCTCGATCATTGAACGCGACATCCCCCATTTAGAACGCGCATCCTTTGACTGATCCCGTGGGGAAACCGATATAACATTATCCTCAAGTTTCACTAAGACTTCATCATTCACGACGTAACTCAGTTCACCTTTCGGACCTTTTGCTTTAACTAGCTGGCCTTCAACAGTTGCGGTAACTCCAGAAGGAATTGAAATGGGCTTTTTTCCAATACGAGACATTGTTCTAACCTACTTTTTTTCTGTTTTCTTGGACATAACTTAGAAAACACGACAAAGGAGCTCTCCACCGACATTCTGTTCACGTGCCTCATGATCAGCCATCACCCCCTTAGGAGTTGATAAAATAGAAATACCAAGACCATTTGCCACTTGAGGAAGCGACTTAGCAGAAACATATACACGACGACCAGGTTTTGAAACACGTGAAATCTCACGAATGGCCGCTAAGCCATCAAAATATTTCAATTCGATCTCAATTTCAGATTTTCCATCACTTGAGTCGATCTGATTATATCCGCGAATATAGCCTTCCGACTGAAGAACATCGAGAACACGTGCACGAAGCTTGGAAGCAGGCGTAACAACTTTGCCCTTTTTACGACCAAGTGCATTACGAATGCGCGTTAACATATCACCAAGAGGATCCGACATAGACATTCAACAATCTCCTCTCACCAACTAGATTTAACAATGCCAGGAATATGCCCGATAGAACCAAGTTCTCGCAATGCAATCCGCGACATTTTTAATTTACGATAATAAGCTCGCGGACGCCCTGAAACCTCACAGCGATTACGAACACGAACTTTTGCAGAATTACGTGGCAATCCTGCCAATTGAACAGAAGCCTTAAAACGCTCTTCAAGAGAAATCTTCTGATCCATAACAATTGCTTTCAAACGCGCACGACGTGCAGCATAACGCTTTACCATCACCTCACGACGTTTATTTTTCTCAACGGCACTTACTTTGGCCATAATCTTACCTCGCTACATTTGCCGTTACGAACGAAAAGGAAAATTAAAAGCACGCAGCAATTCACGCGCCTCATCGTCCGTTTTCGCTGTCGTACAAACGATAATATCCATACCCCAAATTTGATCAACTTTATCATAGTTGATTTCTGGAAACACAATGTGCTCTTTAATACCCATAGCAAAATTACCACGTCCATCAAAGCTTTTTGGATTTAAACCACGAAAGTCACGAACTCGCGGAAGCGCAATCGTAACAAGACGATCTAAAAACTCAAACATACGATCTTTACGCAATGTAACTTTAGCCCCAAGTGGCATACCTTCACGAACCTTAAAGGTCGCAATAGAATTACGCGCACGAGTAACAACAGCCTTTTGACCCGTTATGAGCCCTAAATCCTCAGCAGCAAGAGATGGTTTCTTGGAATCAGCAGTAGCCTCACCAATCCCCATATTAATTACAATTTTATCAACCCGCGGAATTTGCATCGCATTTTTGTAATGAAACTTCTCTTGAAGCGCTTTACGAACCACTTCAAAATAATGAGCCTTCATGCGCGGTGTTTGTTTTTCTTCAGCCATTAATCAACTCTCCCGAACGCTTGGCAAAACGAACCTTATTACCATCTGCATTCATACGAAAACCTACACGTGTAGGCTTACCATCCTTAGGATCAGCAATTGCCAAATTAGATAGATGAATCGGAGCTTCTTTAGAAATAATTCCTGCCTCTTGCTTTTGTGTCTGTCGTTGGTGACGTTTAATCATATTAACACCACGAACAAAAGCTTTATTCTCCTTAGGATTCACCTTAATGACTTCACCACTACATCCTTTATCCTTACCGGATAAAACAACAACTTTATCACCTTTTCGAATCTTCTGCATAATATTCACTCCTTATAACACTTCAGGAGCGAGCGAGATGATCTTCATATGATTCCTACCACGAAGTTCGCGGGGAACTGGTCCAAAGATACGTGTACCGATCGGCTCTTTTTTATTATCCACTAAAACAGCAGCATTACTATCAAAACGAATGACACTACCGTCTGCGCGACGAATATCCTTAGCAGTGCGAACCACCACAGCTTTCATCACATCACCTTTTTTAACACGGCCACGAGGAATAGCATCCTTGACCGAAACAACAATAATGTCACCGACCGAAGCATATTTCCGCTTTGAACCGCCTAACACCTTGATGCACATGACACGACGAGCACCGGAATTATCGGCAACGTCGAGGTTTGTTTGCATCTGAATCATGACTGGCCACCTTCTCTTAACATTTATATCCGGTCGTGTTTTAACACATCCGGATTTGCCTGCCAAATAACGATAAAGTTATTGCCTTAAATCCACCAATGGAAACCAAACCACTGTTAAACTTTAAAACAATGAACTCAACTCACTACGCTACATTCCCTTTAACAACAATCCAACGTTTATCTTTCGAAATTGGTCTAGATTCCTGAATAGAAATTTGATCCCCAATCTTAAACTGGTTGTCTTCGTCATGCGCCTTATATTTTTTAGACTGCCGAACGGTCTTTTTGAGAAGTGGATGAGAATAACGACGCTCCACTTTCACAACCACAGTCTTATCACTTTTGTCACTAACGACAACACCCTGCAAAATGCGTTTAGGCATCTCTGATTTCCTTAAACCTTACTTTCGTTTATCTTCTGACGAAGAAAAGTCTTAACACGCGCAATATTACGGCGAACCTGTCTAACGCGTGCAGTCTTTTCCAATTGACCTGTTGCTTTTTGAAAGCGCAAATTAAACTGCTCTTTCTTTAACTTAGCCAATTCGTCTTTCATTTGGTCGAGCGTTTGCGCCCGTAGTTCTGTGGCTCTCATCGCTTAACCTCTTTATTCAGCAATACGCTGGATGAAACGCGTTTTAATAGGCAACTTTGCAGCACCAAGTCTTAGTGCTTCACGTGCCACATCTTCAGGAATCCCATCAAGCTCAAACATGACACGCCCAGGCGCAACACGCACAGCCCAATAATCTACACTTCCCTTACCCTTACCCATACGAACTTCTGTAGGCTTAGACGTAACTGGAAGATCCGGAAAAATACGAATCCACACACGACCAGAACGCTTCATATAACGTGTAATCGCACGACGCGCCGCTTCAATTTGGCGCGCAGTAATCCGCTCTGGCTCAACCGCCTTCAAACCGTAAGCACCGAAATTCAAATCCGTACCACCCTTCGAAACACCGTGAATACGGCCTTTGAACTGTTTACGGAACTTTGTGCGCTTTGGCTGCAACATTGTTCTTTACTCCAAATTCTAGTTCAATCACAAAAACTAAGCATTCTCGCGGCGACGATTCGATGAAGAACCAGAGTGATCAGCTTCCGTAGCACGACGCTCCGAAGCCATTGGATCATGCTCAAGAATTTCACCTTTAAAGACCCAAACTTTAACACCACAAATACCATAAGCGGTCTTAGCTTCTGCTGTACCGTAATCAACATCAGAACGCAAGGTGTGAAGTGGAACACGCCCTTCACGATACCATTCCATACGAGCAATTTCAGCACCACCAAGGCGACCCGAACAATTGATACGAATCCCTTCTGCTCCAAGACGCATAGCTGATTGAACCGCACGTTTCATTGCGCGCCGAAAAGCAACACGGCGTTCTAACTGCTGAGCAATCGATTGCGCAATAATTGTAGCATCAGTTTCCGGTTTACGAATCTCCACAATATTTAATGAAGTCTCAGCATTTGTCATCTCTGAAAGCTTACGACGAAGCTTCTCGATATCAGCACCTTTTTTACCAATAATGAGCCCAGGACGAGCCGAATGAATCGTTACACGACACTTCTTATGGGGACGCTCAATAACAACCTTAGAAATAGCAGCTTGCTTCAACTCTTCCAACACATATAAACGGATCTTCAAATCCTCATGGAGAAGACGACCATATTCACCACTATCAGCATACCAACGGGAATCCCAAGTCCTATTAACTCCAAGACGAAGTCCTATTGGATTGATCTTCTGACCCATTATGCGGCCTCCACTTTCTCGGTAACTTCACGAACAATAATAGTAAGATGTGAAAACGGACGTTCAATCCGACTAGCACGCCCCCGACCGCGAACATGAAAACGCTTCATCACTATCGACTTACCGACATAAGCTTCCGCAACAATGAGCGAATCAATATCAAGATCATGGTTATTTTCTGCATTTGCAATCGCTGATTCAAGAGTTTTTTTCACAGTTCCAGCAATACGTTTACGTGAAAATGTCAAATCAGCCAGTGCTACATTAACTCTTTTACCACGAATCATCGCAGCAACCAAATTAAGCTTTTGCGGACTAACACGAATTGTCCGAGTAACAGCTTTTGCTTCATTTTCTTTAAGCTGGCGTGGAACCTTAACTTTTCCCATCACCTATTTCCTCTTCGCTTTCTTATCTGCACCATGCCCATAATAAGTCCGGGTGGGAGCGAATTCACCAAACTTATGCCCAACCATCTCTTCAGAAACAGAAACAGGAATATGCTTATTGCCGTTGTAAACACCAAAAGTTAAACCAACAAATTGTGGTAAAATAGTAGAGCGACGGCTCCATATTTTAATAACTTCATTACGTCCACTCGCACGAACCTTTTCTGCTTTTCCAAGAAGATAGCCGTCAACAAACGGACCTTTCCAAACTGAACGAACCACTTCAGACTACCTTTCTCATTTCTTGCGCTGATGACGCGTACGCATAATAAACTTATCGGTGGACTTATTGGAGCGCGTACGCTTACCCTTTGTAGGCTTACCCCAAGGAGACACCGGATGACGCCCCCCTGATGTACGTCCTTCACCACCACCATGTGGATGATCAACGGGGTTCATAGCAACACCACGAACATGAGGACGTTTACCACGCCAACGTGACCGACCTGCCTTGCCATCATTAATATTCCCATGATAAGGATTAGAAACAGCACCAACGGTCGCAAAACAACTGCTAGATACCAAACGCTGTTCTCCAGAATTAAGACGAAGAATAGCCATTCCTTGATCTCGCCCAACAAGCTGCGCATAGGTTCCTGCTGAACGTGCGATCTGACCACCTTTCCCCGGTTTCATCTCAACATTATGAATAATTGTCCCCACTGGCATATTACCAAGCGGCATAGCATTACCCGGCTTAACATCAACATTTGAACCAGCAATAATAGAATCACCAACACCAAGACGCTGTGGCGCAAGGATATAACTTAACTGCCCATCTTCATAGCGAATAAGCGCAATAAAAGCTGTGCGATTTGGATCATACTCTAAGCGCTCAACTTTAGCAGAAATATCGCGTTTAAGACGCTTAAAATCAACAAACCGATAGCTACGCTTATGTCCACCACCCTGAAAACGAGCCGTAACACGACCACGATTATTACGACCACCTTTTGAAGATAAACCTTCAGTTAGCGTTTTTACAGACTTACCCTTATAAAGACAAGAACGATCTACAATAACAAGTTGACGCTGCCCGGGCGTAGTTGGATTAAACTGCTTAAGTGCCATTATCTTTATCTCCGAGCCTCTTTAAAGACCTGTCGAAACGTCGATAGACTGACCACTCGCCAGTGTCACGATCGCTTTCTTGACATCACTCTGCCGACCAACAATGCCTTTAAAACGCTTCACTTTACCCTTACGGACCATCGTGTTAACTGCTTTCACTTTTACGTTAAAAAGTGCTTCAACAGCAGCTTTAATTTCAGGCTTTGTCGCCTTCGGCGCGACATTAAAAGCAACTTGATTATATTCAGAAATCATAGTCGACTTTTCAGTAATAACTGGACTAACAATTATATCATAATGGCGAAGATCTGTCATTTAAAACGCTCCTCAAGAGCCTCGACAGCTGCTTTTGATAAAACAAGTTTGCTGCGACGCAAAATATCATAAACATTAATTCCCTGAATTGGTAAAATATCAATATTAGGAATATTAGATGCCGCCCGAGAAAATTGAACATCAATCTCTTTACCGCCAATTAAAAGGGCATTATCAAACCCAAGCTTGGAAAAACGAGAAACAAGCATCTTGGTTTTAGCATCTTTAACACTCATCTCATCAACAACAATTAAATCTTTTGCTTTTAATTTTGCTGAAAGAGCAAGCCGCAATCCGAGCGCACGAATTTTTTTAGGAAGATCATGCGCATGACTACGAACCACCGGACCATGCGCTTTACCACCACCACGAAACTGCGGCGCACGAGCCGAAGAGTGCCGAGCACGTCCAGTTCCTTTTTGTTTAAACATCTTTGCCCCCGTTCGTGACACATCAGAGCGCCCCTGCGCTTGATGAGTCCCCTGTTGGCGACGCGCAAGCTGCCAACGAACAACACGCTGCAAAATATCTTCGCGTGGAACAAGACCAAAAATAGCATCAGAAACTTTTAACTTACCAGCTTCATCCCCATCAAGGGTTTTTATTACAAGATCCATTATTCGGCTCCCTCAACTTTAGAGGTTTCCACCACCGGAGTAACCATTTCCGTTTTCTCCTTCGCAAGACGACGAATACCAGCAGGCTTTGGTACATTATCAGGAAGAGATCTCTTTACAGCATCTCGAACCAAAATCCAAGCACCTTTACAGCCAGAAACAGCGCCACGCACTAAAATCAAACCACGCTCAATATCTGTAGAAACAACCTCTATATTCTGCGTTGTTACACGGACCTGACCCATGTGGCCAGCCATTTTTTTACCTTTAAACACTTTACCAGGATCCTGACACTGTCCTGTTGAACCATGTGCACGATGCGTAATTGAGTTACCATGCGAAGCACGATGCCCACCAAAATTATGACGTTTCATAACACCAGCAAAGCCTTTACCAATACTCGTACCTGTCACATCAACTCTTTGCCCTGGAACAAAATGCTCCACGGTAATCTCAGTACCGACCTCAAGAAGATTATCGGGGCTCACACGAAATTCCGCTATTTTAGCTTTTGGCTCAACAGAAGCCTTAGCAAAATGCCCACGAAGAGCCCGCGAAGTATTTTTCACCTTAGCAAAGCCCACACCTAATTGAACAGCAGTATAACCATTCTTCTCAATTGTACGCTGAGCTACAACTTGACAATTTTCCAAACGAAGCACTGTTACCGGCACATGTTCACCAGCTTCATTATAAATACGGGTCATGCCCAGCTTCTGTGCTATTACACCTGAACGCATCGGGTCTGTTCCTTCTGTCCTCAAACCTCAGAGCTTAATCTCTACATCCACACCAGCAGAAAGATCGAGCTTCATAAGAGCATCTACTGTTTGCGGGGTTGGATCAACAATATCAAGAAGACGCTTATGTGTACGCATTTCAAATTGCTCACGGCTCTTCTTATCGATGTGCGGTCCACGATTGACCGTAAACTTCTCAATCCGCGTTGGAAGCGGGATAGGACCACGGACATGCGCACCAGTACGCTTAGCAGTCGACACAATTTCACGTGTCGATGCATCAAGAATTCTGTGATCAAATGCTTTCAAGCGAATGCGGATATTTTGACTGTTCATGCTCTTTTATTTCCCTGTCACGTAAAACGCCTTTAACAATAAAGGCGTTTTTCAATAACCATTACTTACTCAATGATCTTAGAAACGATACCGGCACCAACAGTACGACCACCTTCACGAATAGCAAAGCGAAGTTTCTCTTCCATAGCAATAGGAACAATCAATGAAACATCCATCGCAACATTATCACCTGGCATAACCATCTCCGTACCTTCTGGTAGCGTCACAATCCCTGTAACATCGGTGGTGCGGAAATAAAACTGAGGACGATAATTCGTAAAAAAGGGAGTATGACGACCACCTTCATCCTTTGTTAAAATGTAGGCCTCTGCTTTAAA
>NZ_JAQITB010000110.1 GCF_028618515.1 Bartonella sp. ML69XJBT
GGGTTAGTGCTAGGCAAGCCCTTAACGCCTCAGCAGATTGCTGGGATCAAAAAGGATATGATCTGGCTTGAGACCCACCTTGTCGACGGACAAGAGGTCTTAGTGCCCCACGTTTATTTGGCGCCAACCTCCTCTTCAGAACAAGGGATAAAAAACGCACAAGGATTGCAAGGAAACCTTGCCAGTGCACGTTTGAAAGGGAATGGGGTCACCTTGAATGCGGACCGTCTTACCAATAGCGGTGCTGTGGTAAGTGATGATGCACTGCACGTTTCGACCACGCAAACTTTGTTTAATGATGGTGGTTTTTTAGATGCCAGAGGTGCTGTCGAACTCACCAGTAACGGTCTTTTAGCCAATTCTTCCGGTGTTATTCATGGTGATACGGTTACCATGACGGGTGATACGATTGTCAATAGTACCGCTAAAATCCGTGACACGAATGCATATGGTTTTGTTGATCGAGCTGGGCAGAAGGGACAAATTCTCTCTGATCATGAATTAAACATTCAATCCCTTGGTGATCTTGGCTCAGAGGGGGGGGAATTCACCAGCGGCGGTCCGATGACGGTGATTGTCGGTGGTTCTGCTACGTTTGGTTCATTAGTGCTAGAGAGTGACCATAAGGAAACATTGGAAAAAGGGCATTATAACGCCCAAAGCAGTGAGCATCGTTTGACAGAAGTCAACAGTGATGGAGATTTGACCATTGTCACAGGTGGTGAACTTAACCTTGAGGGAAAGTTTAAAGCCAAGGGCAATGGTGATTTCACCAGTGGTGGCGCTCTCAACGCGATTTCAGAGCAAGACTTTAACAGTTTTGATTTGGATGTTAGGGGTAAAGAAGGCGACAAATCGAAGCAAAAGAATAAGTTTCGTGAACAATCAACGGAAGTTACTACAAACAAAACCACGATAGAAACAGAGGGCAACCTCTCCATGCATGCGCAAAATGGGGATCTCACGCTTGGTGCGGCAGGGCTATCAAGTGGTGGTCAGACGCATTTGGCATCAGATAAGGGGAAGATCAAGTTTCTAACCAACAAGGATCAAGATTTTAAGGATGTTTATCAGCGCAATGAAAACCTTGTGTGGTGGAGTGAGAGCGACAAAGGCTATTTGCAGGAAACTATCAAGCATGTCACCATAGATGCTAAGGGGGGCATGAAGCTTGATGCGGGCGATGGCTTTGTTGTTGAGTATGAGGCAACGGGTGATTTAGATAAATCCCTTGAGCAATTGTCTCGTTCCCCAGGCATGGTATGGATTAAGCAACTGCGTGATGATCCAGCATTATCCAAGCAAGTTGATTGGCAAGCCGTTAAGGCTGAATTTAAAGACTGGGATTATAAAGCCCAAGGGCTGACAGAAGCCGGTGCAGCTATCGTGGCCTTAGCTGTCACGGCGGTTACGGGCGGAGCAGCCTCTGGCGCTGCCAGTGCCATTAC
>NZ_JAQITB010000111.1 GCF_028618515.1 Bartonella sp. ML69XJBT
CCTTCAAGCAAAGTTCCCATGGGATCAAGATGGAACGTATCACCAATCTGTATTGTACTATTGTCAGCAAAAGTTTTAATAACATTTACTTTACCATAGAAAGAAACGGCATAATCGTTTTCAGCAGGAATTGTGGTTTGTGTTAAACGTCCACCAACACGCACTAACCATTGATGAGGGTTGCCCATGTTCACTTCAAAGTTATCAATATCTTTGAGGGTGCCAAGCATGAGATGTTGATAAACAAATTGTGCTTGTGGTTCAAAAACCAATCCTGGTACACTGGTTATAAGTCTTTGTCCGATGGTCGCAGATGCACTGAGTGTATTCTTACCACTCAATTCTGCAGTATTTCCTCTGAGAGTTGTTTTGATATATCCTTTAAGCGTTCCATAGGAGAAGAGGGCATTGATGTAGATGCCATTGTCATGGTTGAGGTTACCATAGGCAGCAAGTGACCACTTATCGAGTGTCGTTTTGTCAGCACCTTCAATATCTTTTGGAGTAAAGGCTAGTTTTCCATATGTTCCTAAAAGACCAAAATTTGTGGTTATGTTTTGATCTTCTAGCGCGGCTAATGTAACACCTGCTTGCAAGGCAGCATAGCGCAGATCAGCACCATAACCATATTGTAAGGGAGTACGGTGAGAGGATAATGTCATCTTATTACCATAACTGGATAAGAAGATTCCTCTGTTTTTATGATCCTTTGCTTCAACTGCTGTTGTCCGCATATTGTTGATCAGTGTATTTTGATTATTCACATCAGCAAAGTCGGCGGAGAATAGAGCATTTGGCATGACCAAATAGCTTGCTACTTGTGGGACAAGAGCTGGAATTTTTCCTTCATCATCAAGAGTTGCTCTTTGCAGGCGGAAATCCCAGAAATCTTTATTCTTTCTCAAGGGGCTTTGTGCGCTTGCTGCTTTTCCATGGCTTGATGTTTCCTCATTTTGCATACTGCGTTCAATTTCCACAATCACTCCCCCTAATACAACATGTTTTGTTTTGTTGTTTGCAGCGTTTTCTTCTGATTCTTGGGACACGTCTCCTAAATGGCTTTGCGTGCTTGCTGCTTTGCCACGGCTTGATGTTGTTCCATAGCTATTGAGGACATATTTATATGGCAATTTATTCATTGTGGTGTAGCCATTTGCTAGTTTGAAGGAATTTTCATCTGCTTTTCCAGAAACCTGAACAAGTGAGAGACCACGTTCATTTAAAGGAATGGAATCTTCGGTTTTTAATGGCTGACCTTCGGTAAGATTTTTGACATAGATTGTTGTGGTGCCTGACACATTACCATGGACGAGAAGACGGTCAGCTTTTTGTTTTTCTTTTGGTAGACCGTCACTCCATTCGATATTGAAATAAATATTGGCATGGCCCGTTGCAT
>NZ_JAQITB010000112.1 GCF_028618515.1 Bartonella sp. ML69XJBT
CCATGGACGAGGCTTTTTGCAGACAAGTGGCTACTTGATCTTGCATATTTGCCTCCTTTTGAAGGTTTCATATATGTTAAGTTGCGATTTCAAATGCTTCGCACTGGAGAGCCGCTTACAAATAATTTTAAAGTGTTATCTTTATTGGCAGGCTGTTCAGTGAAAAGATTTCAGAGAGCATTAGATCTTTTATTAGAAACTGGACACATTGTTCTTTCAGAAGATGGTCGTTTGTGGAGTTTACAAGTTGAAGAGGAACTCAATAACTCTAATGAAGAGCTAGATAATTTCATTTGCAATGATAATGAAGAAAGGGAGGTGAAGTATGTCAACTAAGTTGCCATGGACGAGGCTTTTTTCTTCACAATGGATTGTTGATGTTAGTGGCATGAGCATAGTGGAAAAGGGTCTTTATATGACTCTTGTTTTATATATGTACGAAGAACGCCGCCCTATTATTGAAGATGCTCCCAAATTAGCAAGGTGGGCAGGTTGTTCAGTGAGAATTCTAAAAAAGACATTAGACATCTTATTACGTGATGAGAAGATCATACGTTTAGAA
The DNA here is from genome assembly GCF_028618515.1 of Bartonella sp. ML69XJBT. Classification (GTDB taxonomy): domain Bacteria; phylum Pseudomonadota; class Alphaproteobacteria; order Rhizobiales; family Rhizobiaceae; genus Bartonella. The sequence continues at coordinate 563 of NZ_JAQITB010000112.1, forward strand.
GATGGTCGTTTATGGAGTTTAAAAGTTGAAGAAGAACTTAATAACTTCAATGAAGATCTAAATAATAAAGAACAGGAGGGGAAATATGTCAACTAAGTTAGCTTGGGTTCGTTGTTTTCCTTCTGATTGGGTATCTGATGCTAGTGGAATGACGTCGCATCAAATATCGACTTATATGATGTTGATATTGCTTATGTATAAAAAGAGACAGCCAATTCTTGAGAATGCCTCTATATTAGCACGCATTTCTGGTTGTTCAGTAAAAGCTTTTAATAAAGCGCTAGATTTTTTATTGAGTGATGAGAAACTGATACGTTTAGAAGACGGTCGTTTATGGAGTTTACAGGTTGAAGAGGAACTCAACAACTCTAATGAGAATTTGAATAAGTTTTCAGAGAGAGCGCAGAAGGCAGCGAAGGCAAGATGGGATAAAAATACAAAAGATGCTTGTGATATTAAGCATGATGCTAACAGCATGCTTAAGGATGCTAAGCATGATGCTTGTGATGCTATAACAAACAATACAAACAATACAAACATATATAATAAAAAAAATAAAACTATCGTTTTATCAAAAAAAGAAATCGATTTTGAAGATTTAGAAACAACCGATTTGGTTGACGAGCCAACAGAGGTTGCTGCTGTTGAAAGCCCATCAGAACAAATCGAAGCGGGTGTAGAAAACCAACCTCCCATTCACGAGCAAGAAAGCGTTCCCAAAAAACCAAAACGTTCAAAAGCTCATCGAGGCTGTCGATTGCCTGATGATTTCGAACCCGA
>NZ_JAQITB010000113.1 GCF_028618515.1 Bartonella sp. ML69XJBT
TAATTATAAACCTCAGCATAGCTATGAATATGAGCCGAGCCAGCAACAATGGCACGACCATAGACCCTTGCATAACCAAAAACCGTAGCATCATAAGAAACATGCGCATAATCATAAACATGAGCATCAGCAAAAACGCGGGCGCCCCCACTCACATGGGCATACCCATAAACATTGCCATAAACATGAGCATTGCCATAGACACAAGCATGGTCATAAACTTTTGCATATTGAGAGATGAAAGCCTTGCCATAGATTTCACAATTCCCATAGACTTGACCACAGATTTGAGAAAAATGACGTATTTTTGCATTGTCAGAAACACGGGCATGACCATAGACACAAGCTTTATCATAAACCCAGCAATTACCATCATGTGATAAGTTACTTTCCTTTTCAATAAAGCCCCCTAAATCCCCCGTCTTAACATCATCAAAATCTTTTAAAGCCCGAATGCGATAAAGATTGATAGTTTTTCTCGTCAGAGCATGTTTAATTTTTTTGCTTCCTCTAGTTAATTCGTATTTTTTGCACATAAGAATACCTCACACAATTGAATGTGTTAAACATTTGCTAAAATTTGGAATGGAAAATTTGAAAGAGGGGCGCCCCCGCAACGCCACTGCCTTTATTTACGCAGCGTCTTTTATGGTATGATCACAAATTTTGATATGACCACTCAATTTTTTGGTATCTATATATGAATTACCAAAAACACTCACTTTATCGCAAATGTATGTATAGCCTGTAATTTTTGCATTTTCATAAATACAAGCATCATCACAAACCACAGCAAAAAACCAAACTTGAGCATTGTCATAAATTCTTGCATTGCCATAAGCTTGTGCATAGCCAGTTAATAAAGCATTATCATAAATTTTTGCATGACCTTTTATAACAGCCCTGTCAGATACCTCTGCATGATTCAAAACGCAGGCATGATCATAAACATAAGAGGAACCACAAACTTTAGCATTATCAGCAACCCTTGCATTGTCATAAATTTTTGCACAATCAAAAATTTTAGAATTGCCTTCAATTTTTGCATTATCAAAAACATAAGCTTCATTTAAGATTTTAGCATTATCAGAAACATGGGCATTATTATAAACACACGCCTCATTATACACCCAGCAATTGCCCTCATGAGAAAGGTTGCTTTCCTTTTCAATAAAGCCACCAAGGTCACCAGCCTTGACATCAGCAAAGTCTCTTAATGCTTTAATGCGATAAAGAGTTTGATTATTAAATACACGTGTCTCATTTGTGAGTGCAAACT
>NZ_JAQITB010000114.1 GCF_028618515.1 Bartonella sp. ML69XJBT
AAATGATAGGCAGTCATTATACAAACATATCATCACAACAGTTATGAAATTCAAAACGTTATGTCTTATGATGCGAAAATCTTTTAATGAATATGGTGTATAGTGAGTTTTAAATGATGGAACTCTCTTCGCTTCCACAAAAAAATGGAGGCGAATAATGCCGTAGAAGTAGAATACTATATACCTTAGACATGGTAATAAAAAACGTTTTAAAGACTATAGTTTAAAAATACGAAACCAAATGGGGTCAATCCAAATTTGGAGGCACCTATTGAAACAAAGACAAGCAAGCAAAATTCAAAACCATTATAATGTCATAAGACATAAAATTTTTCTAAATTTTGAGTCAAAAGTTACCCTGTTTAAAGAATCTCTATTTTAAAGATAACCAGCTCAAATTTGAGCCGGCTAATTTTTAAAGAAATTAGGTTTTAATGAAAAGTAAAAATACGCTTATGGATAACCTTTTTAAATGAACGTTTAAACGTTTGAAACTGATGTTTTATAACAGCTATAAACTTAGTTATCATTTGCTCTTAAGAACGTTTCATTTACGAAAAACAAAGATCTAGATTTTACAGCAGAGCAAATAGAGCAAATCTTGAAACCCTTAAATTCTATAAAAACGTTTGTTTATTTGTCTTATGAAAGGCTGCTTTAAAAACCAACGCGCATAAATATAAAAACGGGTTTTGTTATAGACATTTCACTTAATACACATTTGCTTTTGATTGGTTTGATAAAGCTATAAAGCGTTTATATTTTCTCTCATTCAAATGAATGCTATCAAGATGATACCCAATTATTTATGATCCTTTTGATAAGTTTTCATAAAAACAATAGAACGCTTGCAATATGATACGTTTTGTATATATGCATTTATCACTCCATTGTAGGTGATTATTAAATTATTAGAAACGTTATAAGAAAGCCGCGTCATATTACTTGATACGGCTTTCTTTTTGAATTCTCTCTTTTATGATGCGTTTATAGCTCTCAAAAAAGACGTCCCCCACGCCGCTCTTTATTCTGTTTTATCAACAATCTTTACGATATGATCATTTTCATAAACTTCGCAATTTTTTGGTACCAACTTTACTTTGCTTTGCTTGTTTAATTTGGCATTGCCATAGACCTTACCCCACACCTTAGTATAATCAGTTACCTTAGCATTGCCATACACAGAGCCATAGACCTCAGAAGAGCCACCAACACTAGCATTGCCATAGACCTTGCCATAAATTTTGGCACGCCCATTAACAACCGCATAATTATAAA
>NZ_JAQITB010000115.1 GCF_028618515.1 Bartonella sp. ML69XJBT
CATTAAAGGATTTCTGATAACGTAATTCTTTCCTATCTTAGTTATCTCATAACAGATGATGAAATAGACTGTTATTTAAACTAATACATAAGAGGCTTTAATAAGATTAGCATATCCATTATGTGAGCATGGCAAGTCTATTCAATTTCTTTAATTTCTAATTTTGGTAGGTTCTTAACAATCTTCATTGTCTCTAAACTTACGGTAATAACCCTTTGGAATAACTCCAATGGATAAGCAGGATTGCCAACGGTTTCAACAGCATAGCGATTAGCATCATTAACAATACCACTCTTTTTATCAGTCTTTACACATTGACGCCCCATAACCCATTCAAGAGCGGGCTTGCCATTGACGATATAGTCATAAGCTTCAAGAGGGATATCTGTTATAGTGATATTACTATTATAAATAACAGTGGATTTATCCTTTTCCTTACTATTTTTAATTTTTGCGAATTTCATTTCAGTCACGTAATAAAACTTTTCTGGATTAGAAATATCAGTCTGTTTTGGATTACCTTTTTTAAAGGTCACTTGATAAGGTTTCACATCTTCATAATTTACATGCAAATGACTGAGTTTACGTCCTGCTGTAACAAATATCCAAAAATCTTCAGCACTTTTTACACAGGGGATACGAGGCAATTCTTTAGAAAGATTATCAGCGTAGCGACTGCGATAATCTTCTGAATGTAAGATTCCGTAAACATAATAGAATAGATCATCTTTAGTGATTATTTCATTAGGATAAGCAGCTTTAAAATGTGCTAATCCATTATCCGTAATGGCATTACGCATTTTCTTTTTTGCTTTTGTAGTAAATGGACGATAGTTGTACTATTTTTCTTATCAAGCGATAAGAATGGAGTGTTTTTTGTTGTCTCTAATATGTAACAGTTCCGATAAATTAGATATATTTTGTGAATAAGAGCCTTTACTTTCATCTCAAAATTATACTACATGCAGCACTTTAAAATTAAGAAGCATATAGAGTGTATGATTGTTATTTAACAATGTCATTATAAAATCTTCAAAAGCGGGGGAGATGATATGGTTTTCACGACCAATAAAGCAAATATATATGCTGCAGCTTATGCTTTTCTATTAGATTTTAAAAGAATTATTCTCATCAAAAAATTAAAAAATTGTTACACGGTTGGTGATTTTTTCTGTGACGCTGATGATATGGTTCATTTGGTTGCTCATGTTGAGGGCACAATGAATGC
>NZ_JAQITB010000116.1 GCF_028618515.1 Bartonella sp. ML69XJBT
ATTGGGATTGGCTATAATCACATCGGCTGGGCGCCCAAAAACTTCTCCTGGACCATTTAAGGCACTTCTATTACCACTGGTTACTTCATTTAAAATGACCTTCGCAGAACCCGTAACACGCAAATGCGGATTGCCCGGCATAATGCCACCCAATTGCGATTGCCCTACTTCACTCGCATGATTGTTCCAAATAACACCAGAATGACCAATATTAAAATCGTAATATTTATTGTGTGATAAACCACTGCTGTTTGGCGTGACAATATCAATGGAGGGGACCCCATTGGGCGCTGCTACAATATCAGGACGATGGGCGCTACTAGCTCCTGGATCAACAGCAATTTGTGCATGCAACATTGAAGGTGCTAAAAAACAAGAAAAACCAATTCCCCCAAATAAAACCTTTTTGAGCATCGTACTGGAAACGAGAACCTCTAATAAAGTGGCTCTTTGCTCTCTCTTCTTATATCCCATGCTTATACTCCCCATCGCTCGATCAATTTTACTAGATGTTTAAAGATCCATTGTTAATGTCATAAAAAATGTGCCTGACTTTTTGTGCTTAACCGTACTCCAGAAAATATTGGAATAACTCGCATCAAGAGAAACCACGCCCCCTGCAAGCTTGACGCCTGCTGTCCAACCGGCAAGCTGTTCATTGGTAAAACCATACAAAGGTTGTGCAAAAACACGACCATAATCCAAACCAACATAAGGGCGTAGCTCTCCCAAAGTCTTTTGAACAACCCCGTTGTTGCGCCACGGAATGGTACGCAACAACAAATCATTACGGATAAAAAAACCGTTATTGCCAAAAATCAAACTCTCGCGTGTTCCACGAACATTGGAAGATCCCCCCAACGAAATCTGCTCTGCGCCCAATAAATTATCTGGGGAATATTGCCCACTCAAAAGATTGCTTAAGAGAAAATTCCACTCACCCACCTTAAAGGGCGTCATAACACTGATCGTACCAGTAAATTTGGCAAATTGAGGCTCCGCATCACCTGCTCCTGGGGCATGTTTTTTTACAGAATGAAATAAACTTAGTCCTTGCAAATAACTGGCATCAAAAGTCCAAGTCCCCCCTAACATCTGACGAGAATGCGAAATGCCAAAATTGGCTACGCTATATTGACGGCTTCCCACCTCTATCTTATTGCCAAGAAGGTAATTGTTGGTTCTTTTATAAGAAAGACCCACATTGAGCGTTGTCAGCG
>NZ_JAQITB010000117.1 GCF_028618515.1 Bartonella sp. ML69XJBT
AAAGAGTTTGATGGTGGTGCATTGATGCTTACAGGAGCAAACAGTGCAGCTGGTTTGCGTTCCATGCCTATTCGTTATCTGATTTTAGATGAGGTGGACGCCTATCCTCTCAGTGTGGATAACGAAGGTGATCCGGTGATGATTGCCGAAAAACGTACCTCAACCTTTGTGCAGAGAAAGATTTTTAAATTGTCTACACCAACACACCGTGACACAAGCCGTATCGCCAAGGATTTTGTGCTAGGAGACCAGCGATATTACAATGTCCCTTGTGATGCGTGTGGTGTTCTACAGCCCATTGTTTGGTCACAAATCAAGTGGCCAAAAAGCGCCCCCGAAAAAGCTGTGTTTGTTTGTGCCCATTGTGGTCATGAACATGCCGAGCACAGAAAAACAGATCTCATGAGTGAAGAAAGAGGTGCGTGCTGGGTGCCAACCAGTGAATCAAGCAGACCGAATTTGCGTTCTTACCATATTTCGGCACTTTATTCTCCTTGGCTTACTTGGGGGGAATGCGCAAGAGAGTTTTTAGATGCCAAGGATGATCCGGCACTTTTGCAGCCTTTTGTCAACACAGTGCTTGGAGAGCCATGGGAAGACAGAACAGGCGAAGTTGTTGATCCTGATAGCCTCTATGCAAAACGCGAAGATTATCCCCTTGCACCAGAACAAGCCGTGTTGTTGACAGCGGGTATTGATGTGCAAAATGACCGGTTAGAGCTTGAAGTGGTGGGATGGGGACGCAGTGAAGAAAGCTGGCATATTGATTATCACGTCATTCCTGGTGATCCCTCTTCTTTTGAAGTATGGGACCAATTGGATGAATATCTTGCAAGACGCTGGCCGCATCTAGGTTACAAAGACGGCATCAAGATAACGGCTGCTTGTATTGATACCGGTGGTGGACACACACAGGCGGTTTATAATTATGTACGCCCCCGTGAGGGGCGGCGCATCTGGGGCATTAAGGGACAGGCTGGTTGGCGAGCGGTATGGCCACGCCGCCCAAGCAAAAACAATAAGGGGCAGATTAATCTTTATATTGTTGGGGTTGATGCAGCAAAAGATATTATCACGGCACGGTTTAAAAAATCCGGTCCTGAAGCATCGGGGGCTGGTGCAACACACTTTCACAAAAACCTTGATCGGGAATATTTTGACCAGCTAACCGCTGAAAGAAAAGTCATCAAATATTTTAAAGGCTTTAAGC
>NZ_JAQITB010000118.1 GCF_028618515.1 Bartonella sp. ML69XJBT
ATGAGCATCAATTTAGAGGTTGGTGATGACAGAGTTTGAACCTTTACCACTCCCACAACTCCCTCTGCCACAAATTATTGAAGAGCTTTCTGTTGAAGCCATTTTAGAGCAAAAGATCACGCGTTTGACTGAGCTTTTTGCGGCGCATCATATCCCTTATAATGTGGAAAAAACCGCTTATGATCCCGTGGTCATTCAATTGCAAGCGGCGGCTTATGAAGAGTTGCTATTGCGCCAGCGGATCAATGAAGTGGCACGGGATAATTTGCTCACATTTGCGCATGGCACAAGTTTAGATCATTTGGGGGATTTTCATGGGGTTACGCGCCTTTTGGATGAAGATGATGAGCGTTTGCGCCGCCGCATTCGTTTGAATAGACAAGGACATTCCACAGGGGGTACAGTGCCACGTTATCAATATTTTGCTCTCTCTAGTGATATCCATGTCAAAGATGCTTTTGTTTATCGTGAGGGTAAAAGCCCGCTTATTCATGTTGCGCTTTTTAGTGACGCCCGTTCAGGGGTGGCTGATGAGGCTTTAATTGCCAAGGTGCAAGCAGCCCTTGATTGCCCCCATGTTAAAATGACCAATGACCACATCTTTGTGAAAAGCGCAGTACAGCGGATGATCAATGTTTCTGCTGATTTTTGGTTGTTACCGGATGAAGGCGCCTTTGTTTTGGAAAGAGCGGAGCAGAATTTAAGAGCAGAATGGGCGCGTGCGCAAAGGCTTGGGCGTGATCTCTCAATAAGTTGGATATTAAGCCGCCTGATGGTTGAGGGCGTTCACCATGTGAACATAACGCATCCTTGTGAGGATATTTTGGTCGCACCGGATGAAGCGGTCGCACTAGGGGATATTGTTTTGTCAAAACGGGGGCGTGCTTATTGATGCTTTCTTCACTTTTGCCCCCAAATTCGAGCTTGTTTGAACGCTGTTTTGCCGAAGCAATGGCTTTTGACCCTCACGTTAAAACGGCACTCGAAGAAATACCCCGCGCGAAATTTATCACGCGTCCGCCTTCTTGGTTGCCCTTTTTAATAGACGAATATGGCTTACAAGAATTAAGCCCTTATTTCTCTAACCTTTATGATTTAATTGATCAGGGTCTTGCATGGCAAAATATTCGCGGCTCTATAGCTGCAATAGAGATGGGGCTTGAATGGTTAGAGATTTCTGCACGCTTTCAACCCGCATGGACGGGGCG
>NZ_JAQITB010000119.1 GCF_028618515.1 Bartonella sp. ML69XJBT
TAAGAGAGAGAGCAGCAGAAGCCAAGGGATTAGCAGAAGAGGCAAAAGGTTTAGCGGAAAAAGCGAGTACAGATGTAACGTCAAGCACTGCAGTAGCAACTCAAGCACAAAAGACAGCAGAACAAGCATTAACAGAGGTCACAAGCGTTAAGGCAAGTGTCTCTAGAGCAGAGACGACGTCAGGAGAAGCGAAGAGTGCATCAAGCGAAGCCAAACAAGTTGCAGAAACGGCAAGAGTTAAGGCATCAGAGGCGCAAGACAATGCAACAGAAGCGATAAAGATAGCCAATGAAGCGAAGGTAGCGGCAGAGCAATCGGTGCGTTTAGACGGTGAAGCTCTACGAGGCGGAGAAGCGATTAAGATCTTGGCGGAAGATGCGAAGAGCAAAGCGGAAACTGCACAGAGTGTTGTGCAAGAAGTAAAAGAGACGGCATCACAGGCGTTGAACGTAGCCAATGGAGCGAAGGCAGTATCAGAAACAGCGGTAAACACGGCGACAGAGGCAAAGGGGCTAGCAGAGGGAGCCTCTACGACAGCCAATGAAGCCAAGAATGCAAGTGAAGCAGCGACAGCAACAGCGCGTAATGCGAAAGAAAGTGTTGAGAGAGCCATTTCAGAGGCATCAGATGCGAAGAACAAAGCAGAAGAAGCGAAACAATTAGCATCAGAAGCAAAAGATGCGTCTTCAAATGCTCTCACGGCTTCTACAGAAGCGAAGGATCAATCTTCACAGGCGATCACCTTAGTTAATGAAGCAAAAGGTGTTAGTGAAGAAGCCAAGAGTTTATCGGAAAAAGCGAGAGCAACCTCTACAGAGGCACAAAGGGTAGCAGAGCAAGCACGAACAGAATCGACTGGTGCGACCACGACGGCAGCTACGGCATTAACCACAGCCAATGATGCAAAGGAGAGTGCAGAAGCAGCCAAAAGGTTATCGGAAGAGGCGAAGACTTTAGCACAAGCAAACAAGAATGTTTGTGATGAGGTTAAACAGAGCTTTAGTGATGTAAAAAGCCTTGCAGAGAGTGCGGTATCAACAGCCAATGCGGCAAAACAGAGAGATGATGAGACGTTACAAAAAGTCACAGAATCCTTGACGCAATCGAGTGAAGCCAAGAGCATGGCAGAGGACGCTAAAAGCGTAGCGGATAGTGCAAAAGAGAAGGCAGAACATGCAGAACAGCAAGCAAGCGAGGC
>NZ_JAQITB010000012.1 GCF_028618515.1 Bartonella sp. ML69XJBT
AGAGGTTTTAAATACCCTTTGAAAGGTCTTTGAAGACCCTTTGAAAACACCTTAAAAACCCTTTAAAAGAAAATAAATTGGTACAAAACCTGGTGTCAAAATATACAAAACCTGCTGGCAAGCTACAGCAAGCTACATACATACAGCCATTTGGCTGGGGAACTTGGATTCGAACCAAGATTGACGGAGTCAGAGTCCGCTGTTCTACCATTAAACTATTCCCCAATAAGCTAATGTCGCCACTTTTAACAGATTTTAGTGTGCAGGCAAGGATAAAAAAGAATCTTTATAACCATAAATCAGTAAGAGGGATTTATCGATAATAAAAGGCGATAGGAATATCATTGATTGTTTTAATCTGAATATCCATGTCATAAATTTCTTTAAGAATTTCTGGCTGCATAATTTCTTGTGGTGTTCCACAATAGGCTGCTTTGCCCTTTTTAAGGGCAACAATCATATCTGAATAAGATGATGCGAAATTAATGTCATGCATGATAATGAGAATGGTTTTTTTGAGTTCATCGGCTGTACGGCGTAACTGTTTCATCATAGAAACGGCATGTTTCATATCCAGATTATTCAAAGGTTCATCTAACAGGAGATAATCAGTGTCTTGACAGATGACCATTGCAATAAAAGCACGTTGACGCTGTCCGCCAGAAAGTTCATCTAAAAAGCAGTCTTTTAGGTCTTGTAAACCAAGATAGCGAAGCGCACTGTCAATAAATTGTTTATCTTCCTTATTATACCAGCCTTTTGAGTATGGATAGCGTCCAAAACTGACTAAATCATATACGGTAAGACGAAAGGATAAAGGATTATCTTGACGCAGGATTGAGAGTTTTTGAGCCAAAATATCATGGGGCATTTTATCAATATCACAGCCGTCGATATGAATTGTACCATGATGGCGGGGTAAAAGGCGCCTTATCAGCATCAAAAGTGTTGATTTTCCAGAACCATTGGGACCAATGAGAGAAATAATTCCCCCTTTGGGAAGACGAAGGCACAAATCATCGATAATCAATCTTGCTCCATAAGATTTGGAAAGATGATTGATTTCAATCATTTTAGTTTTCCCTTTATCAGTAAGGTTAAGAAGACAACACCGCCACAAAATTCAATAATAAAACTTAAACGTCCTGCCATATGAAAAATTTGTTCTAAAATAAATTGTCCACCAACCAGACAAATAATCGCCAATAATATTGCAATAAGCATCACAACACCGTGTTTCACCTGAGGGGAGAGTTCATAAGCAAGGTTGGCAACTAACAAGCCCAAAAAGGTGATCGGTCCTACTAGTGTTGTGGAAATGGATACGAGAATAGAAACAAAAATGAGAATAGCTGTAGCGCTTTTGCGATAATCCACGCCAAGATTGAGCGCATTTTCACGTCCCAGAGCAAGTACATCAAGCAGGTGGCGTGAACGCCAACCAATCAGACTCACAATGAAGACAATGACGCTAGCAAAGCTGATTAATGACGTATTAAATTTATTAAAATTTGCAAACATAATATCCGTTAAATTCATCATTTGGTCCGGATTGAGTTGCAATTGCATGAACATGCGCAAACTGAAAAAAAAGCCGCCTAAAATAACACCAGTCAAGAGTGTCAAATGAAGTCCTTTTAGATTTCCTGAAAATAACCAGCGAAAAAGGCTTATGGAAAAGAGAATGAGAATGAAAGTTTCAAAAATCAACTGCCCTTCTTCATTTAAAAAGGGTAGAGAAAGAGAACCTAAAAAATAAATCGTGGTGGTTTTAATTAAAATATAAAGCTGATCAAACCCCATAATTGAAGGCGTAAGCAGACGATTGTTGACCACTGTTTGAAATAAAATAGTAGAAACGGTAATCGTATAGGCAATAAGAAGAAGAGAGATGAGTTTTGTGAATCGGAACGACCAAGTATAGATGTTGACATTCCATGTCATATAAAAACACGTTACGGCGCATGCCATCAGGATAAGCGTTGACAATACAAATGTTGTTTTTTTCTTTTTATCCAAGACGCTTTCTCCAGCGTAACAGCAGTATAATAAAAATAAAACTACCGATAACGCCCATCATAGTACTTATGGGAATCTCTAAGGAAGGGTTAATGATTCGCCCTAAAAGATCACAAATTAAAACCAATCCTGCACCGCTGATTGCTACCCAGGGAGCAGTATGGCGCATATTATCGCCCATGAAATTTGAAACAAGATTTGGAATAATCAATCCAACGAAAGGAATTCGACCAACTGTACAGACAATAACTGCAGTAATTGATGCAACAATAAAGAGACCAAAAATCATAACAGCACGATAATTGAGTCCAAGATTATTGGTTAAATCTTCTCCCAGACCAGCAACGGTAAAGCGATCAGCCGTGAAATAGGCAAGAATACAGAGGGGAAGAGAGAACCATAAAAGTTCATATTTTCCCTCTAAAATCATTGCAAAACTGCCAAATAGATAGCCTTGAAGAGAGGGAAGCAACATTTCATAATCGGCAATGGTGTTGGTGAGGGAACCAATAACATAGCCTAGCATAATTCCTGTCAGCGGTACCATGAGGGCCGATTTGAGAGGAATTTGACGTAATAAAAACATAAAAAGCAGTGTACCGGTCATGGCAAAAATTGTCGCAATCATCATTTTTCCTAAAACAGGGATATCGGGCAAAAAAATCATAACAAAAAGAATGCCAAGGGAAGCCGATTCAACAGTTCCAGCGGTAGATGGTTCAACAAAGCGATTTCGTGCAAGCAGTTGCATAATCATGCCGGAGAGTGCAAGTGCTGCACCTGCTAACAGCACTGCAATTGTACGAGGAAGACGGGTTTGCCAGAAAATAAGCCAGGCATGTGGATCCCTTGATAAGAGGTCAGAGGGCGTTACATCGGAATAACCAACAAAAATGCTGAGAATAGACAGAAGGATAAGAATTGTTATGATAATCCAATAATTTTTCACGTTAAATCATTTTCTAACAAAAAACAAAGGCTGTTTAATAACAGCCTTTGCTCTTAAATTTTATTGCGACAGCACGCAAGTTATTTTACACTTATTTGCTTTTTGTAAAAGCTTCATTGATTTGTTGTGCTGCCTCATTGAGTCCAGTTAGACCACCAGCTGCACGATACCAGCTCCAGGAGTCTAAATAAATAATCTGTTTTTGTTTGCCAGCTGTTGTACGATGAACAAGTTCATTGTCAAGCAATTGTGCAGCAGATTGTCCTTCTCGTCCAATCGCTGCATCTCGATCAATAACCAACAACCAGTCAGGATTGGTTTCGAGAATAAACTCAGGGGAAATGAGTTGTCCATGTTTCTGCACAGTGAGTTTATCGGTTGCAGGAGCAATTCCAAATGCGGAATGGATGATATCAAAACGTGACTTTGGACCCAAAGCACTGATCTTTCCACCAGAGGTCATAAGGACAAGTCCCGTACCTTTTCCTTTAGTATTCTTACGGACTTCTGCTAAATTTTTATTGAGCTTAGAAAATTCTTCTGTCGCTTCTTTTTCTTTGCCAAAAATTTTCCCAAGGATAGACACATTCCGTTCTATATCCCCAAGAGAGTTTTCATTTCCTACGGTTAGATCAATGGTTGGAGCGATTTTGGATAAATCTTTATACTTGGCTTGAGTTCTCGAGGAAATAATAATTAAATCAGGTTGAAGGGCAGCAATTTTTTCATAATCAGGTTCAAAAAGAGTGCCAATTTTTTCATATTTTGCATCATTGAACTGCTGTAAATATGAAGGTTTCTTCCCTTCAGGAATACCTACCACAGCTTTGATACCAAGGCGATTCATATTATCAAGCGACGCAATATCAAATACAACAACCTTTTGTGGAGAGGTGGGAACAGAAGTTGTGCCTGAAACATGATCAACTGTTATATTTGCATTAACATTCATACCTGCCCATGCAAATGTTGCAAAGCTCATTGCAACAACAAAAATAGAAGCCACCCATTTCAGATATTTTATCATCATCATTTTATCCTTTATTTCATAAAATATTATTTAAGGGTTTACGCACTTAAAAACTGAACTTAGACATTTTTATGTACAAAATTATGCACAGAATAGCACTATAATAAGATGCAGTATGTTGTAAAATAGACTAAGATATGTTACAAAACGTACCTTATCTTATTTTCACTTAATTCTAGTGCCTTTGCAAGTTATATTTAGAAAGTTTGACATATGATCAATGTAGTTAAAAATCGCGCATGTTTGTGCGCACTGACAACGAGTGCTCTCTTCTTTTTGCAAGGTGGAGGCGTTTCTATGGGAAGTGATTCTTCTCCCCAAAGTTCTTCAATTTTGCCTGTAGTGGGTGCTTATACATGTGGAGTTAAGAGTTTTCAGTCTGAACCACTAGCTCCTATTTTTTGTCAGGATGGTAAGGAGCATTCAGCAAAGTATGGGAGTATTCACGTGAAGAGCTATGGTGCTAATGCTGTAACTTCAATGGGAAAGCTTCGGGTTGAGTCAGGTTCTCAAACCTCACAGAAGGGACAAGAAACAGGAGACTTTCCAGAGGAAGGCGTTGGTGTTGATGAGACAACTATTAAATTGAGAAATATGTCTATTAAGGATATGACCCAGTTGAATGTTGGTACATATGAAGGACAGATGGTTGCTAGTTATGTAGGGACTGATGATATGGATCCTGATGATATAGGGCCAGAATTTGGAAGTGCTATATTTGCAACAGTAGGCGGGAAGGTTGAGTTGCAAGATTCCGGAATTTCCAATTTTCTGATTGGTCTTTATTCTGAGATGGGTGGGAAGATTATTGTGAAGCGTGGGAGAATCCATAGTTTGAATTCAGGAGCTCAGGCTGATAGTGATTCATTGATTACTCTGGATAATACAACGATTAATGTGGAGGGGCTTCCTTCACTTGATCAGCTTTCTGGGGACAGTGATAGCGGTAGTCTTCCTCTTGCAAGGCAAAACTCTCAGGTTTCAGGTTTAGGTACAGCGGGCTTGCACAGCTATGGTCAATCAGGAATAGTTATGAAATCTGGATCTATTGCTTTACGAGAAGGTGGAAGTGCAGCCATATCTGAGGGAGGGTTTGTCACATTAGATAATGTTAGTATTAACATTAAGAAAAATGGATCTGAAAACTTACAGGGTAGTTCTGAACGTGCAGAATCTCAGAGTTTAGATGAGGGATCATTTAAGAGTAATATTTTATTAGCAAATAACGGATTTATTTCCTATAAAAATGGAAAATTTGATGGTTCTGATGTTGCTTTTTTGTGGGTACTGGATACTAACGGTAATGACGATGATGAAGACTTTGAGGATTATTTTGATAATGAAGATGAGTTAGAAAGCGTTCCTAGCGTAAATGGGGTAGGAAACCTTCCTAGCGTAGAGCCTCCGCAACCGTATCAAGAATATAACAGTTCTTTAACTAAGGTTAAAACGCTTATGCCCCAGTTCTTAGGTGAAGAGTCTTCTGGTACGATGAATGACCTTTGGGTTAATGCTGTCATAGACTCTTCAGATGTTACACTGAATGGGCAGGCATCTGTTGGCGTATATTTTAGTCATGAAGATATACAAGATATGGCAAGTCTGGATGATGATTCAGAATTAGAAGATCAAAGTATGGAAGGGGTAGTAAAGAGAGATTATTTCGTTTTATTGAAAGACACTACTCTTAAAGTTCCTGAAGGTAAGGCCATTTATGGTGAGAATACCACAGGTTCTGTCATTATAGACAAGTCTTCAAAGGTTTCTGGTAGTTCGTCTTTAAAGGGTTCTGGCGATCCGTCATCAACTATTTCTGGTGATCTATTGTTGGAAGCTACTTCTAATGCTCATTTGTCAGTTTTTATTAATGGTGGTTCTATTATTAAAGGTGGTACTCATATTGATCAAAATTCTCATGCTAAGATTTTCTTGAACTCTGGATCAGAGTGGCACTTAACGAAAAGTAAAAAAACGCATGCGGGTTGTGGGAGTTCATGTGTTTCGTCTATAAACCTGAAAGATGCCACTATTAAGTTTGTGTCTGCAGAAAATGGAGAGAAGCAGACTCTTCGTGTCGGAAGAGGGAGTGGTGTAGTTTATACTGCTTCTGGAGACTCTCACATTTATTTTAATGCATCTGTAAATCAGGACAATTCAAAAAACTCTCAAATATCTGATAGGCTTTTGATTCATGGTAATGTTTCTGGTCAGACGAAGGTACATGTGAATGAAAGAGCAGCTAATGGCACAGAAAGTGGACAAAGAGACAATGAGAATAATGTAAAACAGAAACATAAGTATCATAGTGTTTCAATTATTCAGGTTTATGGGGAAGCAACAAAGGATTCCTTTAAGCTTGCAAATGGTTATGTTACGATATCAGGATTGCCTTATCAGTATATTCTTCGTGGTTATGGTCCAACCCTTACTCCGAAGATGCAATTTTTCGATGGGCGTTTATTAGAAACAACACAAGTTTGGGATTTCCGTTTAGAAAGTAAAATACAAAAAGAAAATGGCACTATGGAAGATCCTCCTTTGGCGACAGACGTAGCTTTAGGGGAATATATGGAGATGGATTTGGGTTTTGCTGCTTTAAGGGATGTAGAATTAGAGTTTGAAAATACTAAAAAAGATATCGTAAAAGAAAAAAACATAAATGGAGGTGCTATAGCTGAGAGATCTAATCTAGACGATTCTTCTGTAGGGCCAAATTCTTTGGCTGAGGTAACTACTCCTCCTCTAGCAGAGGGTTCTGACCCTGAAATTGTATCTCTTCAGGGAGTGCCTACAGTTGCTCCGTTTTCTGCGCTTGCAAGGTCTGATACAGATGAGGCTGTTGATTATTCGGGATCTGAAAGACCTACTTTATCTACTCCATTATTGGAAACAACAGATGAACAGGGTGAAGCCTTAAATATTACTCTTCTTCCTAATTCAAATGGAGGCATTAATGGGAATGAAGCAGAGTATACTTTAGCTTCAGGTGTTCCTACTTCCTCTACTGAGAGAACTGAAAATGTAAATACGCAGACTGTTACACCGTTGAGAAGTTCTGAGGTTGTAACACCTATTACTCATGAGAAAGCTAAAGCGTCTAAGATTGTTGCTGAGCCAGCTGTTTCTATTGTGTCTAAGGAAAAGGAGCTTGCACCTGAGAAGAAGGAAGGTGGTCCTGTAGGGCGTATTCTACTTTCGGCTGGACCTGCTAAAACATCTGAGGTTAACACGCTTACTGTCTCTTCTAAGCCAGCACCTCTTAAGTCACAGGACTCTAAAGTTGTATCTATCAATGATGTTGGGCAAGGAAATGTTTCTTCTCAGTGTGATAGTACGCAGGAAAATGGTGAAGGAGAATCACGAACTTCTTATTCATGTAGTGATGGTGGATCTCATACAATAGCAAATCGTACACTGGAGGCAAAAGGCGAAGATCAGCATTCTGTGCGTGCAGATAAAGATGGTACAGTTCTTAAGTTAGAGAATACTACCATTATTGGTGCGGGAGGTGATAATGAAAATAGTTCTGATGTTACTGAACGAAACCTTACGAGTGCTGTGCTTGCAGAAGAAAATGCAGAGGTTGTTTTGGATAATAAATCAACGATTAAATCTTCTGTGATTGGGCTTGAAGCTAAAAGTGGCGGAAAAGTTAAGATGACTGATGGAACGGTCAATGCTCGTTATGTGGGTACTGTTGCACGTCCTGGATCTTCTGTTAATTTAAAGGACACGAAAATTAATGTGGAAGGTGCTTTAGCCTCTGCTGGTCTTGTTAGTAGCGGTGGTGAAATAACAATGGATTCTGGTTCTATAAGTGTTACAGGCGGGGCGGCAGTGAAATCAGAATCTGGAGGTAATGTTAATTTAGACAGTGTTAAGATTACTGTAAAAAAACAAGCAGGAAGATCAGAGTCTGCAGAGAAGGTTGAACATGCTGTTATTCTGTTAGACAATAATGGTTCTGTTGATTTGAAGAATGGGACTGTTTCTACTGATGCTACTGCTTTGTGGATTAAAGAAAGCGGTGACGCTGTTAAAGCTAGAACTTCTAGGAGAAGGAAATCTGCTGACGTTCGTCCTTCTTTGAATCGTGCTAATATCGAGTTTTCTACTTTTAAAGTGGAAGGTAATCAATCTTATGGTATATATTTTGATGGGACGAAAAAAGAAGATCAGCAGCGGAATCAAAATAAGGATTCAGGGAATGTGGTTGCAGGATTGCCTGAAATGGCAGGGGCTGCTGTTGAGAAAGTGGGTGTTGTGAAATCTAATGCTGTGTCCCAACAGAAAGAAACACCTATACACGTAACAGGGGCAATTTCATTGAAAAAAACGAACTTTGAAGTTGCAAATGGTATAGCTATTTATGCTAATGGTTCTAATGGTCAGATTTCATTAGAAAAGGAAACGATTCTTGCTGGTGATTTGCTATTGAGCGCTGAGAATAATTCTAGTGTACTTGCTGTGGTTGACAATTCTGTTATCGTAGGTGGTACGCGCGTTGATAAAGGTTCTTATGCAAAATTAGATTTGACCAATAAATCAACGTGGATTCTTACAAGAAGTGCGCATAAGATTGATGAACAAAACTCAGAATGTGTGGATTCATGTATCTCATCTTTAAGTCTTGTAAATAGTCGTATGAAGTTTGTAGCTCCAAAATCTGAAGAGAAATATCAGACACTTCACATTGGAGAGGGTAAAGGTATTGTTTACAGAGCAGAAGGTGATGTTTCAATTCATCTCAATGCGCATTTAAGTCCTAACGATCCAAGTGATGAGCAAGTAACCGATAGGCTTGTAATTCATGGTGATGTTTCTGGAAAAACGACAGTACATGTGCAGGGAATTTCGGAAAATATAGCGGATAAGGGGCATGTTAGGAATCCTCATAGTGTTTCAATCATTCAGGTTTATGGAACAGCAGCAAAGGACTCTTTCCAACTGGATGGTAATTATGTTGCATTGCAGAATTCACCTTACAAGTACACTCTCCGTTCTTACAGCCCAAAAGCGACTGCAAAACAGGAGCATGTTGAGCAGAAATTTATTAAGGATGGTGGGGAATTCTGGAACTTCCGTTTAGAAAATCAGTATGTTAAGTCTACTCTTCCTACACTTGCATCTGGTTTTCCTGAACAATTTGTCAGGTCTGTTGTTCCACAAGTTCCAACTTATTTGCTCTTGCCAAATAGTGTATTCCATGCCGGCTTGATGGATGTAAATAACCAAAGCAAGCAGTTGGAGGCATTACGAGCTACTTACAATGGAATGGTAGAAGTTCGTGAAAATCCTGCTTTATATTTGCGTGGATATGGTGGAAGTTACCGTTACACTTCAAACTTGTCTGCCCTTGAATATGGATACAAAGGTGATCTTAACTATAATGGTCTAGAAGCGGGTCTTTTGTTGCAAACAATTGAAAGTACTGACAGCGCTATATCCTTTGGAGTTCTGGGATCTTATGGAAAACTTTCCCTACAACCAGTGGATGTTGAACAAAGCCAAGAAAGTGCATTTGATAAATGGACTGCTACAGCATATGGTAGCATGCAGCATGATGCAGGCTTCTATGTAGATGGTCTTTTGTCCTATGGTTTGCTCAAAGGTGATGTTCTCACTCTTGCACGGGGTAAGACAGCAACATTGAAGGGTAATCCTTTGAGTGTTTCCTTGACAGGAGGTCAGACAATTGCAACGGGATATGAAGGTTTTATCGTTGATCCGCAGGTTCAGGTTGTTTATCAACATCTTCAGTTTGAGAAAGCCCGTGATATTGACAATTTTGACATTGAAATGGGCAAACTTGATCAGTGGGTTGCACGTGTTGGTGGACGTTTAACCAAGACGCCTAAGGGATCTGAAGGACTGGATGCTATTTCCTTCTATAGTAAGCTTTATCTTGTGCATGGTTTTGAAGGGAAGAAATCTGTGCAGTTTAAAGATGCTTTCCAGTTAGGTGCTTTTGGTTCTTCCTTAGAAGCTGGATTAGGCTTTAATGCTAAATTATCTTCAGCGTTTTCTCTTCATGCTGATCTTGTCTATCAACATAAGCTCAATAAAGCTGGTTTTTCTGGAACAAGTTTTTCCGGAGGAGTACGTTATCAGTTTTAACATAAGGTACAGTATGTACCTTTTAGGAAAGGCGGCACCCTGTGCTGCCTTTTTTCTTTGTAACAATATGTTGTGATCAAAAACTTTCTTTTTGAGATAGGAGTGCACAACATGTTTTGTTTTATGCATGGAAGCATTTTATTAAGCTTACATAAATGTTTTTTAAATTTTTCTGATAATCATCATCCCGCTATTTATCTTTAGGCACTTCTTTAATGATGAGGGAGCCTAGTATTCGTATAGGATATCTTGATCTTGTTTTGTGCTGATTTGTTTAGCCATTATCATGCTTGATCTTTGCTAAAATTCGTTTTTTACGAATTGGGTCAATCTCTTTTACGCACATATCTTTGATCGTTTTTTTAGAAAACGATTGTTGGTTGTAATTGTTATTAATTTGCACGTATTGATTTATTTTCTCTTTACACGAAATACAGAATGCATTATACAATTATAAATTGTACTGAATAATTATTTCTCTTATTGGTAGTTTTCGTGTTGTCTGTAGAGCTTCCAGTAAGTTCGTTTTGATCATTCATTACACGGTTCAAATGAGTATGAGATGCGTTCCTTTGGTTACACCTTTTCGTATTTAAGGGGTGCGTAGGGATGTTTTTACGAATGCTTTTGTTTTCAATGAGAGGGGAAAAAAGGTTTCGAGGGAACTATGATTAAAATATTTAGAAATCGTGTGTGTTTATATACTGTCACAACGGCTATCCTTTCTTTGCTACAAAATGGAATAGTCATTTGTGCAAGTGCAGAGGAATATGGGGGTAGATATAAGATTACTGTTAGTCATCCGCCTTATAAGCTCAGTGTTATTCCTATGCTGCCTACTTCTTCCAATCTTGAGAGTGTTCCTCTTTCCCCTGTTCCTAATATGTCACGTGAAAGGCTTCCTAGCATTTCTGGGCAGGCAGGTAACTATAATGCGCTTAGTGGGAGGAGAAATGGTAGTTTGAGTGGACTTAATGGGGAGAGAAAGCCTTTTTTGAGTGGATTTGGCGGAAATAATTCTAGTCATCCTCCTCTTAAAGGAATAGGTGGGGATAAAGACGGTGGGAGGTACGTTTACACGTATGACAGGACGGGAAAAGATAAACTTATTCTATATGATGGTGCATATTATATATGCGATAATTGCAAAACGGACACAATTAACGATAAATCTTATAAGATTATGGGTGAGAATAGTGACGGAGTTCCGTCTAGTCGTGTTGCTATAACAGTAAAAAAAGCACCTGCGGAAGTAAAAGGAAAAAATATAACTGTCCGTAGTGAAGTTGAAGGAAAGCCTTTTGTGCGTGGTGTGTCTGTATCGGAGGGAGGAAAAATTACTTTAACCGATTTAAAACTCAGTAATGCAGAGGTAGCTCTTCATGCTAGTGATGGGAGGATTGAAGTAAATAATGGCTATATTCGTGAAAGCAAAATGGCTGTGCAAGCTATAGGGAAGAACACAAATATTGCGTTAAAAGATGTGCAAATTAAAACGAATGGTGAAGATAAAAAAGCAAGTGTTTATAGTTACGGTGATTCAGAAGTTAATATGAGTGGTGGCTCTCTTGATTTCATGAACGGCCATGGAGTTTATTCTGCATTAGGTGGGAAAGTAAAGCTCGAGAATGTTAATATTACTGGGAGGGGTGATGAAAATAAAAAACATGCGGTTTTGTACACGGATTTAGGTGGTTCTGTTACATTTCAGGGAACTATTGATGCTGAGAATATGCATGGCATATTATTAGAAAATACTATCAGAACTCCTAATTCGGTTCCTTTATTTAAGGATTCTGAGTCTCATTTTACTGTGTCTGAGGTTGATGTGTCTTCTTCTTCTATTACAGTAAAAGGTGATGGAGCTTATGGTATATATTTTAAGGGAGGCAAGCCGTGGGAAAATACCGATGATCAAGAAAGTTTATTGAAGGAAGAACTTATCTCCAGAGTGGAAGTTGTTAATTTAAGAAGAACAATGTTTTCAGTTTTAGACGGTACGGCTCTTTATAGTACTGGTGAAACGAATGGTGCTGTCAGTTTATTACAAAGTAGCCTTCATTCAGAGAACTCATTGTTAAGAGCTGAGGAAGGTGCTTCTATAATAGTTTTAGCAGATGCCTCTACTCTTGAAGGGAGTAGTTATGTTGATGAGGATTCTAATGCTGAACTTTATTTAAGTAATGAATCTGCGTGGATTTTACAACGAAAGAAACAGGAAAATCAGCATGAAGCTAAAATTATAAGTGCTTCATCTGTTTCACGTGTAAGTCTTATGAATGATAGTGCTATTAAGTTTATAAACTTAAAGCCTGATAGTAATTACACTTATCATACACTTCACATTGGACATGGAATTGATGATGTTTATAGGGCGCAGGATGGTGCACATATTTATATCAATACATTTTTAGATGGAGGAGGTGATATTAATAAGCAAAAAACTGACCGTATTTTAATCTACGGGGATGTTTCTGGAAAAACTATGGTTCATGTACATGGTGTTTCAGGAAGTCCTGGAGGACCTACGGGCAGTGGGGGAAATGATCAAGGGATTTCCATCATTCAGGTTTCTGGAAAAGCAAATCAAAATTCTTTTCAGTTAGAGGGCGGTTATGTTGCGTTAGATAATTCACCTTATCAGTATAAGCTTTATAGTTATGGTCCACAATCTAATTTGGGAAAAGCGAACCCTGCTCAAAGATTAGTTAAAGGCTCAGGAGAGTTTTGGGATTATCGCCTTGAAACTGGATATATGACGCCAGAGCCTGAGCCACCAGCCCCTTCTCCTGAACCAGGACCTTCTCCAACGCCTCCTCCAGGACCAGAGCCAAAACCTCATCCTAAGCCAGGTGTTAAGGCTGTTGTCCCGCAAGTTCCAACCTATCTGCTATTGCCAAATGCTCTGTTCCATACAGGCTTGATGAATATTACTCATACAAACAAGTGGTTAGAGCCCTTGCGCATTGTTTCTGGTGGAATGTTAGAAAGGCGTGAAAATCCCGCGTTCTTTGTGCGTGGTTATGGTGGTAATCACCGTTATAGGTCAAATCTTTCTCGGCTTGAATATGGTTATGGAGGTGAGCTTGACTATAATGCTATTGATGCAGGTGTTTTGCTACAAACATTTGAAAATAGATATGGTGCCTCTTCTTTTGGCGTTATTGGATCTTACCAAAGACTTTCTCTGCAACCTCTTGATGTTGAACAGAGCCGAAAAAGTACATTTGATAGATGGGCTGCTACGGCATATGGTGGTATGCAGTGGGATACGGGATTTTATGCGGATGGTCTTTTGTCCTATGGTCTGTTCAAAGGAGATGTTCACACTCTTGCACGTGGCAAGACGGCAACATTAAAGGGAAGATCTCTCAGTGCTGCATTAACTTCTGGTAAAGCATTTGTAATAGGGGATGATGATCTTATTTTTGATCCGCAGGTTCAAATTGTTTACCAGCGTCTTCAATTTGATAAGGCCCGTGATATTGATGCCTTTGATATTGAGATGGGTACTCTTGATCAGTGGCTAGCACGTATTGGTGGACGTTTAACAAAGGTGCTTCCTGCTGCCGATGAGGCTCATGTTATTTCCTTGTATGGTAAACTCCATGTTACTCACAATTTTGGCAAGAAACAATTTGTGCAGTTTAAAGATGCTTTCCAGTTAGGCGCTTTTGGTTCTTCGTTAGAGACTGGGTTAGGTTTTAATGCCCAATTGTCTCCGAAGTTTACCCTTCATGGTGATTTGGTTTATCAGCATAAGCTGACTAAGGCAGGCTTTTCTGGAGCCAGTTTTACTGGCGGATTGCGCTATAATTTCTAAAATCCAGTTACAATACCTAGCTTTATGTAAAAGGCAGTATAATATGCTGCCTTTTTCTTTGTTATAATCTGCTGTACTCTTACAAGATCTTTGCCATTTTAATACAAGTGGAACAGTTATGATTTTTTATTATTTTATGTGTGAGAAGTCTGATGAGCTTATTGTACTCAATAATTGCCAAATTTTACCTTTCATAGCTATTTCCTATGTGGCAAATTGATTGTTTTGCCATTTAAAGTAAGAGTACTGAATACAGAAGGTTCTATTATTTTTATTTCTCTTCTGATGAATTCATAAAGTCATTTTCAGGTGTGTCACAAGGTGGAGTGATCTGTAGATGTGCACCATTTTAGAAATGGTGAAGAAGATCATTTAGAACCATTTTAATAAAAGGTATTTATGAGTGTTTTGATTTTGAAAATGAAATGGTGGTGCTGCTTGTAAATCAACATCTAAATGTAATTTAGCCGCATGTTTGAGACAAAATGACGGTTCAGTGCTTTTTCTGCTGTTGCAGCTTTTGTATGCCAAATAGCAGCAGGAATATGGCGTATCTCTGTTTGTGTAATTTCTGAAATGGGAATACAGCTTAATGAGCGAGAACATAAAGTTGTAAAGGCATAAATTGATTTCTAGCTCTACCATCACCTTTTAATGCAGCTTTACGGCTTTCGAAGGCATTTATAGCAATATCTTTTAAATAATGGAGATTGCGTATTGTCCCCCGGTTTTGTTTCTCTCGTTTTTTATGGGATCACGCTCCTCATGCAAACCAAAACGCCACCCAGTTGCACATTCACGCGCTTGTTTTAAAGAGACATCTCTCAAGACACCCAAGCCTATTTCGTGATGGCACCTGTGAATAGTATAACGATAAAGCCATTGAGCACCACCATCTTTACGTTTATGAAGGAGCAAGCCGGTACCATCATACTCTTTGCTAGCCCCCAATATTGCTACAGCTTTTGGTATTTAGACAGTTCATGAAAGATATTTTAAGTCCTTTCTTCTGTAGTTTTGACCCATACACCAGTATCGCTTGTAATGTGGAAGCCAATGATTTTGATTGATTCAACATGGGAGAGATTTGAAGTGAGAAAATCTTACGCTATTTGGAGGGTAATTCAAACTGAAAATGTTAAAATATCTTTAAAATCAATATGATAAGCTGTTTTCTTTCCTCAATCTAAAAGTGGTCGTATTCAATAGATCTATACGTATTTATAGGCAATGTTGTGAGATAGGATTTTTAGCAATAAAAGATGTTTTTTTAAGAACGTGCGTGAATGAGTCCGCGTAATAATGTGCCATTTTTTTGTGTTTGTGATTCCATTTAAAAAACGCCGTAAACAAAAATGTGAAATAACATCTCCATTCTTTAAAAGATATTGTTCTAGGTGCTTTTGAAGGTTGAAAACCAAATTTAAAAGAGGCAATAAAGATGGAAATTGGGTTTTCTTTTACGTCTTTATATTTTTAACTAACTAAAATGATATTTATCTTATTAAGAGATAAATAAGACAGATATAGACTATTTTTTTCTTCATTTTCTTTACAAAAGCTGGTGTTGCTCACAGAGCACTAATGCATTTCACATTTGTCTCAAAAATATGGTCAAAAAAGTCTTAAATGCTGTTTTAAAGGCAGCATCTTAATCACGCAATGTTATAAATACAAATTTACTAAAGTTATCTTTTTAGTATTTTTTGTGCATTTCATATCGTTTTCAATGGTATTCTCGTAAGTTTTTATAAAAATGACAAATTTAGACTGTAGTATTCTGATAATTTCTATTTCTCATTTACATAAAAAACAAAATAAACTAATAAACATAAAAAATTCTAACAAAACGTATTAAATTTTTTGATGCAGTTTTGAGAAATGTAGCTCTTTTAATCAAGTGGGGGATAAATATGGTGGAATTATGGTAAAGATATTTAAAAATCATCTCTCTTTATGTGCTTTTACAACGGCATGCCTTTTTTTTGTACACAAGGTTGATGCCGAGGTTCAAACCGCTGCCGTTAGTGCGGTGCAAGCGAATGCTTCCGCTTCTGCTACTGTTGTAGTGCAAAATGGTAAGAATGAATTTTCATGTAATACGGACGCTAATTTTTTTTGGTGTAATGGGGGACGTTGGGGGGCTATTTCTCATAAAACTTATCAGAAAACCAAGGACGACACTAAAGAAGCAGCTATAAGGGCATCTGGGAAACTTACAACTTGGGAACGTACAACGATTAAAGGGAAGGATATCGCCATTAAAGATGCTGCAACTGCTGGTGAAAAGGACTTTTGGCAGTATGGTATTATAGCAGATAATTTTGGAGAAGTTCATATAGAAAAAGGAGAGATTGATCTTACAAAGGGTGTTGGAGTTCAAACAAAAGAAGAAGGACAAGTGACTTTAAAAAGTGTTACCATTACTAAAAAGGGTGACCAAGCGGGCAGTGGAGGTCATCATAGTAAGAATTCAGCTTTTCAGATGTCTCAAAATGCTGGCTATATTCGTTTTGAAGATGGTAAAGTTAAAGCTACAAATGTCCATGGTGTTTCATTTCAGGGAGATGTTGGTTATATTGATATAATGGATTCCACTGTTGCTGTGGAAGGTAGTACATCCTATGGCTTCCATTTTTTTGAAGGGGCAGCATCTGAGAGTCAAAAGCAAACGGCAAATTCTTATGAGAAAGAGCGACTTTATCGCTTTTTTGGGGAGAGGCAGTTATTTGGAGGCTTGCCAGAAACAAATTTACCAAAGCGAGGAAGTGCTCATTTATACAATACCACTTTAAAAGTGCCAAACGGTATAGCCATTTATAGCAACAAATCTGGTGGTCTGATTAAGCTTTTAGAAAAATCTGAAATTTCTGGGGATTTATTGTTAAAGGCTGAAGATCATTCTTTTATAAAGGTTTCGGTTGATAATTCTACGCTTATAGGGGGTGTCCATCTTGATGGTAGTTCTTCTGCTGAATTCCGCTTGAGGGATAATTCAAAATGGATTTTATCGCGACCCCAACATATCAGTTTGCGAGATTCTCGTTCTATGAGTGTTTCGTCAACTTCATTGATACATCTTATTGATAGTTCTGTTGCTTTTGAACAACCAAAGACTAACATAGCTACGGATTATCAAACGCTTCGTATTGGGAAAGGATCAGGTCTGGTTTATAAGGCGCAAGGTAATGCGCGTCTCTATTTTAACACTTACCTCAATAGCGGGGGGACTCTTCAAAATCAAAAAACGGATAGGCTTTTAATTCATGGTGATGTTGAGGGAAATACGATAGTACATGTACAAAGTGTTGCTGGAAGTCTAGGGGGAGGCACTGGGAAGTATGGGAATAACAAAGGTATTTCAATTATTCAGGTGTCTGGAAGCGCAAGTCAAGATTCTTTTAAGTTAGATGGTGATTATGTTGCATTGGAGAACTCACCTTATCAATATAGGCTTCGTGCTTATGGTCCAGGGTCTGATTTAGGGGAGGCAAGTTCTGCTCAGAGATTAGTTGAAGGTAAAGAGGATTTTTGGGATTTCCGCCTTGAGAATGGGTATATTGATTCCCATCCTAGCTCTAGTCTAGCTCCTAGTTCTACGTTTGTGCCGGGTTCTTCCCCCGGATTTAGACCCATTGCTGGTCCAGATTTGGAACGTCATTCTGAGTTTATGAGAAAGGCTGTTGTTCCGCAATTGCCAACCTATCTGCTTTTGCCCAATAGTGTATTCCATGCCGGTTTGGTTGATATTAGCAATCAAAATAAGCAGTTGGAAATACAGCGGAATATGTCTAATGGAATGCTAGATGTTAGTGCAAATTCTGTTTCATTTTTGCGTGGCTATGGTGGGAGTTACCGTTACACTTCAGACTTATCTCCATTCGAATATGGTTATAAAGGCGATCTTAGTTATCATGCTGTAGAGGCAGGTATTTTATTGCAACAGATTGAAAACTCTAACAGTGTCATATCTTTTGGAGTTATGGGATCTTATGGAAAGCTTTCTCTACAACCAGTGGATGTTAAACAAAGCCAAGAAAGTACATTTGATAAATGGACTGCTACAGCATATGGTAGTATGCAGCATGATGCAGGCTTCTATGTAGATGGTCTTTTGTCCTATGGTCTGGTCAAAGGTGATGTTTTCACTCTTGCACGGGGTAAGACGGCAACATTGAAGGGGCATCCTTTAAGTGTTTCCTTGACAGGTGGTAAGACAATTGCAACAAGGTATGCAGGATTTGTTGTTGATCCGCAGGTTCAGGTTGTTTATCAACATCTCCAGTTTGAGAAGACCCGTGATATTGATAATTTTGATATTGAAATAGGCAAGCTTGATCAGTGGGTGGCACGTGTTGGTGGTCGCTTCACCAAGATGCTTGCTGTATCTAAAAAAGATCTTGATGTTTCTTTATATGGGAAAGTCCATCTTGTGCATGGTTTTGAAGAAAAGAAATCTGTGCAGTTTAAAGATGCTTTCCAGTTAGGTTCTTTTGGTTCTTCCTTAGAAGCTGGAGTTGGTTTTAATGCTCAGTTGTCGCAAAAATTTGTCTTTAATGCTGATCTGATTTATCAGCATAAGCTCACGAAGGGTGGCTTTTCTGGAATAAGTTTTTCTGGAGGATTGCGTTATCGTTTTTAGCCATACATGAAATGTAAAACAATTACACATAAGTAGAGAATGGTATATTAAGCCTTTTATAGTGTTCTTTATTTTTACTCATCTATTCTTTGCATATTGTTCATATTTATGCCCCTGGATTTTATGATCTAGGGGCAAATTTTATGTATGAAATGATGGGAAAAGGTCTTTATGAAAATAGAAAAATGCATCAGGTGACACATTTCATCTAAAAATACATAAATGTATAGTGAATTTATAGATAGTGACTTTATTGTGTTATTTTTTTGTTTTTAGCTTTACATTTTATTCAAAATGAATTAAATAAATTGCCCCGTAATGAAGCAATCGGTAGATGTGTTTCTTTGTTTTGAATGAGGGGGAGAGGAGAAAGTTGATAAATGAATTATGATTAAAATCTTAAAAAGCCATGTATGTTTATGTGCTCTTACAACATCTGTTTTTTTCTTTATGCCGAATATAAGTGTTTATGCACAAGATTCTAAACCTTCGTGCAGTTCTCTTTTAAATCCGTATAAATGTAGTGAGCTTGAAAAAATGGAGAACACTGACAGTTCTCGTCCTGATGTTGCTGATATTACTGTTATAAAAGGGTTTTTAAAGGAAACAATTAAAATAGGAGAGAAAGGATTAAATATTAATGGGACTTTACAATTAAAAAAAGCTGGTCTGATTACATCAGAGGTATTTTCACAAAAAAAGACGAAAATTATTTTAGAGAGCAGTTCTATTACTGGCAGTGGCAAAAATACTGGTAACGGTAAAAAAATAAGCGGTCGTAATAATGGCATAAATCACACAGTTTTTGGTGTAAATCAAGGCGGCGCTCTCCTTGTTAAGGATAGTACGGTCAATGTTAATAATGTTTATGGTTTAGTCGCTGAAAGTGCACCAGCATTTTCTCCTCTTGAACGGAGAATTGAAGGTCCGCTTAAGGGGATGTCTGATATTGTTTTTGAAAATTCAGATATTACTCTTAATGGGTATGGGATTCGTGGATTGTATTTTTTAGGAGGGCTTTCAGAAGGTAAATATATTGAAGGGGAGGCGTTGCTTGGATTAGGGGAAGTTCTTTTTAAGAAGTCCTCTTTTAAAGTTCCTAACGGTACGGCTATTTATCTTGATGATATTAGAAGACCCTCTTATATCACAGCGATAAAGAATTCAAATGTTTTTGCTGATCGGTTATTAGAGGTTAAGAATCATTCATACGTATCAGTTTTAGCTGATGCTTCCTTTTTTGTAGGAGGAGCGCGTGTTGATAAAGATTCTTATGCTGAACTTAATTTATTTAATAAATCAAAATGGACTTTAGCACTAGGAAAAAATAATAAATGGCATGCGTCATCTGTTTCTTTTGTAAGAAATATTGATAGTTCCATTTTTTTCCAGAAACCGAAAAATGGTCGTTATCAGACTCTTCACATTGGGGCAGATGACCTTGTCTCAGATTATGCTTATGTTGCAGGAGGAGAAGCGCGTTTGTATGTAAATGCATATCTTACTGCATATAATCGGACAAAAGAGCTGAAGGCTGATCAGCTTGTGATTTATGGTGACGTTTATGGATCAACTAAGGTGTATGTGATAGGCGTTCCATCAGATCCCGAGATGAAAGCAAATTCTCGTAAAGTTCATAAAAATAATGATAGTATTTCACTTGTTCAGGTTTATGGAAAAGCGCAGCAAGATTCCTTTAAATTGGCGACTGGTTATGTAGCGCTAAGAGGAGCGCCTTATCGCTATCGTCTTAAAGCTTATACATCGGTTTTGAATAATGCTGATAAGGGAAAAAGATTAGCTGCAGGCAGTAAAGCAAGTAACGAGTTTTGGGATTTTCGTCTTGAACGTGAATATATAAAATTTTCTTCTAAGAACATTACTTCTAAATCAAAGAAAGTTGTCTCTCATATCCGTCATCCGCGTTCGGCTGATGCTGGTTTAGGTTATAATGGCATTCTATCCAATAATGATTTTCACGCTCTTGATGAGATGAATGTGAGCGCGGTTGTGCCACAAGTTTCGACATATCTTCTTTTGCCAAATGTTTTGTTTCATTCTAGTTTAATTGATATTAGCAATCAAAACAAGCAGTTAGAGGAATCCCGTGCTGCTGTTGGAGGATTTTTAGAAAATAGTGAAAATCCTGCTTTTTTTGTGCGGAGTTATGGCGGTAATAGTCGTTATGTTTCAGATTTGTCTGATCTTGAATATGGCTATGGAGGCGATCTTGGTTATCATGCTGTAGAAGCTGGTGTTTCACTCAAAGCAATGAAGAGCGCTGATTATAGCACAAGCTTTGGAATTATGGGAACTTATGGGAAAATTTCCCTACAGCCTCAGGATGTCGTAGAGAGCAAAAAAAGTGCATTTGATAAGTGGTTGGTTACAGCCTATGGCAGTATACAGCATGACACGGGATTTTATTTAAATGGACTATTTTCTTATGGTTTATTTAAAGGGGGTGTCCTGACTCTTGTAAGAGGAAAAACAGCAGAATTGAAGGGAAATGCTCTGAGTGCTTCGTTGAGTGTCGGTAAGTCCTTTATGACAGGATATGAAGGTCTTGTTTTTGATCCACAGGTTCAGGTTGTTTACCAAAATCTGCAATTTGATAAGGCGTCTGATATTGATGGTTTTGATATTGAGATGGGAAAACCTAATCAGTGGGTGATGCGCGTTGGTGGGCGTTTAAGTAAAGCACTTGCTGTCTCTCAAACGGGAAGCGTTGTATCGTTTAATGGAAAGCTGCATTTCACTCATCGTTTTGGAGAGAAACAATTTGTGCATTTTGGAGATAAATTCCAGTTGGGTGCTTTTGGTGCTTCGTTAGAAGCAGGACTTGGTTTTAATGCGCAATTATCTTCGAAGTTTGCCTTGCTTGGAGATGTAACCTATCAGCATAAGCTTAGCAAAGCTGGTTTCTCAGGAGCACGTTTTTCTGGCGGTCTTCGCTACCATTTTTAGAGACCTAAAAAATACACGATGAGTTTTACATGAGTATAGGGCTTACTATGAAATAATAAAACGGCTTTTGAAGCGTTATGTTTTTTGCTCTGCTCGTGTTTAACTTATTGTTATAAAAGGTATTATTTTGTTTTAATAAATAAAGGGGGGGGGAAGAAGGGGAAAATTGATAATGGTTATAGTTAATATACTGAGGGATTATAAGTTTTTATTTACTTTTACAGCCACGGCTGTTTCTTTTTTGCCAATCGTAAATATTAATGCGAATGCTAATTCTAATGATTTTGGAACTCCCTGTACTGTTGCTAAGAGTGTTTTTACATATAATGATAGTAAAGAGCGCACGATACATGATAAAACATATCGTTTTTTCGATTCTGCGAGAGATGGTTTTGTTGCATTTGTATCTCTTGAAAAAGCAGGAACTGTTTTAAATGTATTACAGGCAAATATTACGGTTGATACTATGGTTGATCAGCCAAAGCGGATGCTTTCCTATGGTATGTATGTAAAAGATGGTGGAAAGCTTGTTCTTTCCGATTCAAATCTTAGGGATATATCCGGTTTTCGTGTTCAGAATGGGCAGGTAATAATGAACAGAGGGAAGATTGAGGGAGCGATGCAAGTTGTTTGTGCAGAGGGAAAAGCAACGGATATTGCTTTAGCAACTGTAGATATTGAGATTGCGTCAGATAATTTAAATGTAAAGGGGATGGGTTTTGTTAGTGGTTTTGGTGCGTTTGTTAGGATGTCAGGTAGTACCGTTACTTTTAATGGGAGTGGTGCTTTTTCAGCCTATTCTAGAGGAAGATATCTTATTGATGCCACAAACATTAAGGGAAAAGGAAAGAAATACACGATTGTAGTTGATGATGAAGAAGTCAATAAATTGCCAGCAGCTTTTGATATTTTTCAAGGTAGTCATGTTCATTTGAGAGGTGATTCTATTCAGCTTATTGATATGCATGGCTTCTTGATTACAAATTTTTCAGGTTACGCTTATAAAAATGGCAAATTAATTCAAGAATTTGATTCATCGGATACGTTTAAAAATGCGGATATTGTGATTGAAAGATCAAATATTGTTGTGCAGGGAAAGGGAACATATGGTTTTTATTTTAATGGGTTAGACCCAGATATATGGGCTGATATGTTGAAGCTAAATGATGATAAACGTTCAGAAGTCGAAGAAATTGTTAGTGGAGCGGCAACTGTTTCTTTATCAAAGACAACTGTTAGTGCGCCGGATAGTATCGCTATTTATAGTACTGGATCTGATGGTTATGGAGCTGAAGCAACAATTGAATTATCGGACCAAACAAAAATTTCTGGTGATTTGTTACTAAAAGCTGAAAGTAACTCTTCTATATTGGTGAAAGCAGACGATTCTATCCTTACAGGAGGTATTCATGTTGAGGATATTTCTACTGTTGATTTGCAGTTAACACGTGGTTCGATATGGCACTTAAAAAAAAGTAAACATATGCAAGTGCAGGGGGAGAATTCTATAGATTCATCTGTTTCGTCTATAAGTCTCTCTGATAGTACAATTGTTTTCGATCACTATCCAGCCCCTAGTTATCAAACACTGCGCATTGGTCCCAAAAGTGATATAAGCCAGACAACTTTAGAGAATTCAGTATATAGTGCAAAGGGAAATGTTCAGATTAAGCTCAGTGCATTTGTGAATGATGATGGTTCGTTGGATCCTCACAAAACGGATCGCATTTTGATCTATGGGGATGTTTCTGGAATTACACTGCTTCAGCTGGAAGGCCTTTCTAAAATTTCAGGAAAAGCAGCAAATGGTCAAGGAAGTGCAAACAGTGAAGGAAGTCAAAGTATTTCACTTGTTCAAGTTTCTGGGACGGCACAGAAGGATTCATTTAAACTCTTAAATTATCAATCAAATGATTATGTTGCAATCAGTGGGTTGCCTTATCAATATCATCTTCATGCTTATGGTCCCAGTTCTTCTTATGGAAAAGCAGATGCCAAAAATAGATTACTTTCTGGGAGTGGAGACTTTTGGGATTTTCGTCTTGAAAGTGTTTATATTAATCCTAGAGTAGATGCTTCTGAATCTATTGTCGTTCCTCCTGTATTGCCTGCGTCGACTTCTCCTGAAGAGTCTGCACCATCTGATTCCATAAATTTTTCATCTACAGATTCTAATTCTATTTCATCTAAACCTGATACATCAACATATTTTCCGTCTGAGTCATCTGATCCTGTAAATTCTTTATCTGAGACTTTTGTATCATCTACTTCTGATGTTTCAGCTAAATCTCCTTCTATGCGACTTGTTCCTACAAAAATTTCGATTACAGGTTCTAATCCTACTCTCTCTAAATCTGACTCCTCACGATCTTCTCTGTCTCAGTCATCTTATCAAGTAAGTCCTTCACATGCAAATTCTACGTCTACTTCTGTCTCATCTATACCCACGCCGTTTGCACCTGCAGAAACTTCTACTGCGGGATCTGCTTCCGTAATTTCTTCGGCTACAGATCCTAAATCCCCTTCTGTGCGACTTGTTTCTACAAAAATTTCAATTACAGGTCTTAATTCTACTCTTTCTAGATCTGATTCATTAGGATCTTCTCCATTTAAGTCATCTGATCCAGCTAAGTCTCTACCTGCGAATTCTAAGTCTACTCCTGTTTCATCTACATCTTCTCCTGTAGATACTACGCCTGTGCCATCTAAGGCGATTGAGTCTCTTCCTGAAGGTTCTACATCTGCGGTTTCATCTGTTTTGGTTGGAAATCCTTCTCCTGAAGCTACAACGGAGGTGCCTGATCTGGTGGTTGCCACTCTACCTGTGGGACCTCCATCTGCACCGTCTGTTTCAGTTGAAACTTCTTCTACGGCTTCTATATCCACGTCGTCTGCACCTGCAGAAACTTCTACTGCGGGATCTGATTCCATAACTTCTTCGTCTACGAGTCCTAATTCTACTCTCTCTGAATCTGAAACACCAAGATCTTTTTCGTCTGAGGCATCTGAACTAGTAAATTCTCTATCTGAGACTTTTGTATCATCTACTTCTGATGTTTCAGCTAAAGCTCCTTTTATGCGACTTGTTCCTACAAAAATTTCGCTTACAGGCTCTAAGCCTACTCTCTCTAGATCTGACCCCTCACGATCTTCTCCATCTGGGTCATCTTATCCATTAAATCCTTCACCTGCAAATTCTACGTTTACTCCTGTCTCATCTATACCCACGTCGTCTGCACCTGCAGGAACTTCTACTGCGCGATCTGATTCCGTAACTTCTTCGTCTACGAGTCCTAATTCCACTCTCTCTGGATCTGATACATCAACAGTTTCTCCGTCTGGATCATCTGAACCAGTAAATTCTTTATCTGAGGATTCGGCACCTACACCTGTTTCATCTACATCTTCTTCTGTAGATACTACGCCTGTGCCATCTAAGGCGATTGAGTCTCTTCCTGAAGGTTCTACATCTGCGGTTTCATCTCTTTCAGTTGGAAATCCTTCTTCTGAAGCTACAACGGAGATGTCTGATCTGGTGGTTGCCACTCTACCTGTGGAATCTTCATCTGTACCGTCTGTTTCAGTTGAAACTTCTTCTACGGCTTTTATACCTACGTCGTCTGCCCCTGCAGAATCTTCTTCTGTGCGATCTGATTCCATAACTTCTTCGTCTACGAGTCCTAATTCTACTCTCTCTGGATCTGATACATCAACAGTTTCTCCGTCTGGATCATCTGAACCAGTAAATTCTTTATCTGAGGATTCGGCACCTACACCTGTTTCATCTACAGCCTCTTCTGTAGATACTACCCCTGTACCGCCTACGTCTGGTGAAATTCTTCCTGAAAATTCTTTGTCTGCATCCTCTGATCCAATAGAGTCTTCACCTGTGGATTCTACGCCTACTTTATCAGCATCTTCTCCCTCTTCCGTAGAGCTTACTCCTTACACTCCTGTTAAGCCTGATGTTAAAATCTCTCCAAGAATTAGGGCTGTTGTTCCGCAATTGCCAACTTATCTCTTGCTGCCAAATAGCTTATTCTATGCTGGCTTGATAGATCTTATTTCTCAAAATAAAAAATTGGAGGCAATGCGAAGTACTTCTGGTAGTTCTTGGAAGGGTGATGAAAAATCAGCATTTTTTGTTCGTGGTTATGGTGGAAGTCACCATTATGCTTCAAATTTGTCGGCTTTTGAATATGGGTATGGCGCAGATCTCGATTATACGGCATTGGAAGCAGGTGTTTTGTTGAAGGAAATTGAAAGTTTATATAGTCGCACATTCTTTGGCTTTATGGGAACTTATGGAAGTCTTTCTCTGCATCCTCAAGATGTTAAACACAGCAAAGAGAGTCCATTTGATAAATGGTCCATTGCTAGTTATGGAAATCTACAGCATGATACAGGGGAGTATATGGATGGGGTATTCTCGTATGGTCTATTGCGGGGAGATGTGTTCACTCTTGCTCGGGGTAAGGCTGCAACATTAAAAGGTAAACAGTTTAGTGCTTCCTTGACCAGTGGTAAAGCATTTGCAATGCGATATAGGGGTGTTGTTTTTGATCCACAGGTTCAGATTGTTTATCAACATCTTCATTTTGGTCGTGTGCGTGATGTTGATCATATTGATGTTGATTTGGGAAAATTTTCTCAATGGACGGGGCGTATTGGTGCGCGTTTAAGCAAGACTCTTACCACATCTAAGGTAGGACGTCTTGTTTCCTTTTATAGTATGCTTTATTTTTCACATAGTTTTGGAGATAGACAGTTTGTCTCTTTTAAAAAAGAGTTCCAATTAAGTGATTTGGGTTCTCCTTTAGAGGTAGGACTTGGTTTTAATGCTCGGCTCTCTCCCCAATTTGTACTTCATGGGGATATAATCTATCAGCATCGACTTACCAAAGCAGGAGTTTCAGGAGCAAGTTTCTCTGCTGGTTTGCGTCATCTTTTTTGATAAGGTATGATGCGCACTTGTCTACGAAAGGCAGCAGATTTTGCTGCCTTTTCATTTATTAAAATCTCTATTGCTGTATTTCAATGGTTCGTTGTTTTTTGATAAAAAAATTCATTCTCTATGATTTTTGCGCTTATGATTGAAATTGCTTGATATGCGTGGTGTTGCAAAAGATTTTTTGGCTTTGTTTTTGATATTTTTTTATCAATATAAATGGATCAGGGGTGTTTTTGCGGGAGCAATTTTTTGTTATTTTATCCGTCTTTTTAGCAGTTGTTGTGTAGGTTATAATCATTATGCCTTTATTATAAGGTGTTGTTTTCATTTTTATTTTGTATAGATAACCTACAGTTTATAAACTGTTATAGATAGCATCTATATCTTCATGTTATTTTAAATTTTTGCTCAGCTATTTTTTCTGCTTTTTGTGTTTTAAATAAGGGAGAAGGTAAAATAAATGGAGAGGATATTAAAAATGCGCTTTATTGTATTTCTACAGTTGTGATTTTTTCTTTTTCGCGATTGTAGGTACCCATGCAAAAGTTGTAACAGGTAGATTTAACTATCCTCTTTGCTATAGAAGCGCAGAAGATATGAAGAGGTTGTGTGTTGCAATCATTGGTGTTGCAAGTGGATCGTGTTAGAAAAGACAGCTTATAAGCAGAGGCTTTGAAAAAGTAATTGGTGGCGTTGTCATTGGAATAATTTTTGAACTTTGCTAAAGCTGTTTTATCTAAAACAGCTTTAAGCTTCCTCTCTTTTGATATTAGGGGCAGGTTTGGCGGTATTTTTAGGTTGAAGATGACAGACCATTATTTGCCAGAAGTTTTCAGGATGTTTTGTGTGGAAGTCTGCAGTATGGCATAGGGTTTTATCTGAGGGAATTGTTTTCTTATGGTCTGTTGCAGGGTAATGTTTTTCATTCTATAGAGGGGATAAAACAGTAGTGTTAAAAGGTAAATTGCTCAGACATTCTTAAAGTATTTATTTCATTGGGGAGTGTAGTTTTTCTGTTAGCAAGAAAATGGAATTTTGAGTGCAATTATCTTTAAATGGGTGAGGGATGGTTTTTATTGGCAATGATTATTATTGTTTTTCTTAAGCAGTGATGTTGATGATGCCACACTCACCACGTTCACTGCCAAAGGCTAGGTTATGCCCTGTTTGATCCCAGTTTAGCGCTGAGATGGCACTTTTCCCACAATCTTTGAGAAGAATTGCTTTTCCGTCGCGAAAATGGGCACATAAAATCACCCCATCGTTAAAGCCTATTGCGACAATTTCTTCACTTGGATGGCATGAGACGGTGGTGACAAGTGCATTTGCTCTTGTTCCGAGTTCTAATGGTATTTTACCCATAGGACCGTCTTTTGTATGAAAGGGCCAAACAATTGCGGCTGATGCTCCTGATGTTGTGAGCCATTTGCCTTTTGCACTCCAAGACCAGCTTTTGACTTTGTTGGGATAGCCACTCATGCGTAAATGCTGATTATCGGCAAGACGCCAGCCATGGAGAGCGTTTTCTTGCATAGTAGAAATGACATAGCGGTTGTCTGGTGAGAAGGTGACATTAAAATGTGCTCCTTTCCACACCAGTGTGGTTGGAGTGGTTTGCGTTGAGAGCCAATGGAGGGTAACACCATTGTAATGGGCAACGGCAAGTCGTAACCCCTTTGGGGCGAAAGCAAGACCTTCTACACTACGTTCATGAATAAGCTCTTGTTCTCCTTTCCCAACATTTGCCCATGTTAAACGTGAAGAGGCAAAAGCAAAAGCTTTTTTGGGTCCAAAAGCAACTTTGTTTATCCATTTGCCTTTGCGTTCTCCTAGCACTTGTGTGTGACCATCTGCTGTTGTTTGACAGACTTTGCCATCTTCTCCACCAGTGATGATCGCTGTATTATCAGGGGAAAAAACACTGGAAATAATTCCTTGGTGAATTTCCATAACTTGTGGGGTTGGGGTTAAAAAAACAATAAAACCTTCCACGGAAACGAAGGCTGGTTTATTGTCTATAAAACCGCAGGAGAGGCAGTAGCCTTTAAGATCATACTTGGTTATGCTTGACATTGTTACTCACTTACGCGCAATTTTCAAAACCCGTTCTCAGTTTTTCAGCATCAAGGGTGCGGCCGATAAAAACAAGTCGGCTTTCACATTTTTCATCCTCACGCCATGGGCGTTGATGCTGTCCTTCAAGAATCATATGTATGCCTTGGATAACATAACGATCATCATCTCCTTGAAACGCTATAATCCCCTTTAAACGTAAAATATTAGGACCTTGTTGCTGTGTAATTTGTTGTATCCATGGAAAAAACTTTTCTGGTTTAAGAGCCCCTGTTTTTAAACTTACAGAAGTGACTGTAATATCATGAATGGTAGATATGTGCTGGTGTTGATGATCATGATGACAGCTTGGACCACATACATGATCTACATGGTGATGATCAAGAAAATGAGGGTCATTTTCTAGAGTGCGTTGGAGATCGAAGGAACCAAGATTAAGGAGTTTATCAAGAGGGATATTGGCACGCTCTGTTGTATAAAGCACTGCTCGCGGATTAATTGCCAGAATAAGTGATTCAACATGGGCACGCTCTTGTGCATTGACTAGATCAATTTTATTTAAAAGAACAATATCTGCGAAGGCAATTTGGTCTTCAGCCTCACGGCTTTCTTTAAGTTGAGAGGGTAAATGTTTTGCATCAACGACTGCTATGACACTATCAAGAGCTGTTTTTTGGTGGACAGTCTCATCCATGAAAAAGGTTTGTGCTACGGGAATAGGATCAGCAAGCCCTGTTGTTTCTATAATGATCGCATCAAACCGGTGAGAGCGTTGCATTAAGCTTTCTAGAATACGAATAAGATCGCCGCGCACAGTACAGCAAACACAGCCATTATTCATTTCATAAATTTCTTCGTCAGATTCAACGATCAGGTCATTATCGATGCCAATTTCACCAAATTCATTGACGATGACTGCGTAACGTTTGCCATGATTTTCGCTGAGAATGCGATTGAGGAGAGTGGTTTTTCCTGAGCCAAGATAGCCAGTGAGAACAGTAACGGGAAGTTTCTTTGGCGTATTTTGTGTCTTTTCCATGAAGGGCCTTTTATCGTTATGCGTTTATGTTAAATCGATTGATATCATCAAGTAAATCATGCAGCCCACAAAGAACATGAGAAAAAATCGCCTCACCTGCTTTTGGGGTTGCTTGGCTTGCATTGCCTGCAGCTCCTTGGGGATTGAGATCACGCATTGTCCAGCCAAAGGCATGGGGACCATAAGCGCGTAAATACCGATAATTGGCAATCATATCAGCTTGCTTGTTATGAAAATTTTGTGCTTTTTCCATATGCACTTTTTCTGGTGCTAAATAAAGCATTAAGGAGGTTTCGATAAATCCTCCATGGATATCAAGGTGCTGTTGAGACGGTTCCATCAAACCTTGCGGTAGGCCAAAACGACTCCAGCTGGTTGCAACCGCAAGCATTGAAAAACGTCTTCGTAATTCGGTGATCACGATGCTTATTAAAGGGGAATTGCCCCCATGCGCGTTGAGAAGAAGAAAACGTTTCATACCTTTATGATAGCAGCTCTCACCAATATTGATCCAGCGTTCAATAGCATCAGAAAAGGTGAGGGTTTTTGTGCCTGTAATATCCATATGTTCTACAGAATAACCAATTTTTTCAACCGGTAACAGTGCAATCGGAAATTGCTCTTTTGTTTGTAGGGTGAGTGCTTTTGCAAAAGCTTCAGCAATAATCCAATCGGTTTCAAAGGGAAGATGACTTCCATGATATTCGTGGGCGCCCAAGGGCAAAAGAGCAAGAAAAGGCGTGTTAGATACCATAAATTTATTGCCTAAAAGAAAGTCGATAGAGACAAAGTGATCAAAATGGTAGAGTCGTTCCTCGTACCCTAATCTATCTATCAGAGAAACGCAAATAGGAGCCTTGTCATCTCAAATATGTGTGTAATGGAGATGAGAGATTTATGAAAAATGATGAAAGTCTTCTTGAGAAAAAGCACTACGATTTTGGTTATAATTTTATGATAATATAAGGCTTTATGCAAAGAGAATGTATAATTTGCGAGATTTCTTGTTTCTCTCATATTGAAGGACAAAGTGGATTAACTTTTGAAAGAGTGAAGGATGTGTCTTTAAAGGATGTGTCTTTATTTGCAGGATTTTGCGGCGTTGTAGGTATTATTTCATTGTTTTCTTCTTTAATGATAGGAAATATACTGAGCACTGTAGTCTCTATTGTAGCGTTATTATTTCTAATTTAGAAGAAGTTTCACTGATCTAATCGGGAGAGTTTGTTGTTCATTTTATTGAGTGAGGGAAATGAATATTTTAAATAGTTTATTCTGTATCAAATATGAAAGTCACTAAAGACAATATATAATATTCTGCTATTAGCGAAAGTTTAAAATTTTTCAATTGATATTTTTTTAATGAGAGAGTTTGCGTTCTCTTTTGACAGTAGGTTATTTTGTACTGGCAAGTTAGTACTGTCTTTCTTTTACCATATCCTTATATCGCTCTCTTATTTTTAAGTCTTGTATGGGAAGCAAATTTGAACAATTTTTATGCTTTTAAGTAGGTATAAAACAAAAAATATTCTTGTGTTTGGAATTTTAAGGCAATTAAAAAATGATAAATGATGATTTATCAATCAATGCGTTATTTTGAAAAGATCTTTCTTATTTTCTGCAATTCTCGTTCAGAACGCTTGCTATATAAAGAATAATGCAAAATCTAGTCGGTATGATTATCTTATTTGTGCAAGCTACAAGCGGACTCTGTCCTTCATTTTGCTAGTTTTCAATGTTGTGATTACTCTTGCATGAAAATGGATTAATAGGATATTTTCTTCATGAAAAATTTTATCTACGCACTTATTCCATTTGTGAGGCTAAATGAATATTTTTATTCATTTATCATAAGGGGGGGACAAGAAGAAGTGAATTGTAGCGTATTTAGTCTTTGATCCAAGTTATAGAATGATAAAATTATTTTTGTAAATTAACATAATAAAGATAACAAGGGATTTTTGAGGCATTAGTGGGAAGGAAGGGTGGCATGAAGCAGAAGGTCTTGTTTGGCGCGAAGGCGTGCAATCCACTGATCTTTACGAATTGCAGTATTATGCACCGTAATGAGTTCATTTTTTTTAATTTCAGCAGTTACTGTTGCTTTTTCTAGAAGTCCACAAGGAATGGCTTGCTGTGTACGGGCTTCTGTATAATTCATGATCCAAGCACGATAACTATAAAGACCAATAAAGTCTAATTGATCGCCAGGATGTAAATCTTTTTTGGCAACAGCACAGACTTCTGCGACAGGATGGTTAAGTGGTGCCATATCTTTTTTGCCATAAAGCATAATCCGTGCACAGGTGAGTGGAACTTCCATTGCTGTTAAATGATAAGGACGGTGAAAGGTAAAGTAAGGTCCTTGTCCCATTTTTAAATCTTCCATACGTTCGCGTAGACGTGGGTGTGCTATTTCTGCAATGACAAAAACACCTGGGGAAATACCTTGACCTATTGAATAATCCACAACACCATAGTGTTTTAAAAGACCACCATCTTGTTGTGGAATAAGTACTTTGTTTAAATCTTGCAATGCTGTTTGTGGTCCATGCATGCCTGGGCAATCAGGAAGAAGCCCAGTGGCGTTGGCAATTGCTGCCATTTCAACCATTGTTTTTGAACCATCAATAAATTCAACGAGCATGCGAACATTCATATTACGTCGTAATGCTTCTTCTTCGTAAGCATCGGGGGTTGCATCAAAGAGGAGGGGATTATTTTTTCCCTTTCCAGCTGCTACAATCTTGTGTCCAAGGGCTGAAACAAATTCAATGAGTTCCATACAAGCACTTGGTTCATCACCAGCACCAAGTGTATAAATAAGACCTCGTTTTTCTGCTTCATGTTTCAGATAAGAGCCAATTGTAACATCTGCTTCAACATTCATCATGACAAGATGTTTATTATTCTCAAGTGCTTTGATGCCAATTTCAGCTCCAGCTTCAGGATAGCCTGTTGCATCAACGATAATATCGATTTGTTCATGGCTTAGAACAAGGTTGATATCATCTGTTGCGGCAATAAAACCTTTTTCAAGAGTTTGGGTTAGAGCATGAGCATTTTCAACTTCACGTACATATCCATCTTCACCATAGGCCAATGTAGCAGCATCAAAAACACGTGAAGGCGTTCTGGTGGCAACAGCTGCAACTGTTATACCATCCATATGCGCAACACTTGATAGCAAATCTGTTCCCATTTCACCGCAACCAATGAGTCCAATACGGATGGGTGGGTGGTTTTGGGCACGTTGCTTCAAATCATGCGCTAAACCTGTTAGGTTTACATTACTTGCCATTATTTTTTCCTATTTGCACATTACCTTGCTAAAAGGGCATTGTCTTTATTGATAAGGCGCATTTGCTTTTAAGATAGTTCATCTTTTATTCTTGATGCTCTAATGAATGGGTTTTATAAAAGCAAGAGGGATGGAGTACTTTTAGCATATAAAACAGGAATAGTGTTATGCAGCAAAAAATAGCAGTACAAGATGTTGCCAATTTTATTGGGAAAGAAGTAGGATTGTCGCAGTGGCGTCTTGTTACACAGGATATGATTAATCAATTTGCATGCGCAACAGATGATCATCAATGGATACATGTAGATGAGGAAAGAGCAAAAAAAACGCCTTTTGGTGGAACTATTGCTCATGGTTTTTTAACCTTATCACTTTTGTCTACGCTTGCTTATGAGGCACTTCCAGAGTTGGAAGGGGCAACAATGGGAATTAATTATGGTTTTGATAAAGTACGTTTTATGAGCCCTGTGAAAACAGGTGTGCGGGTGCGTGCTCGTTTTGTTTTAAATAATGCTGAAGTGCGCCCTTCTGGTCGGGTTGTTTTTCATTATGGTGTCACGGTGGAAATTGAACAGTTAAAAAAACCAGCTCTTACAGCTCAGTGGCTTATTGTTGCTATGGTTGGGGAAAACCATGTAAATTCCTGAATTATTTTAGTGCTTTGTTTTATCAAGTTTTTGCATAACTTTATCAAAATTCCATTAGGTCATGATATTGAAAATGATTAAAAGAATGAAAACACTTATCATGATGGAAGTATTATGATGTTGGTAGCTATAGACGGTTGTCATGTCGCCTAAATCGCCTCTATTAAGATATTCAGCAAGTGAAGTGGCTCTGATGAAGAGAAATCATCATAACTGTAAAACCGGTGATCAGGATAAGGAGTGGTTTAAGTAAAAAACAGTTCTTGTACTATCGGCCATTTTGAATTTTACTTTACGGCTTTCAAAAGCATTTACGGTGTTTTTTTAATAATAGAGATTACGCATTGCTTCACGCTTTTATTTCTTATGTTCTTTTTGGGGGGGGAAGCTCATGATGCAAAATACTATTGTGTTGTCATTTCACGTACTTGTTTTAAAGAAATATTGCTTACTGTACGAAAGCTTATGAATAGTATAATAGCAGAGTTGTCGTATATCCTCATCTTTATGTTTATGAGGGAACGAGCCGGTATCATTTACTTTGCTAGCTTTCAATGGTGCAGATAGCCTTTGCGTTTGAGAGCATTCATGAGAGCCATTAGTTTTTTCTTTACAGTTTCTACTTAGATGCCAGTCTTGTTTGTGATGTGTAAGGGAATAGCTTTGATTGATTCAATATAAACGAGGTTTAAAATAAGAGTATCGTACGATATTTATGTTTTTCATTAGGCATGTAAAAAGGCAATTATCATTATAAATCAATGCGTTGGTGGGAATAATAACATGCCTGATAATTTATAGATGATTTGCTCTCACAAAACGGACAGCTTTGATGAGCCTTTTTAAAACTGTTTTAAAGGAAAGCGGTCATTCATGCATCAAAAGAGATAGCTGAAAGGATAGGGATGAAGATTGCCTAAAATGTCCCCATACCTTTTTCTACGATATATGCGTCATCAAGAGAAGGTAAAATGGAGCTCATCATTAAAAGGCGTTATGGTGTTTGGTAAACAGTGTGTGAATGACTCAATTGTTTTAGTGCTTTGTTTTGTCAAGCTTTTGTACAATTTTATCAGAAGTCCATTGGGTAATGACGTTGAGAATGATTAAAAGAATGATAACACTTGTCATGATAGAAGTATTATAACGTTGGTAGCCATAGCGGATTGCCATGTCGCCTAAACCGCCTCCACCAAGATATC
Source organism: Bartonella sp. ML69XJBT (assembly GCF_028618515.1). Lineage (GTDB taxonomy): Bacteria > Pseudomonadota > Alphaproteobacteria > Rhizobiales > Rhizobiaceae > Bartonella. The sequence continues at coordinate 34,761 of NZ_JAQITB010000012.1, forward strand.
CAGCAAGTGAAGTGGCGCCTATAAGAGAAATTATCATGACAGTAAAACCGGTGATGAGACTAGGAAGTGCTTCAGGAATGAGAACATGCCTGATAATTTGCAAACGACTTGCTCCCATGGAGCGGACAGCTTCAATGAGGCCGTTTTCAACGGTTTTAAAAGAAAGCTCGGCCATTCGTGCATAAAAAGGAATAGCTGAAATGGTGAGGACAAAGATCACCGAAGGCATTCCTACACCTCTTCCTACAACCATACGTGTAATCGGGAGAAGATAAAATGCAAGAATAATAAAGGGAATGGCGCGAATACTATCAATGATGATGCTCAAAGGGCGATTGATGAGAGAAGAGGCAAAAATACCGCCACGTGCGGTTGTATAAAGCAGAAGACCAAGGGGAAGCCCTATTATAAGTGCCATCAAAGAAGCACTTATTGTCATTAATATTGTATCAAGAACGGCGCTTGGGAGTTCATGAGAGAGAACATTAAACATAACCTAAAACCTCGCAATATCGCCCTTGTTTGGTCAACCACTGAACAGCCTTTTCTAAAGCTTCTTTATCTTTTGCGGGGAAACCTAAAAATAATCGCCCAATAGTTTCACCTTGGACTGTATCAATACCACCATGTAAAATACGTGCTCTAAAACCGGTTTCATCTTCGAGAAGATTGAGAAAAGGTTGTTGGGCAATCTCACCGGCAATATTGATTTCAATGACAGCCTCATTGCCTATCGATTTAAGATTTTTTGCAAATTTTTCAGGAAGTTGTGGGGTCACAAGCTTGAGCATGGCAATGGTTGTATCATCTTGCGGTGAGGTAAAAATATCTTTCACACGTCCTTCTTCTACAATGCGTCCTTGATTGAGAACAACAACACGATGCGCAATGGTGCGCACAACTTCCATTTCGTGGGTAATGAGCACAATCGTGAGATTAAGGCGGTTATTAATATCGGCAAGAAGTTCTAGAATAGACTGTGTTGTTTCTGGATCAAGAGCAGAGGTTGCTTCATCTGAGAGCAATATTTTAGGATTAGCGGACAGAGAGCGGGCAATACCAACCCGTTGTTTTTGCCCCCCCGATAGTTCTGCTGGATAATAATATTCTTTACCAGATAATCCCACTAATTCAATGAGTTCAAGGGCACGTTTGTGGCGCTGTTTTTTACTTATACCACTTAATTTTAAGGGCAGTGCAATGTTATCAATAATATTTTTTGATGATAAAAGATTGAAATGTTGAAAAATCATACCAATCCGTTGACGATAAGGTGCCCATTCTGTCTCTGAGAGATTGGAAACATCTATCCCTTCAAAAAAAATCGATCCTGAATCAACTTGTTCTAATCCATTTAAACAGCGAATAAGTGTCGATTTTCCCGCTCCACTGCGTCCAATAATGCCAAGAATCTCACCCGCCTGGATATCGAGGGAGAGATTATTCACTGCTGGAATACCAGCCGTTTTGTTAAAACAACGGCTGATATTTTTTAAGGAAATAAGAGCGGGTTTTTCCATTTACAATCACCAAGATGTTTTGGCAGCTGGACCAAAAATTTCTTTGATTTTTGCACGGACAGGTTCGCTATTGTAAGCAGCCACTAATTTTTTGACCCAAGGTTCATTTTTTTCGCTGGTGCGTACAACAATGATATTATTATAAGGATTATTTTCTGCTTTTTCCCATGCGATTGCATCTTGTTGTAAATCTAATCCAGAGACCAAAGCCCAATTTGTATTTATAACGGCAATGTCGAAATCATCAACAGCTCGTCCTAACATACCGGCATCCAATTCACGAATTTGCAAGTTTTTAGGGTTTTCAATAATATCAAGTGGCGATGCAAGAATATCATGAGGGTCTTTTAGTTTAATAAGACCTAACGAATTAAGGAAAAGTAAGGCTCTTCCACCATTTGTTGGATCGTTAGGAATGCCAACATGTGCTCCATCAGACAACTCTTTTAATTCTTTGATTTTGTGTGAATAGACCCCAATTGGGGCAAGAAATGTATATCCCACGGTTGAAAGTTTATAACCACGCTGTTCCATTTGATTATTCAGATAAGGTGTGTGCTGAAAAGCATTTGCATCAATTTCTCCAGCATTCACAGCATCATTGGGGAGGGTGTAATCAGAGAAATAAACAAGTTCAATCTCTAAACCGGTTTTTCTAGCTTGTGCAGCTGCGACTTGCCAAATAGTTGCTTCATGCCCTTCCATAACACCAAGTTTTATTTTTGATTTATCTGCTGCCATGGAAAAGGCACTGGACAAAAAAAGTGCAAAAAGAGATAGGAGGAATCCGATAGTTGCACTCCGGAATATTTTTTTTAATGTCATGCGCGTTTGTCTTTCTTTTGCTTTTCCAAGAGATTTCTTGAGAGAGGATTCAATATACTCGTCTTTATTTAAAGAGATCTGAGACTATAAAAGCTTTATAAAATATTCAATCACTTTTATGCAAAAAAGAGTATTATTTTTTCTCTATTTGTCAGTATTCTTTGCAAAACAACATCATGTACGAGCGGTATTGCTCTTCAATTTTGGCAACAAATTCTTTTCTTATCATGTTTTGTTTGGGGAACCAAAGGGCATTTCAAAACTTACTTTAAGTAATGATTGCTTATAGCGCTACGGCGGTCAGACGACGTTTGGGCGGTAAATCCATGAGGAGAATAGTACGCAATCAAGACAATAGACTGTGTTTACAGGGCGGTTAAGGGATGAACTTTTCTCGAAATGTGGTGAAATTTCTTTGAGCAGGCAAAGAATTGGTCACCACTTGACTTAAACGCGGCAAATTTTTGCCAAGGTAAATATTTTGCCCTTCACATTTTAGAGAGGAAGAAACATAATGTTTAAAAAGAATTTTTTATCAACAACACTGATTTTATCAGCTTTGGGGGGAGTGGGGCTTGGAGTGACGACTGCCTATGCGGCGCTTGGAAATGTTGCTCGTGTAGCATCAGGTCAGGCGGTTTTACGCTCAGGTCCAGCGACAGCTTATAAAGTTATTGCAACCGTTCCGATGGGAGAAAAAGTACAAATTAATGGTTGTCTCTCCAATAAAACTTGGTGTTCGCTTGGTTATAATGGAAAGGTTGGTTGGGTGTTTGCACGTTATTTAAACGTCAATAATGTTCCTACAATCTCTTTTACAGATATGTCTGTGAAGCCAAATTCTGCCATAAAAACACAAAAGCAAAAGGTAAAGCAGATTGTTTCTGGTTTAAAAAATCTTGCAGTGCCTGAAAAAACACGGAAAAAGGCGCAAAAATTCTACAGAACCGATATGATTATTGATTCTACAGGTGTCAAAAAAAGGGATGAACAAACGATTTTTAATCCATCAGCAAAGGCACAGGGTGTCTCTGTAAAGCACGTGAACGCTTATAATCCCTTTTTCCCGGAAGATGTCAATTTCAAAAATTTTGAACGCAATGAAACACGTTACCGTGTTGTGACATATCCTGCTCCATAAGAGAGAAAGAAATCCAATAACTTATCCCATTACGCCGTAAAACACTGTCATTTGGAGTATAGCGATATAAGGTGTATAAGACTTTTACATTCAAGTATTTTTAGAGTATATGGTAGGTCTTCAGGGAAGGATTTACAGCCTTCTGTCAGTCAATCATACAAATGCTCAGCAGGTGAAATCTATAAGACAAAAAGCTGGTTATTTACAAACTAGCACGAAGAGGAAGCTTCGTCATTTGAGGTGGGGGAAGGAAGTCAGTGGATAACAGTGATTGGCAGGAGTTACGAAAAATAGAGCAGCATAAAGCACTCTTTTGCTTTATGCTGCTTTTTTGTTTAATTTGCTGACTTAGGTTTTATTAAGTTACGGGATGCCAGTAATTCCGCAATTTGAACAGCATTCAATGCGGCTCCCTTTCTTAAATTGTCCGCAACAACCCAAAAAGCTAAACCATTTTCAACGGTGATATCTTCACGAATACGGCTAATAAAGGTGTCATCTTCACCCGTGCTTTCATAGGGTGTTATATAGCCACCATCTTCGCGTTTATCAATTACTTGGCAGCCTGGCGCATCGCGTAGAAGGGCCTGTGCTTCAGATGCACTTAGAGGCTTTTCAAATTCAACATGAACGGCTTCAGCATGACCGATAAAGACAGGAACGCGAACAGCTGTGGCTGTTAACTTGATTTTAGGATCAAGAATTTTCTTTGTTTCAGCCGTCATTTTCCATTCTTCTTTTGTATAACCATCTTCCATGAAAACATCGATATGGGGAATGACATTAAAAGCAATGCGTTTGCTGAATTTTTTTATTGTGATGGGATCTGCAACAAAAACAGCTCGTGATTGTTCAAAGAGTTCATCCATTCCTTCTTTACCGGCTCCAGAAACCGATTGATAAGTGGACACAACGACACGTTTGATGGTTGCTGCATTATGGAGGGGCTTTAACGCTAGAACAAGTTGAATTGTTGAACAATTGGGATTGGCGATAATATTGCGCTTGGAAAATTCACCAATCGCTTGTGCATTGACTTCAGGAACAATCAACGGGACATTTGCATCATAGCGCCAAGTGGATGAATTATCGATGACGACACAGCCGGCAGCAGCAATTTTAGGAGCATATTCTTTGGAAATACTTCCTCCCGCAGACATGAGACAAATATCTGTGTCAGAAAAATCGTAACTATCAAGCGCTTTTACTTTTAAAGTTTTATCACCATAAGAAACTTCTTGTCCTAATGAACGCCGTGATGCTAAAGGAACGACTTCATGAGTAGGAAAACCACGCTCTTCTAGAATTGTGAGCATTTCACGACCAACATTTCCTGTTGCGCCAACAACTGCAACTTTAAAACTCATTTTTCTGTACTCCTGTTCCTCTCTCTATCTTCTCCCCTTGGGCTATACTCAGGTGAAGGTAAGTTGGTCAAGGAATATTTAAATGAATATTATTTTTAGAAAGTTCATTTTTGTATGTAGCTTCAATTTGTTCATATCAATTGTAATCAATAGCCAACAAAGCGGTTTATTTTAAATCTACTGTTCTTCTGAAATTTTGAGAGTTACAAAATCAAAGACTGATACTAAGTTGTATCAGTCTTTTTTACAGTCTTCTCATCTCGTGAATTCTTCATTATTTTTATATGCATTGTTTTCGTGAGAAGTTGAATGTTGTGACAATTGATCCGTGCATTGCGTTGGTAGAGTTTTTTATATTTCATTTGGTTTAAGTATTTATTGTATAGATAGGTTCTCATGGGGGCATGTTTGTTGTGAAGAACAGAATACCATTGTGTTGCATATTGACGCCCTTGTTTTAAAGAGATCTTTCTTAAGACACTTATGCTTATTTCACGACGGCTATCATGAATGGTATAAAGCCATTATGTACTCCCATCTATACGTTTGTGAAGGAGCAAGCTGGCATCATTATTCTCTTTACTAGTTCTCAATAGGGTGAAAGCTCTTGTATTTAAAAGTGTTTATAAGAGGCACTTTTTATACAGTTTTTACTCACACACAAGCTATGCCTGTGACGTGCAAGGGGATAGTTTTTGCTGATTTAATGGGGAGGGTTTAAAATAAGAGTATCTTACGATCTTCGGGAGAGCATTCAATATGCATGATAATAAATGATCATGATCAATCAATTTGCTATACTATGAAGGCAACAGGCGTTTTTTGTCGTGATTTTTTTTGCTTATGGTATTCAAATCAGCTCTCCTGTTATAAAGCTTTTTATTTAAGAAAATTTCAGTGTAATTTATGAAAATAAGCTGCTGTTTTCTTCATGAGAAATTAATTGCAAGATTGCTCTTTGTTTTTTGCGGGTAAGCATTCTGAAATTTTTTAAAAGCAGAGATTCCGCTTTGCTCGATATTCTGTCATCATGGGGATTTGTAGTTTTTTCTTTTGTTGCGATATCAGCATAAAAGAAAGAAACAGGTACTTCCAGTATATCGGCAATTTCTTGCAAGCGTCCTGCACCTACACGATTTATGCCTTTTTCATATTTTTGAATTTGTTGAAAAGTAACACCTAAGCGACTGCCTAATTTTTGTTGCGAAAGCCCTATGATGCTTCTTCTGAGACGAATTTTTTTGCCTACGGAGATATCGTTAAAATGTGGATTTTTTGCGCGCACTTTATTCCCCCTTGGATGCGAGCGCCCTCGCATTAGTATTCCGGGGTCTGGAAGTGCTGACATCGAATCAGCCTCTTGCTTTTAGTGCTTGAGAGCACTTGGACATAACAAGAGCCCCCGGAAATTCCGGGATATCCGCAAAGCAGATCTATTCTGTGTTCGATGTTAGGGCTTCCAGGCCCTATTGATCGCTGCGTATACGACCAATATCACAAGCTCATTCATAAGGTAATTCTCTAAAATCGTCAATTAGAATTGAAAGGGGTTGCTTGTTGCTTTTTGCAAAATTTAAATGCAACTGTTGCAATGCATTTCTCTGTTTTGATGAAATTTCGATATAACAGGCTGCTACAGAGCAAAACTGTGCGAAGATTTCTACTGTTCATATGCTGTTTTTTTATTGTCGTGCAAGTTCATTGTTGTGCAAGGGACGAGCTTCGGAAGCAAGCATAATGGGAACGCCGTCGCGAATGGGATAGGCAAGTTTTGCTTTGAGTGAGATTAATTCTTGCGTGTTTCTGTTTAAGGAGAGTATGCCTCCTGTAAGTGGACAGACAAGCAATTCAAGCATTTTGGGATCGGTGATCATTTTTTTCATATTGCAACATTTATTAGTTTAAATGGTAATCTGCCCCTGTTTGTTTCATGAGTGAACGCTCCGTTAAAGCAAGAAGAGTTTGGGCGCGGCTGCCAATATCTGGAGCCTCTAATAGAGCTTGTTTTTCTGCCGGTGTAAAGGGGATAAGGGCTGAAAAAGCATTGACTAATAAAGGGGTGGGCGCTTGTATAATACTGCTCCAATTATATTCCATTTCATTTATCGTGAGATATTTTTCAACAATATTGAGCAAATTGTCTCGATTAATGTTTTCTGCAATGGCAGGCTCTTGTAAGTCTTCGATGTTTGAGCGAATGAGAGCGGTTCGATAAGATTTTGTATTCACGAGTTCCTGTTCTAAGGTAAAGCGGCAAACACCTTGTAAGATAATGAAAAGTTGACCATTTCCTGTTTCATTGTAGTTTGTAATGCGCCCTATACAGCCTATTTTGTAAAGTTGTGTGGAAAAGCGGTTTGTATCCGATGATAGTGGTTGGATAATTCCAATTAAACGATTCGTTAGCATAACATTTTCAACCATTTCGAGCGCCTCTGGTTCAAAAATATTGAGCGATAAAAAACCACCTGGTAGCAAGAGTGCTCCCTCTAGCGGGAAAAGAGCAATTTGCTTTGGGAGATCATTTTCGCAATTATAATGAATGTTGCCTGCTTTCATGAGTATTTTGTAACCTTTATGTGATGAAGTTTGGTACGTAAATAATCGCACTTTATGACGCTATTGAGAGACAAAAATTTACAGAAAAGAAAAATAAATCTCTTGTGCGTTAAATTATTGGATAAAATATTTGAAATTTTTACCTCTTTAAAAAATACAGAAACTCTGTGGTTTAAGGTTGTACTGTGCAAGAGGGATATTGCTTGGTGTTTCTTTTAAGAGGGCAAAACCTTGCCTTTTCTCAAGTTGTATTTTTGTTTATGTCCCTTGATCTTTTTTCCTTTATTTCCTGAAACAGGGACATTTATGGGTTTCAGAATGCTCAAAAGGCTCACTATTATAATTCTTTTGCAACAGTCTATGCAAGTTTAAAATGAGAGCGCTCTCATCACTTTATTAATGACAGCATGATAAAGATAGGCTATAGGTTAAAAAATGTCGGAAAGAGCGTTATCGTTTCTTTCATTCTTTTGCGGGAGAGTGCAGACTGCAAGCTTTTGCGTATGCCGCCGAAGGGGAAAATAGCCCATAATCTCTCAGGCTTTAAAGGACCGTAAAAGAAGAAAGACAGATCTGGAAAGTCGGAAAGGTCCGCGCCGAAGGTGTAAGCGAAAGATCTTTTCGCGAGTCTCTCAGGTTTATGACAGAGGGGTGCAGAGACAGCCATATTGTATGGCGTTAGCGCGACTTTTGGAGATATTATGGGTACATCACAAGAATTTGAAACACTTTCTTTAAAAAGACTTCCTTTACATGAATTCCATGAAAAAGCGGGAGCAAAATTTGGTGCTTTTGCAGGCTGGAACATGCCTTTGACTTATCCTCTTGGTGTTTTGAAAGAGCATCTTCATACGCGTGCACATGCAGGGCTTTTTGATATTTCTCATATGAAATTGATTGCTGTAGAGGGACCACAGGCAGTGGAATTTTTATCCTATGCTTTTCCTCTTAATGCTGCACTGTTAAAGATTGGTCACTCACGGTATAATTACTTGCTGAATGAGCAAGCTGGTATTTTGGATGATCTTATCATTACCCGTTTAGCTGAATGCCGTTTTATGTTGGTTGCGAATGCTGGAAATGCAGAAGGCGACTTTGCTGAATTGCAAAAGCGGGTTGTTGGTTTTGACTGTCAGGTGACTGCTCTTGAAAGGGTCTTGCTTGCTCTCCAAGGTCCTCAAGCCGCTGCTGTTATGGCGGATGCGGGGGTGCCTGGTAATGAACTGTTGTTTATGCAGGGGTTTGAACCACAACAAGATTGGTTTATAACCCGTTCTGGTTATACGGGAGAGGATGGTTTTGAAATTGCTCTCCCCATAGTGCATGCGCATGCATTGGCTGAAAAATTGCTCCAAGATCCTCGTGTGGAATGGGTTGGTCTTGCGGCGCGCGACAGTCTTCGGTTGGAAGCAGGGTTGTGTTTGCATGGCAATGATATTACGCCTGATACCACACCCATTGATGCCGCGCTGACATGGGCTGTGCCTAAAAGTGTTCGAGAAGGGGCACAATTTTATGGAGCAAAGGCTTTTCTTGAAGCACTTGAGAGAGGTCCTTCTCGTTGTCGTGTCGGATTAAAACCGCAAACACGTCAACCTATTCGTGCGGGCGCGGTGTTGCTCGATGATGAGGGGAATCAGATTGGGGTAGTAACATCAGGTGGTTTTGGTCCTTCTTTTGATGGTCCTGTAGCGATGGGTTACGTTCCTGTTGGTTGGAAAGTGGAAGGAACAGAGGTCTTTACAGAGCTGCGTGGCAAAAAGATTGCACTGTCTGTTCATTCACTTCCTTTTGTTGAACAACGTTATTTTAAAGGATAATTTTCTATGTCTAAAACTTATTTTACAGAAGATCACGAATGGCTTTGTGTTGAAGGACAAGTGATTACGGTTGGTATCACACATTATGCCCAAGAACAGTTGGGGGATTTGGTTTTTGTTGATTTACCGCAGATTGGCACGCAACTTGTCAAAGGTGATGCTGCTGCTGTTGTGGAATCGGTGAAAGCAGCTTCTGATGTTTATGCTCCTCTTGATGGTGAGGTGGTCGAAATAAATGAGGCATTGGTAGATAATCCTGAATTGGTAAACCAGAAAGCCGAAAAAGAAGGTTGGTTATGGAAAATGACCTTGCAGGATGAAACGCAACTTGAAGGGTTGATGGACGAGGCTGCTTATAAGGCATTCATTGGATGAGTGCTATGTTAGAACGTCATTTTTTTTCCCGCCATATTGGGCTTCGTCCCGATGAAACACAAAAAATGCTTGATGTTTTAAAGCTTGATTGTGTTGAAACACTGGTTTCTCAAGCTGTTCCGCACTCTATCCTTTTGGGACGACCTCTTAATCTCCCAAAGGCGGCAAGTGAGAACCAAGCCTTGGAAGAACTCTCCAAAATAATGGAGCAGAACAAGATACATAAAAGTTTTATAGGGCAGGGGTATCATGGAACATTTGTCCCGCCCGTTATTTTACGAAATCTCTTTGAAAATCCAGCTTGGTATACTGCTTATACTCCCTATCAGGCAGAAATTAGCCAAGGACGTTTAGAGCTTTTGTTTTATTTTCAGACATTAGTGAGTGAACTTACTGGTTTACCTGTTGCTGCTGCTTCACTGCTTGATGAAGCAACTGCTTTAGCAGAAGCAAATGCGATAGCTATACGTTTTGCACGTGAGAAAAAAACAAAAATTTCTCTTCAAAGTCTTTTGCATCCTCAGATTTTGAGTGTTGCACAAACGCGTGCACAAACACAAGGCATTCAGATAAGCCAAAATGGCGAAATTTGTTCTGATACGGCTGCCATTGTTCTCTCTTGGCCTGATACAAAAGGCTCTTTTAATGATTATAGTGAAGTGATTAAAGAAGCAAAAGCAAAAGGCGCGCTGGTCATTGTTGTTGCTGATCCTTTGGCACTCACTCTTATGGAAGCACCAGCAAAATGGGGGGCTGATATTGTTGTCGGTTCGATGCAGCGTTATGGCGTTCCGATGGGATTTGGAGGGCCTCATGCTGGTTATCTTGCGGTTAGTCATGCGCTCACACGTCTTCTTCCAGGGCGTATTGTTGGTCAATCCGTGGATACGAAAGGGCGTGTTGCTTTTCGTTTAGCATTGCAAACACGTGAACAACATATCCGGCGCGATAAAGCGACGTCGAATATTTGTACAGCACAGGCTTTGTTAGCAAATATGGCAACAGCCTATGCTGTTTGGCATGGACCTCAGGGCTTACAAGATATTGCACGGCGCGTTCATCGTTTAACATGCCGTTTTGCTGCCAGTTTAGAGGCAGCAGGTATTCCTTGTGAAGGAAAATATTTTTTTGATTGTGTTAGTGTTGTTGTTAAGGGAAAAGCTCTGGAGATTGCACGCCAAGCGAAAACAGGTGGGCGTCTTCTTCGTGTTCTCGATGATGATAGGGTTGCCATTAATTTTGATGAATTGTCAACAGACGAGGATGCCCATGCTTTAGTACAGCTTTTTGGAGCTGAGTTAGTTGATGAGTCCTCTCCAAGACTTATGGGAGAGGGGCGTGATGCTGCTTTTCTTTCACAGCCCTTTTTTCATGCGGTTCATTCAGAGACTGATATGATGCGCTTTTTACGTCGTTTGTCAGATAAAGACTTGGCATTGGATCGGGCAATGATTCCGCTTGGTTCTTGTACCATGAAGCTTAATGCGGCTGCTGAATTGATGCCTGTCAGTTGGTCTACGCTCGCCAATATACATCCCTTCGCACCCCAAGAAGATGTTGTGGGTTATTTGGAAATGATTCATCAACTCAATGCGTGGTTGTGTGAAATTACAGGCTTTGCACAAGTTTCTTTTCAGCCAAATTCTGGTGCTCAAGGGGAATATGCAGGTCTTTTGGCAATCCGCCGCTATCACCAATCGCGGGGAGAACATCAACGCACGCTTTGTCTTATTCCGGCATCTGCCCATGGTACCAATCCAGCTTCTGCTCATATGGCGGGCATGGAAGTTATTGTGGTGAAATGTTTGAGTGATGGTGATGTTGATGTTGATGATCTCAAAATGAAAGCACAATTGCATAAGGAGCGTTTGGCAGCTCTCATGATCACTTATCCTTCAACTCACGGTGTTTATGAGGAAAGTATTAAGGACATTTGCTCTATTATCCATGAAAATGGCGGACAAGTTTATTTTGATGGTGCTAATTTGAATGCACTTGTTGGGCTTGCACGTCCGGCAGATATTGGTGCAGATGTTTGTCATATGAATCTTCATAAAACATTTGCCATTCCCCATGGGGGGGGGGGTCCTGGTGTGGGGCCGATTGGAGTGGCAGAGCATCTTATACCATTTTTGCCAGGGCATGAACAAGAAGGAACCTCCTATGCTGTTTCAGCAGCGCCTTACGGAAGTGCATCTATTCTTGTCATTACTTGGATGTATATTCGAATGATGGGAGCTGATGGCTTGAAATATGCAACACAAACAGCAATTTTAAATGCCAATTATATTGCTGCGCGTCTTTCTCAGGCTTATTCTATTCTTTATCGAGGCAAAAATGGACGTGTTGCTCATGAATGTATTGTCGATACACGCGTCTTGAAAGAACAATATGGGATCAGTGTTGATGATATCGCAAAACGTCTAATTGATTACGGATTTCATGCACCGACAATGTCTTTTCCTGTTCCTGGAACTTTGATGATTGAGCCAACGGAATCAGAACCAAAAGTAGAGATTGATCGTTTTTGTGATGCCTTGCTCTCTATTGCTGAAGAAGCCAAAAAAGTTGGTAGCGGTGTTTGGCCAAAAGATGATAATCCATTGGTAAATGCACCTCATACATTAGTCGATACGGTAGATGATGCTTGGGCACGACCTTATTCGCGGCAAGAAGCGGCTTTTCCCAACTCTCATCTTGAACCAGCGAGTAAATATTGGCCTCCTGTTTCTCGTATTGATAATGTTGCGGGTGATAGAATGCTGATTTGTTCTTGTCCACCGTTGGGGAATAGCTATTAAATTTATTGGTTTATATTGATAAAAGCCCACACATTTTGTGTGGGCTTTTTGTCATTTGTTCTGGACTCTATTGTTCTTCTGGAATTTCGTTTTTCTTAGTAATCGGCTTCAAATAAATTGATGATTTCTATTATCATTATTCACTTAAATCTTTTGATGGAAATATCGATGAACAGAATTCTGGGGAAGGCGTATGGATGGATAGTCTTATATTTGACTGTTTTATCCAATTTGAAAGTGCTGAAGGATTTTTTACTGAAAGGAGGCGTTTTTTTACTTTATGTCTTGAGAGAACTTTAAATGTAAATACGTTTATAGCGGGTTCCTAAAGAAGTAAGAATTTCATTGGGAATGGTATTGGCATCGGTGGATACTTTTTCAAGAGTTTGATGGGGACCAATGAGTTCTACCCAATCACCTCTTTGAGGTTTTTTCTCAAGATCGGTAGCATCAACTATGATAGAATCCATAGAAACGCGTCCAACAATAGGGAGTTTGTGTCCATTGAAATAAACGCTCCCTTTATTGGAAAGAATGCGTGGCCAACCATCAGCATAGCCGATAGAAATGGTTGTCAGAGTGCTTGGTCTGCGGGTAATAAAGCTTTCTTCGTAACCAACAGGCATTCCTATATCAGTAAAGCGGCTTTGCAGAACTTGAGCTTCAAGTTTTATAACGGGTTTGAGAGTGGTTTGCTGTTTGCTATGGGGATTAAAACCGTAAAGCGCAATGCCGGGGCGAACAAGATCAAAATAAAAATCTGGACCAAGAAAGATGCCTCCAGAATTGGCAAATGAGACTTTACAGGCAGGCAACTTTGCAAGTATGGCTTTAAAAGCAGCTAATTGTGTATTATTGGATGAACGAGAGGCGTTTTCTCCATTTGAAAGGTGACTGAGAATATATTTTATTTCTGCTAGTTCGAAAATTTTAGGGTGTTTGATGAGTTGTTGTAATTCTTGTTTATCAAGTCCTAATCGGTTCATTTGGGTATCGATTTGAATGATTGCAGGAAATCTTTTATGCTTTTTTTGGCAAAGTTTTTGCCAGTCTTCGATAGCATGCCAAGAATTGAGAACAGGAACAATGCCTGATTGTGCGATAAACTCTTCTGCTGTGTGTGGAAGCCCATTGAGAAGAGCAATCATGACATTTTCTGGTAAGATAGTTTTTAATTGGAGTGCTTCTTCGATTTTGGCAACAAAAAAAGTGCGGCAACCAGCTTGATAAAGCGCAGGAGCAATTTTATCTGCACCCAGCCCATAGGCATTGGCTTTTACAACGGCTGAACATTGTGTTGGGGCGACACGTTTGGCTAAAATTTTATAATTTTCAACAATAGCATTTACATCAATAATTGCTATAGCTGTAGCAGGAAAGAAACCATTTGCTTCATCAATGTATTTGTTCATTTGAAAAATTCTCTTAAAGTCAGTGAGGCTCGAAGTTCCCTTTGATTATTTCATATAGTTCTCTACGATATATGAAGAGGATCTCCGTATTATTTGTTCTTGTTAAAATCATCAATAGTTCATACTGGATTATGTATCGTCAGAGCAATCTTTTAAGGTAAAAGATTGATTTTGAGTATAATCATGTCAATGTATTATTCTTTCCCTTTGTATTTTTATGGCAGCGTAATTTACTGAGGGTTGGTAAGGCATAGACTTTTGTATTTTACTGAATTGTCTTTGGTTCAAGCATTAAAAAAATAAAAATGTACTCATAGTGTTGTGTCGTTTTTCATAGTGAAATCAGAAAAAACTGTACGACCAGTAGTGAATTAAAGTTTTTTGTAACATTGGTGTTATAGAGCGTGCTTTTGATAAAATGAGCTTTATCTGTCATGAATTAAAGGGGGAGGTGTTATCAATTACAGATAAAAAATATTCTTCATTGTTTATTGTTTTTAGTGCGTTTGCCAAGTTGTACTATTGTTTCGGTTGGGACTGTGGCTGTTTCGCATAATGGTTGGCTTGTTTCTGAATTTAATCAATGAGCGTTTTCCCAGCAGAAGAATAATGATGGTGGAGTGCGTTCTCATTACTACTGGGCAAACCCATTTTTTAAAAACGGGGATGGTGGGTATATTGGTTTATAAAAAGTGGGGATGATCATTTCGTTAATGTCTTTCTCTGGAAGACTGTTGGTTGGAAGAGTGATACGTGTAAGCATTTTTGTGGTAGAGGTTCAGGAGTGCAATTATCGTATTGAAGTGCTGTGCAAGACAAGAAAACAATACAATACAAATGAAATATTTTACAAAGTAAAAATTTGCTTACCTCTATCATAACAGATTTAATGGATGGTACAAAACAATCGTGGGTATTCTTAAAGTTCCAAAACATTTGGTAACTTTTATGCTCGTTGAAGAATACTCGCTTTGCAATATCTTTAAAGGGGCAGGATAATTCTCCTGTTGTTTTGTGACGGGTGTGTAAAGTTCAATCTTTAGATTCCCTAGAGGCGATAATACAGCCAAAGCCAAGCAAAATACCTATACTTATGGAAACTGCAATGATCTTTATGTCGTTCAAGCTGTCGGTAATGATGATGATTGCATCAACATTGTAAACAATCTTGGAGGAATACCGTCCCATCATGTACCTGAAGTAGCTTTTGTTAATGGGAAAGATTTGACTGTACAAACCATTTCTGATGCGTTGAAAGCAGTTGATTTGACCGTTCTTTTTTCCCAAGATGGTCGTTATTGGGTATTTTTGTATTCCACAACTTCATTTATTGAAATGGAAATCAAATTTGTTGTTCAAAGATCATCTTATAGTTCATCTCTTCACGTGAATAATGATGTGAGGAAGGTCGGTAGGGAACACAACGAATCTCTATGCCTGATAATCAACGCTGGAAAATTATAGAAACACACTAAAACCAGTTATTGATCTGTACTCATATCGCTAACATTTGTGTTTCTCATAAGAAAACAAGCATAAATTGAGCGATGTTAAATGTAAGAGCTGTTGTGATTGAGAATTTATTTTGAAATATCTTCTCTTGCTTTGACAAAGATACAAATGACATAGGGTATTGTGTTGGATATTATCAAATTTCTATTTTTTTATGAATTTAATTGTGTTTGAGCAGATTTGCCTAAATGTTATATTTACTGTTTAAATGATCTTTATAAAATGTCTGCGTTGGATTTTTTTATCACCGACAATGATAATGATAATGTGTTTTGGGATAATAGCGTTTGGGATCATGCAAGTTGCATGTTTTGTACGTTTTTTTGCAACTAATTTTGATATAAAAGTGTTAATCTTATGATCTGTATTTTAAGAAAAATATTGGCAGATGAGGATGCAGGTATTATATCACTTTGAAGATTGTAGGTTGGATGAAGATTAAGGGAAGAGTTTTATGAAAATGTCTGCTACTCATGTTCAGTCAAACATTAGCGGCGTTACGTCAAACTTTCCTATTCCTGAAAATGTGTTCGCGCTTACTGTTCAGGAAGTTTATCATTATACGGACAGTTTGTTTAAATTTCGCTTGAATCGTCCAGAAAATTTTCGTTTTCGTTCTGGTGAATTTGTTATGATTGGTTTACCAAACGCAGAGAAACCGGTTTATCGTGCGTATTCAATTGCAAGTCCTTTTTGGGATGAACAGCTTGAGTTCTTTTCAATCAAAGTTCCTGGGGGGGCATTAACCGAACATCTGCAAAAAATTAAAATTGGTGATACAGTGCTGATGCGTAAGAAAGCAACTGGAACATTGGTTCTTGATGCTCTTATTCCTGGGAAGCGTCTTTATCTTCTTTCAACGGGGACGGGGGTGGCTCCCTTTGCAAGTCTCATCCGTGATCCTGATACTTATGAAAAATTTTCAGAAGTGGTGCTTATTCAAACAACCCGTCAGCGAGATGAACTTGCTTATGCGAAGGATCTTGTCGCCTCTTTACAACAAGATCCACTGATTGGCGAATACGCAAAACGGTTGAAATTTTATCCTATGACCACCCGCGAATCTTCTGAATATATGGGGCGCATTACAACTGTTATGGAGAGCGGTGCTTTTTTTGAAACGACTAGTTTACCCAAAATTTCTCCTGATGAAGATCGTGTGATGATTTGTGGCTCTATGGCAATGTTGAAGGATTGTGCAAGGATGTGCGAATCCTTTGGTCTTGTTGAAGGTGCTAATAATGCACCTGCTACCTATGTTGTGGAGCGTGCTTTTGTAGGGTGAGAGCAGAGCTCTCTGCATTTTATGCATAAAACTCTATAGATCCAAGGATTTTTGCTGCTTTTGTTTCTAAAAAAGCTTTTTTATTTGCTTTCAACAGCAGTGGGTGTTGCTCCCTTTGCAGGTTTTGTTCGTGATTCTGATACTTATGAAATATTTTCAGAAATGGTGCTTATTCAAACAACTCATCGGTGAGATGAATTCGCTTTTGCGAGAGATCTTGGTGTCTCTTTCCCAAAAGATTTCCTGATTGACGCATATGCACAACAGTTGAAATTTTATCCTATGATCACTCGTGAATTTCTCGAGCATATGGGATGTATTACAACTGTTCTGTAGAATGATTATTTTTTATAATACATTGATTTATAATGGTAATGAGAGTTTTTATGTTGAATGAGAACCCTAAATATCGTGAGATTTTCTTATCTCTTCTATGTTGATCAATCAAAATCATTTGTTTGCAGGTTACAAGCGGGATTAGCGTGGGAATAAAAACTATAGAAGAAAGGCGTAAAATGTCTTTTGTGAATCGTTTCAGATGCCGAAGGATTCTCCCAACATTGGAAACGACAGGTTTACTGCAAAATTTCTTCTGATGAAGGGGGGGGTGATGATTTGCCTCTCTATGGTGGTGATAGGGAAGAATGACAACGGGGGTGTATGAGGGGGAAGTCTTCGTTAAGAGTGATAATATAGATCTGCGCCTTATAGTGTGGAACGTCCTTTTGTCGTGTGAGAGGAAAGCTGTGTTGCTGCATGTGCTAATGCGCTTATTGCATTCCAATCCCTTGCTGCTATAAGCTGTTTTGGGGCTATCCAAGAACCGCCAACGCAGAAGATATTAGAAAGCTGGAGCCATTGCTTTGCATTTTTTTGTGTTATGCCGCCTGTTGGACAAAAGTGGATGTCAGAGAAGGGGGACGCTAAGGCTTGAATAAAGGCGATGCCGCCTGCTGCTTTGGCAGGAAAAAATTTAAGATATGAATAGCCTTTATCTCGTGCTTGCATGAGCTCACTTGGTGTCATCACACCAGGGAGAAGGGGGATTTCACTATTATTTGCACAATCGATTAATTGATTTGAGAAGCCAGGGCTTACAATGAACTTTGCTCCTGTACGTTCGGCTTGTTCATAGTTCTGAGGGTTCAGAATTGTTCCTGCGCCAACGATTGCTTGTGGCACTTCCTGTATAATTGCTTTTATTGCATCGCATGCATTGGGGGTTCGCAATGTGACTTCAATTGTTTTGAGTCCGCCTTTAACAAGGGCGTGTGCTAAGGGTATGGCACTTTGCAGATCGTCAATCTGCAAAATAGGTATAACAGTTTGTTGTTGGAGAAGTGATAAAAGAGCGTCTATTTTTTGGCACATGATGTTTTCTCTTAAGAGATGATATTGTTTCATATAGTTTGATTAAGCACAATATGTTAAAGGGTGGATGAATAAATCTTGAAATTGAATGAAACCCGCGTTATGGCAAAGAACATGGAAAAAAAATTTAGAGTTGCTGCACTTTATTGCTTTGCAGAATTAAAGCATTATCGTCAATTACAAAAACCTTTGCAGAATTTATGTCAAGCAAATGATATCAAAGGAACCCTGCTTTTGGCACAAGAGGGCATTAATGGAACTGTTGCGGGATCTCGTGCTGCAATTGAAACATTAGTGGATTTTATTACAGCTGAACCAGCGTTTCAAACGCCGGAAATTAAATATTCATGGGCATCAAAAATGCCATTTCATCGCATGAAAGTGCGCTTGAAGAAAGAGATTGTCACTATGGGGGTTGAAGGTGTTGATCCGTTAAAGGTGGTTGGGACTTATGTCGATCCTCAAGATTGGAATGCTCTTATTAAAGATGAAGAGACAATTCTCATTGATACGCGTAATGATTATGAGTATGCGATTGGGAGTTTTCAAGGAGCAATTGATCCGCGTATTAAAACGTTTCGTGAATTTCCTGAATGGGTACGCAAGCATGAAGCTGATTTAAAAAAGAAAAAGAAAATTGCCATGTTTTGTACAGGTGGGATTCGCTGTGAAAAATCAACTGCTTACGTGCGTGCACTTGGCTATGAACAGGTTTATCATTTAAAAGGCGGGATTCTGAAATATTTGGAAACAATTCCAAAAGAAGAAAGTTTATGGTGGGGAGAGTGCTTTGTTTTTGATGAGCGTGTTTCTGTTAAACATGGTCTTGAAGAATGTGGACGTGAGCTTTGTCGTGCATGTCGTTCTCCTCTTAATGCTGAAAGTAAATTGTCACCTCATTATGAAGAAGGTGTTTCGTGTGATGCTTGTTATGATACGCGCAGTGAAGCTGATAGGCAGCGTTTTCGCGAACGTCATAGGCAATTCCAATTAGCAAAATTGCGTGCAATTGATTCTCATCAAGAGTCTTAAAGATATTGTCGTTTAAAGCTTAATTTTTTTACTTTTTTTGTTAAGAAAGAAAAGGGTTAGAAGACTGGGCGTTGTCCGGTCTTTTGTTTGCTGTGAAAGTTTCAGTTATTGGTTAAGTGTTGTTTATTTTTGCAATCAGCTTCCTTTCATTTCTTGTATTTGGTTGATTTCAAATGTTCCTCATTTTGAAACAATAAAGTGTTTCATTGCGAGTGTCATAGAGGTGAGAGTGTAAATAGGGGTGACTTGAACGTGTTCTCAGATACAATATGGGATGAAGGCGCTCTTTTACATGTAGGAGTTAAGTGTATGAGTGGGAATGGTAAAGATATTATGATGGATTTATGATTTCATCAATATTAAAGACGATGATACTGTGGCATGTATTATTATAAGCATTCTTATGATGGAATGCTGAATGTTTCGAGATAAGAGAGTTATCATTATGGATTGCGTAGCGGCAACTCTCCACAAAGGAATCCCAAGCAAACAGATTTTTGAATAAAAGTTGCAAATAAGTGACATAATGATGAGGCTTTTTATAAGGCTTACAAGTGATTAAAAAAATAGAGTGACTTATTTTTTGCCAGAATCTGTTGTTTTTTTACATCATATTTTCTTTAAAAATTAAAAAATGTTTAAATAAAAAAAAATTATTGAAATGAAGAGGAATTCATCTTATATGAAACCTTGCCCAAAGTCGCACGTGCCTGTGGGTGTCCGCTGGTTCTCAAATGGTGAGATTAACCGGTACGGTACCTGGAACTAACCGCTCCAGTCATTCTTACGGCCAACCGAAAGAGTGAGGACATCTTGAAGCAACGACGGTGCGGGCCTTTCTGGTGTCTTCCAGCTGTCCAAATGCTGGGATAACTATAGAGGCACACCTCATTGCCTTCAGTGCGGAAGTGGTTTTCTCAACTCCAATCAAAAAGGCAGATAAAATAGGATAACGCAGTTTCTGCGCTGTTCTTTCATTGTATGCGGTATGGTTTCTTTCTGATTGTGAAAGTAATCAGAGTAATCATATTAGCTGTATGTGTTTTGTCTTTTAGCTATTGGCGGCTCTATGCTGTCCAAGCATAGAGAAGGGATCTTATTCCCTTAGGAGAATTGATAGATGGCGACGCAACGTATTCGCGATTTTCTTGCAACACATCGTTCTGAAGGTCCATGCTTAATTGTTGACCTAGATGTTGTCCGTGAAAATTATTTAAATTTTGAAAAAGCTCTTCCGCAGTCTCGTATTTTCTACGCGATAAAGGCAAATCCAGCACCTGAGATTTTGCGTTTGCTTACTTGCTTAGGCTCATCTTTTGATGCGGCTTCTGTTGCAGAAATTGAAATGGCTTTAAAAGCGGGGGCAACGTGTGATCGTATCTCTTTTGGAAATACGATTAAAAAAGAGCGCGATATTGCCCATGCATATGCTCTTGGCATTTCCCTTTACGCCGTTGATTGTATTGAAGAAGTGGAAAAGATTGCGCGTGCTGCTCCAGGAGTTCGCGTGTTTTGTCGGGTTCTTACAGATGGAAAAGGCGCTGAGTGGCCCTTGTCACGTAAGTTTGGTTGTGTTCCTGCTATGGCGGTTGATGTATTACGTCGAGCACATCAATTGGGTTTGCAAGCGTATGGTGTTTCTTTTCATGTAGGGTCTCAGCAAACTGATCTTAGGGCGTGGGATCGTGCTTTATCGGATGCGGCTACAGTTTTTAAGCGTTTGGAGCAAGAAGGAATTTCCTTGAAATTGGTTAATATGGGCGGTGGTTTTCCAACGCGTTATTTGAAAGATGTTCCTAGCGAACAAGCTTATGGTACAGCTGTTTTTGATTCGTTAAAAAAATATTTTGGTAATCGTATTCCTGAAACGATCATTGAACCAGGACGTGGGATGGTTGGTAATGCGGGTGTTATTCGCACAGAAGTTGTTCTGATATCCAAAAAAGCAGACAATGATAATATCCGATGGGTTTATCTTGATGTGGGAAAATTTAATGGTCTTACTGAGACTATGGATGAAGCAATTCGCTATCCTATTGAAACACCTCATGATGATAAGGTAATGGAGCCTTGCATCTTAGCGGGTCCAACATGCGATTCGGCAGATGTTCTTTATGAAAAAAAACCTTATCCACTCCCTTTATCTCTGACAGTGGGCGATGAGTTGTTGATTCATGGAACGGGTGCTTATACGGCAACTTATGCATCGGTTGCTTTTAATGGTTTTGAGCCTTTGCGATCCTATGTGATTTAAGTCTTTCTTTATTGATGACAAGATGTATAGTGGGAAGGCATGTGACAAATATGGATATGATACATTTTCAAACAAAAGATGGTGCGCTTTTTAGCCTTGCATGTGAGCAAGAAGCTGATGCGCCGTATCGGGAACAGTTACTTGATTTAGCTTTGGGAAAGGGGCGTAAGCGTAAGTCGTCAGAGGTTTTACGTCGTGGCCGGTTAGCTGCGTGTGGGCTTTCCTTTGTCGTTAAAAATGCACTTGGAGAGCTTGTCGGTAGTGTACGTCTTTGGCATGTCCGGTTTAACAAAGAGCAAAATGCTATACAATATGCTTTGCTTTTAGGACCTTTGGCTGTTTCAGCAGAATATTCCGGTATGGGGATAGGATCTGTTCTTATGCAACATGCAATTAAAACAGCAAGAGAACTCGGTCATGGTGCCATTTTATTAGTGGGTGATGGTGCATTTTATCAGCGTTTTGGTTTTTCAAACAGGCTCACGAAAAATTTGGCAATGCCTGGTCCTTATGAAAAACACCGTTTTCAAGCGTTGGAATTAATACCAGACTACCTTTCCGCATGTCATGGCACTCTGATTCCTAGTGGAGAACGAGAATTTTTGAATCGTTTGCAGCGTCATAAAGTGGCTTAAAAGACTAATTTATTTTCTAACCATAGTATCATGGAGGAACTCTCCATTTTTATGCATGGTGTTTTTTGTCTTGAAATACAAATTTTAGGATAGCTTTATTGCCTAGCATGCTTTTGCTTGCATGTGTATTTTGCTCTGTTTGATCATTTCTGGTCATTTATTGAGGGGGCTTGGTGTTTATATTGTTTTTAAGGGGCGTTTGATGAAAACGTTGATGTTATTTTATTGCTCTCTTTATAGAATTTTTTCATTACTTTATGTCACCAAAGTTTTTCATTGGAGGTAAATAGAGGGTGAAGAACAGCAGAAATGGTTTTAAAATCTCGTTTTGAGAGAGTCCTATGTTTCAAAAATTGTAGTACTCAAGAGACCAGTATCTTTTGAGATTAGAGATGCCATTATAACTGAAATAGTCAGTTTGATTGTTAGGGGTTGTGAATTCAAAATGATGATTTCTCAAGAGGAAGAAGTTACATTTCAGAAAGTCCTTTGCTAAGGTAGATTCTACTATACTACGCCGTGCAAATATGTGCTCTTCATGGCTTGAATCAAGTCTATGGATATGTGTTTTGATAATGATATAATAATATTGCCTATTGTGCTTAACAGTTTTTCCTATCATTGTGTTTAAAGAGAAAAAGTTTGAGAGTTTTTGTACGACTTAAGTTTATAGTGAAAAATCCATAAAATAACGAGAGAGGTTTTTGATAGTGCAATTATAATGAAATGTAAGCTTTCGTTAGACCTGGATAAAACAATCAATTTACGTATTCAAGAACAGTGTTTTGTTAAAGGCAAGAAGAGTATTACAATGTTCTCTATCATAAAGAGGAAAATACTCTTTCAATGTTTTTTTGTGTCATAGAATCGGGAAGAAAAAATCATCATAAAGATGTTTTTTATCTCAAACTGTACAACTCTTTCCAAAAGGTCATTCTTAAAAGTGCGCACATATTCTCGCATTTAATAAGAGTTTGATGAGGAATAAGCATTCAGTATCTAATACTATATCATCTCTTTAGAGGAGATAACGTTATAGGAAAGTGAGAGAAGCAATTGATGAGGGGTACAAAAACACTCCATAATTTTCATGGATAAAACTCAGTGACCTGAGGGGGTATCGGTGAGTGGTGGTGTTTTTTTGAGAAAAAACGTCATGAATGTTAAGACGATAAAGATGATAGCCATGATCAAGAAAATGTCGCTAAAAGCCATAACCGTTGCTTGTATGCGCGCCATATTAAAAAGTTGAAAGAGGGCAAGTGTATGGGAATCAAAAGTTGCCGTTTTGAAGTACGCAGTGAGGCTTGAAAGTATTTCCGTTGCCTGTCTATTTCCTTGTTGGAGAGTTTCGGCTATGCGTTCATAGTGGAGGTCTGTGCGTTTTGTCATAAGAGTGCTGATAATAGCAAGCCCTACGGCACCGCCAAGATTACGTGTGAGATTAAAAAGTCCAGAGGCATTTTGCATACGTTCTGGTGGGAGTGTTCCAAGGGCAATATTGTTCACAGGGACCATACATAACATAATGGAAGCACCACGGAGAACTTGAGGCCAAAACAGCTCCCAAAAATCCCAGTTGTCTGTGATGGAGCTTGCCAACCAAGTTCCTAAGGCAAAGCCAAAAAGTCCTATTGCCATCATCAAACGTTCATCAATGTGTGCTGAAAGGAATCCAGCAACAGGCGCGGTTAATAACATGACAAATCCTGAAAGGAATAATGTTTCTCCGATCATAAGCGCATCGTAATGGCGAATTTGGCTCAAATAGACGGGATAAAGATATGTGAGTCCATAAAGACCTATGCCAAGCATAAAAGAAAAAATGGCTGCGGTTGAAAAATTAAAATTGGCAAAAGCCGTAAGATCAACGATCGGTTCTTTCGCAGTCAAAGCACGCCAGAAGAAGAAAACTGCAGACAAGATCATGATAATGAATAAGTTTAGAATCAGTTTATCGCTAAACCAATCATGGCGAGCGCCTTCTTCTAGAATATATTCTAATGCTCCGAGAAAAACAGCCATCGATATGAGGCCTAACCAGTCAAATTTAGCCATTAAAGAGGGGGTTGCTTTATCAAAATCAATCAATTTCCAAGCAAGAATTGAGATAATAATGCCGCAGGGTACATTGATGAGAAAAAGCCAGTGCCATGAGGAGATATGACAGAGATAGCCTCCTACTGTTGGACCAATGGTTGGCGCTAGTGTTGCTACTAGTCCAACAATAGGTGTGACAATTGGGCGCTTGGAAGGAGGAAAAAGGATATAAGATGCAACAAAAACGCTAGGAATAATCCCTCCACCAATAAAACCTTGGAGTGCACGGTAGACAATCATCTCTTCAATAGATGTTGCTGTTGCACAAAGAATAGAGGTAATCGTAAATCCAACAGCCGATATGGTAAAGAAAACGCGTGTTGAAAGCAATCTTCCTAAGAATCCAGAAAGGGGCAACATGATGACTTCAGCAATGAGATAGGAGGTTTGAACCCATGAAATTTCTTCAGAACTTGCTGCAAGGCCTGCTTGAATTTCAGCTAAAGAGGAGGAAACGATTTGAATATCCAAGATAGCCATAAACATACCAAAGGCCATAGCAATAAAAACCACGATTGTGCGGATTTCGATGCGCTCTTGAGAATGTTTTGCCTCTGATAGGGGAGATGTCATAGTCAGATCATTTGCTTTTTATAAGAGATTTTTATCTTGTGGCTTTGTACGTGTATCAATTTCTACAGAGACACTCATTCCTGCTCTAATATGTCCGGTTTTTAAAACTTCTTCTGGAATAGAGATCCGTACAGGAATACGTTGAACGATTTTGGTGAAGTTGCCTGTGGCATTTTGTGGAGGGAGAAGGGAAAAAACGGCTCCTGTTGCCGGTGCAATAGAGAGAACAGTTCCTGTAAAAGCATCTTTTTTGAAAGCATCAACAGTAATATAAGCCGTTTGTCCAACATGAATATTTTGCAACTGTGTTTCTTTATAGTTTGCATCAATATAAAGCTGTTGGGTGGGGACTAATGCTGCAAGACGTTGGCCATTTGCAACAAAATCGCCCGTTTTCGCGGTTAAATTGCCAATAATCCCATCAAATGGAGCCCGTATAATGGTTGAATCAAGATCACGTTGTGCTTTTTCACGCGTGAGTTCTAAGCTCTTTGTTTGGCTTTCTGTTTCATTTCGTTGTGCTTCTAGCACTTGAATATTTGCACGTGCTGCAGCTATTTGCGCATCTGCTCGATTAACATTCGCAATGGCTTGTTCATAAGCTGATTTGGCATCATCAACATCTGCTTGAGGAGCATAACGACTGGCTTTAAGCTCTGTAATGCGTTTTAAGGTGAGTTGCGCATTGGTTGCTATAGCGGAAGCGGCGGCTTTTTGCGCTTGTGCATCATCAAGCGCACTGTGAGCAGCTGTAATTTGTGCATCAATACGCAGAAGCGTTTTTTGTTGCGTATTAAGGCGTGCTTCTGTTTGTTCTAAGGCGATTTTATAATCACCATTGTCTAAGCGGAATAAGATATCATCTTTTTTTACAGTTTGGTTGGCTTTAATAGCGATTTTTTCTATATATCCATTTAATTTAGGTGCGATAGCTGCTATGTCTCCTTGTACATAAGCATCATCAGTGGTGAGCATGTAACGCCATTGTGTTATCCATCTATAGCTAAACCACAGCACACAAAGAGCAAGGACGATAAGAAGAATACGGATTATTTTCTTCTTTGTCTTTTTGAAATATCTGTTTGAAGCAATCGTCTCAGATATGGACATAAATTCTACACTTTCAATTTTATGTTTCAATAAGTGAAACAAGCACATCACTGTCAAGGGGAGTGATTTATCTGCAAGGATAATAAAAGCTTTTCAAGCAATGAGACAGTTTTAAAAGCATAATGCTAAATATAGAAAGTTGCAAGTATCGAGATATTATTCTATCGCGCATTTTTTACAAATGCCTCGTATTTCTAAAGTACTCTTCCGTGCTTGGAAATCAACCGCTTGAACCATTTGTCTCAAGTTAGAGACAATCGTTTTGTTTTGTATTTCATTCACCTTGCCACAGTTTTCGCAAATGATGAAGGTTGTAAGTTCGTGTTGACAATTTTCAGGATGTAAACAGGCTACAAAAGCATTTACACTTTCAAGACGATGAATACATTTTAATTGTACAAGTTTTTCTAATGCACGGTAAACTTGAAGTGGTGCGCGAAATCCTTCATCGCGTAAATGATCAAGAATCGCATAAGCACTTAAAGGTCCTTTTGCATTCTTTAAAGTGTTTAAAACCAATGTTTGGTTACGCGTAAGCTTAGATGACATTAACACCTTCCTATTGCTTTGATGAAAAGCATAGAGCCTGTGCGGACTTTGTGCAATGGTATATCTTAGCAATGTGCCTTCTGTTTGAGTTTGTTTTTTGTAGGTAGTTTTGAGTGTGTAGTCATTTTATGTTAGTATTGTAATTAGTATTATAAAAATCATTATTTTGGTATTTTTTTTAAAAAATGATATTGACTCTTTAGTTGA
>NZ_JAQITB010000120.1 GCF_028618515.1 Bartonella sp. ML69XJBT
CTTCTTTAAGCTTCTCTATTTCCTCATCACGTGATTGAACTTCTGCTTTTAGTTCATCTATAATTTCGTTCTTCCGTTTGAACGCTTCATCATACGCATCTATCTTTTGATGCAGTTCTTTAAGATCCGCATCACATTCATCAATGGTCTGCTTGGTTTTCTTTAAAAACTTGATATCTTTTTCTGCAATTTCTCTCTCAAGCTCTGCAATTTGGACTTGAAACTTTTCAATTTGCCCTGCAAGTTGCTTAAACTTGTCCCGATAATGCAATGCAAAACGAAACATCACCCCGCTAAAAAGCAAAGCTCCAAACACCACAAACACAACTATCGCTATCATTTCATGTGAACTCATCTTGATCTCCATTAATTTTTATAAGGACGGTCATCACAACCAATCTATTTTGCTTCGCATTCCATTAAGAAAAGCAGGCAACACGCCGCATGTGCCAAGTGCGATAAATCACTCTCAGCATCCTTACTCTCTCCACCAAACCATGCTAATAAATGACGCAAAGCTGCTCCGTGAAACCGGCTCCAATGCATGCCATTACGCCAGTTGTTGGCTCCGTATTTCTTTGCTCCAAACTCTAAAACACGACCGATTTCCATCAGTGCTAAAGGCGGTATAAGATCTACACGAGGCTTACCATCATCATTCTTATGCGCTTCATTTGCGTTCTTTGAAGGTAGGTAAACTTCATCGTTATCTCGAAAATATTCAGTACCTTTAACCTCACCATAACCAAAAATCTTGGCATTACCAGAAAACCCGCCTCCTCCATAGATCACAGCCTTCCCCGCAACCCAGCAATTGCCATAGTGTGATAAGTTGATTTCATTTTCTATAAAACCACCCAAATCACCCGCTTTAACATCTCCAAAATCCTTTAATGCTCTAATTCTGTGAAGTGTTTTTCCATCAACTTCAATTGTCTCATCAGTAAGTTCGTATTTCTTTTTTACAGACATCATCATCTCCTAAGGCTGCAAACCGTCGCACGCGCTATCAACGCAGGGGCTTTTGGAAAATTTTGTCATTGAGTCGCTTGCTTGCTCTTGCATTAATCTTTGCAAGCGTTCTGGATAAAAAAAATCTTCTGGACGTAAATCTATCCCATGCTCACGCGCATAGGTTAATAGTTTTTGCTGGTGTTTTGCTGGTATAAAATCACGCCATCTAGAAATA
>NZ_JAQITB010000121.1 GCF_028618515.1 Bartonella sp. ML69XJBT
TCATTCATTTGTTCCGGTGTGACACCTGCTATGAGCGTGTTGCCATCAGTATCATCTTCATCACTGGTCACATTAAGAAGCATGCCTAAAAGATATCTGCGTGCATAAGTAATCGTGGAACCAACAGATTGAATGTTATTTTTACTGCCTTGACCATCAATCGGGAATGTTCCTTCTGTTGAGATTTGATTGCCAGAGGGATGAGATAGAGTTATTTCTATGGTAACGTTTGTTGTGGTTTGACTTTTAATACGATAAAACAAAGCGAAGTGGTATTTTGCAAGAGTATCCTTTACTGCGTCAATATACTGATCAAGCGTTGCATATGTACTCTTGGTATGGGTATTAATAGAGTTTTTTTGGATTTTTTGATATTCGATTTGCATAGCGGAAAGATCAGAGACGAAACTTTGATAATTTTGTCGTTCTATTTCTTTTTCTCGTAATGCGATAAGGCGCTCTAAGCGGTCCATATCGACATCATTTTCTAAGGCTCTGTTTAAAATACGTTCCATAGCAGTTTGTTTGACTTCACAAGCGTTTCTTTTTTCCACTAATTCCGTTTGTGTGGTACTTATTTCACTCATCTTGATTTCCTCCATTTAAAGCGCAATTCCCCCGTGGCGTGAATCACGCATGTGTTAAAAGTTGTTTGGTTTGGTTAGAAACGTCCTACGTAGTCCACTAAGTGTTCACTTCTAGGAACCATTAGAGTTTTTCCACGAATTTCAAAATTACCAGAAATATTTACTTGATTGGAAATATATGCGTCGTCTAGAATTCTAATATCTCCAAAAATGCGTGCGTTATCACATATAACAGCCTTGCCATAAACACGGGCATTGCCATAAACAAAACCAAAAACTCGAGCTTTGTCGTAAACCAGTGCATTGTCAAAAATCTGCGCATTATATTCAACACTAGCCTCTCCACAAACCTTGGCATTGTCGTAAACACACGCATTATCTGTAATTATTGCTCTTTCAAATATCTGTGCATTACCAAAAACCTTAGCATCATGACTAACTTTAGCTTTATACCAAATCCAACAGTCTCCTTCATGACTCAGGTTTTCTTCTTTTTCTACAAAGCCGCCTATGTCACCTTTTTTAACATTTCTAAAGTCTCGTAATGCGCGAATGCGATAAACCTTACGCAAATAAATTTCATCTATTTCATCAGTCAGTT
>NZ_JAQITB010000122.1 GCF_028618515.1 Bartonella sp. ML69XJBT
GAAATGCGTGCAAAGCGCTTCTGTTTAAGCTTACAAGAGGCTAAAAATCCGCTTTCTGGTACCTATATAGGGCGGCTTTGCTTGCAAGGTGTACTTACTCAAGAGCAATATGACGCCGCACAACAGTACCTGCAGATACGAAATAACTACCTTTGTGCAAAGGGCTTGCCTAGTGCTATTTATGATGATGTTTCTACAAATTCAGACCCTAATAGTCTTGAACAGTGGGTTGAAAAAGCAACGCGTCATTATCAATCTGTTCACGAGGCAATAAAAGAAGCGCAAAATCTCTATAGACAGTACAATCTTTACGCTGCGCTACAGTACCTCGCTATAGAAGATCAAGAATTACCGCATCTTGTGAACTCACTGCGAGTTGCTCTTAATGCACTTCAGAAGTATTTTTCATAAAAGTTTATAAAAAGATTAGTTCCCATGATATCCGATAAGAAGCTCTGCAATTAGCCAAATTATCATAAGAATTGCTAGAAGCTTTATACCACACCCATCGGTGTAATCAGGGAATAAAAGCCCACTTATCAATCCGAAAAGCATTATTATTATTCCAATTACGATAAATACCGTATACCATGGAATTATGGTTACTAATAACCCTAGCAAGCACAAAGAAAATATCACTATTATTAGAAAAGTATAGTCTTTGTAAGAAGAAGAGTCAAAAAAAATATATAATCCAAATACTAATGGATAAAATGAAACTATTAACGTAAACGCTGCTAATAGGGGGCTTATTGTTACTGGAAGTGGATCTAACGTTACAAACATCGTAGTCATAAATATTACTTTCTCGGTATTTATTGTTTAGAATGTATCCACTTTTATAATTGATTCCCTTTAAAGTTATCAATATGTGTTATTTTTGTGTTGACAAAGTGATGCAAATCGTATTTAATGACAATTACGGCACTAGTCGTATTGTATCTAAATGAGGGTTGGATACAGTTTAAAGCCCCGCAAATGCGGGGTTTTTTATTATCTGGAGGGAGGAATTTATGACATCAGAAAACACAAAGCAGGTTTTACAACCGATCAAAAAGCCTCTGCCTCCTAATGCTGGTCAAGGGCGTGTTAAAGGTGTGCCCAATAAGAATACACGTCTTCTTAAAGAGGCAATTATTAAAGCTGCTG
>NZ_JAQITB010000123.1 GCF_028618515.1 Bartonella sp. ML69XJBT
CATCTCATTTAAAAAATTAACGAATATTAGATTAGGGAGCGACCTATGACCAATACAACTGTATCTAAAAAATATGAACTTACTGATGAAATAAAAGAAGTTAAAGACCATCTCTATGGTAGAGTTAGAACACTTTATCGCATTAAAGCTTTAAGAAGTTTTGGAAGTGTTAAAAAAGGAGATTTAGGGGGCTTTATTGAAAGTGAATACAACTTATCACATGATGGCAATTGCTGGGTTGGTGATGATGCCAAGGTTTATAATGCTGCTATGGTTTGGGGGTATGCGAAGGTTTTTGAAAATGCAATAATTTGTGATGAGGCGTGTGTTAATGGGTTTGCGAAGGTTTACGGTAATGTACGTGCTTATGGAAAGGCAATTATTGGTGGCAGGGCGCGTGTTTTTGGAGATACGCAACTTATTTTGGGGGCATGGGTTACAGGAAGAAAAGAGATTTCTACAGGTTTAATATCCTTTTGTAGATAGATAAAGACTGTAGAGGAATTGATTAAAGCGGCTGTGGCGTCTAAAAGATAGAATTAAAAGAAAGCCGCGTCATTTAAAACACGGCTTCTTTTATTAAAAACCATTATTGACAAGGACAATTCATTATGAAAACGATTAATGAATTACATATTTTGTGTATAAACGCAATGGCGTTTTTATCAAATTGCATCATAAAACAGATCATGCTATACTTAATTCGCAACGTTATTCTAGCGTTGTTTTTTAACCGTTCTCTAGATTAAAAACATTTATTATCTTAAGTATCAAAAAAAAGCCGTGCCAATTGATTTTGACACGGCTTTCATTTTGTTGTTTTGCAATGCATACTAGCGTCAAATAAAATACTACATATTGTGGATAAAGGCAAATGTATTTTAATTCTATTTGCATCTTAAAACAGGCTATGCTAATATAGGAATCGATTTAAGAAACTGAAAACCTTGTCCATCTTTTTTAGGTGGCAAGGTTTTTTTATATCACCTTATCATAACCTTGCTTTTGAATGCTCTAATCAAATGATAGACAATAAAAAAACCGCGTCAAAATTAATCGACACGGCTTTTTTACACGCTTTCTGTTATTCCATTATCCAAGAGTGGACGAATATCTCTATATTAAACAATCTGTGTAAAAAGGCAA
>NZ_JAQITB010000124.1 GCF_028618515.1 Bartonella sp. ML69XJBT
CGAGTGTAAGCTCTGCTTTTGCCGGAATTGATGGGAACTTCACAAATGTGAACCAACATCTGAATGATGTTGTTAATAACTTTAATGAAAAATTAGACAATATTAATGAAGAAGTTCAAGGGGATTCTTTGTTATGGAGCAATGAGAGTAAGGCGTTTGTTGCAACGCATGGTGCAAAAGAAGAGACAAAAACAAACAGCAAGATTAAATATCTTGCTGCAGGGGATATTGCGAAAACTTCCACGGAAGCAGTTAATGGCTCACAGCTTTATACGTTAGGGAGTGGTGTTGCGAAGACTTTAGGTGGAGAAGCTCGTTATGAGGATGGCAAGTGGACGGATCCAACTTTTACAATAAAGACGGTGAATGATGATGGTGAGGAAAAAGATGAAACTTATCATAATGTAGCGGCAGCTTTGGCAGGCGTTGGTAGTTCTATCACAAATATTAAAAATGATATCAAGAATGAAATCACGAGTGTAAAAGATGATAGCCTTGTTAAGTGGGATGAGGAGACCAAGCATATTAATATTGGTAGTGACAAGGAAGAGGCTACAATTAATATTGCGGATAAAGGAAGTAAGGACAGAATCCTTTCTGGTGTGAAGGATGCTGTGAATAATAATGAAGCAGTTAACAAAGGTCAGCTTGATAAAGAAATTGCAGATGTGCGTTCAGTTGCAGTTTTCTACGATCAAGAAGAAGTTTCAGATGATGACAATCGACTTATCAGATCAGCACGTAAAAGTAATAAATCGAATGTGACTTTTGGCGATCCAAGCAAAGGTACTGTTGGATTGCATAATGTTGGCGATGGTAAAGTCGCAGAAGTTTCCACCGATGCGATTAATGGCTCACAGCTTCATAAATTTGGTACTGGGGTTGCGAAGACTTTAGGTGGTGGTGCGAGCTATGAGAATGGTGAATGGACAGCTCCAAGCTTTACGGTTAAGACTTTCAAAGAAGATAGTAGTGGGGTTGAAGAGCATGAGTATGACACTGTTTCTGCTGCGTTTGAGGGTGTTGGTACCTCTTTCACAAATGTAAATAATGCTATTACGGATATTAAGAAAGAAATTACCAAAGAGGTTGCGGATGCAAAAAGTGATGCATTGAACTGGAGTAAAAGTGCTAATGCCTTTGTTG
>NZ_JAQITB010000125.1 GCF_028618515.1 Bartonella sp. ML69XJBT
TTGACATAGATTGTTGTGGTGCCTGACACATTACCATGGACGAGAAGACGGTCAGCTTTTTGTTTTTCTTTTGGTAGACCGTCACTCCATTCGATATTGAAATAAATATTGGCATGGCCCGTTGCATGGTAAGCAGTTGCCACAGCGGGAACCATATCTTCTTCTGATTTGTAAACCTTAGCGGTTCGTCCTATACTCAAGGTTTGATACTGCCCCTTTGCTAGAGCATGCGGTGCACGAAATATGATAGAGCTATTATTAAGATACAGCTCTGAAACAGTAGACAGCGCACGCTGTTTAATGTCACTGAGATCATAGTTATAGGTATTAAAATCAGTATCTACATCCTCTTCACTGACTTTTAAGTACCACTTGCTGTTATTGTTCAGAGTAAAAACTGTTGTATTTATTTTCAAAGTCCTTGCTCTTCCTTCTAGTACCGAATGATCAGCGGTTAATGTAAGAGAGACAGGAAGCATATCATCGTCATACCATTTACGCTTCGTTTTATTTCTCAATAAGACATCGGCAAGAATTTCTGAATTTTTGAGAGAAATCGTAGCGACAGATTTTGAATCATAAGGTCCCCGAATACCAACGCCGTCTTTAACAAGAATTTTGCTGTTAATAAGACTAATATTATTTACAACCTTTTCACCTTCTTTTACATCTCTTTTCAGGGTTTCATAAATAACGATACCAGTACCAGCACTCCCTCTTTGGACGGTTATAGTTGAATCTTCAACCTCTATGATACCGTTTTTCGTTTCTAACCCTTTGTATATTGAATTTGTCTCAAGTCCTTTCGCGTGAATTTGTCCACCTTTTGATGCAGAAAGAGCAGCTGATTCTGTGTGTATTGTCGCATCTGTAATTGTGATAACTGCTTTGTCAGTTGCAGATACTGCAGGATCAGTTGTAGATCCCATAGGATCAGTTCCACGGACAAAAAGATTGTTAAAGGTCTTTTTCTCTCCCTTGCCCACCTTAAATCCATTAATAATTTTAGGAGTTTGTGTATTTGCATAAGTTGGAGTTAAATGAGAAAAAATGAAAGTTCCAGCAATTGTACATAACAAAAAGTTTTTCTTATAAATAGATTTCTTACACATAGATATGCCTTTAGTATTGGT
>NZ_JAQITB010000126.1 GCF_028618515.1 Bartonella sp. ML69XJBT
CATTACTTACTCAATGATCTTAGAAACGATACCGGCACCAACAGTACGACCACCTTCACGAATAGCAAAGCGAAGTTTCTCTTCCATAGCAATAGGAACAATCAATGAAACATCCATCGCAACATTATCACCTGGCATAACCATCTCCGTACCTTCTGGTAGCGTCACAATCCCTGTAACATCAGTGGTGCGGAAATAAAACTGAGGACGATAATTCGTAAAAAAGGGAGTATGACGACCACCTTCATCCTTTGTTAAAATGTAGGCCTCTGCTTTAAAGCGGGTATGAGGGGTAACCGAACCAGGTTTTGCCAAAACCTGCCCACGCTCAATTCCTTCACGATCAACACCACGAAGCAGTGCCCCAATATTATCACCTGCTTGACCTTGATCCAAGAGCTTACGGAACATCTCAACACCGGTAACCGTTGTCTTAGAAGTCGGACGAATACCGATAATCTCAATTTCTTCGCCAACCTTAATAACACCACGCTCAACACGACCCGTAACAACCGTTCCACGTCCTGAAATGGAAAAAACATCCTCAATCGGCATCAAAAATGGTTGATCAACAGGACGCTCAGGTGTCGGTATATAATTATCAACTTCACTCATCAAAAGACGTACCGCATCTTCCCCAATGCTTTTATCTTTATCTTCAAGTGCTGCCAATGCAGAACCTTTTACTATCGGTATCTCATCTCCTGGAAAATCGTACTTCGACAACAGCTCACGCACTTCAAGCTCAACAAGCTCCAAAAGCTCTGTATCATCAACCTGATCAACCTTATTGAGAAAAACAACAATTGCTGGAACACCCACTTGCCGTGCCAACAAAATATGCTCACGTGTCTGAGGCATCGGACCATCAGCAGCGGAAACAACCAAAATCGCACCATCCATCTGGGCTGCTCCCGTGATCATGTTTTTCACATAATCCGCGTGTCCAGGGCAATCAACATGCGCATAGTGCCGCTTTTCTGTTTCATATTCAACATGCGCTGTAGAAATGGTAATTCCACGAGCGCGTTCCTCTGGCGCTGCATCAATTTGGTCATAGGCTTTAAATTCACCAAAATATTTCGTAATCGCTGCTGTCAAAGAGGTCTTCCCATGATCAAC
>NZ_JAQITB010000127.1 GCF_028618515.1 Bartonella sp. ML69XJBT
CGTTTGGCTAAAGCATCAAAGTCATTTTGAACACATTGAAACAGATTCGTGATCTCTCCATTCAAATCATTAATGACGGAATATTTCGCTGGTCTTTTGTTTAGGAAAATGACACCTGAACCTAAAAACGGTTCAACATAAGTTTTATGATCTATATTATTTAAAATCGGTATAATTTTCTTACGTAGATGATGTTTACCACCCATCCACGCAAACAGTGTCTGTGTAAAATCTTGTTTTGTCATATTTTTAAAGGAAAGATTTTGTATGCTCTAACTTTTTGTGAGCCACTTTTTAAAGTGTGAGAAGCTATTATCTATGGCATCGATGAAACGCGACAAATCCATTACAAAGATAAAGATAATGAAGGCAATCCACTTCATAATGCGTGACATCATCTTTAAGCCTTGATAGGTTTCTATCATCTCGTGAAGCAGCCGTTGTTCCGTTTCCGAAAGGTCTTTTCCCCGCTTACTTTGATTGCTACTCATTTTGCCACCCACATAAACGTGCTCCCTGTTGATTATGCTTTAAAATATCTCTTGCTAAATGGGGACTGATGATCTGAACATCTTGGTTATCCAAATAAATGGGCAACCAACCAACACAAGAAACAGATCTATTTGCTGCGCACCCAACGAGACAGAGCAGCACGCACACTAGAATCACTTTTTTGATTAACTTCATTTTCAACCTCAAGACGTGTTGTTGCTCTCTTTAAGGCTGTCTCTGTTTGTTTGTGCCGCTCGCTTTTTTTGCCAACATGAAAGGCTTTCGCTAAAGCGATAAAAAAAACGGCTATAGCCGTTAACAGAACAGACAGATTTCTTTTCAACCCAAAAATCACAAGCGCTGTTCCTTAAAGCGCTTGGCTACAATCACAACACCTGTGAGCGCCGCTAAAACCATAATTCCTGCTAATGCCCATTGCACTGGTCCATTGCCAACCAAGAGCCCACCAAAGCCTGAACAAGACCCTATAATCGGGGCAAGCGCCTCTAATTGGAAAAGACCGGTTCTATTCTTGGTTTCTACCCTTTGATAATTTGAAGAAACATAAGCCCCCTTTGCCCAGAGCCCTGCTTCGGCGGCTCTACGGTTGGATAATCCTTTAAGAC
>NZ_JAQITB010000128.1 GCF_028618515.1 Bartonella sp. ML69XJBT
TTGACATAGATTGTTGTGGTGCCTGACACATTACCATGGACGAGAAGACGGTCAGCTTTTTGTTTTTCTTTTGGTAGACCGTCACTCCATTCGATATTGAAATAAATATTGGCATGGCCCGTTGCATTATAAACGCTCGTTGCTGCAGGAATTATCTCTTCTTGCGATGTAGGTTTTTCAGCTTGTGGATATTTTCCTATATGTAAGGTTTGATACTGCCCCTTTGCTAGAGCATGCGGTGCACGAAATATGATAGAGCTATTGTTAAGATTTAACACTGAAACGACAGATTGAGCTCGTTGCTTAATGTCAAGGAGTTTATATGAAACAGGTTCACCATTATCTTTCCTATCTTCTACCTCGAACTGGCTAACTTTTGGAAACCATTTACTCCTATTGTTCAAAGTAAAAATTGTTGTATTTTGGGGGAAGGTTGTCACTTTCCCTTCTATAACTGAAGCATCAGCAGTTAATGTGAGCGTTTTAGGATTCTTATCTTCTCGTATACTCTTATTTTTTAATAACATATCAGAATGAATTTCTGAATTTTTAAGATAAACTTCAGCAATAGCTTTTGAGGAGTAGGGACCAGCGATACCAATACCATCTGTCATAAGAAGTTTTGTATTGGTAAGTATTGCCCTATTGACAACGTTTTCACCTTTTTTCACATAAGAATCCGGAATATGATCAAAGCGGATACCATAGCTTTTATGGTGTCCAGGGACGGTGATGACTGAATCTTCAACATGGATTATACCATTCGCAATCTCTAAACCACGCGTTCCTGCTTTTCCTACGATTTTCTCAGCGTGAATGCGTCCACCTGTTGATGCAGAAAGCAAGGTACTATCGGACTGCACTATTGATTTTTTAATGGTAATAAAGGCTTTCTCATCAGCGACCACTGCAGTAAATCTACCACGGACAAAAACATCATTAAAGGTTTTTTCTTCTCCTGCCTTATCTGCACGAGCCATAACCATTATAGGAGTTTGTGTATTTGCATAAGTTGGAGTTAAATGAGAAAAAATGAAAGTTCCAGCAATTGTACATAACAAAAAGTTTTTCTTATAAATAGATTTCTTACACATAGATATGCCTTTAGTATTGGT
>NZ_JAQITB010000129.1 GCF_028618515.1 Bartonella sp. ML69XJBT
TCATTTGTGAGTGCAAACTTTTTTTGCATAGCACAATTCCTTTATAAGAAGATTTAATTTTTGAATGAAAGAATTTGGTTAGAAAGCAGGCGCCCCCGCACCGCCCGTGCTTTATTTAAGCAGCGTCATTTATGGTTTTGTTATTATTACCAATATTATCATAAATTTTTTGATTGCCATCAACTATAGCATTGCCAAAGATTTTTACTGAGTCAGAAACATATACATTGTCAGAAACGACGGCATTATCGTAAACATGAGCAGCCCAATCAATACGAGCAGAGCCTAATATTTTTGCATTGCCATAAACAAAGCCCTTTACATAGGCATTATCAGCAATTTTCACATTGTCATAGATTTTTGCATCAAAAATGATATTAGCTTTATTACAAACAAAGGCATTGCCATAAACTTGACCACGAACGATAGCATTGTCATTAATTTTTGCATTGCCATAAACATGAGCATTTGCACCGAAAACCCATGCATCATCATTAACAACGGCATTGCCATAAACTTTAGCATTTCTATTAATACAAGCATTATCATGTATTTTTGCATTCTCAGAAACGACAGCATCCCAAAAAACGGTAGCATTATCATATACCCAGCAATTGCCATCATGAGAGAGATTACTTTCATTTTCGATAAAACCACCTAAATCCCCCGCCTTTACATCAGCAAAATCTCTAATGGCTTTAATGCGGTGTAAAGTAACCCCTTCAATAATCTTAGTTTCATTCGTAAATTCGTATTTTTTTGTTATAGGTAAAGAAACACAAGCGACATCAGAAATTTGAGATGCAAAATTAATC
Source organism: Bartonella sp. ML69XJBT (assembly GCF_028618515.1). Lineage (GTDB taxonomy): Bacteria > Pseudomonadota > Alphaproteobacteria > Rhizobiales > Rhizobiaceae > Bartonella. Next base: position 816 of record NZ_JAQITB010000129.1, read on the forward strand.
GTTTCATTGTTTTCAACACGTGTATACCAATTAATAAAAGCATTCCCATAGACTTTTGCATTGTCTCTTATAACAGCCTTATCACATACAACGGCGTTATTAAAAACACGAGCATGTTTGTAAACATAAGCATACCCACAAACCAAGGCATTATCAGCAATTTTTGCATTGTCATAAACACTAGCAAAATCAAATACCTTTGCATTATCACAAACCGTTGCATTATCGAAAACACTAGCATAATTAAAAACAGTAGCATTATCAGAAATAAGAGCATTATTATAAACG
>NZ_JAQITB010000013.1 GCF_028618515.1 Bartonella sp. ML69XJBT
GAACTTGCATCTATTGCCCCAGAGAGCCTCTCTAAAGTTGAAAGAGCTGCACGCTTTTTGTTTCTCCAACGTTGTGTGATGTATGGGAAAAAAGATTACGCATCATTTAGCTTTGGCAAAAAGAGAACGGTTAGTTTTAATCCCGAGAAGCTTTTATCAAGGATGAGGCGTGTCAGACAGAAGCTTCTAGATACAACTATCTTAAACTTATCGTGGGAGCGGGTTGTGGAGATATTTGATGCACCCGATAGTTTGTTTTATTTAGACCCACCATATTTTCTGAAGAAAAAGTATTACAGTTCTGGAAACTTTGATGAAAATTATTTTGAGAGCATGGCAAAAATTCTCAAAGGTGTCGAAGGCAAATTTATCTTGAGTCTGAATGATTGTGATGCTGTAAAAGAGATCTTTAAAGATTTTGACTTTTTAGAAGTAGAGACCCTCTGGGTATGTGGTATGGCAAAAAAAACACCTCGAAAAGAAGTGCTGATTCACAATAATTGAGAGCTACATTGAGAATCCTATTCCCTCGTTTTTATTCTAACAACCCTCACCTTTAAAAAAGATATATAATTACAGTAAGTTACATAGATAAAAAAGAAGGTTTATCACTCACATGTAGAGGTATAAATAACGGAATAGATTTTATTTTTATTATGCACATTTACAGCTCTTATAGGTAAATTAAATAATTTTTAACTATATCATATTTGTCAATAAGTTATACAGTTTTTTGATTTTTTTATCTTAAGTAGAAAGTTTTATGAAATAAGTGTAATATATTGAGTTTTAGGTGTTTTGCAGAAGTCTTATTATACTCTATGAGCTGATAGAGTTAAACTCTTTACAATAATGATTTATGTTGATAGGGACTTTAAATTGTTGCTCTGTTTATACCATAGCGATTTTGGGGTGGAGGCGTCAGAGGTTGTTTTTCTGCTTTGCATTTTATTGATCAACTTTGATGGATCATGTATAAAAAGTGTGATTTCTACTGTGAAGAGGGGTTTTGCTTTTTCTTATGCTATCAATGGAAAAAGCAGCGGAGGATTGTGGCAAAGTGTGTGTAAAGGAAAGATGCTTCATGGATTCAATTTTTGTATGTGAAGCATAGAGAATAGAATTTTATTTATAAAAAAAATAATAGAAATTTAAGTTCATAAGGTAAGATAATAACACTTTTAATCATTATTATTTATCTATATAAGAAAAAGATATCATTATATTTTTATTTTCAATTAAATATTAATTAATCTCTAACTTTAAAATTGTGATTTTATTTATGAATCGTAAATATACATTACCATTTCTTATACTTATTGTGTGTTTGTCGACCGGAGGTTTGATTTCTACAGATATTTTTCTTCCGGCACTTGGAGAAATGCGCCAATATTACCAAGTTACTGAATCGCGGATTCAGAGTGCGGTGGCGATTTTTTTGTTTGCTTTGGCACTTGGACAGCTCATTTATGGACCATTGAGTGATAATTTTGGGCGTAAAAAAACACTTCTCTTTGGTTTGTTTCTATGGTTGTTTACCACGATAAGTGTAATTTATACGGTTAATATTCACGCTTTTCTTGCTTTGCGTTTTTTACAAGGTCTTGGAGCTTGTGCCGGCATTGTTTTAAGCCGTGCGATTATCAATGATTTATTGGAAAAAAAAGCAGCAGGCAAACTTTACTTAATTGTTTTTCCCTTTATTGGTATGTCGCCAGCACTCGCCCCTTTAGTGGGAGGGATATTGTTACAAGCTTTTCATTGGCAAGCTACTTTTATCTTTTTAAGTGTTTTTATATTTTTGACTATTTTGCTTTGTTATTTTGTGCTCACTGAGACCTTGCCTGTTCAAAAACGTCACCGTTTTTCTCTTATGGGATTTATGAAGGGATGTTTAGGGGTTCTTAGAAATAAACAATTTGTTTTCTATGCACTTATTCCGTGTTTTTCTTATGCGGCCTATTTTGCTTATATTGTGGAATCGCCTTTTTTGCTCACGACTTTGGGATTGCCTCCAATCTATATTGGTTATAGCTATATTGGTGTGTCATTACCCTATATTTTGGGAAATTTTACAGCGCGATGGTTTTTTAAACGCGAGTCTATGGAAAAAACTGTCTGGCGTGGGTATATTATTTTTGCGATAGGAGGGGGGCTGTTTGCTTTGCAAATGTATGTAAGCCCATGGCCATTGGTAACGAGTTTTGTTGCTATCGCTGTTCTTACTTTTGCGAATGGTTTTTTATTGCCGCTAGGGACAGCATTGGCCATTTCTTCACATCCGCAGGCTGTTGGAGCTGCTTCTGGTGTGATGGGAGCTTTACAATTAGGCAGTGCTGCGTTAAGTGCTGCGGTTATTGGAAAGATATCTGGGCACAATCCACAGACTATGGCAGTTTTATTGGCTGCCTGCTGTCTGCTGGGATTTATAATTTATATCTGCAAAGCGCATGATTTTATGCATTCGGAAATGGATTGAGTGAGATCAGAAAAAAAGCATCATGGGGCAATGTTATGTGTTGTTTTACTGGAATAGAAATTGTTGTGGCTGACAGTAAGTTTTCATGAAGGTGATTGCATTGAGCGTGCTTAAAATTTATCGTAGTTTTGTTTCATTTTACTATAATTGTTATGCTGAGTGATTGTTTTTTTTGGGGGGGATGCATGATAGAGTTTGGATATGTCTTTGTTTTCATGTTGTCTGCAGTGAGGAAAATTTTTGCTACATATCTTTTGAAATAACGGCTGTGGGAAATAGCGGGGAATAAATCAATGAGCTTTCGTGTTGTTATTCTCTCACCTGTGATGCCAATTTGGGATCATGGTGTTTTTTGTTCATCATTTACAAAGCTATGTTTGGCAAAAGGATGCCAAATGACTCTCCTTGATACCCTCTCTCTTTTTCCGAGTAACTCTCCTGTTTGTAAGAATTTTTCTATAGACATTTTGCCTTTTATTACCGAGAAACTTGAAAACCATTTTACAGAGCCTTCAGTGCTTGTGGGTTTTTCTATGGCTGGAATGTTAGTTCAAATATTGGCTGCAAGACTGCCAAATGTTCGCGCTGTGCTTGCTGTAAATGCACCAGGTTATCCAGATGAGCTTTTACAACGGCGACTTGGATGTATTCTTGATTTTTTAAAAAATCAAGATTTGTCTGGAGCGTTAGAAGCACTCAATATTTTGATGCATCCTTGTGGAGTTTTGAAAAAAAGAGTTTTACGTGAGATCCCTGATGCACAGAGAAACATGGCAATTGAGCGTATGACGAGAGGATTTCAGTTCTTGCTAGAGCTGGATGCTAGAAATGAGATTGTCAAATATACTGGGAAGTTTTTGGCTTTGGTTGGTGAAAAGTCTAAACTTGCAACCATAGATAATCAGACGAGAAGTCATTGTATTCATCATGAATATAAGGTCATTCCTGATGCTGGTACGCGTCTATGGGATGATAATCCTGTTATGACCAATACAATTATTGATGAATGGATGAATGGATTATGAAGAAAAAGAAAGTTCTTGTATTGCCTGGTGACGGGGTAGGACCAGAGATTTGTGATGCAGCACTGATGGTTTTAGGGCAATTCAAATTGCCAATCGAATTCACTTATGGCGATATTGGTTGGCAATGGCACAAACAGGGTGGAGATTTTGTTCCTCAAGAAACTTGGCAAAAAGTTTCTGAAAGTGATGCACTTTTACTTGGGACTATGGACTGTGAAGAAAAAGAAGCTGCTTTAAAAGAGTTTGTAGAACCTTTAAAAGCAAATAAACTTTCTGATGTTTCTCCTCTTGTTTCGTTGCGCAAAAAGTTCGATCTCTTCGCAAATATACGACCGATTAGATACATTGTGGGGACGAAAAAGCCTTTTCATTTTTGTGTTATCAGCGATAATAGCGAAGGTCTTTATGCAGGACTCAATTTTCGCGGAATAACTCCTGAAAAAGCTGCATGGTTGAAACACCAAAATTTGGAAAAATATGGTCCTGAAGAGGCAGCGTGGGTGGTGCATTTACAAACACGCTTTGGTTTAGAGCGGGTGCTTGAATATGCTTTTTCTTATGCACGAGCACATGGGTTTAAGCGGGTTACTTTTGCTGATAAGCCAAATATTATGGGGAAAAGTGGTCAATTTGCTCAAGAAATTTTTGAGAAAATCGCGCAAAATTATCCGGAAATAGAAGCAGAGATTCACGATGTGAATACGGTTGCTTTATGGATAGCAACAAAGCCAGAGCGTTTTGGCGTGATTGTTGCTGAAAGTATGTTTGGTGATATTCTTTCTAATTGTTCCGCTGGAGTAATGGGTGGACTAGAACTTTCACCTAGTGCAAGTGTGGGAAGCGATATTGCCTGTTTTAAACCTGCTCATGGTAGTGCACCGCATATTGCTGGACAGAACAGAGCAAATCCTTCTGCTATGCTCTATGCTACTGCTTTACTTTTGGATTATTTGGGCTTTCAGGATGCAGCATGGCAATTGTCTGAGAGTATTGATCAGGTTATTCGTTCTGGAAAAATTGTGACCTATGATTTAGGAGGGGAAGCCTCTACCCGTCAAATGGTACACGCTGTTCTCAATTCTCTTGAAAATCCTGTTTCTGTTTGTCGAGCGGCAGTTATTACGGTTGGTGATGAACTCCTTTCAGGGCAATATTTGAATACGAATTTGCAGGATTTGAGTCAAAGCTTGGAAAAGAGGAACATTCAAGTAACACGCCATTTTGTTTGCGCTGATCAATTACAGCAAATATGCGAAACTGTGGTTGCTTGTTTGGGGCAAGAAGATCTCATCATTATCAGTGGGGGACTAGGACCAACATCTGACGATAAAACACGTGATGCGGTGGCTAAAGCTGTGAGACAGCCTTTGATTCATCATGAAGATGTTTGGCAGACAATAAAAGCTCAGTTGGAGCGGTTAGGAATTATACCGGATAGTCATAATGCGCGTCAAGCATTGTTTCCGCAGACGGCAAAAGTGCTTGATAATCCTACGGGTACAGCTCCTGGTTTTTACCTTTCTTGTGATGGAAGTTGTCTTGTGGTGTTGCCTGGTCCACCTACACAAGCTCTTGCCCTTTTAGAAGATTATTTACAACATGATGAGACGAAATATTCTCCTGTATCGCGTGCGCAATATGCATGGACTTTGATTGGAATTGACGAAAGTACTCTTGCGCATTGGGTTGATGATCATTTTGAAAATGAACCATTTGAACGGCATTTTTTATGGAAAAGTCCTTATGTTCTTGTACAATTGGTTGGTCAGTCATCAACGCCTTTGGCGGAGCATTTGATTGAAGAATTTGAAAATCATTTTCGCCCATATTTGGTTGGGGCAGAAATTACCACGGCTTACAAACAATTAGCCATGCACGCAGAAGTTCGTTGGTTAGCAAATGATCTTCACCTTTTAAAGTATTTTCAGCCGATAGAAAAAAGTGCAAAAAATGTTCCGCAGCTAGAGGTTGAGGTTAGCTTATCACCTCCTTTGGAGATATTAGAAAATCAAAAAGAAAGCCTTGGATATGCTACAATGACTGTACGGATAAAAAACTATGGTGATGATCATGTTTCTTTTCCTTATACACGACCACTTTTAGGAGCTGTCTTACAGGAATATGCAGCTTGGTTGGTTTTAAAAAGATATTTGCAAAGGGAGAAAAGCAAATAATACTTTGTAGAGACGGAGCACAATAATTTCCAAATCATTTTGCTGTTGTATGGGGTTAAGACAGTATTATTTTGATACTTTAAAAATATTTGTTTTGGCAAACAGTTTTCTTTGATAGCAGATGGTGGCTAAATGGTATTAAAGACTTGAGAAATATTTTCTTTTAAACGTTTTTACAGAAAAATTTTCCTATAATCGCTCAGATTTTGTGCAGAAAATTGCTGAGGGTAAAATCCACAAATCTCTTTTTCATCACAAATATTTATATCATTTTTGGGTAAGATCCTGTGTATAGGTGCATTGGGATTTTTATGGCATGATGAAATTTCATTATTTTTCCAGAGTATTTGTATTTGGTTTAGGAAAAGCTTTTTGGCGCGTGTTATTTGAGAGATAAAGATATATTGAAAACTATAGGAAAGATTTCTTTATCACAAAGGCGATCGCTTGATTATTTATCACTATACAGAAAAATTTTCTCAATTTTATTGAAAAATGTGCAAGCAAAGAGGAGTTCATCAAAAAGTGGCGTTGTTCATGTGGCTGCCTGTAAATTGACACAAAAATTTCATAATATTTTTGCATTATCAGGTGGTGATGAAGCACAGTGTTGCGTGTGCGGTGTATTTTCCAAGTGTTCATTGATGAGTGGTTTTCAGACATTTTAGAGAGTCGATATCTGATATAATGGCTTGAGAATGTTTTGAGGGTTGCATCGTTCATTGTGTATAAAGGATTTGGAAGTGCGGGTTCATTAGGGAGCAAGAGCTTTGATGTTTTCTCGTGAGGCAAATTTTAAGCTAGGTAGTGGGATATCTTACAAAAAGTCACCATAACGCTGCTTTTCGGTATTTCTGTTCTAACACGCGATGCTATTCGTGGATGAAATAAAAAGGAAGGATTTCTATGTATCAGATTGATTACAACAGTTATCGTTCTATCAAGAGCTTTAATCGTCGCGTTCGTTTTCTTGTCATGCATTATACTTCACTTGATTTTAAAGAGTCAGTAATGGCTCTTACAGGGGAAGATGTGAGTGCTCATTATCTTGTTCCTGATCCAACAGAGAAGAGCTATATTGAGGCAGGATTTAAGGATATGCGTATTTTTAATCTGGTTGATGAAAACGAACGTGCATGGCATGCGGGGGTGAGTTCATGGGCTGGACGTAGTAATTTAAATGATACATCCATTGGAATTGAAATAGTGAATTTGGCGAATGACCATTCTGATTCTTCAGAGCAAACCTATGTTGAAGCGCCTTTAAAGGATGTGCGTGTTTTAAATCCGGTTAATAAAGATGAATGTAAGTTGCAGGTTGATGTTGGTTTGCGGGCTGGGGGCAGTGGTATGGGTGGGACAGCTTTGCAGCTTGAGACAGTGAATTTAGAGATTGATAATTACGAGCGCGTTGTCTTTCCTCCTTATAATCCAAAGCAAATTGATGCAGTTAAGGAGCTTGCATTCAATATTCTTCAAAGATATCCAGATATCATGCCAACCGATGTTGTTGGACACAGTGATATTGCTATTGGACGAAAGTGTGATCCAGGAGCTGCTTTCCCATGGAAGGAGCTTCATTTGGCTGGTATAGGGGCTTGGTATGATGAGGAAAGAAAAGATTACTATCAGAAGAAGTTCTATAAGAGTTTGCCGCTTAAAACAGATGTTTTGGCTAAACTAAAATGTTATGGATATGATATTTCGGTTGCATGTAGTGAAATGGGATATAAGAATTTGATCCGAGCATTTCAGCTTCATTTTCATCAGAAAAATTATGATGGAATTCTGGATATTGAAACAGCTGCGATTGTCTATGCGTTGGTAGATAAATATTTTCCGTCGAATTGATTCAATACATTTTCATATCAGTATAAAATTACGATAATAGATGGTTATGAAGTTCTTTGCTGCTTTTTGCCAATTAGAGTTGTGTGAAAAAAAGACATTTATGAGGTGAGAACAATATGGTATGTAAAGGCTGTTTTCGAAAATGAGTAGAAAAAACTCTCACCCTTGCAGGGGTAAGCTTTGAAGTTGTGTTTCTTTATCATATTCTACGTGAAGCAAGATACGTAAAATTAAATGCCGTGCACAGCGTGGTATAAATATGGTGATGCTTCATGATTTACCATTATACTATTATTCACAAACGCTATCGTGAAATGAGCTTTGGAGAGTTGAGAGATCTCTCGTTAAAATAAGTCCGTGAATATGTATGGACGTACTTTCCCTTATAGTGAAAAACAATCTTTACGGTAGAAAATTTTATTGACAGAGCTGCCTCACAAGCTTAGACGAGTTTTATAGCCCAGATGGCGGAATTGGTAGACGCGCAGGTTTCAGGTACCTGTGCCGCAAGGCGTGGAGGTTCGAGTCCTCTTTTGGGCACCATTCTCTTTTGCTGTGATATAACTAGTTGATTTTACGTATTTTTTTAAACTTGACGGATATCCGAATAAAAGTGAGAAAATAGGATTTTCCAAGTGATTTTTATAATCTGTTTTAGATTGCACCTTTTTCTTTATATATTTTCAGCCCCTTTAAACATCCAAGTTCTTTGCACTATCCAAAAATAAAACTTTCTAAATTTTCTCCTTACCACATCACAATCCCGAAAGGTTAACACAAATAAGCCTCCAACATTTTTGCAAAGACAAGCAATAAAAAACTGCTATTCAAACTTTATCTTGCAATAAGATGCCCTATAACACCTTAAATTTACCAACCATGTAAATGAAACTTCATGACAAAATTTTTTTTGCTTCCACTCCTTATTTTTTAAGGCAATAAAATATAGCTATGCTCGATTGCAAAAGATAATGATATTGAATAGAAAATACGCATAACTTAAACAAAGTAAAGCATTATGCTAATATGAAAAGCGATTAAAACGCAAATGTTAGAAAATAGCAAAATGATGGTATAAATATTTTTATGCATAAAATTGAAATAATATTAAAATAAAAAATATATTATAATTATATACAATAATAAATGTATAATTAAACATTTTAAAGAAAAACTGTATTTATTTTATAAAATAAATATAGTTAAATTTGTATTATTTAAAATTAATACTTTTTCTAACGTACCAATGAAAGATAGTAAAAATTAAAAAGAAAAAACAGGGACTATAGAGTTTTAAAATAATAAGAATAGCTCTTTTTTTGGTATCGGTTTTAAAAAAATGGATTTGATAAATAAGGGGGGTATCAATGAAATAGCAATATATGGGGGAAACGCCCTTGTTCTCCCGTAATAATAATATGATTTCTGCTATCTGCTAAAAACATTTTTTTATTAACGACAGCAAAAACTGAGAGAATTTGCTACTCTTCACAGTATAGTGAATGAAAACAACAATGAACAGACCACGTATCCTTGCTTTCACCTATGGATCCTATAATGCCGTACGAATGCTGATTGGTGTCTACCATGCGATTTTTTAATGTCTATGGGCGTGAGTTTGGCGTAATTGGCTCTACTTCAAGTTGCCTTTTCCCTAAACATTCTCCTTCTTGATTTTCCCTATGCTGTTCTCTTAGACAAATATCGACGTAAATATTCTGTTATGGCGTGGGGCATCATGACAGGCACATTTTATCTGCTCTGCCTTAAAGCCCCTAATATAACAATCCTTATTATTGCACAAATCCTCTATTCCGCAGGAATTTGCCTCATTGCAAGTGCCATTGATGGATGGATTTTCTACTCACTGGGCAACAAAAAAGATCGCTTTTCGCCATTATGCCCATCTCTATCATCAAATCAATTCGTTCGGTAGCATTCTCAGCGGTATGATAGGAATTGGAACATTATACTACTCTGGGCAATATTTTATGGGAATATATTATCTCATACCTCATGATGAGCATTATCTGTTTAATATTCCTTCTTGTTCCTGAAAAAACAAAATCAGCGCCTGAAAAATACAAAACAATAACAATCTTCCACCATGCCAAAGAAACGCTGTGGATCTTCTAAAATACCATTGGAGGGGCATGGTTTATGTTCCTCATGTGCCTTTTCAGTGCTGGCATTCAAATTATTTATCATTTTTGGCAACCAATAATACTTTCAACGAGCAAAATCGATCATCTTACCAGCACTCAGATGCTCACACTGATGTTCTGCTATGTAGCAGCTTTTTCAGCACAATATTTTTCAAATCTACTGATGTCTAAATATCATGTATTAGATAACAAATACAGAAATTCTGTGAAATATTTTTCATTCTTCTCTGCCCTGATATGCGTAGTACTTTATTTTAGTTCATGGCAATCAAATCGCTATAGCAATTATTGCATTTTCATTAATCCATGGTTTTATTTGCACCGTGCCAATCGGCGCAAAGAGTCTATTTTTTCAGAGCTTAACCCAAAACAAACTCAGCACATTTCCGGTGTTATTGGCACAGTATCTTTTTGTGGACGAATATTTTCAATTGCAGTATTAAGCATTATCTCTTTTCTTTCTGCAAAAATGTCACCGTCTTATTATCTTATATTACCGACCGTCACCTTTTTCATGTGTGGTTTAGTCGTCATGAGATGTGATACACTCCCGCAAAGCGCTACAAGCAGAAAATTATATCATGCCTTCCCCAAATGATATCTTTTAATATGCACACTATATTGATTTATAATTCATTATTTTAGATAGAGACTCTCATAGCGTAAGATTATCTTCATTCAAATCTGTTTATATTGAATCATCTAAAACACTCGTCCGCTCCTCACAAATGAGATGAGCATATGGATAAAAGACCTTTCAGAAAAGAATAACAATGCCGCTTATGAATCATCTCAAATGCCAAGAGATATCGCGACATTGGAGGTTAGCAAATAACATAATGAAGCGGGCTTTCTTCTTCATAAATGCAAAGACAGTTGTGCATAGTGGCTTTATCGCTATACCATTCATGAATGGCACTAGAAAATAAGCCTGAGCACCTTGAGAAATGTTTTTTTAAACAAGTACGTAAATTGATGATATTATGGTGTTCTGCTTTACGTAAGCAGATGTCATTCCGTTCATGAAATACAAAGCGAGTGAAGAATCTTCTGAAAAATCACGATCTTATGACAACTGATGAGAGGGAAGAATTTATCCTAAAAGGGCAGGGAGAAGATCATTCGAGTGAGATGTGCAAGATTTTTGGCGGCCCTTATTGCACTTTATAATTTATTTGTTTGGAGTATTTTTATAGTAGAAAATAGCTTTTTTGAGAAATAGTGGTAAAAATATCATGAAAGAGTGTGGTGATTATTATTGCTCGTTAAAAAAATAAAAACTGGCAATATACATTGCCAGTTTTTTTAAAGCGTAGTCCAATAGGATTAGAATGAACGCTGTAAGCGGAGCATACCTTGGAAAGCATTTTTGCCATTCAAAGCATGGGTATATTTTGTATCGTTATTTATGCCTTTTAAAGTACGATCATCATTCCAAGAGACATAAGTAAGTTCAGGTGTAATCACAAAGCCTGGAACGAGCGTGTAGGCAATATTGACAGAAGTTGCAAAGGTTTTTACAGCGCTATAAGAAACTTGAGCATTTAAATTTGCTTTTGGAGTGAGTTTGTAAGTCGCACCAGCCCAAGCAGCCCATTTTCCTCCCCAGTTTGCGTAGACCGTTGTATTTTGTCGCGATAGCGTATTATTTTCATCCACTAAATAGTAATCAACGCTGTTTTTATAGCCAGCCATTGCCCATAAATTGAAACGATCATTGACATTGAAATCTACGCGTACCTTACCTGCCCACTTTTTATAGTAAGAATCATAAGCAGCAACAGCTGAAAAACCACCCCATTTTTGCATAAACTTCACACCAAAAACCAGATTAGGGGTGTAATTTTTTATTCCTTTGCTTGGTGGAAGATAATCACCAGAAACGGGAGCAACTTTGTCATCTTTATCGATGTAGTAGTAAATTGGATTCGTTGTATCATCTGGATAAGCGAATGAAGCGTTGCCTAATTCAGCTCCGATAATCGCAGAAAAGCCACTGTCACCACTAAAGGTGTAAGAAATAAAATTCGTACGTGTTACACCCGCTGGTGCTATGCTGTCATCATTTATGACATTTCCATAACCACCGGTCCAGCTGTTGAAAATTGTATCATCAAGACCTACGCGAAAACCACCAAGTTCAATGTAAGCTGCAGCAAGCTTAGCACCATCCTTGTTTCTACCGTTGCTCCAGTTTGAAGAGATGCGTGCATATGAACGAAGTGTTCCCATTTCTGTTTCAGAAGCAGTCTGAAAAACAAGGGTTAATTGTGATGTTGCGCTATAGGTTTTTCTTTTGGCAGCTAGTTCAGCATTTGTTGTGGCATCAATATTATCACCGCCTAGAAAATCAGCGCGAACATTTCCTGACAAACGCATACAGGTCTCTGTTCCAGGGATATAAAAATAGCCTTTACCATATGCATCACAAACGCGAACATATTCTACAGGCTCTGGTTCTGCAACGACTGTTGAAGCGGCATGCGCTCCAGAAATCGCTAAAAAAGCTGCTGTAGAGCTTAAAAAGAGGGACTTAATATTCATAATGAATCTCCAATGAAAGGTAGTTCAATCTTCGTTAGGGAATATTATTTTCTCGTCTTATATTAAAGACAGAGTAAAATACGCGATACTTATAATTCTTAGCTATACTAATCTTTTTTCAATATACAAATATGAAATTAACTTTTTGAAGGGTATTGATGTACTATTCAAGACAATGTGGCAAAAAAGGCACATATGCATTTTGGTAATTTTTTATCCGATATCATCAATAAAAAGAAAAACTTTAGATATTTTTGAAAAAAATCGAAAATGTCTTGAACTTTCGGTTGATACCATTTATGCACTTCCTTGGAGAGGTGGCCGAGTGGTCGAAGGCGCTCCCCTGCTAAGGGAGTAGGGCTCAAAAGGCTCTCGAGAGTTCGAATCTCTTCCTCTCCGCCATTTTCAATGAAATTAATAAGTTATAAAAAGCTTTGGAAATTTTGTTCCTTTGATTCTTTTAAATTATTTTTCTTTCTCTTCTGAACCATTGTATCTATATTTTCCCCAAGGCGTAACGTGTGTTCTCTGTTTTTCAATCATTTGTGAGCGTTGCTTGCACACCGAGCACAGAACCGTAATCTATTTGCATTTCATGATTATGGGAGTAAAGAAACTGTTACGCTCCTTTTCTTCACGCAATTCTTGAGCACTTTGTTCTTTATGCTTATCGGCACCATCATACTCTTTGCTAGCTCAAAATGTTGCCACAGTTCTTGCCTTAAGACAGTTCATGAGAGGCATTTTTACTCCTTTTTTGAATGTTTTATCTACACGCCAATCTTACTTGCAACGTAAAAGCGAATGAGTTTGATTGATTCAACATGGAACAGGTTTGGAATAAGATAAACTTGGGAGCTTCGGGTTTCTCATTCTCATGAACAATAATATATTGTCTCTTATAAAGGTATAATGTTGTTGATGTCTCTTTTTGTTTTCTTTTGTACTTATCAAATGTGGAAGAGATAAAATTGAAAAAATGTTTAGGGCAGAACTTATGCGTAGGGACTGTGAAATCAATCATATAAGTGCTTGGCAATGGAAATTACCAAGAAAAACCAATCTAATGACAGGTTAACAGGGGATAAGAGTTTTTGTCTTTTAGGGTAAGGAAAAAGTCCAAGAATTTATATCTCAGCTTAAAATGATTGGGTTGAATTCCTTGTGATCACTAAGATTTTAGGAAGCTAAGGAGTGATGATTGTCTTTGAGGCGATTGTTGAGTCAGGATTTAATGTATAAACGATAGGAATGCCAGTTGCTAGTTCTTGAGAGATGATTTCTTCACTGCTTAAACCTTCAAGTGCCATTATTAGAGCACGAAGAGAATTACCGTGTGCTGCCACCAAAACAGTTTGAGAACGCAAAATATGAGGTTGGATATGGTAGAGGTAATAGAGCAAAACGCGTGCACTCGTATCGCGTAGGCTTTCTCCGTTTGGGGGGGCAATCGTATAGGAGCGACGCCATATTTGTACTTGTTCTTCTCCCCATTGTTGGCGTACTTTATCTTTATTTAAACCAGAGAGTTCACCATAATTACGTTCATTTAATGCGGGGTTTTTTATCAGTTCTAAATTTTCTTGTCCCATTTGCTCTAAGATGTAGCGTGCTGTTTTTTGTGCACGCTGTAGGGCAGATGTATAAGCAATATCAAATTTTAAACCAGCGTCTTTAAGTTTTTTTCCTGCTGTTATTGCTTCTGTACAGCCTTTTTCTGTTAAATCGGGGTCTTTCCAACCGGTAAAAAGATTTTTGAGATTCCATTCACTTTGTCCATGACGGATGAGTACAAGTGTGCGTCCCATTATAAATTTCCTGCATTATATTGACTGTTTATAATTCATCATTCAATCCTAAAACATCCAGCATTGAATAAAGACCATTTTTGTGGTTCTTTGCCCATAAAGCTGCTTTTAAGGCACCATTAGCAAAAATAGAGCGTTCTTGTGCTGCATGTGAAAGAACAATACGCTCATTTGCACCAGCGAAAATGACACTATGGTCGCCAACAACAGTTCCACCTCGCGAACAAGAAAAGCCGATAGTGCCTTTTTCACGTTTACCGGTATGACCACTGCGTCCGCTAACACTTACATTTTTGAGCATAACATTGCGACCTTCGGCGGCTGCTTGCCCAAGAAGAAGAGCTGTTCCAGAAGGAGCATCAACTTTGTTAGCGTGATGCATCTCATAAATTTCAATATCAAAATCATCCGCTTCTAATGCTTTGGCTGCTTTTTTTACAAGGTTTGCTAACAGATTGACGCCAAGACTCATATTTCCAGATTTGACAATAGTTGTATCTTTTGCAAAATCTGCAATTTGTCCTTCTTCTGTTTTGTTAAATCCGGTTGTCCCGATAATATGCACAAGTCCTTTTTGAGCTGCATAGTTGGCATAAAGAACACTAGCCTGCGGCTGAGAAAAATCTAAAATACCTTCCGTATTAGAAAAGGCACTTTCAAGATCATCGGTGATGTAAATACCAAGAACATCGGAACCAATCAATATACTCGCATCTTTATTGACGAAAGGTGATCCTGTGCGCACAAGCACCGCACAAAGCTCTACATCTTTTCTCTTCTGGATAGCGGTGATGAGTTCGCGTCCCATTCTTCCATTGGCACCAACAACTGTAAGGCGCATCTTTTTCTCCTTACGACACTTTACTTCTTGTAGTATAGGCAAATTCTTCTCCTCTTTCCAATGGTTCTTTTTCCTCCTAAGGAGAAATTACGCTTCTTGAGCTTTATAAAAAGATTGTTTGTTGAGAGAGACGCATGATAAAAAATATTTTTGCTTTTATTATAGAGTGAATCATGTGGATGTTAAGCAATCGTTTATTTTACAATATCTTTGGCAAAAGACATGTGTCGATATTGTTATTTTATTTGTGTGCTTTCCGGATACTACGGCTCTTGTCTTTAAATATGGGAACTTAAACTCTTCTTTTAAATGATTTTATTCATAGGTTTTTCTCATTTATGGTGTGCAAGCCCCCCTTTTTATCCATTAGCAAATAGAGCTCAAATGAGAGAATATTTTGATTTTGAGCTCTCATGTAAGTTATTAACAATAATCATCTTTATGTATCAATTTATCATTATAGACTCTATAAAATGGTAAGGTTTTATTGATGTAGAGCTCTATGATCTTTGAAGTAGAATATTGTTTTCACTTGCTGGAAAAAGTGCTTAGAAATCAAGGTCCGTATAATGAGGACTTGCTACAATTCCTCGAATGCGGTCTGTTAAAAGAGAGCGAAAAGAAGGTCGCGATTTAATCCGCATATACCAGTCTTTGGCTGCAGGAACTGGTTCCCAGTCAATTTCTCCTAGAAAATCAAGGACAGAAACAGCAGCTGCTGCTGCGAGATCTGCATAGGATAATTCAGAGCCGACTAACCAGTCGCGAGATGCACAGAGCCAATTGAGATAGTTCATATGGGGTGCAATATTGGCACGTGCATTGCGTAAAATTTGAGAATTGGGAGCACCACCGCCAATGGCTAGTGGCATTTCACGTTTATAGATCCTTTCTCGTACAATATGGCGTGTGGCTTCGGTTTCAAATTTATTTAAAAACCAGTCATTGAGACGACGGACTTCGGCACGACCTAAAGGATTTTCTGGAAAGAATTTATTCTCTTGTCGTAAACTACCATGCGTTTCATCTAAATATTCATAGATAACAATGGCGCCTGATAATGGAACTTCATGTTCATCAAGAAGAACGGGCACATGACCTGCTGGATTGAGTGCGAGAAATTCATGTCTTCTGGCCCATTCATGTTCTTCAATGAGTTGCGTGGTTACACCATATTCTCCAAGAATAAGGCGTATAAAGCGGGAGGCAGAAGAAAGAGGAGAATGAAAAAGTGTCAGCATAATCTACAATATCAGATAGAGTTGATGAGAATTCTTTCAAGTAATAAGAATTTTTATAAAGCTGCTTTACTAGAAGTACAAGATTATTAGTAGAAGCCCGCAATTATGTTTAATAAATTCTTAAAAAACAGCAATATTTTCTATACTGTTATGGTTTGTAAAATAGCTGCACGTAATTCCTCCAAACCAAATGCTTTTTCTGAAGATGTTACAAGAAGTTCAGGGTAAGCTGCTGGGCGTTTGAGCAGCTTTGTTTTTGTGGTTATTATTAGTTTTTCAAGGTCGCTTGATTTTATTTTGTCACTTTTCGTGAAAACAATTTGATAAGAAACAGCGGCTTTATCAAGGAGATCTAGAACATCTGCATCATTCTTTTTGATGCCATGGCGTGAATCAATCAACAGATAAACACGTTTTAGTGTTGTACGTCCCTGTAAATAGCGAAAGATTAAATTTGTCCATGCATCAACCAAATTTTTAGGCGCTTCAGCAAAACCATATCCTGGCATATCTACCAGTGCTAGAGGAGGGAGGTCCTCTCCTTGTCCACTGAAACCATCGGGTACAAAGTAATTGAGTTCTTGTGTACGTCCTGGTGTATTTGAGGTGCGGGCTAAGCTTTTTTGTTGGACAAGTGCGTTGATTAAAGACGATTTTCCGACATTGGAACGCCCTGCAAAGGCGATCTCCGGTGGTCCTTCGGGAGGAAGAAAGCTTATTTTTGGCACACCACGAATAAAAATCCAATTGCGAGAAAAAATTCCAGAAAGGCA
The DNA here is from genome assembly GCF_028618515.1 of Bartonella sp. ML69XJBT. Lineage (GTDB taxonomy): Bacteria > Pseudomonadota > Alphaproteobacteria > Rhizobiales > Rhizobiaceae > Bartonella. The sequence goes on from NZ_JAQITB010000013.1 coordinate 16,902, forward strand.
AGAATCTCTTGTCATTCACGCACTTCTTTTTTGGGTGATTTCCTCCACATAGCTTTAAGATTATCGAAAAGCTCAATTTTGACTCCTTGGCGTTTCATCATGATACCTTGTTGAATTATTGACAATATATTATTCCATGCCCAATAGATAACAAGACCAACGGGGAAGGAGGCGAGCATAAAAGTAAAGATAACCGGCATCCATGCAAAGATTATTGCTTGTGTTTGATCTTGAGGGGATGGATTCATACGCATTTGTAAAAACATTGTTATTCCCATAATCAAAGGCCATGCACCAATCATAAGAAAGCTTGGAGTCGTGTAGGGCAAGAAGCCAAACAGATTAAAAATAGAAGTTGGATCGGGCGCTGCTAAATCTTTAATCCAGCCAAAGAAAGGTGCATGCCGCATTTCGATGGTAATATATAGAACTTTATAGAGCGCAAAGAAGATTGGAAATTGAACCAACATCGGCCAACAGCCAGCAAGAGGATTAATTTTCTCAGTTTTATACAGCTCTATTATTGCTTGTTGCTGTTTGGTTTTATCATCTGGGTACTTTTCTTTTATTTCCAATAGCAAAGGTTGTATAAGCTTCATGCGTGCCATAGATTTGTAAGACTTATTTGCCAGTGGGAAGAGAAGCGTTTTTAACAGCACTGTGACAAGAAGAATGGCGATGCCAAAATTGCCTGTTTGTTTATAAAGAATGTCAATGAGAGAAAACATCGGTTTGGTAATGAAATCAAACCAACCCCAATCGATTAAGAGCGCAAATTTTCTAATTTTTAAATCATTCTGGTAATGATTAATAATTTCAACTTGTTTCGCACCAGCAAAAAGATGATTTGTAATGGTTTTTGTTTCATTGGGGGCAATCGTTAAAAGGGACCCTAGCAAGTCAGATTGATAATGTGTTTGCAAGCGATCAAAATAAATAAAGCGGCTTGTATATTCTTTATCTTGTGGTGGAATAACTGCTACAGCCCAATATTTATCGGTAATACCGATCCAACCTCCTGTTACTTTAGAGAAAGATATACTTTTTTGACCATTATGAGGATTTGGATCAAGCTCAGTTAAGGCTTTGTATTTCTCAGTTTTAAGTGTATCACCTGCAATAGCTATCATACCTTCATGAAGCAAATAGGTTGCATTTGTATGTTCTGGTGGCGCTGCGCGTGCAACACGCGCATAGGACGAGAGATATATTGGTTTATCCCCTTCATTGCTGATAGAATCCACAATGGTAAACATGTAATGATCGTCAATAGAAATCATACGGCGGAAGATTTGTCCCTGTCCATTATTATAAATTAAAGTAACAGGTGTTGAAGGGGTTAGGGTCGTATTGTTGCCCTCTATTTGCCATTGTGTATCGGATTGTGGTAAGGCTCCTGCTGGCAAAGATGAACTGGTAAAACCAAATTCAGCAAGGTAGGTCTTTGTGAATCCTTTGGGATTTAGTAAAGCAATTTCTGGTGATTTTTTATCGACCGTTAGGCGATATTTTTTGAGAAGGAGATCATCAAATTGTGCACCAACAAGATTAATGGAGCCTTCAAGTTCGCTGGTTTTAATAGCAATACGGTTTGTTTTAGCTAACACATCATTGCGCAATTCAGAAGTCATTGGCTGATCAATCATGGGGGGCTGACCAATCGTGGGGGAAGATTGATGCGTTGATGCAGGATCAGAAAAATTTTTAGTAGGCGTAGAAAGCACTGATTGTTGTTTTGACAACTGCTGGGCAATTATTTGTTGTTTTTGTAACTCAGCCTGTTTGGGAATAACATAAAGAAATTGCCATGCGATAAGCACTATGAAAGACAATCCAATGGCGATAAAGAAATTCCGGTTATATTCCATTCGTATATCCCTGTTGTCGTTGCTGATGTTGTGTTTTTGGTTTTATTCGTCGATTTAATTCACGGATCAAAGATGTAAAAGGCGCATGAAGCGCATCAGGGCGCGCAATAATGACATAGTCTGTTCCTGCTTCCATGTTATTTGTTAAACCAATTCTTACAGCTTCACGCAAACGTCTTTTAATACGATTGCGTTTAACAGCATTACCATTTTTGCGCGTAACTGTGAAACCTACACGCGCAACAAGAGGCGTTTTTGTTTCTGCTGCTTGTGTATGGGATTTCACTTCAAGCAAAAATAAAGGACCACGTCGTTTCTCGCCTGTGCGGGCAGCTAAAAAATCTGCTCTCTTACGAAGACGGCATGGATGTTTTTTCTTCATAAAAAACGTTTCGCAATTTTACCAAATGCCTGCTTTTGCAGGCATCGGAGGTTCATAACGAAAATTTCACAACAGTTAAGATGATGAACAATATCCAATTATTGTGAAAATTTAAATGGTTAAGCGGATAGACGCTTACGTCCACGAGCACGCCTTGCGGCGATCACTTTACGGCCACCAGCTGTTGCCATACGTGCACGAAATCCATGGCGGCGTTTCCGGACAAGTTTAGATGGTTGATAAGTACGTTTCATTTATTTCAATACCGCGGAGTGCGGCCCTTCTTAATTTTATGGCAATATTCTATGGCAACTATGCTCTAGATGAATAGTCTCATCCTCTCATACGATAGCCTATCCATAAGGAAAAACATAAAAAAAGTCAATCTTAGATTATTTTTTCTCTCTTAAAAAAATATCAAAATTCTATGGTGGATATGTATTTTGTTCATAATAGTTTCAAATTTAAGGGAAATAATGATTGCTTACAATACCTTAATTTCCAGTACTTTTACATAAGTGAATACTGGTCAAAGGAGTAAGAGAGAATCGCGATTTGTTATTGTATGATAGTAGTAGAGTGTGTTTGTTTTATAAAAAGTTTGCTTCGTTTGAGCTCTTAAAGGCGCTTGTAAAGTTCTTGATGTGATTGTACGAAAAACAGATTTACTGGGATTTTATCTAAAATTTTGCGTGTACATTTTTCTATGAAGTTGGTTTTGCCTTTTGTAAGGAGATAATCTTCAAGGTACTTATTTAAAAAGTGCAGAATTTCAAGTGATGAAGTGAGATGTGTTTTGGGTCTTTATTACTATGTTTTTTGGCATTTATGAGAGAGAGGAAAGAGCGTGAATCCTATTACAAGTGAGACTATCCGTAACGCGTTATCTAAAATCAAAGTGCCGGATTCTGAAAGCAATATTGTGTCGCTGGGGCTTCTTTCAGAAATATTGGTTGCTCATGGAAAAGTATTTTTTTCTATTACAGTTCCAGATGGACGTGTGCAAGAGTGGGAAATGTTGCGCCATGCTGCTGAAGACGTGGTGTGCACTATGGAGGGGGTTAAATCTGTTGTTGTCACACTTACGGCAGAAAAAAAAACGAAGTCCTCTTCTCAGATTCAGAAAGCTACAGTTTTTTCTGCATCAAAACGCAGAACGAGTGGATTGCCTGTAAAAATGCCAATAGAAGGTGTGCGGCATGTGATTGCGGTGGCTTCTGGAAAGGGAGGGGTTGGCAAATCGACAATGGCGATCAATATTGCTTTAGCTTTACAAGATTCTGGTTTTAAAACCGGTTTGATGGATGCGGATATCTATGGTCCGTCTTTGCCACGTTTGACAGGGCTGGTTAACCAAAAACCACAACTTTTTGATGGGAAAAAGCTTCAACCTCTTGAGAAATTTGGTCTTAAATTGATGTCGATGGGTTTTTTGGTTGAGGAGGAAAACCCGGTGGTATGGCGTGGTCCCATGGTTATGGCGGCAGTGACGCAATTGCTCAGAGATGTTTTATGGGGGACTTTGGATGTGTTGGTGGTTGATATGCCACCAGGTACAGGAGATGCACAATTGACACTTGCTCAACAAGTGCAGTTGACGGGTGCGTTGATTGTTTCTACTCCTCAGGATCTGGCTTTGGTTGATGCACGTAAAGCGATAGAAATGTTCATAAAAGTTAATGTTCCTATTTTAGGGCTCATTGAGAATATGAGTTATTTTATTGCTCCTGATACAGGGAAACGCTATGATATTTTTGGTTATGGTGGTACGCAGGCAGAGGCGAAGCACCGAGGGGTACCTTTCTTAGCTGAAGTGCCGCTTGATGCAGCTTTGAGATCTTCTTCAGATGATGGCGTGCCAATCTTTGTTGCTAAGCCCGATGATATGCATGCTAAGCTTTATCGTGTGATTGTGGAGAAAATAAAAAACAAATTTTCTTAAATTCACTAACAGACAATAATTTAAAACATAAGGGCTATTTGTACGGAAGTTATAATATCATGAACAATTCTATTGTTATCTGAAGATCTTTCAGATGTTCAGATGTTAAGCAGAAAACTGATTGCGGGATGGCTAATTATGTTTATTTTTATAAAATTATCCGTTGATTTTTACGGAGGAAATGAAATTGGTTAAAGATTTTTAGTTCAGATATAAAAAGTATTTTTCGATATAAAATTTCTGGGTATTCATCACGCTGTTGCAAAAGCTATGGAGAATATTACAAAATGAGATGTTATGATACGGTCATACTTATCCTAAAATGATGAGGGGACTACTGCTAGGGGGAGAGGCATATTTGCTTGGGGGATATTTTAATAGCGATGAATAAGGTTCTCTCGAAAAAAAGCGGGTGGTGTCAGTTAGAAAATTTTATTCTTAACAGAGGAAGGTCGGCATTTGATGTGGAAATGGCTGAAATTGTTTTCTTGATTTCTTGAAATGGACGTTTTGCGTAAAAATATTGGAGCTGATATGATGTTTTGAGAATTGAGATCTATTTTATTGAGAATGATTATGGTTACCAAAATGCGTTATAATATTCAATAAAAATATCAATATTGGAGAAAGAAATCTTGGTGTAGCTCAGCATTTATTGGAATGGTTGGTTCTTTGGCGATAGCAAAAATTGGTCGAAATAGATGGTAGCGAAGAAAGGTTCCGATAAGAGCAGATGGAGGGGGATTATTTGATTATGAAAGAAGGGCATGGGTGAAAAAGCATATTTTATAGGTGGGCATGTTTATTCTGTGCCTGTTATAGAACCAGCACTCTATCTTGTGGCAACGCCTATCGGAAATCTTACCGATATCACTCTTCGTGCTTTGCAAGTGCTTGCAGGAGTTGATATTCTCGCCTGTGAGGATACACGGGTGACACGTGTTTTGTTGGAACGTTACGGTATTGAGAAAAAAACCATTCTTTATCATGAATATAATGCACAAAAGGCAGGACCGAAGTTACTGAAAGCTTTGGCAGAAAATAAAAGCGTGGCTCTTGTGTCAGATGCTGGGACACCGCTGATTTCTGATCCGGGATTTCGATTGGTGGAAGAAGCGCGCAAAGTGGGACATAAAACTGTTCCGATTCCTGGGGCATCAGCTCTTTTAGCTGCTCTTGTTGCAACGGGTCTGCCCACCGATAGTTTTTTCTTTGCAGGTTTTTTGAGTGCACGAAAGGCACAACGCCAAAAGCGTTTGGAACAATTAAAAGCCATTCCTGCAACATTGGTTTTTTATGAATCTCCCCATCGTCTTGTTAATACTTTACAGGATATGGTTGCTCTTTTTTCGGCGGATCGCCCTGCGGCAATCTGTCGTGAATTAACAAAAAAGTTTGAAACGGTGGATGTCTCTAATTTAGGAAATTTATTGGAAAATTACAGCAAACAGGCGTATATTCGTGGGGAAATTGTTGTGCTTGTTGGGCAGGGAGTTTCTTCTTTGCAAGTGATGAATGATCAAGAAGTTGATGCACTGTTGTTAGAATTGTCTGGTGTGCATTCTGCGGCTCAGGCGGCTGCTTTGGTGGCAAAGAAAACGGGCTTAAAAAAACAAAAATTGTTTCAGCGGTTGAATTTTTTAAAAGACACGTAGAACAATGGGGAAAACTATACAAAAAGAGCGCAGGCAGAAGTCTTTCTATCGAGGGGTTCGCGCAGAAAAATGGGCGGCTTGGTGGTTGCGGCTAAAAGGCTTTCATATTGCTGAAATGCGTTTTAAAACAAAATGTGGTGAAATCGACTTAATTGCACGGCGTGGAAATCTTGTGCTCATTGTTGAGGTCAAAGCACGTCCAACATTGGCTGAAGCAATGGTTGCAGTTTCTCGGGTGAATGAAAGGCGCATTGAGGCAGCTGCCGATATTTGGTTGGCACGGCAAAAGGATCGCGCTCTTTTGTGTGTACGCTTTGATCTGATTGCAATTTTACCGTGGCGTTGGCCGCAGCATATTCCAGCATTTTTTACATCTGGTAAATAAGAGTTTCTATATTATTTGAACCATGGTAGGTGAAAAAGCTTCCATTTTCATATACAGATGCGTTAAATAAAATGCATAATATTTGAGTGCTATGAGGAGCAAAATATGGATGATTATGAAAAGTTTGCAACGGGTTTGTTGATTGTTTTTGGGGCGCTGATTATAGGTGGTTTAATGGCAGTCCATATTGTGCTGATGAATAAGCCAGGTTTTTTATTTGCTTTAGCGGCTGCTATTGTTGGTTGGTTTTCTGCTTTTGCAGTTCTTTTTGATAAGCCCAAAGTCTATTTGGTATTGATCATTCTTGCTATGCTTTGTGTTGCGTCCTCAATTAGTGTTTATGTGAGTTAGAATGTTAAAGCGTTGGCTTTAAGTTTTCATTTGAAATGATGCGTGTGAGGAATAGAAATGAAAATTGGCTTTCTTGGAACAGGTAAAATTAGTGCTTCCATGGTCGATGGTTTAATGATGAGTGCTTTTGACGTTTCTTCTGTTATCCTTTCTCCTCGCAATGCACAAATGGCAGAGCGCCTTTCATGTCTTTATGATAAGGTTATGATTGCTGAAAACAATCAAGCATTGTTGGATGTTAGTGATTGTGTTTTTCTTTGTTTGCCCAACCAAATTGCAGAAGAGGTTTTGCGTTCTCTTCGTTTTCGTCCCGAACAGCTTGTGGTTTCTGTGCTGGCCATGGCAAAAGCAGCAGATGTTGAGGCATGGATAAATCATAAGGTTTATCGTGCTGTTCCACTACCATTTGTGGCAGAATGTAAAAATTTGACACCAATTTATCCTGATCATTCATTTTTACGAAGTTTATTTGATGCCTTGGGTGGCACATTGGTTTTGGATGCGGAAGAGCAATTTAATCTTTTCATGACGGCTGGTTCACTGATGGGGGTGTATTTTAATTTTATAGAAACAGCACATCAATGGTTTGTGACACAGGGGTTAAAGAACCAGCAGTCAGCAGATTTTCTTGCTATGATGTTTGGAAACTTGACCGATGAAATGCGCAAAATTATGGCTCAGGATTGTTTTACATTTCTTGATTTTGCGCTGCTTGAGAAAGAGTTTTCAACAAAGGGGGGAACAAATGAACTTTTGTCAAATTGTTTTTCGCGCCAAGGAGGAAAAAATGCTTTAATCACAGCTCTTGAGATCACTTTGCAAAAAATAAATACTCCCTTTACGCATTAAAATGCTTGATTAAAATTTATTTTTTATTTTTCATGAACACAGGCTTATAGAATTATCAGCTCTGTATTTAAGGACAAGCAGCTTGATATTTAGGATTTTTTTCAGGCATCAATTACTTTATGAAGGTCGTTTATCATTTGCAGCTTGCATAGCAATCCTGAAGACAAAAACTTCTTTTCTTATACGTTTACAAGAGAGATGAATGTGTGGATAAAATCCTTTACGAAGGAGAAAAATATGCTTCTTGTAAATGCCCTCAAACACAAAGGTCCAATGTGATATTTTGAGTTGGTAACAGATCATACAGCTTGCTTGTATTCTATTTTCATGGGGAGCACTGTGAGATGGGCTTGAAATTTTGTTGGGATTGTTTGTTAAAACAGCTCTATGAATCAGTGTTGTAGGAGCGTGTGGTGTTTGAGGGAAGAGGAAGAGAAAGCGCTTTTATTGACTAGATTTATAGATTTTCATCTTAGGAGAATGAACAATGATTCCATAGTGAGATAAAGTGGTTCCTCATTACCTTGTGAATGGGACCAATTGATATTTTGATTGGGATCTTTCATATCGCAGTTTTTGCAATGTATGCAGTTTAAGGCGTTGATAACATAAGCCTAACAATCATTAGACTCTAGACATTCGTAGATAGCGGTAGGGAAATAGCAGGTAGCAGTCTTCCATAGATTGCCTATTCGGAGTCTTTTTGTTTTTCTCATGAGGCTATTTTAAAATGGTAAAGTTGGTTTTCTTTATGGTGCGTATGAGACAAGCGTAATATTGGAAAGCTGGCTTTGAGAAGGATGAACAATGATTACATATTGAGATAAAGTGGTCCCTCATTGCCTTGCGGACAGGCCCAATTGATATTTTGATTGGGGTCTTTAATATCGCAGGTTTTGCAATGTATACAGTTTGAAGCATTGATAACATAGGTTGGGGAATTATTATGCTCTAGCCATTCGTAAACAGCAGCAGGGCAATAGCGGCTAGAAGGTCCTCCATAGACTGCATATTCAGAGTCTTTTTGTTTTTCTAATGAGGCTATTTTTAAATGGCAAGGTTGGTTTTCTTCATGGTGTGTATTCGAAAGTGCGATACTGGAGAGACGATCAAAGGTTACGATCCCGTCTGGTTTGGGATAAGCAATGGGTTGAAAATTTGGGGCTGGCTCAAGACATGCATAATCTGCTTTTCCATGGGAGAGCGTTTTGAATAAGGAAAATCCAAACAGCTGTTGCCACCATATATCAAAACCGGCAAGTTTGATTCCATATTTTGTGCCGTATTTTGCCCAGAGTGGTTTGGCATTGCGCACTTTATAAAGATCTTTGCCAATGGGACTTTTGCGCCAATCTTCTTCGATTTCTTTGACTTCATCATGGGCGCGGCCTTGTGCCAGAGCTATCGCGATTTTATCGGCTGCTAATATGCCAGATAAGATGGCATTGTGTGATCCTTTGATGCGAGGGACATTGACAAAACCAGCAGCACAGCCAATAAGTGCTCCACCTAGAAAGGTCAGTTTGGGTACAGACTGCCAACCACCTTCGCTGATGACGCGTGCTCCATAGGAAAGGCGTTTTGCACTTTTGAAAATTTCATAGAGTTTGGGATGTGTTTTGAAACGTTGAAATTCTTCGAAGGGAGAGAGATAAGGATTTTTATAATCTAAGTGCACAACAAAACCGACAGAAATTAAATTGTTTTCTTGGTGGTAAAGAAAACCACCACCACCAGTGTCATTGTCTAAGGGCCAGCCGGAAAAATGCTGCACTAAACCAGGCTTATGTTTTTGGGGATCAACTTCCCAAAGCTCTTTGAGACCGAGACCAAACTTTTGTGGTTCACGGTTTTTACTCAGATCAAATTTCTGTATCAGTTGTTTTGCAAGGGAACCACGTGCCCCTTCTGCAATCAGAGTATATTTTGCTAATAAAGCCATACCAGGCATATAATTTTCCCCAGGAGTTCCGTCTTTATTCAGTCCCATATCCCCTGTAAGAACACCAATGATGGCTCCATTATCGTTCTCTATGGTTTGTGATACGGCAAAACCAGGATAGATTTCAACACCAAGCGCTTCGGCTTTCTTGCTTAGCCAACGGCAAACACTCCCAAGTGAAACAATGTAACACCCATCATTTGATAAGATTTTAGGGAGAAAAATATTGGGAAATAATGTAGCGTGTGTTGGCTTTAGAAAAAAAAACTGATCACTGGTAACAGGCGTTTTAAAGGGATGATCGTGTTCATTTCTCCATTCTGGTAAGAGCGTATCAATGCCGATGGGGTCAACAACTGCTCCAGAGAGAATATGTGCACCAACTTCTGTACCTTTTTCAACGATTGTCACAGAAAGTTCGGGGTTGATCTGTTTTAGACGAATTGCGGCAGAAAGTCCTGCTGGTCCTGCTCCAACAATCACTATGTCAAATTCCATACTTTCACGTTGATGATGCAAAGGCACATTCATGGCTTATAAAGCTTTCTCCCGTTTTGGCATAATTTGGTGAAGATTAGTTGCAGATATTGGGCAATTTTTATGGAGAGAAGTTCTGCTTGTTCTGCTTCAACAATCACACTGTCAACTTCCATGCTTTCACGTTGATGATGCAAAGGTACATTCATGGCTTATAAAGCTTTCTTCCGTTTTGGCATAATTTGGTGAAGATTAGCTGCAGATATTGGGCAATTTTTATGGAGAGAAGTTCTGCTTGTTCTGCTTCAATAATCACACTGTCAACTTCCATGCTTTCACGTTGATGATGCAAAGGTACATTCATGGCTTATAAAGCTTTCTCCAACTCTGGAATAATTTGGTGAAGATCACCGACAAGGGCATAATCAGCAATTTGCATGATGGGAGCTTCTGCATCTTTATTAATGGCAATAATAATTTGCGCATCCATTATACCGGCTAAATGCTGGATTGCACCGGAAATGCCAACGGCTATATAGAGTTCAGGAGCAACGACTTTTCCGGTTTGTCCAATTTGCCAATCATTAGGAGCATAGCCAGCGTCAACTGCTGCGCGGCTAGCTCCTAAGGCCGCTTCTAGTTTATTTGCAAGGGGGAGAAGGAGTGCCATAAATTGTTCTTGTGAACCAAGTCCACGCCCACCTGATATAATAACACGTGCTGAGGTAAGATCAGGGCGGTCACTTTTATTGGTTTCTGCTTCTATAAAAGAAGAAAGGTTGGGATTGGGGGCTGGTATTATTGTCTTAATGGGAGCAGTGTTATTGTGGAAGGGGGTTGGTGGGAAAGAAGCTGCACGAACGGTTATAACCTTTTGATGATCATTGGTGCGTACAGTTTCAAGTGCATTTCCTGCATAAATGGGGCGTTTGAAGGTATCAGGTGCAAGAACCGCAATAATGTCTGAAATTTGCATAACATCAAGAAGAGCAGCCACACGCGGCATGACATTTTTGCCGGTGCTGGTAGAGGCAGCCATGATTACATCATAATCCTTCGCATATTTGACAATGGTATTTGCTATAGGTTCAGCAAGTTGATGGGCTAAATAATCAGCTTCAGAAACAAGAATTTGTCGTACACCAGCAAGTTTAGCACTGTTTTCGGCTGTAACTTGGACCTTTGTTCCACAAACCAAAATATCAATATCATCGCTCATTGCGCGCGCGGCGGTGAGCGCTTTTGCGGTTTCCTCTGTATTTTGTTCGGCTAATAAAAGAATTGCCATAAGTTTTTGCCCTTTTATACAATGTGTTTTTTAATCTATTGGTTATAGACTATTAAATGCGATTTGTTTGTTTTAGTGCATTGACTAGCTCTGTTACGTTAGCCACTTTAATACCAGATTGGCGCGGTTTTGGCTCTTCAACGCTTAGGACTGTTAAGCGCGCTTGCGTATCTATGCCAAGCTCAGAAAGCATTTTTTTTTCAATGTTTTTCTTTTTTGCTTTCATGATATTGGGCAGCGAAGTATAACGCGGTTCGTTTAAGCGTAAATCAGCAGTCATGACCATGGGGAGGGGTAGAGAAAGAGTTTGCGTACCATCGTCTACTTCACGGATAACAGTTGCGTATCCATTTTCTAGGTTTAGGCTTGAGGTAAAAGTTGCTTGTCCCCAACCAAGAAGAGCTGCTAGCATTTGTCCAGTTTGATTGCTGTCATCATCAATAGCTTGTTTCCCCAAAAAAACCATATCTGGTTTCTCTTCATCAACAATGACCTTGAGAATCTTAGCAATTGCTAAGGGTTCAAGAGTTTTTTCTGTCGTTATAAGCAGTGCGCGGTCAGCGCCCATGGCAAGTCCTGTGCGTAAAGTTTCTTGTGCTGCTTCTGGTCCAATTGAAACAAGAACAACTTCTGAAATTTTTCCAGATTCTTTCTGCCGGATTGCTTCTTCTACAGCAATTTCGTCAAAAGGGTTCATAGACATCTTGACATGGGACAGATCAACGCCTGTACCATCGGGTTTGACGCGTATCTTGATGTTATAATCCACAACACGTTTGACAGCGACAATTATCTTCATAATAATCCTCTTCATTTGTATGAGCACGAGTTTATAGTAATAATGGTAAGAAACCAAATTATTTAGAACGAAATCTCCTTATATTTTTTCTCATTATAGACGCTTGCTTGAGTCGGCTTATGTCTTTTATCACTGTTGTTCATCTCTTTTTTATGCGTTTTCATAATTGCCCTCTTCATTTGAATAAAAAGTAAAAACAATGCGCATTTATTTCAAGAAAATGCCTTCATGATGGTTTTGAAACAGTTGTAAGAGAACTTAAAATAAAAGGAATACAGAAGAGTAAATGGTCTTATAATAACAAAATGAAAATATCCTTTTTTCGTTCCGTATGGTGATTTATCATGGAAGAATATTTTGTCTGTTTAAATCGTGAGAACAGGAAAATCAAAGATACTCATTGAGATGTTTTTGCAAATTCTTAAAGCTCTATTTACTAAAATAGAACATACTGTCTTCTGATTTGTGCAATTCTGCAAAAAATGAATAAAGCGTAGCGTTTATAGACATAGTGAGGGGTAGCGTATTTTGAATACGAAAAGTCAGACTATAAAGCAGGTTAAGCAAGACAATCCTTCTTCTTTTGTTGTGGAGCAAAAAGAGAAGATGGAAACTTCTACTGAAGTAACGATGTCCGATATTGCTAAAAAATTACGCTCTGTTTATGCACAAATGCAAATGAAGAATATTCCTCGTCCTGTAACAGCACAAAGTTTTGTCGAAGAGAGTTTAAAATCTTACTTGGATGATATTAGTCGGGCAATTTTGGCTGAGCACTCTATTCGTCGCCAAAAAGAAAAAAAGCTTTTTGAGTATCTAGAGCAAATTAAAACACTTGTTCAGAGTTTGCAGAAAGAAAAGAATAGCCTAGAAGCAGCAATGGTGACCCAGCGTATGGCGCGTTCAAAATCACTTGATTCTGTTGTGCAAAAGCTTGCTAATATGGCTGGGGAGGGGGGAGAAGAATGCTCGTTGCTCCAAGAGACACCAAGCTGTTCAAAACAAAACAATATAACTGCAAGCCAAACAAATTTTGAAAATGTGTTACAAAAAGGGAATAAAAACTCTTTGCCAAATGACACTATAATCCCTTTTTCAAAAGAGGTTGAGGAGCTTGTAGAGCATTCTACCAGAGAAGAAAAGAACTCTGATGTTCAAGTATCGGGTCTTTGTATTGAGGATGGTTGTACGTATTCCTTAAATGTGAAACCTCAGAAGATTTTCTCTTCTTCTCTTAAAAGTTTTTTTTGGTGTTTTTTAATCATTGCATTTATGACAGCGATAACGTTATGTTTTTATGGATTTTTCAAAGGAGCTGTTTCTTTTCATTTTTATTAGGTTAAGTGCTATGAGATATGTTGCGCATTCTTTATTTTCTGAAGGTATGTGTGGCATTTTGAATTATCCTTTTAAATACGCGATAAAAACAAGTGAAGAAGAGGCTTATTGGAGAGGAGCTCTCGAATTATCTAAAAAACTCAAATTATCTTGAAGGTTTTATAAGTGAGTATTTATTTGCCAATTGCTGAAATGTCTCTCAACATGCTGATCTTGATTGGTATGGGAGTCGTCGCTGGTTTTTTTTCAGGTCTTTTTGGTATTGGTGGTGGTTTTCTTATTACGCCTCTATTAATTTTTTATAATGTCCCTCCTGCTATTGCTGTTGGAACAGGTGCTAATCAGATGATTGCATCATCTGTGACGGGAGCAATTACACATTTTAGAAGGCGTACTCTTGATATCAAACTTGGTATTCTTTTGGCAATTGGAGGGGGCGTTGGCTCTGTCATTGGGATTCAGATTTTTTCTGTTTTGAAAAAATTAGGACAATTAGATTTGATGATTTCACTTCTTTATGTGGTTCTTCTTGGCAGTATTGGAAGTTTAATGATTATTGAAAGCTGGCGCGATATGGTGCGTCGGCGTCAGGAACAAAAAATCCATGTTCGTCTTGCTGGCAAACATAATTGGATCCATCGATTGCCATTAAAAATGCGTTTTCGCACATCTATGATCTATGTGAGCATTATTCCAGTTTTAGCGATTGGTCTCATTGTTGGGTTGTTGTCCTCTATTATGGGAATTGGTGGCGGATTCTTTATGATACCGGCATTGATTTACCTTCTGCGCGTTCCAACCAGTGTGGTGATTGGAACATCACTTTTTCAGATTACATTTGTATCTTCTTTTACCACAGTTTTGCAAAGTGTGACTAATCAGTCCGTTGATATCGTGTTAGCTTTTTTGTTGATGCTTGGTGGTAGTATTGGGGCGCAATATGGAACACGGGTTGGACGAAAGTTAAAGGCTGAACAGTTGCGTATGGCTCTTGCATTTTTGGTGTTGATTGTATGTATGCGTCTTGCATTTCAATTATTTATACGCCCTGATAATCTTTTCTCTCTGGATATTTTGATGAGATAAAAATGGGTAGATTCTTTTCTTTATGCATCATTGCAGGTTGTTTTTGTGTTGTTTCTTTTTCTGCTTGGTCACATATCGGCGCAAAAGCTGCGTACATTGATCCCGTTGATCATGAAACTATCCAAGTTATTGTAACAACAAATAGGATTACAGTTGATGCACATTTCGACGGTCGTGATCTGTATATTGCTGGTGTTTTGGAAAATATCGATCCTTTATATTCTCGACAAAATCCTTATGATATTATTGTGAGCTTAGAGGGACCAGCTCGGACAATGGTGATGCGAGAAAAGAAACGTAATGCTGGTGTTTGGGTTAATGCAGATTCCCTTATTTTTAAAAATGTTCCTCTCTTTTATTCTATGGTCACAACGCGTGAGATTGATGATATTACAAGCGCTGAAGATTATAAACGTTTAGGGCTTGGATTATCTTCTTTATACTTGCCGACGGATGAACAAGATCAAAAGAAAATACAAATTTTTCGTGACGAGCTTATAAAATTACAAAAAGCCAAAAATCTTTATTATGAGGAAGAGGGCGGTGTTCATTTTGGTTCTGGTGCACTTTTCACAGCACATTTTCGTTTGCCAGCCAATACGCCTGTTGGACATTATCAGGTTCGTGCTTATCTTTTTCGTAATGGGCAATTTATTGACAGCACAACGACAACTCTTGAAATCGTTAAAGCACAAATTACTTATACAATTTTTCATGTAGCGCACAAGCATAGCTTGCTCTATGGTATCGTTGCTGTAATTGTGGCTATTAGTACAGGCTGCTTATGTCGCTTGATTTTCCGAAAAGATTAGCGAAGAAGAACCTTCAGTTCTTTATTTTTTTTCAAGGATGCGTAAGATGAGAAAAATAGGCACAACAATGATGGCTCCCATCATGGTCAGATAAGAAAGATTTGTAAGGGTTATAAAGCCTGTTTCCCAGAGAGATTTTAAAAACTTTATCATTTTCTGTACAAGACTCTCAGGTGTCCAGCCAAGAAAGTTCATGATAATGCCAGCGAGGAAGGAAAGGATGAGCAATTTTAGAACAACACGCCCTAATGTCCCTCCAAGAAATCTATGAAGAGAATTGGCCCACTTTTGCTTTTTGTTCATTTTTTATACTTTCAAATATATTATCCTATTGTTGCATAATATAATGGTGTTATCATTACAAAGAAGAAATAATACTTTTTTTATTATTTTTCCTTACTTCTCTTTCGAGTTTACCACCTTGTAATACGGGGGTAACCTTCGTGCTGGTTTCTGAAACACGCTCGTGTTCTGTTGGCATTTTTCGAGGTATCTTCATAATATTCCTTTCACTTTTAATGGATATTCTTTAGTTTCTCATGAATTTATGGGGAAATGTCATAATGTTTCGACGTTTTACATGAGGATGAAAAATTTTCAGTACGTCGAAGATTCCATAACAAATCAATGTGTTGTGTATAGAATGTGATTTCAAGACATCCTATTCCAAAGAGAGATTATTCATCTCGACAGGACCTGTATATATAGGTATTATATCTAAGTATTTCAACTTTTGTAAAAAAATAGTTATTTGTTTATTAGAAAGACCAATGCAACAAAAACAAGCAGCATAAGTGGAAAGAAATTCAGTGTTTTGAAAGCAGAGGGTTTTGAAATGTGTTGTTGAAGAAAAAGTTGATTGTATGCAGGGGGAAGGAATATCAGGTCACTATTGTTTTCGTGCTTTAGACTACGCCATTTTTTCTTAAAAGAGGATAAGGCTGGAGAGTGTTCTTTTTGGGATTTCATGGAAAAACTCAAATTTTCTTCTGCAGAAGGAGGTAAAGAGTTATGGTTTGCAAACTCTTCTTTAGGATTATAAAAATAGTCAATTATTCTTGAAGTTTTTGAATCGAGGGGATGATATTTTGATAACTTTTTTAAAAATCATTAAGAGGAAATTTGCTGAAGCAAACAAGAAGTCTTTGCCTGATGTGCTTTAAATTATAGATGTTGTGATTTAGCACGGATGCTGTCATGTGTGGTGTTACTCATTATGATCAGATCATTTTCTGTTGCATATCTTAATCTCGTTTAGTTGTGTTGGGAGGGACGAGTGGTTATTGTTAAAGATTTTAATATTTATTAAGGGGGTGTATTTTCTCAGTCTGATTTACTTATTTTTTTGCGCACTATTGTTGCATGGGGAATTTATACATAAATTTTAAAAGGAAAAATTGATGAGTTTAAAAAGAAAAATATTAAAAGGGAGCAGTTCTTTTATTTCTGCTGTTCTTGCAGTGGGGATGTTTGCACAACAAGTGTCAGCAAAGACACCTGCTGATACTCTCGTGATGGCTTTGAACATCGATTCAATCGAGACTTTTGATCCGGCACAGATCAATGAACGTTATGGAAATGAAATCGTTGCCAATATTTGTGATAACCTCATCGATTCCGCTACAGATGATTCAGCTAAAATAGCTCCTTCTTTGGCAAAGAGTTGGGATGTTTCAAATGAAGGTGGGGGTACGGTGATTACCTTTCATTTGCGCGATGATTTGAAGTTTAATGATGGCCGTACTGCTGGTGCTCATGATCTTGTTTGGGGCATGAAGCGGGTTGTCAAATTGAAGCTGTCTGCAGCGGCAATATTTAATGAATATGGTATTACAGAACAAAATGTTGATTCTACTCTGCAAGCACCAGATGAAAAAACGGTGGTGATGAAATTTGACAAGCTTTATCCAGCAGAGATCATCCTTGGGCATATTCTTACTACTCGTGTTGCTGCTCTTCTTGATCGTGAAACAATTATGAAACACGAACAAGATGGTGATATGGGAAATCGCTATTTGGCAAGCCATGCCGCTTGTGTTGGTCCTTATCAGTTAGAAAGCTGGCGTTCGGGAGAAGCGATTTTGTTGCGTGCCAGTTCCCATTATTGGGGAGAGGCACCCAAATTGAAGAAGATTCTTATTCGTCATATTGGCGAGCCTGGAACACAACGTTTATTGTTGGAAAAACACGATATCGATGTGGCACGTAATTTGATGCCAGAGGATGTAGCAGATCTCCAAGCAACAACAGATATTAAGATTGAGAAAAGATTGACCCCATCTGTGATCATGTGGGGGTTTAATACGACAAATCCTATTTTTGCCAATGAAAAAGTGCGTTTGGCAATGCGCTATCTTATTGATTATGAAACACTTGGAAAGACTCTTCTTAAAGATGTTGGTATTCCACGGGCAAGCTTTATTCCCATTGGTAATCTTGGTGCCTTGGATGAAAAAGAGGGGCAACCTTTTAAACTTGACCTTCAAAAAGCTAAGCAGCTTTTGACAGAAGCAGGTTATCCGGATGGTTTTGAGGCTAATATTTATGCCGGAAAATCTCCTTATCCTTTTGCTTTGCCTATTGCTCAGTCTATTCAAGACAATGCCAAGAAGGTAGGTGTGCATTTTAAGATTGAAAATTTTGTAGGAACACAGTTGTTTTCAAAGCTTTATGCACGTGGTTTTGATACAATTTTTATGGGATGGAATAACGATTCTGCAGATCCTTATACGATGGCTTCACGTCTTGTTTACAATCCTGATAATCGATTTGAGGCTAAAAACACGGGCTATCCTAGTTGGTGTCATGGCTATTTTGATGAAGAGATGAATAAAAAGGTGAGGGAAGCATTGTTTCAGAAAGATCCACAGAAACGGGCGCAGATGTATGCTGATTTGCAGCGTGATTTTATGCAAAAAGGTCCGTATGCGTTTATCTATCAGACATATAATATTATCGCTATGACACCTGATGTGAAAAAATGGGTTTGGAATAGTGCACCACGTATTTTTTATAGTGCCATTGAAAAATAAGTGTGTCTTAGAACATTGTAAATTCTAAAAGCGTGATCATGAGAGCTTCGACGTTTTGCCTATGGTTGAAAAATCGCTGCAATATGTCGAAGTTCATCGGTAGCGAAGCAATATGCCAGCGAGAGAACGGGATTTCAAGGTAGCCCATTTCACAAAGAGGTTATTCACCTCGACAAAGCATATGTGCGTAGGTATTATGGTTGAACATTTCAATCTTTTTGAAAAAATAATCATTTGCTGATTGGCAGGACAAACGCAACAAAGCAGGCACAATAAACAGTGCAAAATTTGGTGTTTTTGAAAGAGTGGGGGGCTTTAAAATGTGTTGTTGAGGAAAAATTTGATTGTATGCAGGGGCGTGGGGGAATGTTAGGTCACTGGGGGGGCATGCTTTAAATTATACCCTCTTTTCTTAAAAGAAGATAAGGTGCTGAGAGTGTTTTTGGGGGGATTCATAGAGAAGCTTAGATTTCTCCTTAAAGAAAGAGAGAAGGAAGCGCTATGAGCACTCAGTTCTTTAGAATTTTCAGAATAGCAATTTGTTATTGAGGTTTTTAAATCAACTGAAGGTGGTGCTGTGGTCACTCTTTTCAGAAAAGAGCAGGAAGACGTTTGAAAAAGAAAGCCTGTTTGATGAAGTAAACAAGAAATCTTTGCTTGATATACTTCGAATTATAGATGTTGTGATATCGGTAAGAGATCTTGTCACTTGTGGTGTTACTCATCGCATAGGAGGTGATTGTTTTCTGTTGTATATTTTGCTTTAGCCTATCTGTGTTCGGAGGGGATGAGTGGCTACTGCTGTTGAGAGTTTTGATGCTTTTTCTCTAGGGGGGCTTATTCCAAAAACTAATCTTTTTATTTTTGCGTGTTGTTGTCGCATGGGGCGTTTGTACAATAAATTTTAAAAGGAAAATTTGATGAGTTTAAAAAGAAAAATATTAAAAGGAAGCAGTTCTTTTGTTTCTGCTGTTCTTGCATTGGCGATGTTTGCACAACACGTTTCAGCAAAAACACCTGCCGATACCCTCGTGATGGCTTGGAATATTGATGGCATCAGTACTTTTGATCCTGCGCAGATCAACAACGTTTATGGAACTGAAATTGTTCTCAATGTTTGTGACAATTTGGTTGATACTGTTAGAGATGATCCAACAAAAGTCATTCCCTCTTTGGCAACGCATTGGGATGTTTCAAGTGATGATCAGAAGACAGTGCTTACTTTTCATTTGCGTGATGGTTTGAAGTTTAATGACGGTCGGCCTGCGAATGCCCATGATCTTGTTTGGAGTATGAAGCGGATTATTAAGTTGAAGTTGGCTAGAGAAGAGCTCTTTCATGAATATGGTATTACAGAACAGAACATGGGTTCTGCTCTTCAAGCACCGGATGAGAAAACGGTGGTAATGAAATTTGATAAGCCTTATCCCGTAGAGATTCTCCTTAGTAATATTGTTGCGAGTCACGCTACTGCTTTGCTTGATCGTGAGACCATTATAAAACATGAAAAAAATAGTGATGTGGGTAATCGTTATTTGGCGAGTCATGCTGCTTGTGTTGGTCCTTATAACTTGGCGAGTTGGCGTCCTGGAGAGGCTATTTTATTGCGTGCAAGTGCTCATTATTGGGGGAAAGCACCTAAATTGAAAAAAATTCTCATTCGCCATGTTGCGGAGTCTGGAACACAACGCTTATTGTTGCAAAAAGGTGATATCGATGTTGCTCGTGATTTGAGACCTGAGGATCTTGCAGATCTCCAAGCAACAACAGATATTAAGGTAAAAAGAGTGTTGGAGCCTACCGTAATGATATGGGGATTCAACACGACAAATCCTATTTTTGCCAATGAAAAAGTGCGTTTGGCGATGCGCTATCTTATTGATTATGAGGCTCTTGGCAAGACTCTTCTCAAAGGTGTTGGTGTTCCACGGGCAAGTTTTATTCCTCTTGGTAATTTTGGAGCTTTGGATGAAAAAGAAGGGCAGCCCTTTAAACTGGATCTTCAAAAAGCCAAACAGCTTTTGACAGAGGCAGGTTATTCGAAAGGCTTTGAGGTTAATTTTTTAATAGGAAGCTCTCATTATGCTTTGCCCATTGCTCAGTCTATTCAAGACAATGCAAAAAAGGTAGGCGTGCATCTTAAAATTGAACGTTTAGCAGGTGCACAGTTGTTTTCAAAACTTTCTGCGCGTGCTTTTGATACGATTTTTGTTGGATGGAATAATGACTCTGCGGATCCTCATTCCATGGCTTCACGTCTTGTTTACAATCCTGATAATCGGTTTGAGGCGAAAAATACAGCCCACCTTAGTTGGTGTCATGGCTATTTGGATGAGGCTATGAATAAAAAGGTAGAGGCAGCATTGTTTCAAAAAGATCCACAGAAACGGGCACAAATCTATGCTGATTTGCAGCGTGAACTTATGCAAAAAGGACCTTATGCTTTTATCTTTCAGAAATATAATGTTGTAGCTATGACACCTCGTATTAAACAATGGGTATGGAATAGTACACCACGTATTTTTTATAATGCCATTGAAAAATAAATCTGTCTTAGAAGATTATAAATTCTAAAAGTGTTATCCTGATAACTTCGGTGTTTTTTCTATGGTTGAAAAACCTTACAAGATGCCGAAGCTCATCGGTAGCGAAGCGATATGCTCTGGAGAGAATGGGGTTCAAGATATCCTCTTTCAAAGAGAGATTATTCATCTCGACAAATCCTTTATATATAGGTATTATGGTTGACTGTTTCAATCTTTTTGAAAAAATAATTATTTGTTGATGGCAAGGCAAACGCAAAAAAACAGGCACAATAAGTGGTGCAAAGTTTGGTGTTTTTGAAAGAGTGGGGGGCTTTAAAATGTGTTGTTGAAGAGAAATTTGATTGTATGCAGGGGCGTGAGGGAATGTTAGGTTACTGTGGGGTTCATACGTTAGATTGTGCTCTCTTTCCTTAACAGAAGATAAGATGCTGAAAGTGTTCTTTGCTGGGGTTTATAGAAAAACTCAAATTTTCTCCTGAAGAAGGAGGGAGAGTGTTATGGTTTGCAAATCTTCTCTAGGGCTATTCAAATATTCAATGATTCTTGAGGTTTTAGCAACGAGGGATGTGATGTTTCTTTCTTAGAAAATGGTAAGAATAAGTTTGAGGAAGAAGGTTTGTTTGATGAAACAAAAAAGGATCTTACCCTGATATGTCCTGAATTATTCGTGTTTTGACGTACTAGTAGGATGCTTATCGTTTATGATGTTACTCATTATTTATCGAGACGTTTTCCTTTGCATATTTTCATTGCGCTTATTCGTGTCTGGGGGGGGTGAATAGCTGTTGTTGGAGGTCTTATATCTCTAAGGGGGTGTGTTTTCTCAGTCTGATTTTCTTATTTTTGCGCATTATTGTTGCATGGAGAATTTATACAATACGTTTTAAAAGGAAAAATTGATGAGTTTGAAAAGAACGATATTAAAGGGGAGCAGTTCTTTTATTTCTGCTGTTCTTGCAGTGGGGATGTTTGCACAACAAGTGTCAGCAAAGACGCCTGCTGATACTCTCGTGATGGCTTGGGATCTTGATGCAATCAGTAATTTTGATCCTGCGCAACTCAATGATCGGTATGGAGCTGAAGTTGTTGTCAATGTTTGTGACAATTTGGTTGATACTGCAAAAGATGATGGGACTAAAGTTGTTCCTTCTTTGGCCAAGAGTTGGGATGTTTCAAGTGATGACCAGAGTACAGCAATTACTTTTCATTTGCGTGATGATTTGAAGTTTAATGATGGTCGGCATGCTGGTGCTCATGATCTTGTTTGGGGCATGAGGCGGGTTGTCAAATTGAAGCTGTCTAACGCGGCAACCTTTAATGAATATGGTATCACAGAAAAAAATGTTGATGAGGCTTTTCAAGCACCCGATGAAAAAACAGTGGTCATGAAATTTGATAAACCTTATCCAGCAGAGCTTATTTTGAGCAATATTTCCACTCATCGCACTGTTGCTTTACTTGATCGTGAGACACTGATGAAACACGAACAAGATGGTGATATGGGAAATCGTTATTTGGCGAGTCATGCTGCTTGTGTTGGTCCTTATCAGTTAGAGAGTTGGCGTCCTGGAGAAGGGATTTTGTTACGTGCCAGTTCCCATTATTGGGGAGAGGCACCCAAATTGAAGAAGATTCTTATTCGTCATATTGCCGAGCCTGGAACACAACGTTTATTGTTGGAAAAACACGATATCGATGTTGCACGTAATTTAACACCAGAAGATATAGCAGATCTTCAAGCAACAACAGATATTAAGGCTGAAAAAGTGTTGGCTCCATCCATGATCATATGGGGTTTTAACACGACAAATCCTATTTTTGCCAATGAAAAAGTGCGTTTGGCAATGCGCTATCTTATTGATTATGAAACGCTTGGCAAGACTCTTCTTAAAGATGTTGGTATTCCACGAGCAAGCTTTATTCCCATTGGTAATTTTGGTGCTTTGGATGAAAAAGAGGGGCAACCTTTTAAACTTGACCTTCAAAAAGCCAAGCAGCTTTTGACAGAGGCAGGTTATCCGGATGGTTTTGAGGCCAATATTTATGCCGGAAAAACGCCTTATCCTTTTGCTTTGCCCATTGCTCAGTCTATTCAAGACAATGCCAAAAAGATAGGTGTGCGCTTTAAGATTGAACATTTTATTGGTACGCAATTATTTTCAAAACTTTATGCACGTGGCTTTGATACAATTTTTATAGGATGGAATAATTCTTCTGCGGATCCTCATACGATGGCTTCGCGTCTTATTTTAAACCCTGATAATCGATTTGAGGCTAAAAACACGGGCTATCCTAGTTGGTGTCATGGCTATTTTGATGAAGAGATGAATAAAAAGGTGAGGGAAGCATTGTTTCAGAAAGATCCACAGAAACGGGCGCAGATGTATGCTGATTTGCAGCGTGATTTTATGCAAAAAGGTCCTTATGCGTTTATCTATCAGACATATAACATTGTCGCTATGACACCTGATGTGAAAAAATGGGTTTGGAATGGTGCACCACGTATTTTTTATAGTGCCATTGAAAAATAAGCGTGTCTTAGAACATTGTAAATTCTAAAAGCGTGATCATGAGAGCTTCGACGTTTTGCCTATGGTTGAAAAACTTTGCAAGATGTCGAAGTTCATGGCTAGTGAATAAATATACCATATATAAAATGTATTTTAAGACCTTCTCTTTGATGAGAGAGGTTATCATAAAAGATTTGTTGGTGTGGATGTTAAGATTGAATATTTTAACTTCTGTTGATAGAATTTTTTTGGATTGAATAATGCTCTGCAGCCCTTTACGTCTTCAATTTTATTTACAATCCCGATCATCGGTTTGAGGTTAAAAATACAAGCTATTCTGGTTGGTGTTATGGGTATTTGGATGAAGTTATCAATCAAAAGTTTAAAAATGTATTATTGCAAAAAGATTCACAAGAACGGGTGTAAAGAATTTAAAAATGGTAAGTTTGTTTGGTGAAAAAGCAGGTGCAACGAATGTAGTAGAATTTACTGTTTCTGAAATAGCAGGGGCTTTAAAGCGCGTTGTTGAAGAAAAGTTTGGTTATGTGCGGGTGCGTGGAGAAATATCAGGTTATCGTGGTCCTCATGCTTCTGGTCATGCTTACTTTGCTTTAAAGGATGATAAGGCACGGTTGGAGGCTGTTATTTGGCGCGGGTTTATGGAAAAGCTCAAATTTCCTCCTGAAGAGGGGATGGAAGTGATTGCTGTTGGAAAACTGACAACTTATCCTGGGTCGTCAAAGTACCAAATTGTTATTGAAGCACTTGAACCAACTGGGGTTGGCGCTTTGATGGCACTTTTAGAAAATCGTAAGAAAAAGCTTGCAGAGGAAGGTTTATTTGATGAAGCCAAAAAGAAGCTTTTGCCTTATATGCCTCAAATTATAGGCGTGGTGACATCGCCAACAGGTGCTGTTATTCGCGATATTATTCATCGTATATCAGATCGTTTTCCCTTGCATATTTTGGTTTGGCCTGTCCGTGTTCAGGGAGAAACCTGTGGGCGTGAAGTAGCTGCTGGCGTTGAGGGGTTTAATGCACTGCCTTTAGGAGGTTCTATTCCAAAACCTGACGTTATTATTGTGGCGCGGGGAGGAGGGAGTTTAGAAGATTTATGGGGGTTTAATGATGAAGCTGTTGTGCGTGCTGTTTATGCCTCTGCTCTTCCGGTTATCTCTGCGGTTGGGCATGAGACAGATTGGACTTTGATTGATTATGTTGCTGATTGGCGTGCTCCAACCCCTACAGGAGCAGCAGAAAAGGCTGTTCCCGTCAAGCTTGATCTCGAAGTCTATGTGGCATCGCTTGGTGCACGTTTGCGTATGGGACTCACACGTTATTTTGATTTTCATCAACAAAAATTGCGTGCTCTTATCCGTGGACTTCCCACAGTTGATCAACTTTTTGCTCTACCGCGGCGTGGTTTTGATGAAATTTCCAGCCGGTTACAGCGTGCTCTTTGTGTGAGTTATGATAAAAAGCGTTTTTATTTCCATGCACTTTCTCTTCGTCTTGCACCGCGTTTGTTGAATACTGAAAAAGCACAACGCAATACCAAGGAATATGTGATGCGTCTTCAGCGTGCTTTTGTGCACAAGGTGGAAAAACAACGTGCTCAGATAGACGTTGCTTTTAGGCTTTTAA
Organism: Bartonella sp. ML69XJBT; assembly: GCF_028618515.1. GTDB lineage: Bacteria > Pseudomonadota > Alphaproteobacteria > Rhizobiales > Rhizobiaceae > Bartonella. Next base: position 41,808 of record NZ_JAQITB010000013.1, read on the forward strand.
AAAGCACTTCGTATCAGAATATTTTAGAGCGTGGTTTTGTTTTGGCTTTGGGGCAAGAGAATAAACCCATTAAACGATTGGTACAGTTTCCTGAAACAGGACAAGTCAAGTTACGTTTTTTTGATGGTGATGTCAGTGTTGTCACCGAGGGATCTGCTTTGAATAAACGTTCAAAACACAAACAGATAAAGCAACAAGACGATGATCAAGGAACACTCTTTTAATACGCTCAATCAGGTGCTCGAGGAAGGACTTCGCAGGGGAGCGGATGGAAAAATTCGTTGTTCATGGGCAGGAGATGATCCGCTTTACTGTGCTTATCATGATCATGAATGGGGAAAGCCTGTTTTTGAAGATCGCCGTTTGTTTGAAAAAATTTGTCTTGAAGGTTTTCAAGCAGGGCTTTCTTGGCTTACCATCTTAAAAAAACGCTCTTTTTTTCGAGAGGCATTTGATCACTTTGACTTCGAAAAAATCAGTCATTATGATGAAGCAAAAGTGCAAATGTTGATGCAGAATAAAAGCATTGTTCGTCATCAAGGGAAAATCCGCTCAGTGCTTAATAATGCATTGAGAGCACAGGACATTATTATAGAGTGGGGAAGTTTGTCTCACTATTTTTGGTCTTTTCAACCACCACAATCAGAGCGTTATGAAAAGATCAATTTTCAAACATTGTTAGCAAATCCTATAACACCTGCGTCTCTTCGTCTTTCGCAAGACTTGAAAAAACGTGGCTGGACATTTGTTGGACCAACAATTTGTTATGCTTTTATGCAGTCGGTAGGAATTGTTAATGATCATCTTGAAGGGTGTTTTTGTCGATAAATTGGTACAGATCTTTTGCATAAGAAGATATTGTCTAAAAAAATAAAAAAAGAGCGTGGAATGGTTTTGAGATCGTTTCATGTATTTGTTGTTGTTGGATTATCGTTTTTTAGCGTAGTGTAAGCTGTGATACTGCTTTTAACAGAGGAAGAAATGTATTTGTTAAATTATTATAAGAGAAATTTTTATTATCTGTTTTAAGTCATATTTGTCTATTTTTATTTATATAATATTTATAATCAGGTAAATTGTGGAGTTTTGTTTATTTATGTTCTTTACTTTTATTAATAAAGTAAAATTATTTATTATGTCTCTCTATAGAGAAATATTTTTATATTGTTTTGCTCTTTGAAGTTTACAGAAAGATATTTTCTATAGTTTTATTGAATATAGAATGATGCGTTTATTTATAGAGTGTTTGATTATCAAATACTTGTGTTAAGTTTTATTATCTGATAGCCTCCTTTTTAAGAGAATAATTTTGCTGTGTGTAAGCTCTAGCTTTTGGGGCAGATGCTTTTGTTCAGATAGATTTGTGTCACTCCATTGCTTCTGTAAATCTCTAGCATATGTCGTTGGGGATGTGAGTGAGAGTAGTGTATTGTTTCGTTTTTGTTTTTGCTCATGAAAAAGAGCATTTTATGATGTGTTCTTTTATTGGCTATTGTATTTTGTGAAAGATAAGACGTAGAAAAGCAGGTATTTTTCATTGCGATTTTGTTTCTGTTGACTTGTTTGGTGTCATTGATAAAAAAACTTTTCTTTTACGCTTAACGTTTAGAAGATTTAGCAATTTTTAAATAGATCATAGAGTTTTTGCAGAAATGTTTTCTTTTGTTTTTCTGTCTGTTCATGCGCAGTCTTATAATGCAGTCAGGGTGTGTGTCTCTTGAAAATGAGTGTCTGAGGAGATACGATTATTTTTAAAATTTGCACATTATCCTTATTCTTTTTAGTACAGTTTATAGATAAGGGGGCGTTCATCAATATCCGTATGACGATTTTTCCCAAGGCTTACATTTTGGTGAATGATAGAGGGAGCAATTACGGGGTATTGTGGAGACAAAGGGATATTGTGGTGGAGATGTCATAATGGTTGGTGACGGATATTTCGTGTATTTACTGTATTTTCATTGAGTTTAAGTGAGTGAATTGAAAAGTAAATGCCTTTGTAGAGATGGCGAATATGCGTTTAATCAATCTTTAGTTTTACAAATCTGCTGTGTTATTTCAGAATAATAAATTGATAAAAAACTTTAAAAGGAAAAAGCTATGAATATAAAAAGAAAAATATTGAAAGGCAGTACTTCTTTTGTTTCTGCTGTTCTTGCATTGGGAATATTCGTGCAACAAGTTTCAGCAAAAACACCTGCCGATACCCTCGTGATGGGTTGGAATATTGATGGAATCAATACATTTGATCCTGCGCAGCTTAATGATGTTTATGCAAATGAAATCGTTCTCAATGTTTGTGATAATTTGGTTGGTACCGCTACAGATGATCCAGCAAAAATCATTCCCTCTTTAGCAACGCACTGGGATGTTTCAGGTGGTGATCAGAATACAGTGCTTACTTTTCATTTACGGGATGGTTTAAAATTTAATGATGGTCGGTCTGCGAATGCCCATGACCTTATTTGGGGTATGAAACGAATTATCAAATTAAAAATGGCAACTGCGGCGATTTTTAATGAATATGGTATTACAGAACAAAATGTTGATTCTGCTCTTCAAGCACCGGATGAGAAAACGGTGGTGATGAAATTTGATAAGCCTTATCCAGCAGAGCTTATTCTTAATAATATTGTTGCGAGTCGTGCTACGGCTTTGCTTGATCGCAAAACCATTATGAAACATGAAAAAAATGGCGATATGGGCAACCGCTATTTGGCCAGTCATGCTGCCTGTGTTGGTCCTTATCAGTTAGCAAGTTGGCGTCCTGGAGAAGCTATTTTATTGCGTGCAAGTCCTAATTATTGGGGGGAAACTCCTAAATTAAAAAAGATTCTCATTCGCCATGTTGCAGAGACTGGAACACAACGCTTATTGTTGCAAAAACACGATATCGATGTTGCTCGTGATTTGAGACCTGAGGATATAGCAGATCTGCAAGCAACAACAGATGTTAAGGTGGAAAGCGTTTTGGAGCCTTCCATGATGTATTGGGGCTTTAATACAACAAATCCCATTTTTGCTAAGGAAAAAGTACGTTTGGCGATGCGCTATCTTATTGACTATGAAGGACTTGAAAAGAGTATTCTCAAAGGAGTTGGTGTTCCACGGGCAAGCTTTATTCCTCTTGGTAATTTTGGAGCTTTGGATGAAAAAGAAGGACAGCCCTTTAAACTTGATCTTCAAAAAGCCAAACAGCTTTTAACAGAGGCGGGTTATTCAAAAGGCTTTGAGGCTAATTTTTTAGTGGGAAGCTCTCATTATGCTTTGCCTATTGCACAGTCTGTGCAAGATAATGCAGCAAAGGTGGGGGTACATCTTAAAATTGAACGTTTGGCAGGCACGCAAGTGTTTTCAAAACTTTATGCACGTGCTTTTGATACAATTTTTGTCGGATGGAATAATGACTCTGCGGATCCTCATTCCATGGCTTCACGTCTTGTTTACAATCCTGATAATCGGTTTGAGGCGAAAAATACAGCTTATCCAAGTTGGCAGCATGGCTATTTGGATGAAGCTATGAATAAAAAGGTGGAAGCTGCATTGTTTCAAAAAGATCCACAAAAACGGGCACAAATCTATGCTGATTTGCAACGTGAACTTATGCAAAAAGGTCCCTATGCTTTTATTTTTCAGAGATATAGTGTTGTAGCTATGACACCTAGTATTAAAAAATGGGTGTGGAATAGTGCACCGCGTATTTTTTATAGTGCAATTGAAAAATAAATGCGTATTAAATAATACTGTAAAATACAAAAAGAACGCGATCATCATGTAAATGATGAAAATATCCCCCGCAAAGGGTTGTCTTAACGCTTAAGATATGAAATTGCGGGGGGCTTTTTGTGTAATACAATTAAGGTATAGTTTATAGGGGGCGATGTTTATCCGTGTGAAAAGTAAGGGCTTTTAGAAGTTTCTGTGATAATACTACAGAGGCTATGCATCTCAATTGTAGGTTGCTGTGTGAGAAAGTCATCTTCAGCTTTTTGATGCGTAAAGTTGATAACATTACGCTGTTTGAGAAATAAAGAGAAAAATCAGCAGTATTTTGTGAGAGAATAATCACATAAAATGCAAAGGGTAATGATAAAAATGAGAAAAAAAGAAATGTTAAAAAACTTTTGTATTTTGTTAAGTACAGTCGGTTTTTTAAATGGATCTCTATCACCAGTATTGAGTGCGTCATCGAAAGATATATTGGTAATGGCATGGAATATCGATTCAATTAGTAGCTTTGATCCAGCTCAAACAGTTGAAGTTGTCGCGAGTGAATTATTGACAAATATATGTAGTGCGTTAGTGCAGTATGATCAGCATGATCCCACTAAAATTCGCCCTTCTATGGCACAATCTTGGGACGTTTTAGATGGTGGAAAAAGAATAGTTTTTCATCTTCGTGATGATTTAAAATTTGATGATGGAAGGGTGGCCACAGCACAGGATCTTGCTTGGTCAATGCGGCGGATTATTAAATTGGGATTAGGGTATGCTCAGTTTTTGATGGATTATGGCTTTAATAAAAACAATGTGGAAACGCATATTCAAGCTCTTGATGATAGAACTTTACAGCTAAAACTAGATAAACCCTATCCTATTCAGCTTATATTAACAGCTATTGGACAGTCCTATGCTTCTGCTTTGCTCGATCGGAAAACAATTGAAGCAGAAAGTATGAATGGTGATATGGGCAATAAATATTTGGCAACGCATTCGGCTTGTGTTGGACCTTATAAATTGGTACGTTGGTCTCCAGGAGAAAAAGTTGTATTGGAAGCTACAAAATATTATTGGGGAGAGGCACCTAAAATTAAGCAAATTGTTGTGCAGCATGTTGCAGATTCAGCAAGTCAGAGATTTCTTTTGGAAAAAGGGGATGTGGATATAGCGCGTGATCTTTCTTCAGAGGATGTCTTAGATATTGAAAAGCAGGGCGGACCAGTTAAAATTAGCCGCGTTTTGCGACCGCAAATTATTTATCTCTCGTTGAATAATAAAAATACAATTTTTTCTCACGAAAAAGTGCGTTTGGCACTTCGTTATTTAGTCGATTATGAAGGACTTGGAAAAACCGTTTTAAAAGGTATTGGCATTCCACGTGCTAGTTATATGGCGTTGGGAATTCCTGGCGCTTTGGATGAAAAAGAGGGATTGCCCTTTAAGTTAGATTTGAAAAAAGCCAAACAATTGATGAGTGAGGCCGGTTATCCCAATGGTTTTAAAGCTAATCTTTTAGTTGGTAGCCTTAGTTATATGTCATCTGTTGCGCAGTCTATTCAAGCCAATGCGCGTAAAATTGGTGTTGAGATTACCCTTGAAAAAATGGCACAAAATCAATTGTTAAGCCGTGTGCGTGGTGGAAATTATGATAGTGCACTTATGGGATGGGGGAGTGCTGATCCTGATGGGCATCCTGCTTCGTTAAATCATGTTTTTAATCCTGATCCAACATTTACAGAAAAGCACAATATGTATCTGGCTTGGCGTGCTGGATATTATGATGAAAATATCAATAAAATGGTGATGGATGCTTTGTTTGAGCAAGATCAAAATAAGCGTCTTTTGCAGTATCGTGCTTTACAGAATTATGTGTTTGAACATGGTCCTATGGTTTATTTATTTCAGACATATTATACCGTTGGTATGGGACCTGCAGTAAAAAAATGGGCTTGGAATAGTTTTAGACTTTATTACAGTGATGCAGAAAAATAAGCATGTTATGAAAAAAGATTGTAAAGTGTGCTTGATTAGAGGTTACTTGATTGTATAAAAAAGGTGTTAGCTTTATGTTTGGTAGCTATGGAGGGGAATATTATAATGGTTTTGCCATTTCCAGATGCTGAAAGAGTAGTATTACAGAAGCAGAAACAAATGTTCGTATGGGACTTTTTTTTCAAGCTATTGAAGTTGCTTATTTCAGTCTTTGTCACGTTGCTTGGTTTGGTAACGATTACTTTTTTTATTGGTCACCTGCTTCCCTTAGATCCTGTTCTTGCTATCCTTGGTGATAATATCAGTCAGGAAGCTTATGATGCGATGTTTCATAGGTTGGGCCTTGATCAGCCATTGATTGTTCAATATTGGAATTATCTCCGCAGTGTGTTTTTGTTTGACTTTGGAGATGCTTTAACCTCAGGGCGTCCAGTCTTAGAAGATATTATGCGCGTATTTCCTGCAACGTTAGAGCTTGCTACAGTTGCTATTGTAATTGGCACAAGTCTTGGTATTCCATTTGGGGTTTTTGCGGCAATGTATCGTGATTCATTTATTGATTACTTTGTCCGTGTTTTTACACTCTTGAGTTATTCCACTCCAACCTTTTGGCTTGGATTAATGGCGTTATTGATCTTTTATGCTAAGCTTGGCTGGATCGGTGGTCCAGGACGTATTGATTTCCTTTATGAATATTCTTTTGAACCTAAAACGGGATTTTTTCTCTGGGATACTGCTCGTCAAGGACAGTGGGAAGCTTTTGGAAATGTGTTCAGTCATGTTATTATGCCTGCTTTAATCTTAGCTTTTGGTGCTATGGCCTATATTAGTCGTATGACTCGTGGATTTATGATTGAACAGCTCAATCAAGAATATATCATTACTGCGCGTGTGAAGGGATTATCGTTGGCACGAACGGTGTGGGGGCATGCCTTTCGGAATGCCGCCGTGCAGATTATCACGGTTGTTGCACTTTCATATGCTTTTCTCTTAGAAGGTGCTGTGTTAACGGAGACTGTTTTTGCTTGGCCTGGTTTCGGGCATTATTTAACAAATGCTCTTTTGGCTGGAGATATGAATGCAGTTGTCGGCTGCACGCTACTTGTAGGGTTTCTCTTTGTTGTTATTAATTTATTTTCTGATTTGCTTTATCGAATCTTTGATCCAAGGACACGTTGAATATGGCAACAATTCATCATCATAAATCGCAATCATCATTTTCTTTGGGGCGTTGGTTAAATGAATCTGTTCCACGGTCAGTCTTTCAAGCGAACGTACAAAGAATTTATCATGCATTGATCAAGTTTTCTGGTAATTTTTCTGCTGTGTTTGGTCTGACTATTATTTTTATTATTATCTTATGTGCAATTTTTGCTCCTTGGATTGCTACCAATGATTTTGTGAGTAATGATCTTGCGCATCGATTGCAACCGCCCTCTATGTCACATTATTTTGGGACAGATGAATTGGGGCGTGACATTTTTAGTCGTCTCGTTTTTGGTGCACGTATCACGCTTTATGTTGTTTTTCTCACGACAATTATTGTGGGACCAATAGGGCTCCTTGTTGGGACTGTATCGGGCTATATAGGGGGATGGGTTGATACTGTTCTTATGCGTATAGTTGATATTTTTCTTGCTTTTCCAGCTTTGATTTTAGCTCTTGCTTTTTCAGCGGCATTGGGACCAGGTATTGAAAATGCATCTGTTGCAATTTCCATTGCAGCATGGCCCCCAATCGCGCGTTTAGCACGAGCAGAAACTTTGACGATACGTTCTTCTGATTATGTCTCTGCTGTTCGCTTGCAAGGGGCATCTCCTTTGCGGATTATTTTATTTCATGTTGCACCGATGTGTATTCCTTCAGTAGTAGTACGTCTAACATTAGATATGTCCGGAATTATTTTAACGGCTGCTGGTCTTGGTTTTTTGGGGTTGGGAGCTCAACTGCCAAGTCCTGAATGGGGTGCAATGCTTTCGACAGGTCGTGAATTTATGATGACAAATTGGTGGTTAGCGGCAATACCAGGTTGTGCAATATTGTTGGCAAGCCTTGCTTTCAATTTGTTGGGTGATGGACTTCGTGATATATTGGATCCGCGCAATGGCTAAAAAATTATTAGAGATAGAAGATTTACGTATTGCTTTTCCTATAAGGCGTGGCATTGCAGAGGTTGTGCGCGGCGTTAGTTTTTCCGTGGGAAAAGAAAAAATCGGCATTGTTGGCGAGTCTGGTTCTGGAAAATCAATGACTGGGCGCGCGATACTCAAATTGAGTCCAAGAGCAGCAATTGTCAAAGCGAAAAAAATGCGCTTTGAGGATATCGATTTATTGCGTGCAAGTGAAGCTCAGATGAGAACTATTCGGGGAAAGCGTATTTCAATGATTCTACAGGACCCCAAATATTCACTGAATCCACTCATACGGATTGGGGACCAGATTATGGAAGCTTACCGTATTCATTACCGTGTTTCAAAAGCTGAGGCGCGCGAGCGGACAATTGCTATGTTGGAATCTGTTCATATTCGTGACCCAGAACATGTGATGCGTCTCTTTCCTCATGAAATATCAGGAGGAATGGGGCAGCGTGTGATGATTGCGATGATGCTCATTCCAAAACCTGATTTAATTATTGCCGATGAGCCAACATCTGCGCTTGATATTACGGTAAGACGTCAGGTTTTATCAGTGTTGGATGAGCTTGTGACTAAAGCTGGAACAGGGCTTATTTTCATTAGTCATGATTTGAATATGATTGCTGATTTTTGTGATCGTGTTTTGGTTATGTATGCAGGTCGTGTGTTAGAAGAATTGCCTGCGTGTAATTTATCTCGCGCTTGTCATCCTTATACTAAGGCTTTGCTAGCGAGTTTGCCGCGGCTTGATAATCCTGTTGATGTTTTGGCTGTTCCTGAGCGCGATCCTGATTGGTTGTATAATCCTACGATTGTTAATGGTATTGAAGGAGTTGCTCCGTGACCAACTGTGACAATATTATTGATGTTTCTAATTTATCTGTAACCTTTGGGCATCGGCACAAGGCAGTAACGGTTGTAAAAAATGTCAACTTTCATATTAAGCGTGGCGAAGCTTACGGTTTGATTGGTGAATCAGGCTGTGGAAAATCAACTATTTTAAATACATTGGTTGGGCTTATTTCAGGCTATAGCGGATGTTTTGTTTTTGATGGAGAAGAAGTTCCCAAAAAAAGAGATAAGAATTTTCTACGCCGTATTCAAATGGTTTTCCAAGATCCTTACTCTTCACTTCATCCAAGAAAAATGGTTCATACGGTTCTTTCTGAATCACTTAAAATTCATGGTATGGATAATCCAAAAGAGCGGGTGCGTGATGTTTTAAATTCCGTTGGCTTAAATTCTTCATTTCTTTATCGTTATCCGCATGAGTTATCTGGAGGGCAACGGCAGCGTATTGCTCTTGCTCGTGCTTTAATTATTGAGCCAGAGGTTTTACTGCTTGATGAACCAACATCTGCATTGGATGTATCGGTACAGGCTGAAATTTTAAATTTGTTGAAATCCTTACGAGAGGAAAAAAAGCTCACTTATTTGATGGTATCCCACGACCTTGCTGTGGTTGCACATATCTGTGAACGTGTTGGAATTATGCATAAAGGGATTATTCTTGAAGAACTTAGCAATGATGATTTGCGTAGTTTACGTGCACAACATGACTATACAAAGATGTTTTTTGAAGCCAGTATTGAACCTATTGTTTATAGAGAGCAAAGGGCATGATAAATTCTACAGAAGAAAAATATCGTTTCTTCTATTTTAGGTTTCTAGAGATCTTTGCAGTATTGTTGCAACAGGGAGGGATATTTTTTATCTCGTTATGCCGTAAAACACTGTTGTTTGAGATATGGTATACAAGCTATGTAAAATTTATATATTCAGTAATTTTGGGTAATGCAGTCAATATTTAGGGCAGGGCTTATTCCTTATATAGGTGAACCATATAAATGGTTAGTAAGTGGAGCCTGCTAGACAAGAAGTTGTATTGCTTACAGGTCAGCATGGGTGGAAATCTTCGTCATTTAAGGTGTGAGGAGGAGACCAAAGTGTGCGATTTTATCCATTATAATTTGCTGAAAGAATTTTTAGCTATAAATATTTTTCTATAAGGTGTATAGTTTTATGAGTCATGCTGGTAGCACATGACAGGGGTTATTTTTCTGAACGGATTGTATTGTTTTTTGATGATGAGTTTATGTTCAGTCGTTTTATTTTGAAGTGTTGAACATGAAATTTGTGAGAAATAACAGAAGATAATCATTGCTGTATTGTGCAGGAAGAGTTCTGATTATTTTGTAGTATAATTTTATTTTTGTTTTTTAGATTTTTTACAGCTTTAGATCTTATTTATTGAAAAACGCTACGTTCTCTTTTCGTAAAGTGATAATTTTTAAAATGTTTTGGTTGTTTTTTATGCTTTAAGGATAAAGAGGCAGAAAAGCGTAGTTGAACGCAATAAGTAAAGATGAGAAGAACGTTTTCTCACTTTGGCTGTAGAACGCATTTTCTATTTAAGATAAGAAGAGTACTGATTACTACTTTTTAAAATTTGAGTATTCTTCTTAAGTGTTTTGATAAATTTGTTAAAGCAGCTTGTTATGTTTGTTGGATTTTACAAGAGCCATTCTGTTGTACTTTTTGTGTGTAAAGAGACAAGAGAGCGCCTTTGAAGCGGGAAAAACAGATGGTTGTCGAAAAGACAGCATAACGCTGCCTTTTTGTTAAAATAAGTAGAATGTGATAGGCTTTTTACAGTCATGTCTTAAAACTGATAGCGTATTCCGCCTGAGAAGCTTGCTCCAGATATACCAGTCTTTTGTAGTTTTTGTTGATAGCTGACATCACCATGAAGCGAAACGTTTGAAGACAATTGAGCACTGATACCAAGTCCGCCTTCAAGGAAAGAGCCCATGGGATCAATTTTATAATCCTTGTCAATATGGATTGCTTGATCATCACCAAAAGTTTTAATTGCATTCACTTTTCCATAGAAGGAAACAGAATGTCCGTTTTCAGCAGTGGTAACGGTTTTGGTTAAACGCCCACCAACACGGATCATCCATTGATGAGGGTTCTTCATATCAATGGTAAAATTATCGGCATCTGAAAGTGTATCAAACAGCAAATGTTGATAGGCAAGTTGTGCTTGCGGTTCGAAGGTGACACCTTGAATACCTGTAGCAAATTGTTTGCCAATAGTGGTGGAGATACCCAACATCTTGGCATTTTTCAATGTTGCGGTTTTGCCAATGATAGCATTGGTGATGTCACCCTTTAGGATTCCATAGGATAGTAGGGCATCAAGATAAAAACCATTGTCATGCTGGATGCTACCATAGGCTGTGATGGACCACTTATCCAATGTGCTTTTACCTGCATCTTTCATATCTTTTGGAGTGAAGGACAGTTGTCCATAGGTTCCGACAAGACCGAAATGTGTTGTGGTATTTTGTCCTTCTAGTGCTGCGAAGTTAACGCCTCCTTGTAGAGCAGCATAGCGAAGATGAGCACCGCTATAACCATATTGGCGAGGAGCACTTTCAGAGGATAATGTTCCTGTACCGCCGTAAGTGTATAAGAAGAAGCCGCTTTGTTTTTCTTGTTCTTTTGCCAAGACGGATGTTCTCATGTTGGCTAACACTGCGTTCTGCTTAGCCATATCGGTTAATCCCGTATAGAAGAGGGCATTTGGCATGACCAAATAGCTTGCCATTTGTGCTACAGGCGCATGCACATTGGCCTCAGGGTTAGAACCCGAACCTTGGTTAGAACCAGAGCCACCGGGATTAGAGCCAGAACCTGAATTAGAATCAAGAAACTCAGGTTGTAGACGAAAATCCCAGAAATTTTCATTTTTTTCATCCAGCAAGTTTTGTTCCATATTGGCTTTGCCTTGGCTTGAGTTTGGTCCATAGGCACGTAGCATATATTTATCAGGTGAACCATTTATGGTCGTATAACCATGGGCTAATTTAAAAGAGCCTTCTTTAGCTGTTCCAGAAACTTGGATAAGAGAAAGTCCGCGTATATTTTTCTCAACATCAGAAATATTTTTTTGAGTGGTATTTCCTGTTAAATTGACGAGAATGTTTGTATGACCTGAAACATCACCATTAATGAGAAGGCGATCGGTTTTTTGCTCTGCTATTGGCTTACCATCACTCCACCAAGTATTGAAAGAAATTTGTGTATCGCCTATTGTATTGTAGACGGCTTTGGTATCTGGTTGTCCTGATCCTATATGCAATGTGTGGTAATAACCGTCTGTTGTTGGTTCTTTGAAAATAACAGAGCTGTTTTCGAGATCCAGTACAGAAATATCAGAGCGTGACCTTTGCGCGATATCCAGGAGTTTGCCATTTTTATCTTTTTCTTGTGTGCTGGTTTTTAAGAACCATTGTGTACCATTTTTCAGGTTAAAGTGTACGTTTCTTTCTTTTGTAATGTTTGCTCTGCCTTCTAAAGTGGAATGATCTGTATTTAAGGTGAAGCTACCGTTGGGTATTGCTTTTGCATTTATAGCTTCCAAAAACTCTTTATCTCCCCAAGTCCCGTTGCCTAATAAAACATCCGCATGGATTTCTGAATTTATGAGATTGGCTGTACCAATTGATAGATTGGCAATATTTGTAATAGTATGATCACTGAAAGTTCCAATGAAAATTCCAGTGCCATTATCGACATGAATTTTTGTATTGATTAAATTAATCTCAGCGTTTTGATAATCTTTAAGATCATTTTTTTCATTTGAAATAGTATAAAGAATGGAGGCGAGCTGCAAACCACCGATTTTCCCTGTAACAGAAACATTTGTGATATCAATATGCCCTCCGTTTGTAGTGTACAAGGCAGCTTCTTTTGCGTTTACTGATCCTCCCATCATGGTGATCTTAGATTGTGGATCGCTTGCATATAATCCACCACCATTAGATGAGGTAATGTGGGCTTCATCTTTGATATCAATGATGCTGCCAGATTCAGCAGACATCCCTACGGTGCTTGCAGAAACGGATCCTCCTAATATTGTTACTTGAGAATGATCATGAGTAGTTATGCCTTGATCTACTTGAGTAATTTTAACATTGTCTTTTAAAGTAATGGTACTGTAAGATGCAGCAAATGCTCCCACAGTGCTTGCAGAAACTGATCCTCCTGATACTGTTACTTGAGAATGATCAGAAGAATCTATGCCGTGATATGCTTGAGTAATTTTAACATTGTCTTTTAAAGTAACGGTACTGTAAAATGTAGCAGATGCTCCCACATTGCTTGCAGAAACTGATCCTCCTGATACTGTTACTTGAGAATAAGCAAAAGAATCTATGCCTTGATCTACTTGAGTAATGGTTACATTTTTCAAAGAGAGTTTGCTTTTTTTGATGACATTTACTCCCATGGATGGTGTCTCTTTATCTTTAAGACTTGATATCACTACATCTTCCAGTTTATTTTCGTCACTGTTACTCTCAGTATATTGAGCTCCTACGAGAGAAGCTGTAATGGAACCTCCGGTCATCTTGACCGTGCTACCCTCATGTGCGTCAATTCCATTTAAAACATCTTTAATTGTTGTGCCGTGCAGTTCAATTATACTTCCCTCATTTTCTACGAAAGCACCAGTTCCATTATCTATTGATGTTATAACAACATCTGTAACATCAATATGACCACCGTTTTTTGCAAACAATGAGCCTAGAGCATATCCGCTTACTGTTCCTCCCGTCATGGTGATTTTTGATTGTGGCCCATCGGAATCTAATCCGCTATAAAGAGATGAGGTGATTTTCGCGTTATCTTTTATATCAATGGTGCTGCCTTGTTTAGCAGATACTCCATCAAGCTTTCCATAAAATTCTCCTCCTGATATTGTTATTTGAGAATGATCATCTGCCTCTAGAGCTTTAAAAGCATGAATGGTTACCCCTTTTAAGGTAAGATTGCTGTTCTCAGTAACTATTCCTGAAGATGTTTCTAGGTCATCCTTTGCATTTGTTATGAGTACATTTTCTAGCGTATTTTCCTTGCTTTTACTGTTATTGAAAGAAGCACCAGTGCCGTAAGTTATAATAGAACCTCCAATCATTTTGATTGTAGCACCGTCTTTGGCTTCAAGACCTAAGTTAATTTCAGAGTCTTTGTTTTCAATGGTTGTATTATCCAATAACTCAATCACACTGTTAGCACCTTCAGCTGTTACTGCATATGTATCGTAGTAATATGGTGTTTTTACCGTTAAATGCTTACCGACGATTTTACTGCCATTTGTTGCATGAAGTGTATGATAGGTTTCTCCCTGTACTGTTATTGTTTTTCCATTAGAAACTTCAAGGTCTTTTGCTTGTACATTGAGAGAGTTATTAAACAGCACAATTGCTGCTGTAGCTATAGATGACAGAAGGGATTTTTTATACACAACTACTCTCCTTTTCAAGCTCCGGATATTCATTCCCCCTCATCCTTCAAAAGAAGAACAGAAAATAGAAATTACGTTTCGTTTAATAACACATAATTTTGATAATTTACTTTTATTTTTTTGTCAAAATCTATTTTGACACCTAAAATTGCGCAATTTACCGAAAAACTGAAAAAAGCATGTTTTCATGGTAAAAATGAGAGAAGACTTTGTAGAGCAAGAGGCGGACAAACAAGCAACCGGTGCTATGCGGCAATTTGAACTGTTGCAAAACCGTATCGTGGCTTTGGGGATTACCGTTGGTGAAGTGCTTCTGCCCCCCCTCAACAGTTTAATGGAAAGTGTTGGTGGTTTTATCAATGTTCTTATGGCGTGGGCGAATGCGCATCCCACTTTAACAAGCGCTATTATCAAAACCATTGCCGCTCTGATGGCTTTTAATATTGCTTTGCGTGTGTTGCGCTTTACTTTTGCTGGCACACGTCTTGGGCTTCTTCAATTGATCACGTCTT
>NZ_JAQITB010000130.1 GCF_028618515.1 Bartonella sp. ML69XJBT
ATGGCGTGAGCAACCGTTCGACCGGTAGCAATGGGATCACGTGCGCCATTGACATGCACCGTGACATTTTGATTGTGGGTGATGGGGGAGCGCTCTTTCTCTCTTTGCTCTCTCACAGAGTAATTGGCATACCCCGCCCCCGCAAATTGTGCTATGGGTTGAATGGTTGTTTTGCCCCCAAGCCAACTTGGCAAATGAAACAGGTCGGATAAATCAATCGACCCAATCCATCCCTTTATGCGACTGGGCAAAGATTTAAAAAAATCCATCAAGCCTGTGATGGTCCCCATAAAGCCATCGACAATCCAACTGGCCAAATCTTCCCCTGCTTGTTCCATACCTGCTTTGGCATCCTCAGAGAGCGTTTCGCGGGCAAAAAAGCTCCCCAACCAGCTCCAAAAGTTGGAAAGGCTTTGTTTAAAGCCCTCCCACACATTGCCAAACCACTTGCCAACAGCGCTAAGTCCCTGTTTGAACTTTTGCCAATGGGCAGAGAAATCAAAGGCAGCAGCAATAATGTTTTTCCAACGCGTGATGGTAGCCGTATCGGCGCCAAAAAAGCGCATGACCGCTTCAAAGGCATGCCCAAAAGCGCGTATCAGTCCCCGTGCAAAGCCTTTGACAAAGGAAGAGAAACGATCCCAATATTTCCACAAAACAAAACAAGCAGCCACGATCACAGCCACAACAGCGGCAATCAGAGCACCGATTGGGCTAAAAACAGCCCCAACCACAGAGGCTATGCCAGCAGCAATCACTTCTATCGCTGTCCCTATCCAACCAAAAGCGGCGGCGAATGCACTTCCTGAGATCATAATCCCCCGAAACGCTGCCACGAGTAAAGTCATGGGGCGCAAGAGTCGCAGTGAACTTGCCCCAAGACCCGCGGTGAGCAAGCCCAGTGAACGCCCTAAAGCCAAGAGCCCGCGCCAACTTGCAGCAAGACCACGACTAACAGCACCCATCTTGATAAAAGACGTGATCAATTGAAGAAGCCCAAGACGTGTGCCAGCAAAAGTAAAGCGCAACACACGCAAAGCAATATTAAAAGCCATCAGAGCGGCAATGGTTTTGATAATAGCGCTTGTTAAAGTGGGATG
>NZ_JAQITB010000131.1 GCF_028618515.1 Bartonella sp. ML69XJBT
TTGATCCCATGGGAACTTTGCTTGAAGGTGGACTTGGTGTCAGTGCTCAATTGTCTTCAAACGTTTCGCTTCATGGTGATGTCAGCTATCAACAAAAACTACAAAAGACTGGTATATCCGGAGCAAGCTTTTCAGGCGGAATACGCTATCAGTTTTAAGAAAAAGGTGTAAAAACAACTGTATCATTATTCCATTCGCTTTAGTAAAAAGACAGCACTCTCTGTGCTGTCTTTTGTTTTTGCTCAATCTACCATGAGCATATCAATCAAAGTAACTGTTCTACCTTCACACTCAAACTTGCTCTCTCAAAGGATTTATCGAGTTGCACTTTCCTATACGCTTCCCTGAAATGAGCAATCTCTCTAAAACCAAATAGAACAAAGTGCTTCATCTCCAAATTGAGACGAAGCTCTCAAAAAAGTTTTATTTTTATCAAATCGGCACACCTCAACAAGAGCCCTTTTATATTGATAAAAATACACCATATCTTCGCTTTATGTTTTAAAATACACAATACGCACTTGTTTCTTCTTCTATGGAGAAGAAAATTTATAGAAACTGAAAGCTGTGTGTCAGCGCAGAACATTTCGTCTTAAAAAAACTCTATAAAACTTTCATGACAACAAACTTTCTCAATAAGCCATGTTTCAAAACATCCTGTTTCAGAGTGTGTATGAAACGCAGACGTAATCAAAGCAAGCTTTTCTGCAAACCACGTGTAGTGACCTGTATTGTCATCTTAAAAGTTTTTCTAACGTTCATGATTAAGCGGATAGAGAGCACACATAATACTTCGTTTTGTTCTTTACATAAAAAACATAATGATATAAGAACCGCCTAGGTACTTGCGCCATCAGGGGAAGGAAGTAAGCATCAAAGGCATACCAATACTAAAGGCATATCTATGTGTAAGAAATCTATTTATAAGAAAAACTTTTTGTTATGTACAATTGCTGGAACTTTCATTTTTTCTCATTTAACTCCAACTTATGCAAATACACAAACTCCTA
>NZ_JAQITB010000132.1 GCF_028618515.1 Bartonella sp. ML69XJBT
AAGACGTGATCAATTGAAGAAGCCCAAGACGTGTGCCAGCAAAAGTAAAGCGCAACACACGCAAAGCAATATTAAAAGCCATCAGAGCGGCAATGGTTTTGATAATAGCGCTTGTTAAAGTGGGATGTGCATTCGCCCACGCCATAAGAACATTGATAAAACCACCAACACTTTCCATCAAACTGTTGAGGGGGGGCAGAAGCACTTCACCAATGGTAATCCCCAAAGCCACGATACGGTTTTGCAACAGTTCAAATTGCCGCATAGCACCGGTTGCTTGTTTATCCGCCTCTTGTTCGACAGAGCCTTTAAAGACTTGTGGATCTTTCACATAATCTAAAGCATGCCCTAACAGTTCGGGATTGCCAACCAGTTTGGCAAAATCACCGGTAAACTCTCGTCCAGCAATAGCAATCAGCGAGCGCATACCCTGTTCGGATTTGCCCAACACATCAAAAAAACGCACCAAGGTACCGGTGGCATCTTTCTCCAAATCTTCCATAAATTTTTGGCGAGAGAGACCAATATTGGTAAAAGCATCTTCAATATGTTTACCCCCTGCTTGTATGCGCGCACTCATAGAGTTAAAACCACGCGCGGCACTCTCTGGAACAATTCCAGCAGAAATCATCGCCGTCCCAAAAGCTGCTGTTTCGCGGGCTGTCAGTTTAAACATAGTTGCCGCACCGGTCGCCCGATTGGTAAAATCAGACACCTCACTTGCCTTGGCCGCCATGTGGTTGGAAAGATGGTTGATGGCATCGCCTAGATCTTCGATGCCTGCTTGATTAAGTTTAAAGACATTGCGTAATTTGGCAAAGCGTTCCCCAATTTGATCCCCGCTCATATCAAAAGCAACAGCTGCCTTGGCGGCATAAATACTAAAAGCTTCTAAATCTTGTTCACCAATCCCTGCTTGGCTAGCACTGGTCATCAGTTCTAAAACTTCACGGGCGGCGAGAGGAATTTTGGTGGAGGTTTCCAAAGCAAAACGGCGCAATTCCTTT
>NZ_JAQITB010000133.1 GCF_028618515.1 Bartonella sp. ML69XJBT
CGGCTAAGCGTTTGCGTTTAAAGCCATTGATATTGGCTTCTCCTTCTTGAATACTAAAGACTTGGCAACCGTTGTTTGGTCCCAATGCGCTTACACGGCAACCACTCACGATATAATGCCCATGGGCTCTGTCATATGTCGCAATAGCTTGCATAGCGGGTTCAAGCAATGAGGGGGATTTTTGATCAATCAGAACACCATCTTGCAAAATATAGACCGGAAAGAAAGTGCCACTTTGCGCATCTTCTTTCAGTGCCCAAACAAGCTTTGCTGTTTCGCGTGCGCCACCTCCTTCTCCTTCTGCCAAGGTGCCAGGCACTTGCCCCAACAGCTCTGGATCATCTTCGTGTGTTATCCATTTTTTTTGCAGCTTTACACCAATTTCCACACGTCCAATCATGGCAACATTATTGAGTACAGCTTCTGCAACGGGGAAAATATCGCCAGCGATATAAATCTTGCCATCTGTCAACGTGACGGTCCTCGTGTCTTTATTGACAAAAGCATCAGCCCGTTCCACGCGGTCTCCTTCTTTTGCCACAAGGCGCCCCAAACGGTCATGGCGTCCCCTTATAATGGTTTGAACCTCATTCAGTTCTCCCGCTTGAAGAAAAGGGCGCTGTCCATAAAAGACAACGCTTTGTTGTTCCTCTTTGCTAACGGATCTGTCAATTGCAAAGGGTAGACCACTTTCATGCTTCATATTAAAACCTCAATAAAATCTTGAATTGTTCGCGAACATTGGCACGCAAAGGAATATTAATGGGCGTTTTGAGTATCTCCACACCGCCATTGAGTTCATCAGGCTCACACCAAAGCTTGCCAGGAGGTGTCTGTTCTGCCACAGTGCCATGAACGAGAAGGGAAACAGAGGCGGCTTGTTTGTCCTCAACATCTTCAAAATCTGTGCGGGCAG
>NZ_JAQITB010000134.1 GCF_028618515.1 Bartonella sp. ML69XJBT
TATACGTGGTCCCCCCCAAATTGGTCAGCGCATTTGCATAGATATCCGCATTGCCCTCTGCTCTTATGATGCTATAACGGTTCTCAATATCATCAGCGTTAATGATCAAATTACCGTGAGATTGAATCATCCCCTGAGCCGCCGGCTTATGCGAAAACCCTTGCGTGACAGTCTTTTCGCTCATGTGTGATCCCAAATTCCATTGATAGCGTTTTACGGACTTTTGATCATATACAGGCTTATATTCCCACGTAAAAGCCTTATAAACTGCTCCATCTTTCAATGTTGCCGTGCCATAGGTTCCTTCTTTGCTATTCCAAAGTGGAATGTCCAAAAAAACTTTTTCGTGCCCCTTAACCCCCATAATACTACTTTGATGGTCGTGCCCCTTTCCCCAAAGACCTGGTCCGTCCTGATACAACTTCCCATTACTGAGCCTATCAGAACCTTCTGGTTTTTGGAATGCGATAGTAACCTCTTTCGTTTTTTCCGTGATGACAGGCGTGCTGTCGGCCTCGTTTTGCAAAGTTTTGGTTTGGATCAATAAGTTTCCCCCAGCTTGAATTAAGCCTGCTTTGTTAACAAGGGAAAGGCTTTTTCCTGTGCCCTCTGCATTGGTGAAAGATAAATCACCTTCTGCCATAATAGCACCAAAATCATTCAGAAAAGTCCCATCAACTTGAAGTGCTCCACTTCCCCCCACATAGATTAAACCGGTTTTGTTGTTGGTCGCATCCCCTCTCACGCTAAAGACTAAATTCTGACCCGCTGCCAATTGACCGCTATTTTGCAGCTCCCCTGTATTGATGATAAAATCGCGTGCTGCTAAAACCGATGTTGCCTCATCAACCATAACCCCTGGCGCAACAAACAGAATGT
>NZ_JAQITB010000135.1 GCF_028618515.1 Bartonella sp. ML69XJBT
TAACTCTACCATAGAGATGGTCTTTAACTTCTTTTATTTCATCAGTAAGTTCATATTTTTTAGATACAGTTGTATTGGTCATAGGTCGCTCCCTAATCTAATATTCGTTAATTTTTTAAATGAGATGAGATGTTTTAAAGGAGGCGCCCCCGCCGCGCCCGCGCCGTTATTTAAGCTGTTTTCCTATGAGGACTACACATAACAAAGCAAATTTCACCAGCAGGAGAAAGGCGTTCTGTATAAACATTCTTCATTGTGTCACCACAAATATTCTTAGTAACAATAGCCATGCCACATGCATTGGCATTTTCATAAACATGCACTTTACTTACAATTTTTGCACTATCGAAAACATGGGCATTATCATACACATGGGCATTGGCAAAAACCTTTGCTGAATCGTAGATGCGAGCATTACCATATACAAAACCACCAACACCTGCATTGCCATAAACCTGCGCATTTTCGTAAACACGACCAGGGCTCACAACAATGGCCTGATCACCAACCCAGCAATTACCATCATGGGAAAGATTTTCTTCAGATTCAATATAGCCACCAAGTTGACCAGCTTTAACATCACCAAAATCTCTTAACGCCTTAATGCGATAAAGTTTTTTACCCTCACGAAGAATTGTTTGATTGGTGAGTTGATATTTTTTTACAGAATTTTGCATAATAAATCCTATTCGTAAAGAAGGTTTCTATTGACACCCTATAAGGGCGCCGGGCGCTAGCAACACATTGATTTATATAGATAATTTACTGTTTTGCATGTTGAATTAAAGACCCGAATATAGTAAGGTTTTCTCATTCTAAACCCTCTCAGATTGAATCAATTAATATCACTTGCTTGCAC
>NZ_JAQITB010000136.1 GCF_028618515.1 Bartonella sp. ML69XJBT
CTCTCTCCTCACTTCCTTTTCTTCTGAGAAGAGTCCTTTTTATTATCTGTAGATACTTCTCCACTATTAACTAAAGTACCACCACCAACGTTGCTTGTATCAACACGTGCATTACCGCAAACAATTGCATTGTCATAAACCTTCGCTGTACCATAAATTAATGCCTCCTCGTAAACTTGTGCCTTACCATAAACTTCTGCATTCTTAGTAACGGTAGCATATCCGTAAACGCGCGCTTCTTCATAAACCTGTGCCGCCCCCCAAATCTCTGCATTTCCATACACACGCGCATTGCCATAAACCTTGGCATTACCGCCAACAACCACTTGCCCATAAGCTTGAGCTTTGTCATAAACTTGTGCATTGGAATAAACCTGAGCATCACTAAAAACCATAGCTTCGCCCCCAACCCAACAGTCACCCTCGTGACTAAGATTGGCTTCTTTTGCTATCCAGCCTCCTAAATCACTTTTCTTAATGGTACCAAAGTTTTTTAATGCTCGAATTCGGTGTAAAATATGCTTACAATCACCTTTCTCACCACTGAGTTTGTACTCTTTGATTTCACCAGTGAATTCGTATTTTTTAGTTGGGTCAACTGGTACTATATTATCTTTAAGGGTAATAATCTCTTCTTTAAGCTTCTCTATTTCCTCATCACGTGATTGAACTTCTGCTTTTAGTTCATCTATAATTTCGTTCTTCCGTTTGAACGCTTCATCATACGCATCTATCTTTTGATGCAGTTCTTTAAGATCCGCATCACATTCATCAATGGTCTGCTTGGTTTTCTTTAAAAACTTGATATCTTTTTCTGCAATTTCTCTCTCAAGCTCTGCAATTTG
>NZ_JAQITB010000137.1 GCF_028618515.1 Bartonella sp. ML69XJBT
AAAGCGCGGGCGGTGCGGGGGCGCCTTTCTTTAAAACATCTCATTTTAAAATTTAACGAATATAAACTTAGGGAGTGACCTATGGCTGGTATAACTGTATCTAAAAAATATGAACTTACTAATGAAAGCACAGAAATTAAAGATAACGTGATTAAAAAGATTATAAGACTTTATCGCATTAAGGCATTAAGAGACTTTGCTGATGTCAAGGCTGGTGACCTTGGTGGCTTTATTGAAAAGGAAAGCAACCTTTCTCATGAGGGCAATTGCTGGGTGTACGATAATGCCATGGTTGCTACAGATTCCTTTGTTTCTGACAATGTACAAGTGCGTAATAATGCATGTGTTTATAGAAGTTCTAAAGTATCTGGCAACGCTGTGATTATGGATAATGCTCAGGTTTTTCATAATGCGAAGATTTTTAAAAATGCAAAAATTTGTGATAACGCAATGGTAAATGGTGTTGTTAGTGACAATGCTGTTGTTTGCGAAAATGCACAACTCTCTTTTCTTGCTTGTGTTTCTGATAATGCACAAGTTTCTGGTAGTGCTCATGTGAGTGGCAAGATTTATGGCAATGCAAAAATATCAGGGTCGGCTTGTATTTATGGGGGTGCTAAGATTTATGATAATGCTTGTATTTCTGATAGAGCTACTATTTCTGAGAATGTAGAGGTTTTTGGCAATGCACGGGTTTGTGATAATGCGGTAGTTTATAGCAAGCCCTCTACTGATGGCTGGGCTAGAACTGAGAATGTAAAAATCTCTGGCAACGCTGTAATTCATGGCAAGCAAAAAATTTGTAATGATACTGATGGTAGTGAACAAAGCA
>NZ_JAQITB010000138.1 GCF_028618515.1 Bartonella sp. ML69XJBT
AATACCGCACCATTCAATGTAGTATCCCCTCCACTGCTGGTATGAACTGTTCCGGTACCCACAACATGGCTGTTCTTATGGTGTATTTCCTCACTAGAGCCTTCCCCTTGACTAAACGCGGCACTGCCTGTTGCTCCTGCACCGCCTGTGCCATAACCGTAGCCAACACTCATGGAAGCACTTTCACTGTTATTTTGTGTGCTTTGCGTGTTTTTTGCACTTTCAAAGATGATATTTTGTCCTGCGCTCAAGGTAATATTCCCGCTCTGTTCATCATTGATCAGAGGGTTTGTGCCAGCGATAATATCACTACCAACACCATGGATGTTGCCTTTGTGAGCGTTCATGTTGACAGCATGTCCCCCTTGTATGATCGTTGTTGTCGCATTGGTGCCTTGAGAAGAGGCTTCTGCCTTATGAGACTGAAACCCTGCTGTGATGCTGGCTGAAGCATCAAGACCATTAAAAAGAGTATCTTTGGTTACTCCCCCCTTCATCCCATTATAAAGACCTGTTCCTTTGTTATAGAGATCATAGCCTTTCAAGCCAACAATCAAACCATTGCCGATTTTGTGTTTTGTATCCCCATGACCAAAACGTTTTGCCGCATCCTTTACGTCTTTTACAGTACCAATAATACCAATATCAACAGAAGCTGTCACACCGGCAAAGAAATTTTCATGTTTTTCCTTCGCATTAGTGGTATCATGGCTTTCTGATAGGGTGATATTATTGCCGGCATCAATGTTGACATCACGATCCGCCGAAACAATGGCTGCTTGCATATTTACATCATTGTCAGCAG
>NZ_JAQITB010000139.1 GCF_028618515.1 Bartonella sp. ML69XJBT
GTAACGTTTATAAGGGATATGCAGCAGATATTCCTAGTAGTGGTATTATTTGCGATCTCTTAATTCGCTTCTAAGAAAAATTTAGCAGAACTTGCTGCTCAAGGAGATCTTGACAACCTTGCTGCTAAAGAAAAAAAGCATTGGTTAAAAGGCAAACCCACTAAATTTACTGAACCAGCCAATTCACAGAGATGGCCGGTGTTGGTCAATCCTTATCCAAAACCGCCCCTTTGGTTGATCGTATCACGCGTGAGGCAGAAAAGAACCTGATCAAAGCTGCTATTGGCACGGGCGTTCAAACGGCTCTTGAAGGCGGTTCTTTAGATAAGAACTTTTTAAACAGTCTGCGTACAGCGCTGTCAGAAACCCTTGGTAAAACATTAGCGGAAGAAATTGGTACCGCCAAGGCAGAAGGCAAAATAGATACGGTCACACAGATCGTTGCCCACGCTGGTCTTGGCTGCTTAAAAGGCGCTGTTGCGAGCGGTGCTTGCACGGCCGGTGCTGTGGGGGGTGCTGTGGGCGAAGCCACTGCTATGCTCCAGTTTCAATTGTGGGTGCAAGGCATTGTAAAAGAGGAAATGGGGGACCTAAACGGTCGCACCCCAACTCCGGAAGAGGAAGCGCGTATAAACGCAAAGATTGATGCGCAGTTTGCTGACTTTAGAGATCACACCATTGATGTCGCACGGGCTGCGGGGGGCGTTGCTGCCGCCATTGCCGGTGGCAATGTTGATGCCGGCGCTGATGCCGCAGGTAATGCCGCTGCAAATAACTACCTCAGC
>NZ_JAQITB010000014.1 GCF_028618515.1 Bartonella sp. ML69XJBT
GCATGCGATTTTTGAATGATAAAAACGTATCATAAAATTTATGAACTGTTATGAATGATAACTGCTTTTCATTTCATTTGAATGCACATATGCGTTATAATATTTACATCATGATTTGCTTTTTATGCTCTATTCATACATGGCAATCTTATATAAAAAATGGTCAAATGAATCATGCATAAAAGTGTGGATTCTGATAGGGGTGCATATAAAATTATTTAAATAACATATTGATTTATTTATATTTTTATGTCATATGTGGCGCCGGGAGCTTGAAAGTACTGAAACCTAATCAGCTTTTTTTGCTTTTAGTGCCTAAAACACCTGGACATAGCAAAAACTCCCGGAATCCCGGGATACCCGCAAAGCGGGATAAATTTATGTTTAGGTTTCGGGCTTTCAAGACCCTCTTTGTCGTCGCGTATACGATCAAAGCATCTTTATTCATAAAGTAATTTCAGGAAATTTACAATAAAAATGAACACGAGCTTGTTTTATGAGAGGTGGGATGCTTTTGATGCAATGAAAAAGTACTTATAAGGGGAATGACAGTAAGAATGCACAATGCATGCTGATAAACAAAGCCTGTGGGGGGGCGCATGATTTTAAAAGTTTTCATTTGGGTCAGAGATTAATTGTAAAATTGCTTTGCGTTTTATTGTGGTGAGAACGCGAAATCTTTTGAGCAGCAGATATTCTTCTCTGCTTGAAATGACTTCATCATGATGAGTGGGAGTGTGTTGTTGTGTGAAGAGATCTGCGTAAAAAAAGGCTATAGGAACATTTAAGATATCAGCAATTTCCTTTAAACGCCCAACTCCAACACGATTTAATCCTGTTTCATATTTTTGAATTTGCTGGAAGCTTACTCCTAAAGACTGTTCTAATTGTTTTTGAGACATTTTCAGCATGTTTTGTCTGAAGCGAATTTTTTTGCCAACGAATTGATCAATGAATTTGTCGTTATGAAGATTTTTACCTTGCATTTCCCCTCCCACCGGCTGCGAGCGCCCTCGCATTGGTATTCCGGGAGTCAAAAACACTGACCTCGAATCAGCTTTTTTGCTTTTAGTGCTGTAACAGCACCTGGACATGACAAAAAATCCCGGAATCCCGGGACACCCACAAAGTGGGTTCATTTTAGGATCGAGGTTTCGGGTTTTTGAATCCCTCTTGGTCGTTGCGTATACGACCAAAACATCTTTTAATTCATAAAGTAATTTGAGAGGATTGGCAATAAAAATGAACACAGCCTTGTGATGGCGTGTTTTGCATGCAATCAAGCAGTGTGCTGTTCAAGTTGTTCTCTTCGCTCACAGAAATCATGCTGTCACAGTCGCGTTTGTTGAGAGGACTCATAATTCTTGGGTTTAATGGTCAAGCCGCTTACGGGGCGCTTAACAGAGTTCTTGACCAACAATCAAACGGATTGTTTTGTCCTTCTCACGCCGCTCCAAAATCATGGTTATAAGAGAAAGCCTCTTATGGCGCTAAAATATGGTATTGGAAAATTTTTACGCCATTTTATTCTAGAGGTTTCAGGTGTTAAAGCTATGTGGCAATAAAAACTAGCTTTGATCAAACACTGATACAAACAAACGGAGAAACAAAAATATCAGTTTCTTCAAATCTTTCCTAAAAACCAAATCAATAAGCGAGAACACTACTCCCTCTCTCTCTCTTATAAAGCCCCATAGGTGCTCTTTCTCGATGAGAGTTCTATCATGCAAATGACATCACTAAAGTGTATTGATTCATAAAGATAAATTATGATTTCAATTTGAATTTTCTTCCCACATATCTTAAGCTCCTCTCATTTCAAGCTCTCTTGAGAGAGACGCAAGCAACCATTCCCTTATGCATGCTCAGTGGGAGTGGTATATTACATCAAAATTCTTTATGATAAGCTGTAAAATGCCTGTTATGAACACTAGTCTGTTATCCAGTTATGTCGTGAAACTCCATTCTTTAGGCAGGGCATATAAAGTTTATGCATAGAGTGTTTTGTTAAAGCATAGGGTGAGCGATAAGGGGAGAGCTTGTTTATGGAGCCTATGAAATATCGCCCTTTAGAGCGGTGCTATGAAGTGCTTACTTATCACGATAGGAGGAGATAGCATTGAAAAAGAGAGCTGTTTTTTTATGAGACAATAGACAATGAATACGGATTGCTCTATGAGCACTCAAAGAAATGATTTTTCTTGAAGAAAAGAGGGCAACTATGAACCAATATCCTCAATGTCCGCATTGTAGTGGTCTTTATACTTATGAAGAGGGTGACAATTTTGTCTGTCCTGAATGTGCCCATGAGTGGCCACAAAAGAGTGAAGAGCTTGTTACTGATGCCGTTTACGATGCTCATGGTCAGATTTTGACAAATGGGGATAGCGTTATGGTGGTGAAAGATCTTAAAGTTAAAGGTGCTGCATCTGTTCTCAAAAGTGGTACGAAGGTGAAAAATATCCGTCTCGTGGAGGGAGATCATAATATCGATTGTAAGATTCCTGGAATTGGTCAGATTGGCTTAAAATCTGAATTCGTGAAAAAAATTTAATATAGAATTTGTAAAATATTTTCCCTTTGTTAAAGCGTATACCAGAATTTAGAGATTTAAAACAAAAACTGTTTCCATTCTTTTTAAATCTTTTAAAGAAAAGGCATACTTTAAGAAAACAAACTCCAATGTTTTGTGGTGGTTTTCTTTGTCAGAGCATCATGCTGGTATCTGCATTCTTGCTATCAGTTTAAAATACCGATCTACTCAAAATGCCTACCTACTCAAAATGATTGTAAAAGCTCTTAGCATCTGAGACAATCTATAGATATTTTACTTGTTTTCTTGAAGTTTTTTACTCATACATTAAGCCAGTTTATGGACATATCAGCAATGGTTTATTGCTTCCCTTTCAAGAGGATTTGAAATGTAAGAAACTTGCGATATGCGGGAAGAAAATTAAATACGATGCCATGTGAAAGAATTATCTTTATAAATCAAGCTACTGTAGAGATATCATTTGCATGATAGAACTCTTATCGAGAAAGTGCACCTATGGTGTTTAGGGTGAGAGAGGGCGTAATGTTCTTGCTTGCCAAGTTGGTTTTTGTAAGAGAGTTCTAAGAAGTAATGTTTTTATTATCCTGTTTGTTTTTATCAGTGCTTTATCAAAGCTGTTTTTTATTGCGGCATGGCTTCAACTCCTAAAACCTCTGGAATAAAATGGCGTAAAAGATTTTCAATACCATGTTTGAGTGTTGCAGTTGAAGAGGGGCATCCAGCACAGGCACCGCGCATATTGAGGTAAACAATACCGTTTTCAAAGCCACGAAAAGTAATATCTCCACCATCATTGGCAACGGCTGGGCGAACACGCGTTTCAAGGAGCTCTTTAATTGTTAAGACGATATCAGCGTCTTTTTCATCATAAAATTCTTCGTTAAGGGCGTGGGCTTTTGCCCCTATTACAGCGTTGCTGGCGATAACGGGGTCACCAGAGAGAAAATGCTCCATAATGGTGCCTAAAATAACCGGTTTGAGATGTTGCCATTCACCCTCTTTTTTGCTCACAGTGATAAAATCATAGCCTAAAAAAACACCATTAACATTGGGAATGTTAA
This sequence comes from Bartonella sp. ML69XJBT, assembly GCF_028618515.1. Classification (GTDB taxonomy): domain Bacteria; phylum Pseudomonadota; class Alphaproteobacteria; order Rhizobiales; family Rhizobiaceae; genus Bartonella. Next base: position 3,616 of record NZ_JAQITB010000014.1, read on the forward strand.
ACAGTTTCGCAGCTAAAGGCGAATTTTTAGCGGCTTCTTCACGATCACGGAATTCTAATACGCCCTCAGAAAGAACCACACGACCTGGCAAAAATTTCAATGTTGCAGGATTGGGGGTGGCTTCAGTTTGTATAAACATATACACTCCTTTATTATGAGGGATGAAATCACTCTATCCAAATAGTCTTTTTAGGCAATCGATTCAATATCTTCGTCAGCAAGATTGCTGGGAATGACAGTGACGGGAATGGAAAATGCTGTTCCTCGGTTGCCAATTAATTGGATAAGTGGTCCTGGTCCTTCTGTGTGTCCACTGGCTGCTAAAACAATAAGGGCGATTTCTTTATCCTCATCGATCAATTTGGCAATTTCATCGATTGTTTTACCTTCACGCATCATGATTTCTGTTTCAAGGGCATGGGTCGTGTGTATATCATTGGCAATTTCACCCAACATTTTTTGGGCAGTTTCTGTCGATTCCGTTCGCATAACATCATTGACACCTAGAAAATGTTGAAATTCGATAGTGTCAACAACACAGAGTAATACCAATGTTCTTTTGGTGTTTTTGGCATGGTGTGCGGCAAAAGAAACGGCACGTCGACATTCTGGAGTTTCATCGATAATGACCAGAATTTTCTTCTTATGATCTCTTTTACGATCTTTTTGCTTAGAAACCATGCTTTTCTCTCTCTTTTTCGGCAAAAATATTTCAAATAAACTTTATTCAAATATCTAAGTAAAGGTAACTTTGAAAGATTTTCAATAGAATTTTTTAAATATTGTCGTTTTAGAAAAAAATTGAATAAGGAGGTCTTTAAAAGAAGGTTCTGTGAAATTATATTATAAAAATATTTTTTTGCGGGGAGAAATCAATGTGTTATGATTTAGATAAAGTTCTTTCCTATAATGCACTATGGAGTTTTTTAGATGGTAATAAAGAATTAGGAAAAACGTTTAGCGCATTACGTTTTGTTTGTAATGCTTACAAAAAAAGAGATGAACAATTCATATATGTACGTCGTACACAAGAGGAAATTCAACGTGTAAAAGACGCTATGTTTATTCCTTTAGAAGATAAAGGCATTCTTAAACCATCTGAATTTAGATGCAAAGGTCAACATATCCTTTATAATTCAGAAATTTACTTAGATGAGTTTCAAGGTGGAGGAGAAACTGGATCAAAAATACCATATAGACAACCACCTCTCTTTAAAGCAAAAAATGATATGCTTTGTGGGTATTTAATCCCTCTATCTTCAGCTATTGAATACAAACAGTCCCCTTTTCCTAAAGTTAAAACAATCATTTTTGATGAATATGTTTGTGAACAGGAAAAATATTTAGAAAATGAACCGGAGAAATTAATTAGTTTATGTGAAACTGTTTTTAGACACCGTGATGAGGGGCGTATAATTTGTTTAAGTAATAGTGTCTCCCGATTTAATCCTTATTTTGATTTCTTCAATTTGAAAAATCACCACATGAATGAATTTACATTCTTTAAAAAGAAATCAATATTAATTGGCCATGACAATGTTAATACTATTGGTATTAATGATGATTATTCATTCGTTAATAAAATGAAATCAATACCCAAAAGACCTTATTTTAACCTTATCATTCAAAACCAAAAATTAGCTGTCTTTTTAGCATCTGATAAATTGTTCATTAAAAAAGGTTTTAATAAAGATTATATTACCTACAGTATGGATGATACTTTACACGAAGGTGCAATTAAAGGAAGTCTTTCAAAAGATTACGAGCTTAAACAATTAGCTAAATTTATAAGGTTTGGTGATATTTGTTTTGAGACAATGGATGTTAAAAGAGCTATGGAACCATTCATCAAAAAGGTTTAAATAGGAGAATTAATTATCTCTACTATGCTGTAAAAATGCTTGTTTAAGCGATGAGATGAGGCACAGCAAAAATAATGATGATTTCTCGTGTGAGAAATTATCTTCTGTAAGATGAGAAAAATATTTTCTCAAAATTCGAGTATAATTTATTTTTTACAGCTATTTTTCTTGTCTCATGTCTTGTGCAAAAATCCAACAATTTCACGGACTTTTTTCATATTTTTTTCTGCTAAAACACTGGCACGTTGTGCACCATCTTGCAAAACAGAGTCAATATAAGTGCTATCTTGATGCAAACGACGCAGTTCCCCTGTTATGGGGGAAAGCTTATCAACAGCAAGATCAGCTAAGGCTGTTTTAAAAAGCGAAAATTGTTGTCCTGAAAACTCTTTAAGAGCCTTTTCCTTGCTGACTTGTGCAAAGGCTGCATAAATACCAAGCAAATTATCAATTTCTGGTCGTCCTTCTAGCTCGGCAAGGCTGTCAGGAAGAGGGGCAGAATCCGTTTTTGCTTTGCGTATTTTTTTGGTAATAAGATCAGCATCATCAGTCAAATTAATGCGCGAAAAGTCTGAAGGATCTGATTTTGACATCTTCTTTGTTCCATCGCGCAACGACATAACGCGCATGGCTGTTTCCCCTATGAGGGCTTCTGGTATTGGGAAGAAAACTTGTTTTTTTTCATCACCTATTTGTATTGAAACAGCAAAATTCAACTCTGCAATGCGTTGAGCATAGTCGTTATTGAATTTTTGTGCAATATCGCGTGTGAGTTCAACATGCTGTTTTTGATCCTCTCCCACCGGAACATGCGTAGCACGGTAGAGTAAAATATCGGCTGCCATGAGACTTGGATAAGCAAAAAGCCCAAGAGATGCTTTTTCACGATCTTTTCCTGCTTTATCTTTAAATTGTGTCATGCGCTGCATCCAACCAATGCGGGCAATGCAATTGAAAATCCAGGCAAGCTCAGCATGTTGAAAAACCCGAGATTGGTTGAAAATAATGTGCTTTTGAGGATCAATCCCGGCAGCTAAAAAGGCGGCTGTGACTGCTCTGGTTGATTCAATCAGGTTCTGTGGATCTGGATTTACGGTGAGAGCATGCATATCAACAACGCAATACAGGCAATGGTAGGACCTCTGTAGTTCAACCCAATGTTTGATGGCACCAAGATAATTGCCAAGATGTAAGTGACCACTCGGTTGTACGCCGGAAAAGACAAGCGGTGTGAAAGTATCCATAGGAGAGTTCTTTCTCTTCAGTAAAGTTATTCGTTTTATGGTTTGTGACAAAGCATTTTTCTGAAAGCAAGATAAAAGATCATAGGCGTTTTTTGAAATTTTTGAGGGTGAGAAAAAAGGAGCGTGTGTCCAGTAAAAAATAGGCACTCACATAGACTACGAATAGGACAAGCATGATCCCGATCAAAGTGCTGGCACGCAAGAAAAAAGACGCTTGTGAGGATAAAGGGTAAGATAAAAAACCAAGCATATCGATAAGATAATAAAGAACTCCAGCACTCAAAAGAGTGATAATCATCAGACAGACAATGCGTTTTATCAGTTGTGCATCATATTTCCAATAACCGCGTTCGATAAGCACGCAACAAAGCAAAAGGGTATTGACCCATCCAGAGGTAATTTCGGCAATAACAATGCCGCGTGCGGAAAGGAAAGGGAATAATATTAAGGCAAGATTGATATTGATGAAAACACTAATTCCGGTGAAAATCATTGGTGTTTTGGTATCTTCATGGGCAAAGAAATTAGGGATAAACACTTTAATGAGGACAAAAGCGGGGAGTCCTAGCCCGTAAAGTTCTAGTAATTGTGCAACACGCTGGGTAGATTCACTGGTAAATTGTCCACGTTCAAAAAGCAAACTGACAATGGGAGTGGAGAGCAGGAGAAAGGCAATGGTTGCGGGGAGTGTTAACAGGAGAGTTAATTCAATAGAGCGATTTTGTAAATCGTGTGTTTCTTGGTGTTTTTTGCTGCGTAGAGCTTTGGTTAATTCTGGTAAAAGAACAGTGGCAATGGCAATTGCTATCACACCTAAGGGCAATTGATAAAGACGATCGGCATACATTAAAGAGGATACTGCACCCGATTGACTGGAAGCAATATTGGTATTGATGAGCAAATTGATTTGTGTAATGCCCCCCGTGATGGCAGCAGGCAGTGCTAGGGTTAACAGTTTTCGCACATTGGGACTAAAATGAGGGCGGCGGAGAAAAATTTTCATGCCACTTTGACGTAAAGCAATAGCAATTAAGGCGAGCTGGAGAATACCTGCTGCTAAAACACCCCAAGAAAGATTTAAGCCAATATGCCAAGCGTCAAGCTGATAGAGCCAAGCATAGGCAAGCACGCTTATTAAAATAAGATTGAGAAAAAGAGGGGCAATAGCTGCAATAAAATAGCGCCGCAAGGCATTGAGCATGCCCCCCATCATGGCAGCCAAAGACATGCATGTGAGATAGGGAAACATGATGGCGGTAAAATGAATGGTGGCGTTAAATTTTGTGCTATCCTCTGCAAAACCTGGTGCAATAATTGTTCTTACCAAAAATGGCATGCTTAATTCCATGGCAATGGTTAAAAGTAACAGCAGTGAAAAGAGAACACCAAAGACTTCTTCGGCAAATTTGCATGCGCTCTCTTGACCATCTTCGGTAATTTTTTTTGCAAAAAGAGGAACAAAAGCTGCATTAAAAGCACCTTCAGCAAAAAAACGACGAAATGTATTGGGAAAACGAAAAGCCGCATTGAATGCATCGGAAACAGGACCCGTTCCCAACGCCGCAGCCATCAGCATTTCACGTATAAAGCCAAAAATACGGCTCATCAGGGTTCCGGAAGCAACAGTGGCAAATTTTTTAAATAGGATCATAAAAACACATTAGGACTGTCATGAAAAAGAGGCGTTACATAAAAACTCTGTTAGATCATAAAAATCTGATCAGTATATTAATAAAATAATACATTTTTTTAGGCGTTTTACGGCGGTATTTATCCTTCTGTCAATAAGAGTGCATTGATATTCTTTGGGCTGTCTTTGTCATGGTGACATTTCCATTCTCTAGATAAAAAAACAAAGTTTCTTTTTCCTTAATGTAAAAAATATGCGTCATATAATACGTGGAAAAAAACGTGAAAGAATGGGAAACCAATTGAATTTTTTACTTGAGCAGTATGTGGTTTCTTTATTGTACGTTATGCTATCATATTGATTTGCATATCATTATGATCATTCAATGTCTTTATAAAAGAGAAAGCTTCGTAGACTGTTGAATAATTGAACAGTGACGTTTCTATTATATTGATTTATAACGATCATTTGTTGTTTTGTATATTGAATGAGAGCACTGAATATGGTCATTGTACATTTCCCATATGTTGAATCAATTAAGACTATTTGCTTGCACGTTACAAGTGGGGGTGGCGTGTGAGTAAAAACTGTACAAGGGGTAATACCTCTTATGAACTGTTTTAAAGCAAGCTTTATCGTGTAATATTGGGAGCTGGCAAAGTGAATGATGGTGCTGGCTTGCTTTTTTACAAGCGTAAAGAGAATGGTTCTTAATGGTTTTATCGTTATACCATTCACGTATGACGCTCACGAAATGGGCTTGGGGATCTTAAGAATTAAAGCAAGCGCATGAATGCGCAATCCAATGGCGTTTTATATTACTGCTTTAAGATACTTAAAACTACGGTTTTTGTCTGTGCATAAACAGACTGCCTCTTATTTGTTGAGTGTTTTTCATCCTTCTATAAATCGGTATTCACTTACATTTTCTCTTCTCTACAACTCTCTACAACAGGCAATTGATGGAGGAAAGGGGCATGACTGTGATCTTGCTTGAGATAGAGCGAAAACATCCAATCTTATGTATGCACCGCTATTGCTTTTATGCCATTGGCTTTACACGGTGGAACATTTTACTGTCTCTGTTTTTCTTGTTTGATCGTTTCTTGTTCTTCATCATGAGAACATTGTTTTTTTAATATTTCTGGGTTGGTCATGCTATATTGATTTTTGAGTACCTTGCTCGCTTTGGTAAAAGAAATTCTGCGATGCTTTATTTATTTGCTGATAGACAGCTGCATTGATTGTTTTGCGGTGTTTTTGTATTTCTTCTAGCGCGAAAAGTATAGTAGAGATTTGTTGCTTCTCATAGATGTTTCCTTTTACGCTTTTGCAAGACAAATATCCATTTTGAAAGCTTGTTTTGCGCACACTCCACTTTATCGTTCGTGTTTTTTATCAAAAAGAACAGGCTTTTTTTTGATGCAAAAGATTTTGCTTTATGCCTAGAGTTTCCGGTGCAATGTTTGTGTTATGCAATATTATTGGGAAGTTTTCTCAGTTCGTGAAGGTAAATGAGGGAGATATTTTGTGTGCTCTTTGCTGTGATATTCTACAATATTTCTTGGTGCAATCTTTGTGAAAGAATTGCACCAAGAAATGGGATTCAAAATAAAAGATTATGAAGTTTAGCCGCTTAAAGCCATGGCTTTTGAGGATGATTCTGCTTTCCGTGATCGAACGGTTTGTGAATTTTTTTCTGCTTGCATAGAGGTTTCAGAAGCCTCTTGATGCCTGCCTCTTGCTGAGCGTTCAGGCAGTTCAGGAGATTCTGAGAGGCTTTGTTGTCTTTGCCTGTTTTCCTCTTGTTGTGGAGATTGTTCTTGGAGTTTTTGTTGCTTCTCATGCGCCTTTACAATGTCTTTTCTTGCTTGTTTTACAGTTTCTGTATAACGATCAATAGCAGAGCATAGGGAAGGAAGAGCCTCTTCAGCATTTTTGCGTGCATTATCTTTTATACCAAGCATTTGCCTGCCGGAAAGGGAAGCAAATATTTTAGGATAGTTTGCTACTTGCCATGAAAGCTCTTCACCCAGAACAGGAATTTTTTGAATATCTTCAGTCTGATATTTAAAAACAAATGGGTCATCATAAACAATGTTAGAGTAATTGTAGACTTCTATGAGAGCACGTTGAACAGAGAGATCACTTTGAACTCTTGCAGCGATTTCCTTAAGCGAGAGAGAGGGAGTTTTTTTCGTTTGAGGTGTTCTCACCATGCGTGGTCGAACAGTTTGTGGGCTCTGTTCTGTTTGCGTGGTAGCTTCAACAGTTGCTTGATTCCGGTGTGTTGATGAGTGTTTAGGTGTTTGAGGGAATTCTGAGAGGCTCTGCTGCCTTTGCACGCTTTGCTCTTGTGGGGGAGGTGGTGCATGGCGTTTTGTTTGCGTTGGAGAAGGAGACGGCGTCCTCTCTTGTCTTTGTTGTTTTGGTGCTAGCGTTGTGCGTGGCTTAGCACCTAGCTGTTCCCAATGCGTTTGCGTGGAGGTTTGAGCAGTTGCTTGAGGTTGGTGTGTTGATGAGCGTTCAGGTGTTTGAGGGGGGGCTGAGAGGCTTTGCTGCCTTTGCTTGCTTTGCTCTTGTGGGGGAGGCGGTGCATGGCGTTGTTGTTTTGCTTCTTGGCTTTGTAAAATGTTTTCTTTTGCGTGTTTTATCGCCTCTGCATAACCTTCGATGGCTTCACCCAGACGTGGAAGAGCAATTTCAGCCTGTTTGCGTGCTTCATTCTTTAGGCTATAGAGGCTGTGACCAGCAAGTTTACCGAATGTATCAGGGTGGTTTGTCACTTGCCATGCAAGATTTTCTGCCATGTCGGGAACTTTTTGAATTTCTTCAAGTCTATACTGTAAAATACGCGGGTTGCCATAAGCAACGGTGCACCAATAGATGATTTCTGCGTGACAATATTGGACCATTGAGCTGCTTTGAACTCTGCGTGCCATTTCTTTCTGCGAAAGGGTCCCCATTTCTTGTTCAGCTTTACGCGGCTTTTGTAGATCTTCAGCCATTTGCTTGAGATCCATTGACGATCTACGGAGTGTTTGTCCTGCTCTATGTCCCTGTACAATGCTCTCTCTTACCTTCTTTACAGTCTCAGCATAATTTTCAAGGGCAAAACATAAGGGGGTAATATTCTCTTCAGCTTCTCTGCGTGCTTGATTTTTTACACCAAGAACTTTTTTTCCAGCAAGATCTCCAACCAGTTTAGGATTGGCTGCAACTTGCCATGAAAGGCTTTCCCCAAGGATAGGATTTTGTTCAATTTCTTCAAGATTTTTCTGAAAGATATTGGGGTTGCCATAAACCGTTTGAGATAAAGCTTGGATTTCGTCTTTACAGCCTTGAACAAACGCATTGTTTCTGATTTTTGTGGTCATTTCCTCTTTCGAGAGAGAAGCGGTCATTCCTGATGACGCAACTTGTGTATATATGGTTTGTTCTTGTTCAGTAATTGCACCCCGTCTTTGTCTATTGCTTGTGGGAGGTGGTGTCTTTATTTCAAGCTCTGTGTATATGGGTTCACTGTCTTGTTTTGGTTTGGGATTTTGCGTGCTGCCTCTTCCCTGTGGTGCTGCTTGGGGGGTAGGTGTAGAGGGCTCTTGTGGTTGTTGCTTAACAGAACCACCTCTCGTGCGTGGTGGTTTTTGTGGTGCGGGTGTTGCGTATATTCCTTCATCTTCTTGTTTTGGTTTGGGATTTTGTGTGTTGCCTCTTCCTCGTGGTGCTGCTTGGGGGGTAGGTGTTGCATATATGCCTTCCTCTTGTTGTGCTTGTTTGAGATTTAGCTCTTTGTCTCTTGCACGGGGTGGTCTTTGCGGTGCAACTCTTACCTGTGCGGTTAAGGTTTCTTGTGTTGGTGTGTTATTTTGCTGTCGTTCCCTTGCACGCGGTGGTCTTTGTGGCGCAGTCCTTCTCTGTGGTGTTTGACTTTCTTGTGGTGTCGTGTTGCTTTGCAGATCCTCGCTTGTGTGAGGGGGGTGGGGTGGTGTCACTTTTGTATGAGAGAGGTGTTCTGGATGTTTGGCAAGGGGTGGTTTTTGCGTATTTTGGGTAGGAGGCGTTGGTGTTGCTGTAGATTGTTCATTATTTCGTTCAAATGTTTCTACTAAGCGCGCTACAGAAGGGGAGAGATGTTTTTTTTTCATACAAGCTTCCTTTCAAGCTGTTTTAAATTTGTTTTGAAAATCTTGTTGGTGCATTCTTCACCTTTCGTTTTGGTGCCCAATTGAATGATTTTAGCTTTGCGTTGTTTATGGGGTGATGATTGATATTGTAGTTTCAATCATTTAGGGTGGTTATTGGGAGTGTTTTGATGAAACCGTACACCCTCTTGGTACAAACTCTTTTGTGGAGATTGCACCAAGAAACAAAATGAAAAGCCACAGGGATGCACCGTTAACTAGCAAGAGCCATCGCTTTGGATGATGTTGTTCTACGCGGTCGCACATCTTGGGCTGGTTCTTGTGTATGCCTAGAAGGTTCAGCGGTTTCATGATGTGATCTTGCCACTAAGTTTTCAGATGGTTTAGCAGCCTGTGATAATTGAGGAGACTGTGAGAAATCTTGTTGTTTCTGCAAGGTTTGAGATGTTTCAGTAGATGATCCAGGATGTTGTTGTGCTGTTTGCTGTTGCTGCGTTTGTGCAAGCTCCTCTCTTACGCTTTGTACAGTATTTGCATAATTGCCCATGGCGCTTATTAAGTGTGAAAGACCTGCTTCAGCATGTCTTCGTGTTTTGTTTTTTAAGCCACCAACACCGACACCGGCATAGTTACCAACAGACTGGGGAGATTCCGCAAGTTGCCATGTGAGCTCTTCTACTAGAGCGGGATTTTTAAAAATTGCTTCAGTTTGTTGTTGTAAAAGCTCAGAGTTGCCAAAAACCACTCTACACCAATATTTGATTTGTGCATGGTGCCTTTTGACCATGGGATGTTGTCTTGTTTTCTCAGAAATGTCTTCATTTGATAGGGAGGCGGATTCTGTTTCAGAAGAATGCGGATTTTGCAAGATTCTATCTAACGCTTCCTTGCCTAGCGAATCTTCATAGTATGGAAGCACTGCTTTTGGGGTCATAAGCAAGTTTTCTCGTACAGATTTTACAGCTTCTACGTAAGAGTCAACAAGGATACAAAGGGTGGGGAAGCTTTCTTCTGCTTGTTTGCGTGTGCTATTTTTTATGCCAAGCCTTTTTTTGCCGGCAAAGTCATGAAGCCCCTCAGGGACAACTTTCATTTGTGTGGAGAAGCCATCTCCGGTAGAAGGATCTTTTTGAATCTGCGCCATTTTTTCTTGCAAAACATCTGCATTGCCATAAACAGTTTGACACATACGTCGGATTTGCTCTTGATATTCGTTTATCAATCGGCTGCGTTGCAGGAGTGCCATAATTTGCGCTTCAGAGAGAACCAGTCTTGTTCTTGGTAAAGATGCTGTTGCGGAGGGTGTTTGTTCTTCTCTTGAAAGAGACGGTGTTTGCTTGCTCTCTTCTGGTATAGGAGAAAGTCGTCTACTTTGTGGAGCAACTTCCGTGTATACGGTTTGAGGACTTGGTATTCTTTCGGCATATCTGCTCAGAGACTCTGCGGGTTTCGAAGTCACCGTTGCGTATATCACATCATCTGGAGTTTTTAGGCTTGATTGTTTTTGCCCTTTTGCTCTCGAGAGAGGAGATGGTTCTTGGCGCTGTTGAGAAGATGGTGTGGAGGGTAGGGGTTGGTTAGCTACTTCTGCGGCAGCTTTTTCATAGAGTTCTATGAGTTCATGTACTGAGGGAGAGAGGGGGGATTGATGTTTCTTCATGCATGTTTCCTTTTAATATTTCGAGAAAACCTCTTTGGTGCACTCTTCCCCTTTCATGTTTTTATAGTTTTATAGAAAGGAAGATATATGGGAATAGCCTCCAAAGATTTGCGCTATTCGCCCTCCTTGTAATCGACATTTATGTCTTTAATGCAGTTTTTTTGTGAAATTTTATCAATAAGTTATATAAAATGACGCGCTCTTTTTTAACGTTTTTTTGTTACATTTCATAACAATTTTTGGCGCAATCGCTTAATTGCAACTGCGCCAAAAAGATTCATTAAAAGGCAAAAATTTATGTGTTGTTATATCATGCAGACTTACATAGCAAAAGCCATTCCTTTACCATGTTCGGGACTCTGTCTGCCCCGCGTCTGCTGCTCTGGAGAATTTTGTCCTCTCTCTTGTGAGTGATCATGATGATGACGACGGTGATGATGATGACGACCGTGTTCTTGCCCTTCTGGACTTGCCTCTCTCGAATGTCCACGCCCTCTTTCCTGCTCACGGGTCAAACGACTGTGTAGTTTTTGTGCCTGAGCTATATGTCTTTCAAGAGTAGAACAAAGGGAGCCAAATTCCTCTTCAGCCTCTTTGCGGGCTGGGCTTTTTACGCCAAGTACTGTCCTTCCTGCAAGTTTACCAGGTCCTTCAGGATTTGCTGCAAGTTCCCACAGAACCTTGTCTCCTGCTCCAGGATTTTCAAGAATCTTAGAGAGTCCTTCATTTAAAGCATGCCGATTACCATAAACAACTTGGCATCGTTCTTGGATTTCCAATACAGTATATTGGAATTCTGGGGTTTGCATCATCTTTGTTCTAATCTCATCTTGCGGCGTTCTTGGAGGGGGGGTGGTCCTGCCTGAGCCAACGCCCTCATAGAGAGGATTGTCTAGGCGTTGAGAGTCTTGTCCACCTCCTGTGCCCATGCCAACGGTTGCATAGACAGACTCTACAGGCTTTGTGGGAGAGCGCCCACCATCAGCACCCATGCCAACGGTTGCGTAGAGATGTTCTGGTGATTGAGGATTTCGCCCACCCCCTGCACCTCCGCCAACGGTTGCATAAACAGACTCTACGGGTTTTGTGGGGGAGCGCCCATCTTGATCCCAGTTAAGCTCTGCATAGAGATGTTCTTCAGGACGTGGCCTACCCCCTGCACCCCCGCCAACGCTCTCATAGAGGGGATTGACTCGTTGTTGAGACTCAGGATCTCTTCCTAGATTATTCAGATCTCCTATTGCATAGGGGTCTACTAGTTTTTTGGCGCGTTGCCCATTACTTGGGTTCCCAGGCAGTCTGTCATAGGGATTGCCTAGTGGCTTTTGGGGTGCATAGATCCTTTCTTCTGGGTATTGGGGGGCAGCTTCTGGTGCTCTTGGGGATGCATAGGCAGATTCTGCTGGTCCTTGGGGGCGCTGCTGTTTTGGTGATTTTTTTACTTGTGCGTAAAGGGGTTCTCCACCAGCAGCTCCTAGGTTTTGTTCTTCTAGATTTTGTCGTTCAAACTGTTGTCTTAGTTGATCTACACGGTTAGAAGGGGACGGTTGATTTTTTTTCATGCATGTTTCCTTTCAATATTTGAGAAAACCTCTTTGGTGCACTCTCCGCCTTTATATTTTGACTTCTTTATACAAAGCAAAATATCCATTTAAATGACCTCCAAAGACTTGCGCTATTCAGGGATAAGGATAATCGACATTTATGTCTTTAATACAGTTTTTTTGTGAAATTTTATCAATAAGTTATATAAAATTGCTTGCTCTTATTGGATAATTTTTTTTTGTAACATTTTATAACAACTCTGAAGACTCTCAAGAGGGAATGTTACGCATAAAGGGATGAGAGAAAAAGGGAAATTTCTCTGTTTTTTGTTTAGCCTGTGAGAGCTAGGGATGAGGAGCGGCTCACTTTAAGACTGCGCATCTGACATTGTGTTTCTTTGGTGAGAGTGAGAGTTTTGGCAATTTCTTTGGCTTTGCTTTCCGATACACCAAGCAGGCAAGAAAGTCTTGTATGATCTTTTTGTTCTATGGCTTGACGATCTTCTGGTGATAAACGATTGTGTAATTGGCGCGAAAAACTGTGGAGTTGTTGTTGTAGAATAGGAGAACGAGACAAAGCATTTTTTTGTTGTTCTGGTGGTAAAGCAAAAAGGTCTTGTAAGTCTTTACTTGGTTTTGCAACAGATTGGCTCAAGCGATTTTGTTGCCTTGCATGGTGTTCTAGAACTTCTTCCTTTGTTTGTTGTGCGGCTGTGGCATAATTTTTTAGTGCTTCACTCAGTTGTGGAATATGCTGTTGCGCTTGTCTGCGCTCTGGACTTTTCATGCCAAGTATTTTTACCCCTGCAAGCTTAGAGATCGATTGAGGATCTTGGGAAATTTGATCGGCAAATCCTTGACCAAAGCTTGGATCGGCAGTTATCAACTCCATTTTTGCATTGAGGACTTTCTCGTTGCCATAGACGAGCTTTGATAAGCGTTGGACCTCTTTTTGATGTGCTTCAACGAAGGGGTCGTGTGCAACTCTTGTGAACACTTCTTCATTGCTGAGAGGTGGTAGTGTTTCTTTTGGAATGAGTGTTTCTGTTAAATTTTGTACGTTTGATTTTGCAAAGCAGATGGATGCGCCATTTTGTAATGTTTTTACTTGTTCCGGGGCGAGATCATCTTTGGGCGCGACAACGAAAGCATCACCCACCTCTATGACAAAACCTTCTGCTCCTGCACCTCTATAGATGCCATTATAGATTTCACCTTCTTTTGCTGCTACAACAAGACGATTGTTGATTTCTCCAAGTCCAGCGTTTCTCATATTGGAGATAAATTCCTTTAAAAGCTGTGCTTTTTGGGGATGGGTCATATCTTCAAAGAGATGGTGCATCGGTTCTGGATTACTACGCTGCATGGCTTGAATACTGGCTTGGGTTAAGCGCTCGTATGTTATAGAAGAAAAATCAATGTGATGACCTGCGACTTGTCCAAGTTTTTCCATAAACATTCGTTGTACACGCCCATTGCCTTTTCTAAAAGGATGGGCGTGGTCGAGAAGCATATAAACGTGAGCGGCATTTGCAGCAAATTCTTGGCGCGATAAGCCCCGTAAATTATCCTTTGTACGAAGCATTTTCTCTAATTGTCTCAGTTCTTTATGAATCTGTCCCCCCACGGCAAAAGGAACTTCATGTCCTTTAGGGCGCATGGCTGGCATACGGGCTGTAGAGCCATCTGAAAAGGTAAAAGATTTGTCGCGAGTTTGGCCTGCCCATTCAAAACTTTGATGGAAAAGGCTCCAATGAAGTGTTTTGAGATAAGCGGCATCAAGTTTTTGGGGAGCTGGTTCATAGCGAAGATTTACTGCTTCTTTGGCTGCATCACGGGCAACGCGGTCATACAGTTTTTGGCGGTTTTTAATGCCATATTTATTTTTCAGGGTTTTGGTGTTTTTATACAGATAATTCTGCTCTAGCATCTATTTTCTCCTTAGAGGATAGGGGGTGTTGATGAGGGTGTGTTAAACTTTTTATGTAAAAAGCCCCCCCTGCGTGTATTCTTTTGAAATGTTGGGCAGTTGGCTTCATTTTCTTGCCTATAGATCTGTGGTTTGCTTCCCTGTCTTGGTGCTTTTGTAATTCTTTTTCTGTGAGAGGGAGAGAAGAGTCTGTTCGCGTTGTTGTTAATGCAGGTTGCTTTTGTGTATTTGGGGAAATGTTTTGGGGGAGTCTTTTTCTTTTCTGTTGGTCAGGCTGACAAGGGGGAGTTTTTCGAGGTGTTTTTTTTGCCAAAGCCCCTTGATGGGGCTTTAGAGCGTGAGATTGCTGGTCATGATTGCCAGCGTTGTTTTGGTATTGGGGGCATTTTTTATAAAGACGAATAGCGTTGGGAAGTACGCGCATAAAAGCCATGTTCAAAGATTTTTCTCCCCCATATTTTTCTTGTTGGAGCATGTGAGATTCCTTTTAAACTGGCTTTTTAAATAAAATAGATGTCTTTATCCTTTGAGAGTGTTGTTCTTGTTTTGATGATCATTCCTCATAAAGAGGCATTTTTCATTATTTCTTTGCTTTTGGAGCAAAACGGTTCTTTTCAGCAGCTGCTAACATTTCTTTTCTTCTAAAATAGATCGCACGACCACATCGTAAAGGGGGTTGCCCTTGCATGAGAATGATTTGTTCATCTTGACGCATCTCTTGAATAATTTCGTGGGGTAAAATCAGCGCTCTTTGCTGATAATTGATGTTGTAAGAGCTCTGTCCTAAAGACAAGCCTCTCGATTTGTTTGTTCCTGCAACCTCAACGGTCATTTGACCACAGCGCTCTGAAATATCCTTGGCTGTTTGGAGGTCTTTAATGGCCGCATAGCTCACAAAGGAACAGCTTTCAAACCATGAGCGTGCGCCTGATTCTCCAAAGTGATTGACCAACTGACCGGAGGATTGATAAAAGAGCATGAGTGAAGTGCCATATTTACGACCACGATCGCGTGCCTCTTCTAAAATATTCATATAACCAAGAAGATCGACTTCGTCTAAGACAAATAAAACACGTTTTTTATAGTTTCCATCAGCTGTAATCATGGCATTTAAAAAAGCACCGATAATGACTCGTCCAATTGCTGGATAGCTGTTCAAAATGCTGGCAGGGAGATTGAGAAAAACATCTGTATTGCCATTTGTAATATCTGAGGAGGCAAAATCATTACCACAGACAAGATCAGCATAATTGGACAAAGAAAGCCATTGGGTGTCTTTTGAAGCTGTTGTGTAGACACCTGAAAAGGTTTGCTCTGCCATTTCCGTGAAAATACCAACCATTTCACGAATAAAAGGAGAAGGTGTCGTTTCTTGAATCATGCGTAATTGATTGACAATAGCTGTTTCTGATTGAGACAATATCTCACGCAATGTTTTTAAAGTGCGCTCATGGTCCTCATATTCATCGGAAAATATGACATGTGCAAGAAGAGCTGTTAAAAGATTATGCGCTTGTGTCGAGAAATATTCTGCCGAAGAATTATCTGATTTTTTGTCCGAGATAAGCAATTTGGAAAAACCCACAATATTGGCTTCACGTTGTGGGCGTGGGACACTGTCGTCTAAAAGCCAATCAAGGACATTAAAGTTTTTTGTTAAAATAGAATTGGGATCAAGAACAATAACATTTCTATTGCCCATTTTTTTCCGTGCAAATCTGACCATTGGTGCAACCTCGGTGGAAGGGTCAAGGCAAACGATAGAGCCGGGATAGGTCAAACATGTTGGAACCACTGTGCTGGTTGTTTTGTAGCCACCAGAACCAGCAAAAAAAATCATATGGGTTGAACCAAAATCAAGATTGAAGGTGAGGAGGGGTACTTTTCCACCTTTCCCCCATGTCGTCTTATTGCCAGGTGCAAAGGGAATATTACACACACTATCTTGGTCAACACGGTATCTCTCGCCAACAACAATTTGGCCGTTGGCAGGAAAAATTTTAGCTGCTTCTCTCAAATTCATCCATGAAGCATCACCAAAAACCCCTTTTTTGGCACGCTTGACCTTGTTTTTGCGTGGAGAGGCTGTAATAAGTTGGATTGATAAAAGAGCGAAGCTGATGATGATGCCAAAGACAACCATGGGGTCCATGAACTTGAGCGCATAACTCCAAGTTATCCCTTGTTGACCAACATAAGGGCTTAAGCGTTGTATCTCACTGCCAATATGATAGAGGGCTGTGATGCCAAAAAAGACAGTTGAGACAAATGTGATTGCTTTGCGTAGGTACAGTTTTTGTGAGAGACTATAAAGTAACGATATACTGGCAACCATGACCAGTATTAATAAAGGTTCTGAACGCAGATACCAATAAAGTTGCCCGCTATCCAGCCCATTTGTGACAAAAGACAATAAATAAGGAATAAGGAATATTGTGAAAATCCCTAAAGCGATTGGCGCTAAAATAAGCGCCATCTGTGTTTTTGTATATTTCATTTTTGTCTGACTCTCAGTTTTCTCCAGATTTGTTGTTGTTCATATTTTACGGTGACAGGCTACTAAACGGTTTGCTTCTTTCATGGTTTCAGAGAATGTCAAAACATCTCTCAGTATGTTTTCGAAATAAAGCAACGAGATTTCATTGCCTTTAGCTAGCCATAGCGAGTGCTTTTGAACAATGGAGCGTACGTGTTTGGCTGTGCTGGTATAGTTCTTTGCTTTTTTGAACGGTTTGTGTAATTTCTTGTGCTTTATTTACAGATGTGCCAAGAGCTTGCGCGAGTGCTTCATGATCACCATTTTTGATCGCTTTATGTTCTTGTGCAGAAAGACGAGCATTGACGTTTTTTACAAGATTACGGAGCTCTTTTTGAAGAACAGGATTTCTCGCTAAAGCCTCTTGCTGCAATTCTTTTGGCAAGGCAAGAACGTCTTGCAAGTTTTGACTTGGTGTCTCTACTTCTGTTGCACGGCGTTTTTGCTCTCTTTGATGTTCTTGCAAGATTTCTTTTTCAGCATGTTGTACCGCGTGTGTAAAATTCATCACTCCAGCACAGAGCATCTCAACATGATTTTTAGCATTTGCGCGTGTACGATTTTGTAGACCACATAAACTGAAACCTGCAAGCGGAGCAACAGAATGCGGTACTTGTTCAATCTGATTGGCGATATGTTGACCACAACTTGGATTTTTAATAATCGCAATCATTTTATCATCACATTTTTTCGAGCTGCCATAAACAGTTTTCGACAACTGTTGGAGTTGTTTGCGACTTGTCTGGACACAGGCGTCTTCGGCAATTAATTCCGCTATTTCGCCTTTTGTCAGAGGGGCTAATGTCTCTTTGGGGATAAGAGTTTTCTCAAGATCTCTGCCTTTGGGAGCGGTAAAGGTAAATTTGTCGCCAGGTTTTAATGTTTTTAATTGTTCTGGGGTGAGATCCTCTTTATTGCCGATGATGTAAGCACCTTTTACGTTGAAGGCGAAGCTGTTGAGACCAGCACCTCTATAGGTGCCTGTGTAAGTTTCACCTTCTTTTACAACCATAACAGGACGATCATTCACATTGCGTCCCAGATCTTTCATGCTGCCCATAAATTCTTTTAAAAGGCTTATTTTTTCTGGATTGGAGATATCCTCAAACAGATGTTGCATAGGCTCTAGATCGCCTTTTTCTGCTACTGAAACACTGGCGAGCATCATGCGTTCTTTGGTGACAAGCGAAAAGTCAAGCTGATGTCCTGCTGCGAGAGCGAGATTTTCAAAAAATACTCGTTGTGTGCGTCCATTGCCTTCTCTGAATGGGTGAAGTTGGTTGAGAGCGTTAAATAAGCTTATTGCTTCAGTGTTAAATTCTTCACGCGTTAAGCCTTGCAAATTATCTTTTTCTGCAAGTGTTTGCTCTAATCTTTGTAAGCCTTGTTGAACCTCATCACCGATTGCAAAAGGATTTTCCCACCCCGTTCTTTTCATTTCTGGCATGGCGGCTGTGGTGCCATCTGCAAATGTGAAAGGGATATGGCGGGGATGACCAGCCCATTCAAAAGTCTTTTGAAACAACTGTTTATGAATATGGCATAGATAGGCGATATCAAAATGTTCTGGGAGGGGTTCCTTACGCAGATCACCCATTGCTCGTGCTGTATCATGTGAGCATTTGTCCAGAAAGGATTTTAAGTCTTTTATTCCATATTTATTTTTGAGTGTTGTCGTTTTAGGATAGACATAATGATGGGGAGAGGTCTGGTCTCTATTTTTTGTCTTTGCTTTGGCTTTTGGCATCGTTACTTCCTTATAATGTAGAGTTGTCCATAAGGGTGTTAAACTCCTCTCATGCAATATTTCCCCTCGCATATGCTTCTAAAATTGTAAGTGTTTTGCAATGAAGCGTTATCCCTTCAACGGCGTGGCTGCTGATGGCTGCATCAACTGCTTCACGGCGCTTTTTCAGTTCTTCTGGTGTCATTGATACAAGGATTTTCTAGCGCCTTTATTGGCATTTATTCTTCCTTTCCAGCTTTTCAAGAATTGCCTTTAAAAATCTTTTTTAGAAGGTGTGTTTTTTCAGTTTCCCCCAAAGATGTTTCGTTGTTTGAACGGGTCGTAATAGATTTCTGTGACTTTAAATTTTCCTTCAATTCGTTTGCATTGAATGATGATGTCAATCATTGAAATTAACAGACCACGGATATCATCACGCTCTAAATCACTTCCTCCCTCACTTTCTTTGACCAAAAGGGTCATTTGTTCAAAGGCAGCAAGTGCTGTTGAGGCATGAACCGTGGTAATCGAACCGGGATGTCCTGAATTGACATTGCGGATATAGTAAAAAGCTGTACCATCTCGAAGTTCTTGTAAAAGAATGCGATCAGGACGCATGCGTAATGCAGATTCAAGCAGTTCTTTGGGACCAACAGAGGATAAACCTTGTCCATCTTTTGAATAGATCATAGAAACATGATTTTGTTGAGGAACAACCAATTCTTGTGTGTCTTCAATGGTAATAATACGCTCGTCATCAGGAATTTTAGCAATTAATGCTTTGGACAATGTTGTTTTACCCGATCCGGTTTTACCAGCAATCAGAATATTTTTTTGGCACGCTACTGCCTGATTTAAAAAGAAAACAAAGTCCTTGTTACAGTAAGCGTCTGCTAAGTTATGCTCAACGCTTTTGAGTTCATTAAAGCGTGATCGATAATCACTTAAGGGCGTAAATGATATTTGCTCACACTGCGAAAAGAGACCTTTATCTGCAAGATCTTCAAGGGAAAAATTCCGTGATGAGGGTTTGCGAATTGTCATGCTGATGGTGTCTTTTTCGACCGCTGGAGGAATGACAATTTGAATACGCTCATTACCAGGCAGGGTTGCAGATAAGACGGGATTTTTGTCCGATATATTTTGCTTAGAATAGGACGCGATAACTTTAGCAATTCCTATAAGCTCGTGAAACGAGAGAGCTGGGACCTCTATGGTTTTCCAGCCTTCAATTCCTTCCGTCATCACTTGATAGGGACGATTGATGACAATTTCAAAAAGACTATCATCTTGCAAAAAAGCGTTAATTGGTTCAAGTTTTGTTAAAACAATAGCGATGGTTTCATCGTTTAAATGCTGTAGGTCTTGGTTCATTTCAAAGTCACTGTTTTTTATAGAAGTTTTTTGAAAGGGTTCGATTGGTGATTTGTTTTTTGTTTTCGATGACTTTCAATTTGTAAATATTGGAAAAATCTAAATCACGGGCAACAAAAACGTTCACCATTTCCCCTTGGTTCTTGGTCAATGTTGGAGGAAGATTGGCGTAATTTTCTGTGAGAATGTTTGCAATATTTTGTCCCGCAGAAACTGTTTCAACGTTTTCTTCCGAAGCAGCTGCTTCCTTATCCTTCTTTTTTCGACTTTTTGATAAACGCTCCCTTGCATAGTTTGTGGCATCTCTGACAATCGACACAAGAAGTGCAGAGCCAATCCTCTCTAACCAATGATTATCAACATCTCCATCCATACCAGAACGCCCTAAAGTATCCGTTGCTGGTGAAGCTAATGCGATAATAACACCTTGTGGTGTTTTTGCTCTTGTCCAGAGCACAAAAAGACGATTTTGTCCTTTTTTTAATCCGCCACGATATTCGCCAACAATTTGAGTTCCTTTATCAAGGAGAACAACGCGACCATTGTCTGACAAAATATCTCTGGAAACGATACAACTGGTAAATCCTTGTTGGTCACTGTTGATGGCTGTTTCTAAAATACAGGGAATGGGCGTACCCATTGTGATGATGAAGTTACGATTGGGAAGCGCTGAAGCGCGAATGCCTTCAAGGGTTGTTGGCTTGAGAAGGTGATTAAATTGCTGTGCTGTTTCATCAGGTGTGTTGTCCAGTTTGTTCAGCAAAACACTATTATCTTTTGTGGTGTTTCCTGTATTCTGTTGGGGGTTTGTATAGGCTAATACAGGAGCGCGTTGTGCTGCTTGGAGAAGTTCATCATCAGCGGTTTTGGGTTGGTTTACTGTGGGTGTGGGGAGTTCAACCTTTGGTAATAGAGCGTTGCGTTGTAAAGGGCTCTTTTGTTGTAAAGTACCATTTTGTCGAGGTTGTTCAAAAACCACGGGCTTTGGTTCTGCAGGGCGGAAACGTTCTGTTTGCTTAATAATTCCTTCTTTTGGAGGTTCAACAGGTTGTTTTGTGTCTGTGGTAAGCGTTGAATATGCTAAATAAATACAAACAGCAAAAAGAATAACGAGAGCTATTGCTTTCCCTACATTGCTTTGTTGTTTTTTTCCTTGAGCATCTTTTATCGTATCGCGATCATTGATGTCTTTTTCATCCATTTTGTCATTCATGGCTGCTTCCTATGTTCACTTTACGTTGTACGGATGGTGATGTGGTACCGGTTTCGGGATTAATTCCTTCAGGCACAAACCTTTTATTGAAGATACACAGTACGTCATTGCCACGACGCAAAGTAAATTGCGCAGCTGTGGCATGAACAATAACTTTGTTGCCTTTAATTGATTTTGGAACAAGTGCTTCTTGTCCATCACGCGAGACAAGGTAAATGGCAGGAATTTCTCTGTTGCCTGAAAATGTGAATGTTGTTGTTTTACCATTGTCATAGACAGAGGAAGGTTCAATAAGGCTTGAGCCTTGTGCTTCATAAGCCCAATTGCGTGGTCCAAAATCTTCATGGATATTTAAAACATCATTGACAAAGTTTGCTTCGCGCTGCTCAGCTTTGGCGGCTTCGGCTAATTTTTTCCGTAAGGCTTCATCTTCTGGATAACGAAACTTGACTAAGAAATATGTTTCATTGCCTGCTGAAACATCGCCTTCACGCACTTGTAATTCAAACTGATAAGAACGCTTTGTCCCATCTTGGCGGCTTGTGACAATTTGTAAATTGGTGACGGGCTGAACTTCGCGCGGTTTGAGAAAAACAAAGTGGCCAGCCGGTGCAACTTGCCAAGCAACGGAATTGCCAATGCCTACATAGGTCACTTCTTCATCATCGGCAAATTCAAGTTGGACTGAAGAACGAATAGAGCCAATGATTTGCGTGACATTGTATGGGTCATAATTGACAAATCTGATGCGATTGTCTTTGCGGGCACTTACGGGGGCTGTTTCTGCAAATGAGGAGGTTGTATGACAGCTCATTGCGACAATGAAGGCTAAAATTATCTGAGAAAATCTAATCATTGTATCACCTCTGGATCAGATCTATATTCGGATACTTGAAAGCCAAGTGGGTTGACTAAGCGGTCCTTGGTTGAAATTTTTGCATTGATGTAGGAAAACTTTAAAATCGAAACCCAATGGGAAATATTTTCAGCGCCATTTAGTTCTCTTAGTGTTTTGTAGTAACGCACTTGAATGAGTTCGTCGTTTAAAAAGGAGATTGATTTAATGGCTACCGTAACAGTTATATTTTGATAAATATTTTGCGGACTTTCTGGATTGTTGCCCGAATACCATTTGGCAAAACGGTTTTGCTCTTCTGGTGAAGAGAAAAGAGAGATCAAGCTAAAATTATGTTCCGCCTCCGAGGCTTGAAAGCTTTCTCTGGCACGGACATATTGGCCAGCAAAATAGCGTGTTATCGCTTCATCATAGTTGTTTGGCGTTTCTTTTAGTGCACTTACTGTCTCGACAATGCCTGTTGAATTATCAACGCGGATCACAAAAGGCTCTACAGTTTTTAAGGGGGTTAATGCTGCAATAGCCAAAGCTAAAGCAATTGTCATTAAGCCAAAAAGGACTGTAAAAGCCATAGCAATTTTCATCCGCACCCGCATGCCGTGCATGCGGTCAATATCGAATGAGCGTGCTTCTTTTATATATTCATCAAATTCATTACTTTTCACGCATGACCTCCACAGTTCTATGAGAAAGTGTTTCTTGGGTTATGGGATTTAATGTAGCTTCCTTAAGTGTCACGCTTGCTGTTGCTTTTTCGCTTTCTAGGGTATTGAGAATGATGGGTGTTGTGACAGGCTTTTCACCTTTTTCTTGTAAGATAATGCCTTTATTGTCCCAATCCCATTTGTCTTTATTTAAAGCACGGGTAACTTTGCCATTACATCGTGGTGGCTTTTTAGGGCCACTCAGAGAGGCACAGCCCGTAAGGGCAATCGTTAGGATCACAAAAAAAGTTATTTTTCGTTTCATTTTTTTAACTCACAAATACTTTGGAATACAACGTATAGAAGCTTTTGTTCTGAACGATCTCACAAAAGCATGTGATGAAAGATTTTGATGGGTTGTGTAAAACCAAGGATATCAATTATTTCACGCAAAATGTGCGTGGTGCATGCGCTCTCTCGCGCATGCAATGCATAAATAAGAGCTCTGGTTCTTTTAAAGAGATGTCTCTTAAAAGCGACCACGTCCTCGCCCTCCCAATTTTGCTGCTGTACTTGCTGCTCTGCTTGCAGAACTTGCTGTACTTGTAAGGTGTGAAGCGACACTATGTCCACCCGATTTAGCGCTATTGTAAAGCATTGAAGCAATCTGTCCTCCTGAAGATACACCAGCGTTAAAGTATGGCCCACCAGCAGCTAAGGCTGAAGCAAGACCTGGAAGTGCGCGGAAGATAATAACCCCTATGATCGAAATGACGATGACAGGTGGGAAAAGAATATAGATTGACTCATAGGAAACTTTAAGAACCTGCAGGATAATTTGACATATAATCGTTCCAAGCATGATCACGAGAACTTGTAAAATGGTAAAATTGATCAAAGTTGAAATCCACGCTTCGGTGTATTTTCGCGTTGCATTGAATAAGTATAAACTGATAAAGAGGGGACCAAGACCTATAATCATTACCAGTGCAACTTGTGCAAACATTTGGACAATAAAACCACCTATACAAAAGAAAATAACGGTCACAAGCATTACACCACCAAGAATAGCAACAACAATTTTTTCAAAAAACCAAGCATTGTATAAGACTTCTTGAAAGCGATAACTTGCCTTTAACAAAATATAATCAAAGACATTGGAATTCGCAGGATTGCTGTTGAGCGCATTTCCAATAGCGTTTACTAAATCATTAAAGAAAATATCTTTGACATAGATATTAAATGTATCTGCATTCGTTGCCATTGTTGTGACAACAACGATCTTAACCACATTATTGAGGAGACTATGCATAGAAAGGGCTACACGACCTGTCATAACATTATAGCCATATAAAAAGGTAAAAATAATTGCAGCAAGATTAAGTGGTGCTGAAATCGCAGAAGATAGCCCACTCACCGTTGTGTTCATCACATTGTCGAGTGGTGCTACAATATATTCAGAAACAGTCCCAAACGGGGAAAACTTAAAGTCGGACATTCGATCTCTCAACTTGTGCTTCTAATTTTTTTTCTTTTTCTGCTAGTTGATCTTGAATCTTTTTACGTTCTCCTTGCGTTGTTTCTTCATGAAGCTCTTCTTTGGTTTTGCTATTTTTTGCTTGAAGCATAGTGAGATATTGAAGTTTTAGAGTATCTGTTTGAAGTTGCGTCTGAAGAAGAGAGAGTTTTGTTTGAAGTTCTTGTCGAAGTGCTTGCATTTCTTCAGGTTTTGTCTCTGTTTTTAATTTTAACTTTTCAATTTCTTGCCTTATTTCTTCAATTTTTTTGGTAGTTTCAGTTGTCGATGCGTAAATCGATTCAGCTGTTTCTTGTGTTGAAGCCTGTACTTGCTGCCTACTTTCTAATGCACTTTTATAATATTCATCTACATTTTGGGTGGTTTGTGCATTTGCATAAGGGCTGAAAGACAAAGATAACAGTGTGATTAAGCTATATTTTTTCATTGTTTTTCTCTCCTTTGATGAAATATGGGGAGCCATTCATCGGGGGTTTCTCCATATTCGTTGATAATTTGGTTCACGAGTTCAATATTTTTGGTTGTGCCGCTTAAGACGGCGATCTCATCGTTCATTCCGCGTAAGTTAAGTTCTGCAACAACGGAATTTTGTCCTTGTTTGATAAGGAAACGACGGGATTCTCTGCTCAATTCTGACTGTATCAGTTCAAATTCACGCTCAGTCAGTTTGAAATCTTCAACGTAATCTTGATAATTTGCTTTTTGATTTGGAAAAAATATTTGTGTGGGGCATTGCTCAATAATTGTATGGGCAATTGTTGAGTTTAAAGCGTCTTTGGGGCTTTGCGTTGCAAACAACATCATCCCGTTTTGTTTACGGATTGTTTTCAGACGGTCTTGGGCAAAAGCTTTAAATGAATCATCTTCAAGTGCTTTCCAAAATTCATCAATAACAATAATAATGCGTCGTCCATCAATAAGATCAAGAATGCGGTGAAAGAGGTACATCATCAAGGGACGCCGAATTTCTTCATTGTCTAAGAAATCGGTCATGTCATAACCAATAAATTGAGCATTTAAATTGAGATCATCTTGATCGTTATCAAACACCCAGCCTAAAGCATCTCCTCTTATCCAAGGTTGTAAGCGTATGGCAATTCCTTCTTTTGATGTGTTATCAAAAAACAGTTGAAGAGCGCTTAAAGAGCGTTGTGCACGGGGTAAACTTGCTAAGGAATCAATGGCTTTGGCGATATCTTGTCGCTCTTCTTCTGTGACTGTTTGTCCTTCAGTTGTGACGAGCTTTAAGATCCAATTACGAAGAAAGATTTTATTTTTTTCGGTGTATTCCATACCTTTTAAGGGGGCAATACCAGTAGGCTGTCCGTTCTTTAAAGGTTTGTATTTGCCACCTCCTGCTCGCACAAAAATCTCGGCCCCTTGATCTTTATCGAAAAAGACCATGGTCGGATTGTGTTTTTGTAATTGGGCGAGAAGAAAATTAACAATAACCGTTTTACCAGATCCCGATGGACCGCAAACAAAGGTATTGCCAAGATCACCATAATGAAAATTAAAATAATAAGGGGAACCTGCTTGTGTTTTCAACAATGCTACAGCAGTTCCCCAAACATTACCCTCCAATTTACCAATGGGAAAGGAGTGAAAGGGTGATAACGCCGCAAAATTTCTGCTGGTAATCGCTCCAGAGCGTGCACGATAGCTAAAATTTCCTGGCAATTGTGCCCACCAAGTCGCTTCCAATCCTAAATCTTCTCGTGAAATAACGGCTCCACCATTGGTTAAATGTGAACGTGCTTTTGAGAGATTCTCAGACAACATTTTGGGATGATCAGCAAAAACGGCTAGAGAAATATGATGTTCGCCCAAAACAAAACGGTTGGATTCTAAATCATCAAGGGCTTCATCGAGCGCTACAATTTGTGAACTGGCACGATCGGCCGCACTAATCATTTGATTTTGTTTGCGTCCCATAATGGTACTGGCAGCCGTTTTACTCTTAAAGACAAAAGACTGTGTTAAAATGAATTCAAAGGGGACGGTGAGTAAACCATCGGTCATACCTGGGCGTGTTCTTGAGGGATATTCTTTCCAGCCAAACATACCAACAAAGCGTTCATTGCTTTCATGGCGAATTTCAATAATTTCTTTGCCAAAAATGACACGATCGGAATAAATCGTTGAGGCAATGGTGCCAAATGTCAGGGGAATACGTTCACGTCTTCCTCCCACCAACTGGTGGAGAAATTCGCTTTGTTCAGAAAATAAAATACCGTCATGCTCATAAATGGATAAGAGACGTGGATTATAGGCTTCCAAACCTTCCATAAAGTCTTGGCTTAACTCTTCAAGTTTTCGGATGGCTTCCTGATCTGGTTCAGATTGTGTTTTTTTGGCTTTTGTTAAGCGCTGAAAAAAGGAAGCGAGCTGTTCTGTTTTATCGGATGCTGGATTCCACAGTAGGGAAACAAACAGATCATTTCTATAAAGCTCTTGTGAAACCATTTTCTTTTTGTATTTTGCATCTAAGGTTGCGGCAAAAGATGAAGAAAATTGACTGTCTGGATAAATCGTTTCACGCCGGCGGATAATGTGAGAATATAAAGCAACACGCTCATCGGCAATATTTTTTAACAGTGTGTTTAATTGGTTGTGTAAGGAATTTATTTGATCGATATCGACCGTGTCAAAATTCACACCATCAACGGCCATCACAATCATCAAGCAACGCGAGTTCAAAGCAATGACGTGCTGATTGACGTGGCGTATATAGGGAATATATTCTTCAGGCAAAATTTCCCGTTTCATGATGGCCGTCTGCTTCATCTGCCTAGTTCCTTATAAGTACGGATAAGACGTAGAGGAGATGTAGAACCTCCTCCCCATCTTGTGATGTTTTTTTGTTTTCCCCTTGTATTGAGCCAAGCAAAGAGTACGCGAAATTGATTGTGGTCGTATTTTGTGACTTCACGCAAAACAAAGTGCATACCAACGCCAAGGCCAATCATGGTAAAACCGCTGGTTAGAATAAAAAGGATGGTTGTTGCCATACCATTAAGTGCCATCGCTTCTATTGTGACACCCGCAATCATAGCGGGCCTTGTACAGGCAAGGAAAAGAGTATCTTCGTTCATTTATGATGAGCCCATTAATTTACCAACGAGCGCAGGAGCCCCAAAAACAATACCAATGCCGATAATAACAAAGGCTGCTTTGCGTAAATCAAAAAAGCCGTACATCCAAGCAATCCCCACGCCAATAACACATATAACCGCAATAAGCTTTGCTGTATTTCCTGTCATCGTATCAACGATACTGCTTAAAACACTATCAAGCTTTCCAAATCCCTGTGAAGTATCAGCGGCATAAGAAGGTTCTATTAAAATGAGTGCTGTCAAAAGCAGCATGAAAACGATAAATATGCCGTTTTTGGATAAAGTGTTTGTCATTTTACCTCTCTTTGACTGTTTATTGATCTCTTGTCTCTTTATGGCTGAAAATTTTTCTCCCCTCTGATTTACAGCCTCAATGCCCCTCGATTATTTTTAAAAGGCTTTGATAGTGGTCCTTACGCACTCCCAAAATCTTCTTCTTTAATCTTTTAAAGAGACAAAATATTTTTTTCATTTTATGATTGTGTTACACAAAAATGGCAATTTTAAGTTGTATCTCATCTCAAAATGGTAATAGCCAATCGTGTGAGAATAATATTCTTTATTTACAAAATGTCGTTAACACTCAACATATCTTACTTAGAGTTTTTTCCTTAAAGAGTAGGTAAGTTGTTGATAAAAATGTGAAAAGGCAAAGAAATAATGCACTTTTTAAACGAATGTATCAAACGAATACGATTTAAATGGGTCGTTATTATTTATATTGTGGGCTCTATGTCGTGGGGAATAAGCCAATATAAAGATAAAATAGATTTGAGTAGTTTCAAGACTTTTACGACGCAGGATGCCCAAGATATTGTTAATATCTATTTGGCAGAGAAAAAAACAATGGAACCCATCATCAAACAGAAGTTAGCAAAAAACGAACCAGCTGTGAATTTGCAGAACAGTGTTTTACGGGGTAATACAACTGTTTTTCAGGGGAAGGTATCAGTTACCAGTGGTGTTACATTTAAATTGCTTACCCCTGTTGCACAATCTTGGCGTAAACACATGACGCGCAATATTCATCTCTATGGTGTGGATAGTTGTGCGCCGCGTCAAAAGGCAAAATTAAATGATCAAGAATGGCCCTGTGGTGCGGTTACAACGGCTTGGCTGGTGACCAAAACACTGGGGCGGAGTTTATCCTGTAAGCAGGCTCTTATGCATAATGGTATTTCTTATGCACAATGTTTCGTTGATGGCGTTGATTTAGCTGAAGCAGGTCTTGCAGAAGGGATGTTGGTGCTTTCAAAAGAAAGTAAAAATCCTGTTCCAACGCAGTATCGCTACGCTGAAGAGAGTGCACGCAACAACAAAATCGGTCTTTGGTCTAGTGAGTTTACGGAACCTTTCCAATGGCGGCGGGATAATGGATCGTATAATCCCTTTGCAGACTTTTAATTGGCTCATATAGTTACTATCGAGAAATTTACAACGCGAATAGAAACAGAGCGTGAAGAAAAATTGAAAGAAGCTATAAAAATCTTTGCCACTGTTTTTCATAGTGGTGGATATAGCCTATATTCATTTTCAAAGTCTGTTTTTTTATATCCGCCCTCTGTTTTATGGATGTGCTGTACACAACAAAGAGCTGCTATTGTTAGTGGCAAGAAATCTTTTATTGGTTTATGTTTATAGGAGAAAGAGAGCATCTAAAAATGCTAAAATTTTCTATAGTGGAACATTACGTGTAGTGTTTAGTCATAAAATTCAATTTTTTTAGCCATTTCTTATCTTTATAATTATTCTACCTCAATCATGGTTTCTTCAGATACTTTTTTGAAAAAATTCGCCACTTCACTATAATTTTCCCCCTTTGCAAGGATATATCCTAAAAGTAAATAGGAAAAATCTTCAGGAGGAAGCAAGACAATATCTCCATTTTTTATCAAATATTTTGCGTGAAGAAATGCTTTTGAATGGCGTAAATCCTCAGGATACTCATAGTGTTTCAATCTACCAGCCTGAGTGGCTATACTGTAATGAATGCCTGTATAAGTTTTTACTTTAGGAATCTCAACAACTTCATTATTGATCAATGCAGAAACGACATTTTTAATCCAGTTTATTCCTAAAGCATTGCTCACAATATGTGTTGTGGTTACTCCACCTCTAATACGTGCTGCGATTTCAATGAATTTAAAGCCATCTTTTGTCCATCTTGCCTCTAAATGAAAGGGGGTATTTTTTAACCCAAGGACGTTAACAATATTATATGTAGCCTTTTCAATTTCGATTTTTACTTCATCATTTAATCTTGTTTGGAAAATATACTGGTATTCTGTAAACCAAGGTTCCGTGACTTTTTTATCCCCAATACCTGTAATATAGCATTCTTCATTTACAACAACACCTGCGACAGAAACTTCCTGATCGGAAAGATAAGACTTGCATAAAAAATGAAGACCATAACGGTTATAATTCCATTGATCATGCCCTTCTTTACCAAGGTTGATAAGTCCATAAAATGCATCTTTCATTTGTTTTTCGTTTTCTGCGTAATATATTCCTTTTGCACCTGAAGAACTTATTGGTTTAAGCACACAGGGAAATGAGATGTTGCTAAGATCTGCCTCTTCTTTCATTAATTTAAATGATGGGGTGTCTTCTGGATAAGTTTCCCATACAGTTTTTATCATTTCATATTTATTTCTGGCTCTTGTTGCAGACGAAACACTTGTTCCAGGCGTTTCTAACATCTGTGATACTAGCGTATTAAGCTCAACGTAAGGATTAGTCCATGAAAGAGATAAAACAAATTTTCGGTTCTTTTTAATCTCTTCAACAAGGGTGAGTACTTGATGATTATCTGCTAGGTTAACTTTGAAAAAATCGACACGATTTTCTCATATTTTAGGGCAAGTAGGAGCTAAAAGTACGATATTTAACCAAGTTCATGGCAGGCATTGAAAATAGCTTCCTGTTCGTTTTCATAAGAGGGAATTCCAAGCCAAAGAATAGAATTTTTCATGACTTTTCTCCCTTATGGAATGTTGTTTTTTATATTTCTTTAAAAATACTTACAAGTTTTTTGAAATAAAAATTATAAAATGGACAAGCGATGTTTCGTCAACAATTTTTTATTGATCCTTTATTCTCTGATATCCTTAGAGTTTTGCTTTTTGGGATTTTAATAATCATTCCATGAATGGGAACTATTTTGATCTCTTTTATTGGGCAAAGAGTGGCAATGAAGTGATTTGTAAGAGGTGTTATTGATGGCTCTAAGATGCATGTTCATGAAGAGTCGCCAAGAGGGCGAATATGTGCTTAAGAACAGAGCATTGAGTATGGTACGCTAGAAAGTGTGTCAGCGTGATCATTTAAGGAAATCAATATTTTTGAATGGAACAATCAATGCAAAGAAAAGAGGTTTTTAAGAGGCTTGTTTTGTCTTTCTCACGCGGTTGTGAAATCATGATTATAGGGGAGAGTTGGCATCTAAACCGCACCTTATCATGTGGAAAAAATCAGAAAAATATCCGATTTTTTTAACAATCTTCTTTGAAGGATAATTTTGCGATGTTGCTGGCATTATGCTGATTTTCGTCTCATCCACCCAATCCATTGAATTTACGGATTGTTTTCTTATAGACGATCAAAGTCATGACCATGGTAAAGACAGTGCTTAACACAAGAGAACTGATAGGCCATTCATTTTTACCAAGCAGGAGTGAGACGGGGAGGGACGCCGAAAAAGCCATGGGCAGCAAAAAAAGCAGTCCTTTCACAAGATTTAAGGGATAAATTGCTATGGGGATAAAGGAAAGTTGGTAAAGCATGGCATGAAAATAGGCAACCGGCATCTTACGGTTGGTCATGAATGTTATAAAGTTGAACATCATGAAAAAACACAAGTTTATGATAAAGACACAAATTATGGCCAGAATAAAAGAAAGCCATTGCAGTTTTATCTCTGACATATCGGGTAATGAGACAAAGGAATAAGCACTCACACCAACAAGCAAAAATTTAATCAGATAAAGAGGTCTGCACCAGCCAAGCAAGATTAACAGCCAAATTGAAACAGGCTTTGTCAAATATCCCTCAATTTTACCTTCTGCTACTTTTTCAAAAAATGTTTCAATAGAGCTGGTAAAAATATTCAAAAATATCCCAAGTAAAATGAAGACAACAAAGATAAAATGAATTTCATCTCTGCTATAGCTCTCAATATTTCCTGAAAAGCAAGAAATTCTGTCAATAAAGGTGAATTGAATAAAATAATAGCAAAGAGAAAGAAGAAATTCTCCAATGAAGTTTTTACCGTAAACAAGTTGTCGGCGCATATTCATATCGATAAAATGAAGAATTATTTTCATCTCATCCTCCCGCTCCATGATACGCTTTCATTCCTTTTTTCCAGACAAGATGAATAAAGAATAAAAGACACAAAATATAAAAAACACTTCCCAACATCAATTGTTGAAACACCGCTAGGTTTTTTGTGGAGAGGAATTCAGCAGGGGCTGATATGATGAAACGATAGGGATTATACTGCATCAATGGAATAAGCCATGTTGGCCAAAAAGAGGGAGGTAAAAGGGTACCGCCAAGAAGTGCTGAACTAAGAATACTAAAAGAGAGCAAGATATTGTATTCAATCACCCAGAAACTCAATAAGGCAATGGCAAAGGAGAGAAAAAAACACAGCAATTGGGAGAGAACAAAAATGAGAAAAAATAACAGAAAAGCGATGATCAATCCTAAAATATTTTCGTATGATAAAATAAGCTTTACAGTAAAAAGAGCTATTAAGGGAATGGCATAGAGCACACTTTCACCCAAAAAGGGCAACAACATTTGTGTCATGTAACTGAATGGTTTGGTGAGATAGACTTCTAATTGCCCTTCTTTCACATGCTTAGAGAAAGATTGAATGATGCCGTAACCATTGTTTAAGCGTGAGAAAACTAAGGCAAAGGCATAATAATACATCATATCATGAAAACCAAAACCGTTTATGTTGTTGCCCGTATCAGAAAAAAGGGCATTCCACAACAGAAGTTGAATCATGAAGGGCGAGAGTGTTCCCATGACAAAATCGGTAAAAAAACATTGCCCTGTCACTGAGGATGGTGAGCAAGCCGTTTTTGGCAAAGAAAAACAGAGCAAAGCAATGGTTAGATAAATTCTTTAAATTTAACACGGAGCATCTCTTCAAGTGAGGGAGTGGAGACAGAAAACGGACAGTTAAGTTCTGTTGCGATTTCTCTTAGGAAACGTGGAACATCTTCACGCAACAGTGAAATCTCTAGTGTACATTTTTCATCATTAAAGTGTTTCTCTTTTAAAGGAGCGGACAATTTTATGGCGAGTTCATCAATGTTTTCTATAAGGGTTGAAGGTGTTGGCAGGTGTTCACAAAAAACTGTTATTCTCACCCATGAAGGGATCATCTCTTTGAGTATATCCATAGCGCCATGAAACTGCTTCTTTCCCTTATGCAAAAGAAGAATATCATCGACATACCCATCAATATCTCCCATATCATGACTTGTGATGATATATCCTAAGCCTTGCTCTCTTTTTAGTTTTTTAAGCAGTTCCCTGATTTCATGTTTGGAGCTAATATCAAGACCAATCGTTGGTTCATCTAAAAACAACAGCTTAGGTCTAAAAGACAAATTAAACGCCAATTCACTTTTTACTCTTTCACCAAGGCTTAGCATGCGCACGGGCTTATCCATGATATGCTCAATGTCCAATAACGCAGTGATTTCTTTAAGATCACGGATAAAAGAGCTCCGTTCAAGGTCATATAAAGGTTGGACCATTTCTAGACTATAGCGGAGGGCAAATCCCACCATAAGCAATTTTTGTGACCAAAGACGCCCCCCAGAGACTTAAACAAATCTTTTTTTGTTTTATAAGGATCAACTCCTAAGACTTTAACACATCCCTCATCGGCTGTTTGTATACCAGAAAGTATTTTAATCAGTGTTGATTTTCCGGCTCCATTAGGTCCAACGATGGCGAGTGATTGCCCTGAAAAAAGGGTGAAACTGATCTCTTTGAGAACGTGATGGTTTTTATAGGTTGGCTTGAAAAGAGAAACCACCTTGTTTGTAAAACCAGGTGCATGCTCTTTGCTGCAGTATATTTTTGAGACCTTGTTAAGGTCAATCAATAATGATGCCATTCGTTTCCTCCCCCTTTTCAATTGATCTTGTTTAAGGGTCTCGTAATCTCTTAAACTCTGCTCTCATTTATCGGAAAAGGAGACATATTCCTAGACCTTTGTCGTAATAAAACGCACTTGAATAGTTTATCTCATTGAGAGACAGTATGTTTTTTCAGTAAGATGTGCTCGTTTGTATGAGGCATTGATATGCTAAGCTCTTGTTTTTTCAAGATGATATTTGGCAGAGATGAAGCCTGATGGGCAGAGAGCTGAAGTCCTTTATTATTGTGCAGCCAAAAGTATGAACTGTAAATTCATGCTATCAGTATGCTAGACTTGCATTAGGACAGTATCGTAGGTGATAAGTAATGGTGAGTTATTCTGTTTCTTTCGTGTGATGGTACCGTGCTTCAAGAGGAAACGCATTAGAAAAAGGAATAGTTGTTTTTATTCTTTTGATAAATGCTGTAAAAATTTTATAGCAGCGATTAAGTGCAAGATCAAAAATCATGCCATAGCGTATCTAAAGTCAAAGGATGTCATATGGTCAATAAACGTAAAGTATTTTGTTTTTGGAGGTGGTTGCGTTATAGTAAAAGGCAAGCAAGGGAGGTTTTTATATGTTGAGCGAAGATGAAATTAAGCTGCGTCGTCTCTATGCTGAAAATGCATTGGCAAGTCAACGTTTAGAGGGGTTGGAACCCGATCCACAGGTTGTTGCGCAAATGGAGCGGGTTATTATTGGTGAACTTGAAATCGGTGATATCATCAAAGATTATATAGAGCGTGTAAAACGTGGTGAAGTATGAGAATGAAAAGATAGTTTAATGGTATAATAGTCAAGGGGAGGAGGTTTGATATGTTGAGTGAAGACGAAATTAAGCGACGTCGCTTTGCTGCTAAAAATGCATTAGCAAGTCAACTTTTAGAGGGGTTGGAGCCAGATCCACAGGTCGTTTCTCAGATGGAGCGGGTTATTATTGGAGAACTTGAAACAAGTGATGTCATCAAGGATCTTATGGAACGGATAAAACGTGGAGAAGTATAAAGGCGGCGGTGATCCTTATACTGATCCTGAAACTGGTGTGTTGTATAATCGGCTTGGGATGAAGGATAAAGCCACATTGGAGCGTGTGGAATCTACTTTCGCTTATGTAAGATCTTTTGAACTTATGCAGACACCTCTTCGTGGTAAGTTTGATCTCGCTCACATGAAAGAGATCCATAGAAAGCTGTTTGGTGACGTTTATGAATGGGCAGGAGAGATCCGTTTGCTGAATATTGCCAAAGGCAATAGCATATTTGCTTATTATACTCAGATTGAAAGTTATGCATCCAATATTACCCGGCAGCTGGTAAAAGACCACTATCTGCGTAGTCTTGATATGGGTGAATTTAGTATAAGGGCTGGATATTATATGGGTGAGTTGAATGTGTTGCATCCGTTTCGAGAGGGGAATGGACGCACATTGCGTGAATTTATGGGGCAACTGGCTCGTGAAGCTGGTTATTATATTGATTGGAGCTCTCTTGAGCAACAAGAAATGATACATGCATCAGTTGCGGCGTATCATGGGAATTCTGAATACTTATCTGCACTTATTCGTAGAAACCTTACCCCAATTTACAGAAAATAAAAGGTTTCTCAAGGTCTTTAAAAACTCCTCTTATATTAAGAACAATAAAGAATTATTGGAAAAACAAAAAGAAAAAATTGCACCACTTTTGGATAGAATAAAGACAGCTTCTGACAACCTTTAAAAAGAAGAACTCGAGGTTGCGCAATCGCAAAAAGATTTGAATGTCCGCTGCAAAAGTCACAGAATGAACTCTCTACCTTGCAGTTTATGCGAATAAGTAAAGGAATATTTATTGCGTAGCACTACATTACACATCTTGCCATTTTTCCATTTTTTGAAAAGAAAATTTTTACAAAACTTATCAAAATATTTTTTTGATTAACAAAAATACTGGTGTTTTAGAAAGATTCGATAAATCTCACAAAATCCTATGAAGATTTTGTGAGTTCATGCAACAGAGAACAAAGTGGGGAAATGTACATAGTTTTTCTTACCAACAAAAATTTCATTTTAAAACGCATTGAAGAAGGATATTCCTTAAAGGAAATTTTAAGAAAAAATCCAAATTTCAATATTTCATATAATGCTCGAACATCATATGGCATTTGACTTATGCGAATACAGTAAAAATTGCTAGCGGCTCTTGTTTATGTCTCGAATTAAAATAGTCGCGCTTGATTTTATGGAATCTCTTCATTATTGCCCCCTCAAAAGAGGGGGATTACAAAAATAGGGCAATTGATATCTCTTTTTCCTCACTCTAAAGAACGAAAACTCCTGCCAGTTCTGGTCTGTCAATCATTCGTTTTTTGGGGAAGCTCTATTTAGCTCACCTCATGTCGCTGCCTTTTAGGGCAGTCATAAGTTCTTCAGAGAAAACCTGTCCTGAATATTCATTACATACTCAAAAACGCTTTATATATAAAGTTTACATGCCTTATATCATTGCTCTAAACGATGCTATTATACGGTGTATCAAGATAAAGTTCCATAAGGGTATAGAAGAGCGCCCATAGATGATATTGTACCCTATAAATATAATGTAGAGTGTACAAGATACTTTAAGTGGAGCATTTAAACTTAATGAAAGATGTTTAACAGTGTTATTCATTACACTGACAACGGGTTCTGTTAAAGTGTTGTCTATCATGCTAAACAGAGTAATTTTGTCAAACGCCATTGCATGCCCATTCTATCAAGTTTTTGAAAATTGATTATTTCTGATTTAATTGTTGCTTTGTGTTTTTTCAGCTTGTTCTTTTGCTTCTTGTTCGGCTTTTCTTTTTTGATATTCAGCTTCACTTTTTTCACTTTGAGCACGCATTTCGGCTTTAAATTTTTCCATAGCATCACGAAGCTCTTCGTTGTGTTTACTAATTCTCTCTGCAGCTTTTTCCCGACGTTCTTTGTCAAGTTCAAGTGCTGCTAATCTTAGGTTTTCACAATTTTTCGAAGTTCCTGTGAAGCCACATCTTGCGCCCCATTCTTCCATCAATTTTTTATCTTTTTTAAATTCTGCTACGCTATAGGTTTTTTCGCAACCAGCAGTGATAATTCCGGTGCAAAGTAGTAATGTTGTTATGAGAACTTTATTCATAGATATTTCCCCTTCTTTCTTTCAGTTTTTAAAGTGTGAGCACAATTTTTAAATTCTGCTCTGTGTTTTAGTTTTTTGTAACCCGTGATGACAAATCTAGGGCACAGACAGAATGATGCCGAGTTTGAAAACTGTTGCTATAAAATCCCATAGGGGAATAGAAGAACGTCCATATGTAACATTGTAGCCCATAAATGCAATGTAGATTATAGCAGAAGCAGTTACTGGAGCAGATAAAGCTGCCGAAAGATTCGCTATACTTTGATCCATTGCTTTCACAAGTGGTTCTGTTGTTGCATGGTCTATCATGCCCAAAAATTTCATTCTATCTAATAGTGACATATAAATGCCCCGCTACGCATTGTGTATTTTTAAAATTTCTTTGAGGGTGCTGAAAAGCACTTGTCTTTTACTTATTAATTTATTTTTCTTTCTTTTCAGTTTTTTTGTTCGCTATCATCTTCAAGGAGTTGATTGGCAATATCTTCATATTCTTCAGAAGTAAGTTCATGATCTGCTATTCGTGCGTTTTCACAATTTTTCGAATTAGCTGAAATTCCGCATTTAACCATCCATTCTTCGAGTAGTTTTTTATCTTTTTTAAATTCTGCGACGCTATAGGTTTTTTCACATCCAGCGGTGATGAACCCTGTGCAAAGCA
The DNA here is from genome assembly GCF_028618515.1 of Bartonella sp. ML69XJBT. Taxonomy (GTDB): domain Bacteria; phylum Pseudomonadota; class Alphaproteobacteria; order Rhizobiales; family Rhizobiaceae; genus Bartonella. Next base: position 40,595 of record NZ_JAQITB010000014.1, read on the forward strand.
ACAATGTTGTTATGAGAACTTTATTCATAGATATTTCCCCTTCTTTCTTTCGGTTTTTAAAGTGTGAGCACAATTTTTAAATTATGCTCTGTGTTTTAGGTTTTTGTAACCCGTGATGACAAATCTAGGGCACAGACAGAATGATGCCGAGTTTGAAAATTGTTGCTATAAAATCCCAAAATGGCATGGAAGAACGCCCATAGATGATATTGTAACCCATAAATGCGATGTAGATTGTACAAGACACCTTAAGTGGAGCACCTAAAGCCGATGAAAGATTGTGAATGATTTCATTCATTGTCTTTGTAAGGGGTTCCATCAACATATCATCTATATCGGTAAATACGCCTTTGGTTACTATTGCCATTTAGATGCTCCGCTATTTATCGTGTATTAATGGTTATTTTGTTGTTGTTCAGCTTCTTTTTTAGCGCGTTCTCTTGCTTCTCGTTTAGCTCTCATTTGTTCAATCCAAGCGTCTTGTTCAGCTTTCAATTTTTCCATTGATTTGCGATTTTCTTCGTCAATTTTACGACTTCTTTCTGCTGCTTTTGCCTGACGTTCCTTATCAAGTTCTAAAAATGCTAACCGCATGTTTTCACAATTTTTTGAAGTTCCTGCAAATCCACATTTAGCGTCCCACTCTAAGCGTAAATTTTCATCTTTTTTAAATTCTGCAACGCTATAGGTTTTTTCGCAACCAGCAGTGATAATTCCAGTGCAAAGTAGCAATGTTGTTATGAAAACTTTATTCATAAATATTTCCCCTTCTTTCTTTCAGTTTTTGCGGTTGAGCACAATTTTTAAATTATGCTCTGTGTTTTAGTTTTTTGTAACCCGTGATGACAAATCTAGGGCACAGACAGAATGATGCCGAGTTTGAAAACTGTTGCTATAAAATCCCAAAATGGCATAGAAGACCATAGATAACATTATAACCAAGAAAAATGATATAAATTGTGGCAGAGAGTTTAACTGGATTATGTAAACCAACCGCAAGGCCGCCAATACTTTGATCCATTAGCTTAATAAGTGGATCCATGACGGCCTTGTCCATCTTCGTAAAGAAAAACAAAGCGCTAAGTGCCATTACTAGTTCCTTTGCAATATGTGGTTCTTCAATTCCTTGGAGGAGACTTACCCCTTTTTATAGTTTATTTTTCTTTCTTTTCAGATTCTTTTTGTTCTTGATTCTTTCCAAGAAATTCATTTGCAAGGTTATGGTAATATTCTTTACGAAGTTCGGCTGTTGCTAATCGTGCATTTTCACAATTTTTTGAATTCCCAGCTACCCCACATTTTGCAACCCATTCTTTGAGTAGTTTTTTATCTTTTTTAAATTCTGCCACGCTATAGGTTTTTTCGCAACCAGCAGTGATAATTCCAGTGCAAAGTAGCAATGTTGTTATGAAAACTTTATTCATAAATATTTCCCCTTCTTTCTTTCAGTTTTTGCGGTTGAGCACAATTTTTAAATTATGCTCTGTGTTTTAGTTTTTTGTAACCCGTGATGACAAATCTAGGGCACAGACAGAATGATGCCGAGTTTGAAAACTGTTGCTATAAAATCCCAAAATGGCATAGAAGACCATAGAT
>NZ_JAQITB010000140.1 GCF_028618515.1 Bartonella sp. ML69XJBT
AGCATTTCGAAAGAATCCAAATGAATCCCTATACCATTAGCTGTGGGTGCTTCCCATTAGAACTCTCTCAAGAGAAGCTTATTCCTAACAACAACGCTGCATACAAATGCAGCGTTGCCTCGTAGTTTCAGATTTTTTTCTCCCAGCGCGTGAAGAGATGAGGGAAGTAATATATCTGACTCTGCCCCCTTGGGGGCAGCGTGAGCCTAAAGGTTTAGAATGCTATCAGTTTAAGCTCGCTGGACTTTGAGCTAGCTGGACTTTGAGCAGATGGTTTATCGCTCATGGTAAATCATTTTGTTTTACGATTCAAAAAGAGGAGAGTGATAGTCTCATGGGCGTAGGTGAGCCAAGAAAACTCTTAAGCTTGGCAATGCGTCAACAGTTTGGAGGACGATGTTGTGGAAGTCCTAGCGGTTGCTATGATGGCATGATGCTTTTGGCAAGCAATTGTGATAGGGGGGTGAAACCGGTGTTTAAGGGTACAACTGCGGTCATTGTACGACGTAAGTAGCATTCCGTCTGAGTCTTTAGGAGCGGCAGACTCCGTATAGGCTGTGCGTACAATATGTGAAGCACGCTTGCAGGATCAGTGTGTCATTATTGCGTTGTGCACGCAACCCTCTCGCTAGTATTTCATTGGTAAGGCTGTTTTTTGAAGCTGATTGTCATGATCTGTGTGTTTTAAAGAGAACGTTAACACCGATGTATCATGTGCAGTGGCA
>NZ_JAQITB010000141.1 GCF_028618515.1 Bartonella sp. ML69XJBT
TGGGGTCGCGCTTATGGCAATGCGAAATTAACCAAGAGAAGCAAAGTAAGGAAAGTTCCTATAAATTATGAGGTTTATGAAAGCGATAACCTTGTCAAGATTGTTGATGAAACAGAATAAAGAACGGCGGGGGGGGGGGGCGCCTTCTTACAGCTATAAACGCATCATAAGATACATTCCTTAAAACGTATCATAAAAGAGAGAACTCTAAAAAAGAAAGCCGTATCAAGTAATATGACGCGGCTTTCTCATCACGTTTCTAATGATCTAATAATCATCCACAATGGCGTAATAAATGCATATATACAAAACGTATCAATAAAACGCCCTCCTATTTGAAGGAAGTCATTTGAAATAAAGCACATGATCAAAATACCTCTTTAAAATCTATCAAGAGAAATGCCTATTAAGTGAAATGTCTATAACAAAACCCGTTTTTCTATTTATACGCATTGGTTTTTAAAAGTAGCTTTTCATAAGACAAATAAACAAACGTTTTTATAGAATTTAAGGGTTTCAAGATTTGCTCTATTTGCTCTGCTGTAAAATCTAGATCTTTGTTTTTTCGTAAATGAAACAATGAAACGTTCTTAAGAGCAAATGATAACTAAGTTTATAGCTGTTATAAAACATCAGTTTCAAATGTTTAAACGTTTCCTTAAAAAGGTTCTTATAAGCGTATTTTTACTTTTCATTAAAACCTAA
>NZ_JAQITB010000142.1 GCF_028618515.1 Bartonella sp. ML69XJBT
GAGAGTTCCATCATTTAAAACTCACTATACACCATATTCATTAAAAGATTTTCGCATCATAAGACATAACGTTTTGAATTTCATAACTGTTGTGATGATATGTTTGTATAATGACTGCCTATCATTTACTAAATTTTTAGTAAGCGCTTTAAAAGCGATTTTGTCTTTTTATACACCCTTAATGAATTACACTTATAAGCTTATAAAAATTTTAAACGATTATTTTCCTTTTAAGGATTCGCTCAAAAAAGAGCAAAACTCATACCATTCTCTAAACGTATACAATTTATGTTATTAAAAATTTCAAACGACTAAATTTTAAAACAATGCGATTTTTAAGTGATAAAAACGTATCATAAAATTTATGAACTATTATGAATGGTAGCTGCTTTTCATTTCATATGAACGTTTACATGCGTTATAATATTTACATCATGATTTGCTTTTTATGGTCTATTCATACATGGCAATCTTCTATAAAAAAATGGTCAAATGAATCATGCATAAAAGTGTGGATTCTGATGGGGGTGCATATAAAAATTATTTAAATAACATATTGATTTATTTATATTTTTATGTCATATGTGGTGCCGGGTGCTGGTGTGGCCGAATGAAATCGAAGAGCCGGACTGGGTTGATAGGTGTCCCAATCAAGACGCACAGCAAGATTATGAAAGGCTGTTTCGTTCT
>NZ_JAQITB010000143.1 GCF_028618515.1 Bartonella sp. ML69XJBT
TTGACTTCACTATTTACGTTGTTCTGTAATTCCTTATGAAAGGCATCAAAAGCATGAAAGGCTTCACTGGTTTCATCAGCAAGTAGATTTTGAAGATGCGTAATATGGTTTTGTGCAATCTCAGCAACATTGCCAGCCCATATACCCCAATAATCCGTGATTTTAAAACTATCCAGAAAAATCGCTTTGACAAAATCAAAAAATTCAGAACGGCGGAATAAGTCTCTTTGCTCGTTATACCCCGATTGAGATTTGCTTGCTGCTGTTCCAATAACATGTCCAGAACTTTCTGTTTTTGATTGTATCGTGACCTCATCAACTGTTGTGGTAAGTTCTTTTAATTCATTGTCACGCTTAATCTCTATAATCTCAATCGTATGACTGCTATCTTGCCCTAAAGACATCTGATTAATCGTCCGAGCAAGTCTCTCATCATGGGAATGTAAAGCATGCAAAACTTGCCAAACAACACGGTACCTCTTATTGTTTCGTAAAGCTTTTTTGGCTTCTAAGTGTGAAGGAATGATAATGGGTAAAATGATATAGCCCGTCTTTTTTCCCTTGGCACGACGCATCACACGCCCCACCGCCTGTATTACATCCACTTGGCTATTGCGCGGGTGTAAAAACATGATGGCATCAAGAGCAGGGACATCAATCCCTTCTGAAAGACA
>NZ_JAQITB010000144.1 GCF_028618515.1 Bartonella sp. ML69XJBT
AAGAGACTTTTTTCAACCGACAGGTAAAAAATATAAAGAGCCCCAACATAACTGGGATAAAGACAACAGCATACACAGCAAGAATTTTGAGCAACATAAAAACAGCAAAAAAATTGCTCTTCTTCCACGCGATTAACTCCCAGTCTTCGAGAATGGAGAGAGGAAAGACCTTTGCACACAGCGTAATGAGATAAAAGAAAGAGAACAGACCATAATCTCATCTCTTATGAAAAAAAATACGTGTTCGAGTGCAAAAGACCGCGGTCTGTTAAACTGTCTCTTCTGCTGCTCCATTTGCTCCTCCCTGTCTCATAAAAGCACTTGATATTTCAAGCACTTTGCAGATTCTGAATCCAAATGCTTCTTCCCACTCCCAGCTTGCCTTCTCAATTTCTGAACCTCTCCATTACGAGAATAACCTTATTGTCCTCTCACCGAGTGCGGAATTTCACCAGCTTTTCGATTTCACAACATATTAAGAATTTTCTAAAGAAAGCAGCCTTTATGCTTAAAATCTTTACCTCTCTTGCCAGTCCTCTTACTTCACACCGCAAATACGCATGCTCTTTTACAGGCTCCACACCGCACCTAACATCGATCACGTACACAGATAAGTAAAATCTTACAAAGGTCGTTTTAAAATATCAAGAATCCGCCAGAA
>NZ_JAQITB010000145.1 GCF_028618515.1 Bartonella sp. ML69XJBT
ATCTAAAAGCTTTAAGTCGCCTTTGTATTGTGGCAAGACAATCTCTGTTACAAAACGTTCAGTACCGTTTTTATCTTGCCATTTACGGGTTTGTAACTGCCCCTCTATATAGACCTTGCTGCCTTTATTAAGATACTGAAGTGCTATTTTTGCCAAATGTGGATTAAAAACCACAATGGAATGCCATTCTGTCTTTTGGATTTTCTTATTGGTTGCCTTCTCTGTATAGCTCTCAGATGTTGCTAAACGAAAATTGACCACCTCACCACCTGATGGCATTGTTTTGCTTTCGGGATTAGCCCCTAAATGACCGATTAAAATCACTTTATTAAGCATTTACTTGATATCCTTTTTATAGGAAATGGCACTTAGAAACAAAATAAATCATAATAAACAATACTATAACACATCATAATGAATTTTTACAAACGAAATTTATTTTAAAGCACTGAATCTAAATAATGAATCCTGTTTTTATTTTACTTATTTGCTTGCCTTTTTACACAGATTGTTTAATATAGAGATATTCGTCCACTCTTGGATAATGGAATAACAGAAAGCGTGTAAAAAAGCCGTGTCGATTAAT
>NZ_JAQITB010000146.1 GCF_028618515.1 Bartonella sp. ML69XJBT
CTTGCTCTTTTATTGCAATTGCTGGTGGAAATAATACATAGGGGAGCTTCAAGGGTACCTTATAAGCTGTCGGTAGATTATGACCAATTCCTGTACCAATGGGATCAAAAAAATGGTTTTGTAAATAAATATGATCTTTTTTACCATCACTCACATAATAGTGTGCATTCGCTATCGATAGTGAGTTATCAGCTGGTCCATAAAGATAGATATCTGTTTTCTCGGCAAGACCGTGGATGCCACGTTCTTTAAAGTCACGCAGTCCATTGCCTACTGTTAAGCTACCACGGCTATGCGCACTCACAATCGCTTCCTCATTGCCATAACGAGTGATAAAATCTTGGAACTTCTTACTCGAATTGCTCCATCCCCCAAAATACTCATAAATCGCTATCCCTATCTCTACTAACTTGTCTTTAGCTTCGGGGTGATAGGTAAAATAAAGGTGACCATTGTTATTAACAGCCATTTGGACAGCATTACCCGCTGCTTCATCGGGGGAATTAAAAATGCCATTGTA
>NZ_JAQITB010000147.1 GCF_028618515.1 Bartonella sp. ML69XJBT
TAAAAGCTTTCAAATAAAAACCACGGTCTGATTGATATTCCTTTCTTTCCATATCTGCTAAAAAACCAGACAACTCATCACGAACCATTAAGAGACCACGGGGGTTTTCTTTTAACAATTCCCCAAGTTTTTCAACCGTGACATCATTGACAATCAGACGAGAGGCAGCAACATCATGGATATTATCTTTAGAGGGGCTTTCAGATAAACAAGCACGGGCTGTTTGTAGATCTCCTTTTTTGAGCGCTTTATTGGCTTGTTTTTCTTTTTCTCGTTTGCTTAAATTTTCTAGTATCTCGTCAATTTTTTGTTGTTCTTTCTGTTTATTCCATTCTTTATACCATTCCTCTTGAAGGGTATACACGGGTTCCAAAGCTGCTTCTATAGTTGGTGTTTTCTTTGTTGAAGGTTGACCAACAATAGCCCCCCAGAGATTAGGGGTAACCCTCCAAGTATCATACTGTTTTGGAGCAATACGCACTCCATTACCAATGACGGCAGCCA
>NZ_JAQITB010000148.1 GCF_028618515.1 Bartonella sp. ML69XJBT
CACGCATCAAACAACAAGAATATGAAAGCCATCAGTTAGGATAAGAGACGATTATGGATGTTTCCCTTGTTGTGCGTTTTGTCAATCATCTCCAAGAGGGGATCGCTTCTGCCAAGCGTGATCTTGCAGCTTTCAGTAGCGATGTTGCGCATTTCCAGAACAAGACAAGGCAGCACTTTAAAAATTGGTTTGACCCTAAGCACTTGAAGGAAGCCACAGCAAATGCGGAAAATGCTTTCAACCAAGCGCGTGGGCGCATGGTGGGTGCGCTTGCCCAAACAGCAACCTTAATTGCACCCCTCTATAAAGCCATGCAATTTGACCAATCAATGAAGGGCTTGGAAAAGGTTCTGGATGCCCCCCTTAATCGCTTAAAGGAATTGCGCCGTTTTGCTTTGGAAACCTCCACCAAAATTCCTCTCGCCGCCCGTGAAGTTTTAGAACTGATGACCAGTGCTAGCCAAGCAGGGATTGGTGAACAAGATTTAGAAGCTTTTAGT
>NZ_JAQITB010000015.1 GCF_028618515.1 Bartonella sp. ML69XJBT
TCAACTAAAGAGTCAATATCATTTTTTAAAAAAAATACCAAAATAATGATTTTTATAATACTAATTACAATACTAACATAAAATGACTACACACTCAAAACTACCTACAAAAAACAAACTCAAACAGCGCTACTAACCATTGAGACAGATACTTCAAAAAAACTCAACTGGGGCAAAGCATGCCTGCACATTTGTTTTATAGTCTTGATATTCACTGTAGCAACATATTGATTTGTAATGATATTTTACTGTTTTGCATGTTGAATGAGAACCCCGAATATCGTTAAGATTCTCTCATTTCAAATCTCTCTATCTTGAATCAATCAAAATCATTCTCTTGCAGGTCAAAAGCGGGGCTGGCGTGTGGGTAAAACTATAGAAGACAAGGACTAAAATGGCTCTTATAAACCGTCTTAGGTGCCAAGGGCTGTCGCAACATTGGGAGTTGGCAAAGTGAATGATGGTGCTGGCTTGCTCCTTCATAAGCGTAAAGATGGTGGTGCTCAATGGCTTTAACGTTATACCATTCATGAGCGCCTTCGCGAAATGAGCTTGGGTGCAACACTGTTGTTGCTCTTCTCATTTTCTTCACTATTATGATAAAGAAGAATATTATATAAGCTGTATAAAAAGAATTAGCTTTGTCTGGAAAAAGAATCAAATTCTTGTCGAAATACACAAAGCTATGCTAGCCTTTTATTATTTAAGATTTGAAAAGTATTCTAAAAATTCATGTGGGATAATGAACAACAGAAAAACGATCCGGGGCAAGACCCCGCGCTTGTAGTCAAGCGCTTGCGCCCTGCGCGCAGGCAAGTTTCTGTCCGTTGGCTCACAGGAACAGTTCTCACCGGAATCACTTCTTGCATTCTGATGGGTATTGCCCTTTTTACTGCCCTTGATGGACAGCAACGTTTGGTAACACCGCCGCAATGGTTTACGCTAGATAACCTTTCACAAATCCAAGACTCAGATGCCAACGGATATAAGAGTGATCGTATTTCTCCCACCCATGCACGACAAAGCTTTGATAGCAAACGCCAATTTGAATTATCAATCTTACAGAAAAAGGGCGATAAAAAAGTCATCCAAACCCAACGTTTTGAATGGATTCGCATGGCTTTAGCCGAAAATCGTCCCAAACAATATAGCTATCCTAAATTTGATTCTTTAAACATGTTTGCTACTGATTCGAAAATTCAAGCAGCAACACTACAAGATTCGGGACATATTTATGGAGCGAAAATAGAAACCAAATTAATCTTAAGCAACCGTGATTTTGTCATTGATCAAATAGACTTTGATGGTGCAGATAGCCTAACCGATGATGAAGCACAACAAGAATTAAAAAAAGCAGGATTCACTTTAGAAAAAAACAAAGAACTGCTCTCCATTCTCACCCTCATTGACCCTTTAAAATTAGAAGACTTGTCTTCTACCTCCCAATTTACAGAAAGCCCTGAGGTTCGCATTGTTCAAGAAAATGTGACCGTTTCTCCTCAAAGCCGCCGCATTGATCTCACAAAAAACTATGCTGAAGATATTTTTCCTATTCGTAAGAAACAAAAGATAGCCGATGCTTTTAAAGACAGCAATTATACAAAAGAACAAATTGAACGGGTCGTGAGCACTTTAACGAAATTGAACAATTCTGATATGTTAAAAGAGGGAAGTTTATTGCGCATTGGTATTGTGACACAAGCTGGAGAAGAAGATCATCTGGTAAGAGCAAGTATTTATCAAGGGAAATACCATATTCTCACCATTGCCCTTAATGATCAAGGGCAATTTGTTGAAAGTGCCGAACCCAGAATGTCCCAAGCACTGAGAACAGCTTTTCAGAATGGTATTCCCCATGCTTATGTCAGTAGCGCACAATTACCAACAGTTTATGATGCACTCTATACTGCTCTGCTCAGCCATAATGTCTCACAGTCTCTTTCAAAACATCTCATTCGTCTGCTTGCCACCAATATTGATATGAAAAGCCGGATAACACCAACCGATCAACTGGAAATATTTTATGCCGTCCCCCAACAAAGTGATACAGGAAAAAATAAGGATAGCAAAAAGAATCAAAAAACCGTAGGAGTACCCACCAACACAGACCCTGAAATTCGTTATATCAGTGTGACCTTTGGCAATACAATCTATAAATATTACCGTTATCAATCAAAAGATGGCAGGGTCGATTATTATGATTCAGAGGGTAAAAGTTCTAAACCTTTCTTGCTACGCAAACCCACTCCCAATGGCGTTTTTGGTTCTCCCTTTGGACCACGCAGACACCCTATTTTAGGCTATGTGCGCATGCATACAGGTGTTGATTGGGTTGCCCCCAAAGGCTCACCCATTATTGCCGTAGGTGATGGTATTGTCACCAAAGTGGGTGTCACAGGTGGCTATGGAAACCATACAGAAATTCAACACAGCAATGGATATATCAGCAGCTACTCACACCAAAGCCGTTATGCACCAGACATCAAACCAGGTGTGAGAGTCCGTCAAGGACAAGTGATTGGCTACGTGGGAACAACAGGAATGGCAACCGGTCCCCATTGTCATTTTGAAATGATTGTCAATGGTGTAAAAGTTGATCCCATGCGAATCCGTATCCCTGAGGGTAAAGCTTTAACCAAACAAGATTTACAAGCTTTCCTAGAGGAAAAAAACAATATTGATTCTCTGTTAAGCAATCCACCTCCTTCATCAGGAGATGCTTCTTAAACCCACCTTTCAAAATGAACCCTTTTCTCAAAAACATCTCCTGCTTAAAGCACTTCTCCAGCATAGATTGTCTTGATACCAAGGCCTATTGATTTATAATGATAATTTATTGTTTTGCATATGGAATAAAAGACTTAAAGAGCGTAGGATTTTCTCATTTCAAATCTGTTTATATTGAATCAATCAAAACCATCCCCTTGTACATCACAAGAGGGGTGAGTGCATGAATAAAAACTATACAAGAAAGGAGTAAAAATGCCCCTTATGAACCGTCTCAGGTGCCAAAGGCTGTCACAACATTGAGGGCTAGCAAAGTGTACGATAAGGTCAGCTTGCTTCTTCACAAACGTAAAGATAGGAACTCAATGGATTTACCGTTACACCATAGCACCGTCGTGAAAATGTGCTTTGGAGTATTGAGAGAGGTCTCTTTAAAACAAGCCCGTGAATTGGTAACCTCCTAGCGTTTGTTTTATAGCAATAACCCAAAATATCTCTCTCACATCTTGTTAAAGGGATACCCCGTAGAGAATTTGCAAAAAGCCAGGTACAAAAAAGATTTTTTCCTTAAATGCTTTCTCTCTCATCTTGAAAAGACCGCATGACCTCTTCTTAGCCCCTATTCATGACATTGCTGATGTTTTTCCAATCTTATCCACAATGAGAAATTTTAACCAGAGTCTTTGTTTTCCATAAGGCAACAACACAAAACAAAACTTTTAAAACAGAAAAATCAAAAAACAATTGCAAATCGCTAAAGAACAAAAGAAAGGGCTCAAAATAACGAAAATAACCAGAGAATTTTTAAAAACATATCAGATTTAAAAAATCGGAAATAAATACCATTTTTGGGCAATCTTAAATGATATAAATCGTACTATTTGAAGGGATAACGCCTCTGATGATATCATGACTGTCAAGTATTTTAGTAAGGTATTTTTGTTTTGGATAATGATTTTATGAAATACCAATATAGAACAATCACTGCGATTTTTTTTACCATTTTTCTTTGCATCAAACCTTCTTTTTCTCCTGCACAAAATCTTTCTGTAAACGATGAAAAAAGACGAAATTTCATCAAACAATTACCGAAACCTAAACGCATTGCCTTTGATAATCGTTCAACCAATGTATACATTGTGAATGAACTTACCAATCCACCGACTTCTATGGTGTTAATTGACAAAGGTCTAGAGCGTGGAAAATGGAAAACCGGTGACTATTGGGGAAATACAGGTCCCTCAAAGACAATTGCAGCTGGCTTGTTCGGAGAAGCAGCAACAACATCGAATGCTTGGCTTTCAGGATCTGGGGGATGGGTTAAATATCGCGTACAAGATGATGGAACTCTTTTAAAATTTCGCTGGTACAACCCCTATAGTGGCGCCAACCAATATTCTGCAACCTCGAACAACAAAGAGTATTATTTTGAACGTAGAGAGGGTGTGGGTGATAACGCAAGAACAATTTGGTACGTAAAAAGAAAGACGCCCAAGAATTATAACATTGTCATAGCAGCTGATCCGCAACCGTGGCGTTTGGATTCTGGTGATCCTAATGCGAACAGCAACAGAGAACCATGGCTAAAGACAAATAGACAAGTTGCAACGGCACTAAAATCCCACGCCGCCTCATTTTATATCGTCAATGGTGATTTAACGGAGTTTGGCCGCCCCCAAACTTATCAAGACTATGCAGATGTTTATAAAAACATGGCTTATCCTGTCTATGAAGGACTAGGCAATCATGATTATGCCAATAATGTTCGTGATTGTACGATACCGATGTCAAATCTTTCAAAGGATGCCTGTGCGGTGAGCGCTGTGAAAAGAATGTTTAAAGAAATAAACAAATATAGCAGTTCTCTCCCTATGTTTCGTCAACACGTGACTTCTCGTTGGTCCGCTCGTTTTGAAAAAGCGCGTCACTTCATAACTGGAAGTTTAAGCTACTCATGGGATTATGGGGATATTCACTATGTGCAGCTTCACAATTATCCAACTTATACTGCACATTTATCTGATGGTCACACGACAGTCAGAATAACAAAAGCTCTAGGGTGGCTGAAAAAAGATTTGGCAGCTGCTGATAAAAGAGGAAAAGTGACTATTCTCAATTTTCACGATGCGCGTCCCTATTTTGGCGATCATGATTCACATTTTCTTCATCCCCAAAATGCAAAAAATCTCGCTGCCTTTAAATCACTCATGACTTCTCATAATGTCAAAGCCATCTTTGTAGGACATGAGCATTCTCGATTCTATTGCCGTGCACAAGATGATAAAGTTTTCGGAAATATTCCCCTCTACACAGCAGGAGCACTCTTTAGTGGAGACTACTATCTTGTCAATGTGCAAGGAAAAAACATTCACGTGAAAGCTTATAATGGAAAAACAGGCAAACCCGTTTTGCTTGAGGATTTAGGACGAAATGGAGATAAAAAGTCCCTTTCGAAAAGTTGTAGCAATTTATAAGGGTGTTTTTGTTTTTAACCTTAACCACAACAAGAAATCGTAAAGTCACCTTTATGGGTTAGACGGTGTATTTTTTGCACCACTTGCGTTGAGTTTTGGCAAAGGAATGACAATTTTTGTACCTCCCAAAGCAGAGCTTTCAAAGAGTGGTTTTTCACCAAATTGCATACAAAGCTGTTCCACAACCAAACGCCCAAGACCGGTCTTTTGCTCCGACGTTTGGTTCTTCATCCCCACCCCATCATCTTCGACAATAAGCATTAACTGTCCATTTGGCTCAGCCCCAAATGAAATATAAATATGACCAGCACGATGATCAGGAAAAGCATGTTTTAAAGAATTTGTCAGCAATTCACCAAGAATAATTCCAAGGGTTGTGGCATCTCTTGAAGACAATCGACAATCTTTAAAATCCGTGTGAATAGTGATATTTTCGCGCAATTCAAAAGGAACGGCCAATTCGACATCATGCACCACGGAGCTAAGAAACTCTGCCAAGAGAGTTGTTTCCATATCATCACTCAAGCGCAAGCGCCGATGTGCAGTAGAAATTGTCTGGATACGATCGCGTGCAGCCCCAAGCACAGAACGCACTTCTTCATTTTTGCTGCGATTTAATTGGAGCCCCAGCAAAGAAGATACTGTACCAAGAGAATTACCAATGCGGTGGCTTGCATCCTGTAAGAGCATTTCCACCCGTTGGCGTTCTTTTTCAGCATGATTGCGTGCGCTTTCCAATTCTTGTGTCCGCTCTTTGACTCGTGCTTCAAGAGCAGCATTTTCGCTATGAAGCAGCAATTGATACATTTTTAAAGAGCGTATATCACGACGAAAACGATTAATGACAAAATAAGCAGAAACAAAAGTACTCACGACAGAAACAATCGCAGCCAATGTGAGCGCAGCCCGCATAAATGCAATACCTTCGCGCTGTTTTTGCCGCACCACATCATCTCCATTAATAAAGCTTGTCATCAATTGGGCTAAACGTGCCACTTGAATCTTCTGACTTTCAGAAGCAGGCGCAGATTGAGAAGATGGATCAGGAAGTGCATCAAGCGCATGCATATGAGCACTGAGAAAAGCTTTGCGCGCTTCGACTTCCTTTTTAAAAGCGCTAAACCATTCATACCACCGCGGATGTGCATAAACAATGAGCTCCGTATAATCGAGAATATCCTCAAGTTCGCGTGCTGCATTTTCAAAATGTGCTTTATCTTCTGCACTTCGGGTTTTTGCATAGCTACGGTCAGCAACAGCCATATCGATGAGGCCAATCAGCACCAAATCGGCCTGTTCGCGCAACTCTGAACTTGTATTCAACTGTGCAACTTCCCGATCAACGGCATTTGAGAGCAACATAATAAAGCTCGATGCCAAAAGAGCCATAACAAGAGAAACCACAATTGCCACCCAACGCCAGCTTGAGATGCTTGAATCAGTAGAAGGACTTTGAGGAAGCAGCTTTTTCTGATGTGTCATAGAATTTCCATAGGCAAACCTGAAAATCGTCATTTTTCAGCACAAAGGAAGGCACCTTCAGGAACATAACAACAAAAGCCCGCAAGAGAATTTCATACAGGCTTTTCTTATTTCTCTTAAAGAGATATGCCAAACACTTTGAATTTCCTCAGATACTGACTTTACTGTAATAGCTATAACGAGAATAAAAAAAACAAGGTTCTTAACCATAATTATTATACTTTTTTAGCCATTAAATGAACATAATGTGCTTCCAGCCGAATAAGAATCAGGTCCATAATCGGACTCACCATTGACCTTGAGCAGTTCCTGTAAGCGATTACGTGCTCTACTCACACGGCTTTTAATGGTCCCCACAGCACAGCCACAAATAGCAGCAGCATCTTCATAAGAAAAACCCGATGCCCCAATAAGAATAATGGCTTCTCTTTGATCAGCAGAAAGCAGATTTAAGGCTTTTTTGAAATCTTGCAAATCAAGGGATCCATATTGCGCAGGATGAACAGCAACACTTTGGGTAAACACACCATCACTGTCTTGTACTTCTCTGCCTCTTTTACGCATTTGACTATAAAATTCGTTGCGCAAAATGGTAAAAAGCCAAGCTTTAAGGTTTGTTCCCATTTCAAAGCTGTCTTGCTTGGCCCATGCTTTCATAAGGGTATCTTGGACCAAATCATCTGCTTTATCATGCTTTCCACTTAAAGAAAGTGCAAAAGCTCGTAAAGCTGGTAGAACCTGCAGGAGTTCCTGCTTAAAGTTTTTCACGCACTTCACCATAAAAGGTTCAAACCTTTTCCACATTGTTTAAACCAAATTGCTCTGCGCGCTCTAACCTGTCCAAAAGCTCCAACAAACGCCGTGGCAGTGCTTCTTCCTGAATTTCTAGATAAAATTGGCGTAATTTTCGTGCTATTTCACTATTGACTCCGAGAAGGTCATCTCCAAGCATACAGTGATTGGTGATATTTTTTTCATCACGGTCGTTCATTTTTTCTCCCCCTAATCCATATAATATCAGTAGTACCGATAATATTTTCGCCTTAAGGTTGTAAATATAGTGATCTATAAAAAGTTCCATACGGAGAGGGGAACTTTTTTATCTTTCAAAGATTTCAACCAACAAAGTGCTTCAAAGGTCATAAGGAGTTATAAATTATGTCATTATCCATGCGCATCGCACCACATCTTCCCTATCTTCGGCGTTTTGCCCGGTCTGTCACAGGCAGCCAATCCTCAGGTGATGCTTATGTTTCAGCGATGTTGGAAGCACTTATTGCGGATATTTCGATTTTTCCTCAAAAATCCAGTGACCGTATTAGTACCTATTGGCTTTTTTGCCACCTTTTTGACCAAACCACACCGAATATCCCAGAACCGCTCCCACAATTTGGTCTTGAACAAAAAACCAGTGCCAAATTATCGTATTTGACCCCGCGTGCACGCCAAGCCTTTTTATTGATTGCTGTTGAGGGTTTTAATGAACAAGAAGCCAGTGAAATCATGTCTCTTGATGCGAAAGAATTCCGCAAGCTTCTCACCCAAGCCTCCACGGATATTTCTCAACAAATAGCCACAAAAGTCATGATTATTGAAGATGAGCCTCTTATTGCCATGGATATTGAACAAATGGTAGAAAGTCTTGGCCATCAGGTGATAGGCATAGCACGAACCCGTGATGAAGCTGTCATCATGTATCATAAGAAAAAACCGCGGTTGATTTTAGCTGATATTCAATTAGCCGATAACAGTTCAGGCATTGATGCGGTCAATGACATTTTACAAAATGACCGCATACCGGTGATCTTTATCACAGCTTTTCCTGAAAGACTCCTAACTGGCGAGCGTCCAGAGCCGACTTTTTTAGTGACTAAACCCTTTAATCCTGATATGGTAAAAGCACTTATTTCACAGGCTTTATTCTTTCAAGAGAATGCCTCCAAAGCGGCCTAGAACAGAATAACATCTCCATTATGATCGTGATGCCTCTTCAAAAGCCACCGATGGATACATCCCATTTAAGCGCTCTGATGCAAGCAATCCGTGGTGCTGATATTTGTGTTTTATATCAGACCACCAATTTGGTTTATTTATGGGCAGAAAACTTGCCACAGCATTTGCATAATAAATGGCGTGTAGGCTGTCGAGACAGTGACTTTTTTTCACTTGATCTTGCTGATAATATGGAAACCATTAAATTGCAAGTTTTAGCGACTGGCAAAATGCAAAGCATTGAAGCACGGTTTGAGGATATGGCCAAACAAGCGATTTGGTATAAATTTTCTATTGATTGTCACCGCAATGATCATGGAGACATCATCGGCATTATCACCACGGGAGTTGATATTTCAGGCTTGCGCCGACGCGAACAAGTCTTAAAAATATTGCTTCGAGAAGTAAGCCACCGTTCCAAAAATCTTCTTGCCATCATTCAAAGCATTGCCAGCCAAACGGCACGCTATACGGAATCGCTACAGATTTTCTTACGCAAATTTCAAGGACGCCTGCATTCTCTTTCGCATTCTCAAGATCTGATCACCGATTCCGATTGGCGTGGTGCCCAATTTCGCGAATTGGTACAAACGCAGGCTCTTGGTTATTTCATGAAAGAGACCGAACGTTTTTCCCTTGAAGGGTTAGATCCTTATCTTTTTCCCAATGCCGCTTTACATATTGGTTTGGCTTTTCATGAGCTTATTGTCAATTCTCTTTCTTTTGGTGCCCTCTCACAAGAACAAGGCAATATCTGTGTACGCTGTGAAATCCAACCCAACACCGATGGAAAGATGCAACTTCTCATCACCTGGACGGAACATTTTGCAGCCAGCACCGTTCTCTCTAGCGAACAAAAAGCCTGTTTTGGTAGTGCTGTCTTAGAAAAAATTGTTCCTGTCTCTGTCAATGGTTCGGCTTCTTTTCAATTAACGGAAGAAGGAATTGTTTATCGTTTGTCTGTTCCAGAAACTTACTTTGACATCTTTTCTTAAAAAAAGCAGTGCACCGGCCACAAAACGAAAAACAAAGAGTGGAGTGTGCCAAGAGTTGTTAAACTCTCCCTGTTCACCAAAAGACCTTAGCACCACACACTGTTAGGATACTAATCCCAAGGATCTCAAGTGGAACACGCAAGTGGAACACGCAAGTGGAACACGCAAGTGGAACACGCAAGTGGAACACGCAAGTGGAACACGCAAGTGGAACACGCAAGTGGAACACGCAAGTGGAACACGCAAGTGGAACACGCAAGTGGAACACGCAAGTGGAACACGCAAGTGGAACACGCAAGTGGAACACGCAAGCTCTAAAAACGTTTATTCATTGAAAGAGCCCTAAAGCTGACAAATAGAGCTCTATGCTGTCAACCTTTTATTGGAAAATATTTTATGAATAGCCTTGTTTTTATCCTCTTATTGGTTTCATGCACAGATGATTTTAACAGCTGTTATTCTAATAACACCATGGTCGAAGTCTATCCCACAGCGCAAGCATGTGAACAAGCCATGATCCCTTCAACAAAAAAATTTGCTTCTTATGGGCAACAAATCTTTGCCCAATGCACCAGCGTACAGGCCAACTTATATCAACAACAAGTACAACTCACCTGGTCTGTGACAAACCGAGGCAATTTTCTGCTTACAAGCCAAAATATGCATGATAAGGTCTTCCAAAATCATAAAGCAGATATTTTCTCATCTTATCACCATTTCTAAGCTTTTCCGCTATAAACCTCTTGCACAAAAAAACTTAAAAGCATAAACCCATCAAGCTCTCAGAAACCAATCCGTGGAAAAGTACAGAATGATGGATAATCAAAACACTCAACCTTCACAAAACCAACAGGCAGAGCAATATGCATTGCCTCAAGACATCCCCTTAGATCCATCCGTAGAACGGGTGAGAAAAAAGCTCATGCGTTTAATGATTGTTTCCATTGCAATAACACTCATTCTTATGCTTGCTGTACTGTTTAGCGTTGTCTATAAAATTATAGCAACGGGATCATCTGCAAAACAAACAGAGCTCTTAACTTCTCACCACAAAAATAAAGAAATGATCCACCACACCCTCTCCTTACCCAAAAACACACAAATTCTGTCGCAAAGCCTCTCAGAACACAATATTTCCTTAAAGATCTTAACAGCAAATGGGCAGACAAAATTTATGATTTACAATTATCATAGTGGTGCACTTATCGCTGTTCTTTCTGTTGACACGGCAGAAGAAACATTGATCACCCCGCCCCATTAAAAAATGCTCCCACACCAAGCGCAAGCGCTTGCCTTCTGATTTATTAAGCATTTTTTTGTACGCTTGCCTCTCTCTCAAACAAAGAGGCAACCCTCGCTGTTGAACTCTCTCCGGTCTGAAAAACTCGAGATATTACCTTTAAAAACAGAAAGGCAAGTTCAGAATAACAAAACTCAACGCCTACCGCTTCTCAAAAACACACCAACTTGTAAAAGGAAAACACCCCTCACAAGCGCTTAAACAAAAACGTTCTTATTTAAATATTTTCTTCGCTGCAACATGTAAGGATTCAGGCAATGCTGTGCTTTTCTCTGCACTTGCTTCTCTCACCGGCACAGCAACAACCAACAATGTACCTTTATTCTGAGAATGCTTGAAAAGTTGCTCTTTAAAATACAAAGGCGTATTCAAAACATAAAAATTCAAAGCGTGCCGCTTCTTAAAAACACAACATATTAATTTGTCATCATAAATCATCGTTTTTCAATTTCAGTAATAATACCTAATAGCGTAACTTTCTCCTATCTGAAATTCTCTTATACTGAATCGATGAAAATCGCTTACTTGCACATTATAAACAGAGGTGTGATGTGGCCTAAAAGCACTAAAAAAAAGAAACAAAATGCCTTTTATGAACACTCTCAGATACCAAGAGCTGTTGGAAACATTGGGAAGCTGGCAAAGAGTATGATACTACCCTCTTATGTCTTTATAAGTGTAAGGATAGTAGTGCACAACGGCTTTACCGTTATACCATTCGCAGCATTCACAGGTAGCCCTCCGCGAAATAAGCTTGAGTGCATTGAGATACCTTTCTTTTCAAAAAGCACATGAACTAACAATATAATGGCATTCTGTCATGCCCTTTTATATGAGGAGCGTGATCCTCTTAAACACCCCAGTACTCGTGAGAGGACAGCACCCCTCACAAGCGCTTAAACAAAAACGTTCTTATTTAAATATTTTCTTCGCTGCAACATGTAAGGATTCAGGCAATGCTGTGCTTTTCTCTGCACTTGCTTCTCTCGCAAACAAAGAAGGAAACCTCGTTGTAGAACTCTCTCTGCTCTGAGAAGCTTTAGATGTTGCCTTTTAAACATAAAGGCGTATTCAAAACACAAAAACTCAACGCCTACCGCTTCTCAAAAACACACCAGCATTTATCAGAGAATAGGAGAACAGCACCCCTCACAAATGTTTAAACAGCAACTTTCTTATTCAAACATTTTCTTCTGCTGAAGATGTAACTACTCGGCGCCGCCGTGGTTTTCTCTGTATTTCTTGTTCTAACACAGGCAAAGAAGCCACCTTTTCGGTCGACGCATCTCCATTTTGAGAAGCTTCTGAGGTTACCCGTGACAGTTCAAAATGGGAGAGTTCAAGGGATGGTTCTTCTTGAGCATGCACAACACGCCGCCGTGAAGTACGCCGCGTTCTTTTGACAGGCTCACTATTGTTCTCTTCGTGGGAGCATTGCTCTTGGGGGCTTTTTTCATCCAACAAAGTGTTAACCTCTGAGGTCTCTTCACGCGCATGGCCATTTTGCACTTTATCGTGTTGATCATGCGCATTTTTCAACATTGTTTGTGATACGTCTGTGTCACAATTAACAGTGTCTTTGTCTTTTTTCTCAGCTTCAGCGTTTATTTCACCGCATTCTTGCTCACTATTCTCATCACGTCGAACATATTGTGTTTGTCCAACTGCTGCCAAAATAATACGCAAATAATGTTCAGCATGTTGTAGATAATTCTCCGACATAACACGATCGCCAGCACCCTGTGCATCACGCGCAAGACTTATGTACTTATCAGCAATTTGTTGAGCATTGCCGCGAATTTTAACATCCGGACCGCTACTTTCATAATTGCGAGACAAAGGGTTAGGGCCGCGACGATTATTATTGTTATTATTACTGTTATTATTATTGCGACCGCGTACCCGTCTATTTTGTTGTGGCCTCATTTTTATCCCTTTTTGGAGTGTGTGTGTCTTAATTGACTCTTCTTCATTGCATTATTTTTCGATAACGCTCATCATGTTTACAATACGGTTATCAGGCTATCCGCGTTTTATTTCACTCAAATGATACCTACTGATATTTGATAAAGCATATATTTTTTGAAAATCACAAAAACAGCAGGGAAACCATAAGCTTAAAATTCCCTCTTTCTCTGTTAACCAGCAGAAACCTAGTGATGTTCACATAAAATGCCAAGTGTTTTTTTCAAAATAGACCATATTTTACTAAAAAAATAACCATCTTGTGGAAAAACAAAAACAAGAATAAACATAAGGATACCTCTAGCAAACAGAAAAGCTCTGCCAGAGAACACTAAAACTCTCTTTTCTGCTCTAAAACCACCAATTCCTAAAACGCCGATATTGCCTGCCCCCTCGTGCATTCAACCCACAAGCATTCACATTTCCCTGAGTTACTGCGCGAACATGTTTATTTTATGAACATAGCCTTTCTTTTGCGCTAAAGCAACCCCTTTGTGAGCAATAATCCACGACCACTTCACAAAATCCGTTACTTTTTATAAATAGCTTAACATGAAGTATTATTCAAGTCCTCTGAACATGAACCGTTTAGTCTTGTTGCGAAAGAGTGCTCACTACTCTATAAATTTTGTTTATTTCCATGAAATATGTAAGGAAATCAGATCTCCCCTTTATGACAAATTGAGTATAAAAGCTAGTATAAATAATAAAGAGTATAAAAACATAAACTTATGAGAAAGAAACAGCTGACATGTCACGTCTCTCTGAAAATTCAGAATTGTCTCAAAAAACGACGAGATCCATAAATAAAAATGGCATAAGGAATTCTGCTATTTTTGTCATGCTTCCTCATCAGGAGACTTTTTTTGCCAAACGCGCACAACGTTTTGCGCATTTAGCCAACAATTTCAAGAATAAACAAGTCCCCCTTTTTTTTACGCATTTTTGTCATGCTCAACAACAGTCTATCGAATATTTTAAAGATTTTGCCATTCCCCTTAGTCGTTTTGCGGCTCCCACAACCCCTCCTCTTGATCGCTCAAAATTCTTAATGTTGGGCTTGTATGAAAGTATTGTTGGTGATTTTTTAAAACGCCTCTCACACTCAATAGTTCCCAACCAAGCCTTTTGGGCAACAAAAGCTGAAGCTTTAAACCGCACACAGCAGCAAAAAGACCAATGGCGCCTTTGGGGAGATAATCTGTTAAACCACAAACTTCCCCAACAACACTTAGCAGAACATCTTTTTATCACCGGTGCGCTGCAAATCATCTCTACTCTTGCCGCCTCACAACTAGAGAAGCACCAGCTAACCCCACAACAAAACAACCTCTGTCCTGCTTGCCAGGGAACCCATACCGCTACCCTTATTATTGAAGACACATCGCAAGAAACCATAAAACTTTGTTCTTGCCTTTATTGCGGAACCCTCTGGCAAATCCCACACGCCCAGTGTACCTTTTGTGGAGAAACACAAAACACTTCCATCCACACCAGCAAAAATATGCCCGACGGCATTTTACTGGAAACCTGTCAGACATGTGGCTCTTATTGCAAACAAATCAATCAGCAGAAAAAACCGACAAGCGATGTTTTTGCCGATGACATAAGCACCCCACTAGCTGATTTTTTATGCAAAACGCCTTTTCATTTTAAGGATAAAAGCTTTAATCCGTTCTATCAAACTTATGTAAATATTATCATTTCTGATTAAATATACTGTTGATTTCCTGCTTCTTCGAGGCTGGTTTCACCAAAGTCACAGGACATTGGCCAGAGCCTTCCTCTCCACAGGCTAACACAGTGGAACTCATCGCTAAGTTTTTTAAATTAATCGCGGCATTAATGTCTCGGGCGTGGTGTGTACCACAATAAGAACATCTCCACTCACGTATGTTAAGAGGCAATTGTTCAATCTTACATCCGCAATGATAGCAGATCTTACTGCTTGCATACCAACGATCTGCAATAACAATCTTTCGACCATAGCGTGCCGCCTTATATTCCAATTGACAGCGAAACTCGAAAAAACTTTGATCTGCAAGGGCACGCGATAAATGCTGATTTTTCAGCAAGCCTTTTACATGAAGACCTTCGAGACAAAATGTACCAAAACGCTGAATTAAATCTGTTGTAACCTTATGCAAATTATCCGTTCTGATATTGCTTATCCACGCATGAAGCTTAGAGAGTTTTTGTTTCTCCTTATGGTGGTTGCTCGAGCCTTTTTGCTTACAACTTAAACGCCGTGATAAGCGCCGTAAACGATTTAGCAAAGCTTTATAAGGTTTAACGCTTCCTATGGTTTCTCCTGTCGAAAGCGTTGCAAGTGTATTGATGCCCAAATCAAGACCAACAATAGCTTAGTTCTCGCTCCGTGACTCTTGATGATCTGTTTCAACGCTAAGACTTACAAACCACCGATCCGCTTTACAGCTAATGGTTTCTGATAAGATCTTTCCTTGAAATCGCAATTGTTCTCACAGACGAAGCCAATCAAGTTTGGGAATTCTTATCTTGGAACCTCGCAACTGTATTTGATCATTGGTCAAAGTAAAATGATCGTGCACTCCTTTCTTTCTAAAGATAGGATATCAGCTTCTTCCTGAAAAGAAATTCTTAAAAAGCCAAACCCACTTGAATAATTGCCATTTGTAGAGGCATTTTTAGTAACTTCCATCATCCATGGAAATTGTTCTCATTTTAGAGAATTGGATTGTCTACCTAGCGCATAGTCATTAGGCTTTGGTAAATTATTATCTTTCTTCCATGCTTCATATTGCTGCCGCCATTCCTTCAGTGCCCAATTATAAGCAAAGCGCGCGCAACCACTGGCTCAAGCCATGTAGCTTCATTGTTTATTGTTTAAGTCTAGAGCTATTTTGTGAGCAACAATCATTGCGATTGCCTCTACAGCTTGACGAACATTCTCTAATAACCTTTGATTTTTTCTCGAACGACTTCCATAAAAACGAGCACTGAAGACAGTAATAATTTCTAAAACATCTTTGGCTAAATCTTCTTCAAAACTGCTTTCTTCTCCCTTGATTGAGAATGACAACCTCAACTTGTTTGGCTTCACAAATGGCGAAGACCAATTCCGCACCAAAGCGCAATAAACGATCTTTATGCGTAATCACCAAACGACCTATTTCATTTTCAATGAGAGCATCCAATAAACTTTTAAGACCTTTTTTACGATAATTCATCCCTGATCCTAAATCAGAGATGAGTTCATAAATCCAGCCTTGGCTTGCGCAATAAAGTTCAAGAACCTGTTTTTGTCGCTCTAAATCGTCTTTTTGATCATGGCTCGATACACGAGCATACGCAACGGTTTTCTTCGAGAAAGTTTTCTCGAACGAAAAAAATCAGGTCTCAACTTGGAAAGGTCATAACGGCGGTGACCTCCTGCAGTATGCTCAAAAATAATTTTGCCTTCACATTCCCAACGGCGTAGAGTGCTGATCGAAACACCCAAAGCTTGAGCAGCCTTACCTGTCCCAACAAATCTATCCATAATGTATATTATTACACAGATATAAATAGATACAACTAAGCTGTTAAAGCCTTTATTCAGCAAAATACCAAAGCTAACTTGTTTGCTTAAAAAAACTTAGGTCCACATGATCTTTAGCAAAACCCCACTTCCGACAGCCGCAAAGGAAAGCTGCCGGAAACGCCTGGAGTGGTAACAAAAGATCTCAAACCACGGACCTTAACCATAGAGAGATATAAAAATATAAAGACCTTTCGTCACCTAACGCGTACCACAATACATGCAAAACGCTTCTCTTTATCAATAATAATACGGCAGTTTTATGATGTGATTAAATTTTTCAAGCAAACAAGACACAAGCGAACATAACATCGACTTATAAGAATAATTTATTGTTTAACAGCTTGAATGAGAGAGCTTCAAAACAGAGAATTCTCTCATTTTATTAAATCTGTTTATGTTGCATCAATCAAAACTATTGGCTTGCACCCCACAAACCGAATTGGTATGGGTTGAAAACCTTTATAACAAAGAGATAAAAGACCTCTTATGAAAACTCTCAAATGCCAAGAGCTAGAACAGCATAGGGAGCAAGCAAAGCCTAGAAACATGCAGGCTTACATCTCAAGAACAGGAATTCTCTTCATACTCTCTCAACGAAAGCCAAAACAAGATGCTCTAACATCTCTTCTCTCTTGAGAATTAAGACCCATAAAGCATTGAAATATATTTCGCTATTTATCTTTTCATCTTGAGGATGCTGGAAGATATTTTTTAACGCATATTTTAACACATAGGCTAAGAAGAAAAATCTTATTGCATATCCAATTTATTGCCCGCCGCAATTTTATCCTCTATATTGGCACTTTAAGCGATCCTTTTAAAAAAATACAGCCCTGACAAAATGTGATATTTTTAAAAGCAAGAGAAAAAATTTCAAAGAAATAGCTCATGAGGCAGAAACAATAACAAGATTTTTGTCCATCAAGATATTACAGATATGAAAACAGTGATGACCATAGGCACAAAGAACTTTGATATTTTTTCATCAAATTTCCCATACTCTTCAATTTTCATGTAAAAAACGCGCCCCATATAAAAATTTAAAAGTGATTGCGTCCCTTACCTTCTTTCTCTTCTTTTTCATTGAGCAAACAATCTCGTAAGAGAAAATAATTTCCATCTCCAGGGCGCACTATTGCCATACATTTTTTCTTTGTCGTATTAGAAAGTCTATCCCACATTTCACGAATAGCAAAATAGGCTTCACTTTCCAAGTTAAGACAATGCTGATAAACTTCCCTTTTCATTTCAGCCATAACTGAAGCAGCAATTTCTTTGCAATAGACACGGTGATCAAAGACTGGAATAGTCAATTCGGCAGGCGCTTGTTGTATTATTTGTTTATGGTCAGAAAAATAGCTGATGGTTTTTACCACGAGAAAACAAAGTACTATAACACAAAACAGCAGCATGAAAACAAAAGCGATCTTGCGATATAATCTTTTGAAATATGCTTTTCGTCTTGCACGGATTCTTTTTTCCATAAAGCCCCTACTCTTTAAACTCTGAAGTTTTTGACAGCAAACAATGATAGCAGCATCAAGACACAACATACATGCTACAACTACAAACGCTCAATCTTCTTATCTCTAAACACGCCTTTTTTCTGCATCATCAATGTTTTATTTTTATCGTTTGCAACTCTCATTAGAAACTTTTTCATCCGCTTTATGAAAAAGCTCTAGAGGCATTATCATAAGAGTTTATGGATGTAAAATTCTATCCAAGCAATATAACGGATTTTTCAATCGGGATAAATAAACACCCTCATTTTCCATGATCTCATCCCCTTTTTTCAGAATACCACGACCACTCCACGTACGATGTGCTGTTTTGTTGAATTCATAAGACTAGAAAATTCACTCTACCTCCCCATTGCTCGAACCCTCCAACAAAAAACCAACAGCACATCTCTGATTTGCTATTTTTGGCAAGCTCCAGACAAAAATACGCCCGTTATACAAATATGCATCTTCTCACCAAGAATTCTCTCATGAAAACAAAACAGGGGATCTCAATGTTTACTATGGAACAGTTTAACATAATTAAGACATTACTATAGCATAGGAAAAGGGGGAAATTTATCTATTCTCCAGCCTCATAAACGCAAAAAACAAAAAAGATGCATGAAAACTGATTTTTGTCCTTCTACCTTTTACTTCAAGGAAAGCTTTGCGATGGAAAAAAAATACTCTTGCAACATTGCCCCTCTTCTCGGCTGTAAAGCTTAAGACAGCATTATCCAAGTGAAAAAGCAAACGGAACAAGAAGCGAAGTCCACTGTTTCTTTTGATCTATATATGCCAATTTCTGGTAAAGATGTTACCACAAGCGAAAAATTAAAAGGGAATGGACAGCCGCCTTTGTATGATAGAGTACAAATTGAAGAGCTGAGATATTTTCTCCACTCGCCCAATGAACATTGTCGTGATGAACAAGAGGCTAAAGATCACCTTGTTGATGAATACAGCGAATTGTTAAGCCTCATATTTTTCATTCACGTCTGTGGTTATACCGCAAAAGACATAGACGTTCATGGACGAAACTTTACTCTCAGTCCCATCCATTATGGCTTTAATAACCCAACCGCTCCCACCAGTAAACGCATCATACACCCTCATGGTGTCACCAAGGATGAAGATTTAACAGATCCAACACAACACAGTCTCACCCTTGATCTTATTGATCAAGCTACTGTGCGGGCTAAATGTGCATATCCATAAAATCCGTTTGATAAAAATCAACAACAGAGAATTCTATGTTCTCTACCTCCATCCCACCCAAATGATCCAGTTAAGAGATAGCACTAATCCCGATATCTGGTAAATTATTCAAACTGCAAAGGAATGGATACATCTTGACAAAAATTATTCTCTTCTTCACGATTCATTTGGTATCTATCGTGATGTTATTTTGCGAGAATCTACATACGTGACCCAAGGGATTCATTCCGCAAAAAACACAGCACTTGACCATGTGCGGCGTGCTGTTTTGCTAGGACAGCAAAGTGTCATCATGGCTTTTGGAAGAAACTATACTTTCGAAAATTATACCATAAACAACTACGAAAATCCACCTGCCATGGCTCTTGAAACCATCTTTGGCATGAAAAAAGCACAGTTTATAAGTCCTCATCGCTCTCAAGATAGTTTGGAGCCAAATATCCAAGACCTTGGCACACATGTCATTCCAACCTATGCTGCTCACCGAACTTTATAATTTTGAAAGTTCTTTAGAGACTTCTTTAAACAACGAGCACAATAAAGACATCACACTGCTTGGCTGTTTCTTAAGAACGCAAAAAGATAAAAAGCCCCGCTTCAAAAGCGGGGCTTTAACAATATCGGAGAAAACAATGGTAGCAATATTAAAGAAAGACAAGAAGCAACATATGACCGATAAAAATTGATAGAAAAGAGTTTTATCTAAAAGAAACTGTCATGAGCACTGGTTAGCTTGCTTGAAAAGAAGAAAAAATGAGAGCTGCTTTGAGCTCTCAAGCCTACCACAAGACTACGCCATCCATTTTTCATGATAACGAAGAAATGCTTTGTAAGCACTTTCCCTTACTTTGATCTATTTGAGCAATTCAGTCTAGCAACAAGCACTTTTAAACGAAATGAAGAATGCCAAAAGCTTCTGTCCTTCTTTTAGGGAAACAGGTACCAAGACAGCAAATTATGCATCGGTGAAAAACCGCTCTCTCCTCTTCTTAAAGCTTTACGCAAAGTATATAAGGATTTTTTACCACAAAGGCTCGACTTTAAAAACCGTAACAAGGACTTTATCGCGGACAAAAAGCGCCCCCCATTGAGACGATGCCCAATTTCCTGCGTACCAACAGGACTTTAATAGAGTTAACAGCAAAAATTTTCTATTGTTTTATGCTGCAAAATCCTCTGTTGAGATTTTTCGCATTAAAAAAACACTCAAAATACATAACGATATCCAGACGATATAGACGATATAATTGAGTTATCTTTTTTCTTTTTCGCAGTCTTGGCAAGTGAGACTGCCATTTTTTCTACCGTATTCCCAATAGACCCTTCTTCTTCACTTTTTTCCTATAACACTGATGCTATGCTTTGCACTCTCGACTTTAAAACTTTTCATATTATCTACCAAAGGTTTACGAGTAGAATTAAAATCTATGTCAGCAGTTATATCACTGCGGAAACTGGAGGCATTCATTCCTCCACTAACTTTAAGATTTGCATTGCTCATGAGATTGCTGGCGGAATTAGATAGTCTAAGCAGTTCACTCATATCAGAGCGTACACTGCTTATATTCTCACTTTTAGTATCTAGCTTAATATCACTACCAGCAATAAACTGTACATGGTTTATTGGAGCACTACTCACAGCACTGAAGTGATTAAAACTAATGTTACTACCAACATAAAGAGGAGCCTTCTCCATTATAAAACTTGCAGAAGTATGTAGATGAATTTCGCTATCCTCTTCATGAGGTTTATTGCTCACGACACTTATTTCACCATCGGTTTTGCTACTCTCACTGCTGGCTTTATTTCCTCCACCACTCTCTTTGCTGCTTTGATCATTTTCTTTAACACTCTGTTGATGTTTAATGGGAGTAAGATCTGTTTTTTGCCATTGTTTTTCTAAAATCTCCAAGCGCTGCGAGATTTGTGTCATATCTTCATGCATTTGCTTTAACAGTGCATTCAAAGGAGCGTGCCCCATTCTTCCACTCGCATAAAGCACCACACGAATATGTTCAGGATCATCAATATCAGCAATAGAAAATGGAAAAAGTGCCATTGCGTTCTCTCCTTCTCCTGAATTCTCACCGAGATTGGTAGACTTCAGTGCATTATTAGCAACAAATTTTTATACTGTGCACAGCCCCAAAGAAGCCACCCAAGGGGGGAATCCCGCAAGGGATAATCCTAAGAGAGACCATTGCAAAACCTTAAAAAGCTTTGAGCAAAAAATCGTCTTAAGATAGTATTTTGCTTTTTCAGCCAAAATGATGGTCTGCCAATCTGACGCCTCATCCTCTCACATACAGTCCACTGGAATAAAGAACATTTTCTCCGCAAAACTGCTCTTCTATCCCCAACCCAACATAGAAATGCTCTTCCACAAAATCAATTCTTTGGAATTTACTCTCTACAATTCAGTCCCTAGAACGCACTCATAAAACAAACCAACAAAAACGAAGATCGGTAAAATGCCAACGCCAACAGTAAACGCTCCACAAGTGTTTCCATAGCGCTCTCTTAAATATTTTTCTTTGTGGTATTTCCACTTCACAGCGATTTTCTCAGCATTCCTTCACGCATAAGCAAAGTGAAAACAAACTCTTTGGAAACGAGCCAACTATACAACAAATCTACGTCCTCAATTCTCCAAGATCTTACGGTATCATTCACCCACCCTCTTCCACAAACCACTTTTCCGGTTCTTATATTGTTCTGCAAGCCAATTTTGAGGCAACACCACCAGCTACTTTAGAACACACACGCCAGTCCCTACATCATCATAAAGCTGTCATAAATAAAAAGCCGCAGAAATCATGCTTTTACTTTTGCGAAAAGAAGCAGTCCATCGTTATTCTCGATTCATGTAAACCATAGCAAACATAAAAGAAAGACCGCAAATCTTTACATAGAATATCCCCCCTACCAACAGGAGCAAAGATGCCTAAAAATGCCGCTTTTATGACATTCGCCTGAGCCAATTTTCTAGACAAAACAAATTCTTGCCTCCAAACATAAGGAGAGAAAAACTTACAAAAACCAACAGCGCCTTTGCCTTCTCTATGTGCAGAGTAAAAATGACCAACAGATCAAGAAACACAACCAAACTGTGGAAAAATCACATTAATATCTCTCACTTCTTGTCACAACACATTGAACATCTCCAAGAGAAGCATAAAACACACCAAGGATGTCTTCTTTCCTCAAAAGCAAGCGCCAAACTTCATAAGAGCCAAGCCCAATTCCATCGTTTAAAAGTCTCACGCCGACTCTCTTGGCAATAGAAGCAACATATCAAAAAATAAAGCAGCAAAACCACCTCTCTTCTTATGCGATACAGTAAAGCCTCTCGATGAAGTGCAGGGATAAGCAATAAAAGCAGAACAGAAGGGATACCATCACGGTAAATTCCATAATGCATCTGTTATAAGAGCTTTTTTCATAACAAGCATTGTGCAATCATTTTGACCACTGTTAAGAATTTTCATTCTCACGCTTTGATAGCATAAACAACGGCCATATTGACGGGACGTGTTTCCTCACCACCAGTTTCTTCTAAAAAGATTTGATGTTCATGCTCTCCAGCAAATTCTGTTACAGAATTTTTGTTAATGCGTCTATAGACATTTGGTCCCTGTTCGTCATTATCTAACACTCTTACCGTATTTTCAACCGCTATAAAATTATGCTGGTGACGACCGGCTGCATTTGTTTTCCCTTGGTGGCTATGAGCTTCAAAAGAATCTTCTTGTTTGCTTCCCAGGCGTCGTCCTTTATCGACATTTTTTCCACTATCGAGCCCGCGCAAAAACATTCCACGCAAATCGGGCACATTAAAAGTTGTTCGCCCATCTCCCCGTCCCCATATTTCACCCAGAACAGCAAAGAGACTTGCATAAGCCTTGCGAGAATAAGCCTTACCATCACAAAGCAACCAACCCGATGGCACTTTTTCTGTGGCAAAAGTACCAATAAAGCCAGGTGCAAAACTTTCCGGCAAAGATGGTAAGGAAGGCAAGGGAGGAATTTCAGGAAGCTTGACCGTTGGATTAGTTAAAAACCAACCATCAGCATTTTTTCCGGCAATATCACAAGTATAGACGAGTTCATAAAGTCCCCCCCTTTGCATTTCGCCACCCCTTAGAGGTGCGAGACCATTAGGAGTAGCCATATAAACAGGACGTGCGAGCAATTGATTTAAGGCAACATTTGTAATACCACTATTTTGCTCCTGTGCCCTAAAGCGCACCACAATCCCACCTTCATACGATTCAAAAGAAGATTTTGTCATCAAACGAATAGCTGTTCTGTTGTTTTCCTTATCAAGGCGAAACTGTGTGTCAATCACCCCCCCATTATCCAATAAATATTCTTTGATACGTTGCATCATAGCACGCGCACTGTCATTGACTGAACTTGGCGGCTGTCCCTCTGCCCAATTGATGCTCTCATCGGCATAGGCATTCTCCGATGCAATAAGGGACCAATCATAAATCGAGCTCATAGCAGATATCCTTTTTGCCAGAAGGACAAACGCGCAAAGAGAGAGGAGAAAAAGTGAGCAATTCTCTTTTTAGGTGCTGTGATTTTTTCCATTTTCACCATTTCCATTTTCAGACCGATTTTGTCATAATCGACATGCAACAATTTTGTTTTTGCGTTCATAAACACAGCCTCCGGTTTCAAGCGCAACACCTCTTGGGCCAAAACACCAAGGTAGCGTTGCGGATTTCCCTTATAATTAAAGCTATAGAGGGAATAGCCATTTTTTTTGCGCTCCGGGAGAATATTTTCTTTTGCTCTCACATCAGACAGTCCTAAAATTCCTCCCACAAGCCCAAGCACTTGCTGCGCATCGCGCAATGGATCTTTTGTTACAGAAGGCATTGTTGTCGATTTTCCTGATGTTGTTCCGTAATTTCCAGCAGCTTTTGTTCCCACACCCAGCAATTGTTCTAATCGGTTCCACCCCTGATTATCTTGCTCTGCCCATTTTTGGCGCTGTGCATCTAACATATTCTGCTGGTTCATATCTTGGATAAGTCCCCCCTTTAGGGCATTGCTTTGTGCACTACTTTGTCCCTGATAGTAGTTATTTGCGGCATTAACCTGATCATATAGAGAGCGATCAATCATCTGATTAGCATTCATCATATTACGCACATCTTGATTATATTGCTCTGCGCTCGCTTTTGTTGCCAATGCACCAAGCTCATCGGCGAGCACTCCGGTATGGGCGCCAGAACCATAGCGCCCCGCTCCAGACATCGATTGATTAATAGCATCAGAAGTTTGACTTAAAGCATTTTGCAAAGCAGCATTAAATTTACTATTGCCTCCAATCCAGTCCCCCTTAGCCATACCAAGAAGATTGTGAGCACTTTGGGTTGGTGCATTCAACCACTGTGTTAATGCTGGATTATTATATTGAGAAGCAGCCTGTTGTAGACCGGTGAGAGCATTTTGTGTCATAGAACCAAGACCCGCAACACGCTCTCCCTGATAAACATTTCCGCCAATTCCCTTATTATAAAGGTCAAGTGCTTGGGCGCTTGCTTTTTTAAAGATATCCGCAGCCCAGGCGGGTGGTGCATTTGTTTGTGTGGTTGTTTGTACTTGAGGTGTTGTTTTTCTACTCATGGGGCTAAAACCTTTCTATAATAAATAAGATTACGAGAATATCCGTGATGTCTAAGCATTTTAGCCCATCCGGCTCTTCCAAACATTTGTACTTCCTCAGCATTGATTGTTCGCGCCCATTTTTCGACCTTATCGATCAAATTGACCAATTCTAGCCCTCCCTCTCCAGCCAAATCTGAGAGGACAACGCGTTTTTTTCCCATATGGGTCCTTTCAACTTTGGTAATGGCAAAGGCGCTAAATTTTCTGTTATTTTTCAAGACCAGCCATAATTGTGCTTGCCCACTGATGAGTTCTTTAGCAATTGTTTGCAGACAAACATCATCCGGAAAACGTTCAGCATATTTTTTCAGTGCAGCATTAAGAGCCTCTTGATAGGGCGCTATTTTTTCCCATGACCATTGCACTGTAAGATGAGCAGCATAAGAATTTTTCTTATCGCACTGTCCCCTTATGAGATTAGCTTTTTTCGCTCTCCCAATCCTCAGTTCTTTCACAGCACTCCAACAAACTTTAAGCTTTCCCCACAACATAGCTTTTCACATTATTCCTTTATGACAAGAGGCATACTCACATAACTCTTTTATTAAGAGGCACACTTACCGCGTAACTCCTTATTAAGAGCCACACTTACCGCGTAACTCCTTATTAAGAGCCACACTTACCGCGTAACTCTTTATTAAAAGGCACACTTACCGCGTAACTCTTTTATTAAAAGGCACGCTTACCGCGTCACTCTTTTATTAAAAGGCACACTTACCGCGTCACTCTTTTATTAAAAGGCACGCTTACCGCGTGCCGGCAGCCTTCAATTCCACATCAAAGCCCGTCACATGAGACCAATTCACGCCCTCAGGAATGCGCAATTTAAAGCGATAAAACCGAGCCCTTGCGCGGGCATGAATTTGCCCCGTATGATGAGAAGGTTGCCTTTCTGGCAACCACACTATCTTCTCCTCAAGGGATTGGCGAAAGCGCATCCCCACAGACAGATAAAACTCTCCACTATTCACTTGAGGCATGA
The DNA here is from genome assembly GCF_028618515.1 of Bartonella sp. ML69XJBT. GTDB lineage: Bacteria > Pseudomonadota > Alphaproteobacteria > Rhizobiales > Rhizobiaceae > Bartonella. The sequence goes on from NZ_JAQITB010000015.1 coordinate 25,885, forward strand.
TATTTTTCACGCGTGTTATCATGCCATTTGTCTGTCCCATTTCTTGTGATACCACCATACAAGCCATGGGGGGACCAGAAAACGAGCCAAGTCTCCCTTCACGATCAAATGCCCCAAGAATAGGAGATTCATTTTTCCAAGCCTTACTATCGAGAGAAAAAGACAAATCATCAATGCTCTGGGCAATCCGATCTAATCCTTCTAAAGTGGTTCCCGCCAAAAAAATGGGCAAAATCATTTTGATATCCACGGCAGCTTTTGTCCATTTTTGCAATCCCCAATCATAAATGAGCAAAATACGTTTGTGGGTGCTTTCATCGCTATCCACCATCCAATAAACGCGATTATACACCCCATCAATGGCAGCAGATAGAGTATACAGATTATTCAGTCTTGATTTTGCTGTCATGGTTCGATCGACTTTTTCAAAGCCAATGGGTATAATCTGCCCCTCATTGGTAATCTGATAAAACCCACCCTCATCAGCAAAGAAGGCAAGATCGCCTCGACAAACGATAGATTCAGCGTTTTTAGCCCCACGTTTATCGTGGATTTTTTGAAAACTAAAAATAATTTTAGAGCCAGGAATAAAAGAGCCGGCATAGATAGCAGAACGCATAAAGATGATTGGATTTGTTGTTTCGGTTGCCCCTTGCACGAAACCACCATCGGGAAAATCTTGATAATCGCAGCTTTTTTTCCCCACCGTCCAAAATTCGGCATCGTTCAATCCAGACCAATGGACACGTCTTGGATGCTCCGTCAATTTCATCAAACAGACGAAATCTCCCCACACCCGCACAATTCCGGCTTGTGGTGGATTTCCACCTAAATCTCTAAATCTTTTATCGTGATTAATGTCGATAACTTGAGGCTTATCATTAGCATTAACAGCAATCACGTAATCGCCAAACAAAGCGAACGACCATGGAGCATCGACATTTGCAAGATAAGATTTTCCATTTTGGCTAATATCTTTCCAGCGCTTTGTGGTATTGTCGAGCAGATAGATTTTTTGTGCTGTCCCCACAAGAATAGACACACCATTTTTTGTTTTCACAGCCAAAGCCCCTAAAATTGTCTCAGGACAAGGCTCTGAAAATGGTTGAAAGCTTGGCATAGGAATATAGGAACCATCGGCCGGCAAAACATTAATGAGTTCATCGGTAAACAGTCCATTAATATCCGCAACATCAGGCCGATAATCAGCAATTGGAAAAAAAGCCATTGAAAACCCCATTGGAAGAATATTTGCAAAACCTTATGGCAATATTTTAAATCGCAAAGGCTTATTTTAACCACCAGAGCCTAGAGTTGACTCTGTAACAAAAGCGTGAACCCACCAGCACCAGCCGCCAAAACCAACCACCAGTATCAACCACGAGTATCAACCACAGGCACCAGCATCAACCATCAATCACGAAGAAGAAAAAAGCTCTTTAAAACCTCATAGGTAGAATATTTGCAGCCCCTTTTCTGCGTGACGTTTCAAAGCGCAAAGCTTGCAGCTGTTCTTGAAAATCGCGAAAAGCAGCAGCAGCATATTCAGGATCCTTGAGAATATTTTTACAAAGCTCGTATTTTGCCCGTGCTTTAATGAGATCAAATGCATGAATGAACCAAGGATTCTCTCCCTCTCTCAACTGTTCATCTCGCCCACGAGCACAAGCATAAACAACACAGACACTTTCAATCTGCTTTGGTGTTGGAAACAAGCCTATTTTTTGATCACAGTAAGTATAAAAGAGAGGTTCTCCTTGTGGAGGCTGTAATCCATATTGTTTTTGCAACGCTTCAATCGATTTAAAAAGCAAAGGTGTTTGTGCTGCATGATATGTTCCTAAAAGAACAGACTCCACAGCCCTTTCTGATTCAAGAAAAATTCCCTCTTCTTGGCCATACCACATTTTTCCAGGTTGTGTTTTAAAGGTCAGCTGTTTTTTTTCATTAAAGAACAAAGGTTCGCGTTCACATAAGCGCAAAGCGGTAAAAATGGAATCTTGAATTTGCATAGAATATTCAGCTGTTGTATCGTCAATTTCATCTTGAATAAGCGCAACCATAGAGGCAAAAGTCTGAGAATGCTCTGAATGTGTGGGATCAAGATGATTTAAAGTAATGGGTGTAATGGTCATGGACAATGATAATCCTTTTGCGTGTGAAGCGTTTTGGCTATCTCTCCCACAAAAATATATCCTGTTGAGAGAAAGAATTTGCCAACTTTCAAACAGCTCTTACAGCAAATATTCCAAAATTTTAGACAGCTATAGAAAAATTCTGCAAGCCTGATCTGCTCCAGAAATTTTGCTCTCTAACAGCATATTTTGTTGAGAAAAAGCCTCAGTGCTCAAAGCAGGCATCAATTGGTATTGCGATAAGAGTGCAATCCTAAAATCTTCTGTTTGACAAATAATGTCCCCCTTCTCAACAGAATGTTCTGTTGAGAAGAAGTATTTGCAGCACCTTTAAGCAGGTGCTCCATAGGTTGGGATCACGATAGTAGCAAAATCTTGTGCTCCTTGTGTGCTTCCAGGTAAGGTGAAACAAGTTTTCTTCATACCGATGATGGTTTTTGCTGCAACACCGAATTCGCGTTCATAGTCGAACAGTTCTTCCACCAATTTATAGCGTGTAGCGCCACGGTCTTTTCCAAAAGCGATGACGGCACTTTGCGCTCCCAACAGCACGGCACGGCGCACATTTGGCACTGCTTTGTTTGTTGAACCGGACTCGACACCTTCGGTAACATGTTCAGCCTCACGCAGGACGACACCATTATACATACCAAGCGAGCCGTCATAGAGGGGGTTTTTAAGACGGCTTCCACTATAGATTGCCTTAGTGATATCGAGCCACTGTCCAGCATCCGTATTGGTGCGCAATTGTGTGACCTGGGTTGGATGCAGATACAGCACATAAACATTTTCGCCATCAATGCGCACAGGCCTAATTTTTGGATTAGCAAGCTTAGCCCGTTCCACGGCTTTATCGACCAAATCAAGATCAAAAGTATCATTTTCTTTTAAGTCTTCATCTTTTGTTTTTCCATTGGGGCGCACAACGCGTTTATCGGTTGGTGCAGTTGGTGCATTAAAGCCATAATGGACAGGTTTAAGGGTAATCGTGCGTCCTTCAAAGTTAATGGCTTTTGCGGTATAGCCACACACTTGAATAAAGAACATCAAACTCAAGCGATCAGCATACCAATCGACCAAACCATTTTTGGCTTCGGTCCGCAAATCGTGTAAGATACGTTGCTGATCAATAGTGCCTTCATTTTTAACACGCACCGCATGAACAAGTTCATTAATAGCCAAGCGATCACTGAGGAATTGCAGAGCTTCTTCATTCCCCTCAAGGGACTGCCCTTCACTCACCCCATCGCCAAGCAATTGGACACGCAAATTAAAGCTAATAGCATCACCACTTGCTTTTGTGGTTTCATCCTTTAATTGTACGATACTATTTGAATCATTTCCGATCAATGGTGCAATAGGAATTGCTTTTGAAATTTCTTGGTTTAACAGTTTAGACCATGTGCGCACTGCCATTGGGTCATTAATTCCGATATAAGTTACAGCCATTTTATCCTCTAAAAGTTGATTGATATAAAAAAACCGGCAAAGCGCCGGCTATTTGAAATTCCACATTTCTCGTTTTCAGATGGTGGATTAGTTATTGGGTATTTTGTATAATTTTTATTGCTTGTCCTCCCCCTTTGAGAAACGTCACATTCTCACTTCGAGAATTCCTCCACAGCGCTCGCCTCCAACACCCCCCAGCAAAGCCCAGTGCCAATACCTCAAGCTCTCAACACAGACCGCCTCATGCCTTCCACATGACGACTTTCAGAATTCCCCCATGGGGGGGCTGTTAAGATTCTCGCCCGCCCATGAGACGGTTAAAAGCCGCTTTGTTTTTAGGATCAGCAACCCAATGGCTAAACTCTACTTCCGACATTTTATCGAGCATCTCCAAAGAAATCGGTCCATTGGGCGTCATACCGTTATAGGCCGCCAATGTGCGTGCAGAATTTTGTCTTTCCTGCAAATTTTCACCAATGTTATTGGGAGTATTGGTGTAGCCAATTTTTTGCGCAATAGAGTAGATCACCTCAGCGGGATTTTGATTTTTTTTCGCACAATCGCGCAAGATTTGCTTTAATTCATTACCAATCAACGCATCCACGACATTTGGATCTGCCATTTCCGGATAGAGTGCAGAGAAAGCAGCTAACTGCTTCGCGCGGATATCGTAAATAAAATCGGCCGCTTGATCAAAATCCTGATGCTTTTGTTTAGCACTCACAACGGACTTCTGGTAAAAAGCATGCAACTGTTCTGCTTCATGGTTCATAGAAGGGGCTTGTTCAGAGATCAACGCCCCTTGTTTATAGAGTGTTTTTCCCAACCATTGTATATAACCCATAAAATCTTTTTGCGGATCTGGCGGTGCATCAGTTTCTACTCCCCCTTGACCATCTTTTTGCTGCGTATCCTCTTGCAATGATCGCTGTTGTTGATGTCCATCTTGATGTGCGTGGGAATTTTTTTCTAAGGCTTTTGTTTTTTCTCCAGCATCAATTTCACAGTTTTCCTGCTGCAAAGCTCCTGAAAAAGACCCCTGTTTTAATTGGTTTTGTTCTGCTGGTGTTAAATGTTCTTGATCCATAGTGTTAGCCTTCTTTATTGACAATAAGATGATATTTTTTTCAAATGAAACAGTTTACCTTTGCGCATTCGCCTCCTACAAAAGAGTGCCCACCAGCTGCTCTATTCCCATATACCCAGCCGTCCCCCTCCAGCATGATAAGCATACGCTCGACTCTATTTGCAGCGCGCTTGTTAAGAACTCCACGAGCCTCACCGCGAAACTCCTCAGCACTGCAAAGCTGTCCTCCACCCCCTCACACAATGGAGCATTTTGCCCCTGCAAGTTCTGCTCTTGCACCTTGTGTGCAACTTCGTAAACTTATACTCTGCAGGCAATGTTATAGAGAAACCGATACGAGCGAAGGAGAAGTGCATAAAACAACTGCTTCTCTTAAAACATAGGGTGATTTAGCCTTGCGCATTCGCCTCCTACAAAAGAGTGCCCACCAGCTGCTCTATTCCCATATACCCAGCCGTCCCCCTCCAGCATGATAAGCATACGCTCGACTCTATTTGCAGCGCGCTTGTTAAGAACTCCACGAGCCTCACCGCGAAACTCCTCAGCACTGCAAAGCTGTCCTCCACCCCCTCACACAATGGAGCATTTTACCCCTTCAAGCTCTGCTCTTGCACCTTGTGTGCAACTTCGTAAACTTATACTCTGCAGACAATTTTATAGAGAAACCGCTACGCGCCAAGGAGAAGTGCATAAAACAACCGCCTCTCTTAAAACATGGGGTGGTTTAGCCTTGCGCATTTGCCTTTTGCAAAAGAGCTTGCACCAGCTGCTCTATCTGTGCATTAAGCACTCCACGCGTCCCCCCACTCAGTTCTCCAGCATTACTAAAGTGCCCTCCAGCACTGTGAGGAGCATTTTGCCCTTCCAAGCTTTGTGCTTGGACATTGTGTGCAACTTCGTTTGCTTGTGCTCTGCAGGCAATTTTATGGATAAGTGATGCGGGCAAAGGAGAATAGCGTAAAAGATCGAGCATAATCTCTGGTGTTATGAAACTTTGCATCAAAGGCAACAATTGCATAATAATGGCAAATGTCCGCTCTTTTTCATTAAGGCTTGTTGGCGCATCATCAACGACAATATCATATTCCAAACTGGTGATCATTTCACGTGTGAGCGGGACATACTGAGCGTTTTCCTCTCCAGCAATACGTACCAATCGCCCATCGGAAAGATAATTTTGAATAAGATAGAGAATAATTTTCCCCTGTCGTTGCCGATATCTTCGCAAAGCATCAAAGAAGGAAGCCAACAGATTGAGTGATGATTGGCGACGTTGTTCCTCTAAGATTCCTGGTTGGTTTACCGCCCGTGTACCAACAAATTCAGAAGACAGACCAGTGACTTGTTCGATCGCACTTTTTGCTTCATTAAACAATTGAAAGAAACCTTGCGGAAATTGTGCAACGGGTTTAGGCTGGATTCTTCCCCCCGAAACAGCCCCACTTTTCAGCCAAGTGATGCTATCGGCTCTTGCCCAACTCTCCGTGGCTTGACGATCATCATCAAAAGCGTCGCGTTCGGCCATAATCCCGCCTTTTGACTGACTATTGAGCAAATGCATCACTTGACTAAAATATTTATTTGCCCAGCGTTGTGGATCTTTTGTTGGTTTGACAATCCCGTAAAAATGCCGGCTTAATTTGTCAAAACTACCGGTAATACACTCCCAACCCAATTGACCAGCTGGCACCAAGGGTTTATCTGGTGCTTCGAGCAATTTTCGCCCCAAAAAAGCACGTTTGACAATTTTTCTTGTTAATCTTGTTGCTTGAATTTGCGGAAATTCTTTACGTAAATTTTGGAAATCCTGTTCTGAATAATCGACAAATTTTCCGCTTAAAGGATCAAGGACTTTATAAACAACCTCACGCTCGAACCAGCGGCATTCAGCCAATGTAACCATTTTAGGGCGTTGATACCCCTCCTCCACATCACCACGATAGCTTTGCCCATCATCCGCACTGGTTTGGTGCATAAATGTCTGATGTTTGACCCAATCAGCATGAAGATCACTCCAATGAACATGGGGAAACATTTCTCTTGCCACATCGAGAGGTTTTTCATCAATATACCACAAGCGTTGTGCATCAATGAGATTGGGTTTTACGGCACTTGCATCCCATATCATTTTCATAGGATCGAGTCGTGCAATGACGGGTTTTCCTTGCGGATCTTGTTCATAATCGAGTCTGGTATCCGTCCAACCCATTCCGCAAATAATGGCATCTTGAAAGGCATCGGAATCCTCGTACTCTCCGTCAGCCTCATCCCGAAACCATTCAGCTGCACCGGTGAGTATTTGGTTAGCAAAAGCCGCCCCTTCTTGACGAGGAATAAATTGCACCTGTCGTTTATTATTGCGCTCTGTACCAATCACGGCATTGATCAGCGGAGCGATACGGTTAAAAGTCATAACCGGTCTGTTTTGTTCGCGCAACACGGCAAGATCTTGCTCATTCCATTGGCGCCCATTATAAAAATCATAGTCTTCTTGGGCATTTTTTCGCCATTTTTCGACATGTCCAATATCATCGTGATACCAGCCCACGAGTTTTTTAAAGAGCGCTTGATTTTCAAGGGTTTCGAGTGGATCAAAAGAATCTGTAGAAATATTCATTAGAAAGCCATCCATGAAGTTTGAGAATGGTGAGAAGAGCGATAAGCATTTTTTTTCGCTCGTATATTGGGCTGTTCATAAGCCACACACATCAGTCCAAAAGCATCGGCACCATGGCTTGCCCAATCATGTTCAGCGCCCAGCCCGATATTGCGTTGTTCATCGCGCTTTTCGTGATACCAAGCGAGTGCTCTTCGCCCAGCATGAGTTGTCTCTTCGTTAAACCATATGGCAGGAAACAATCGCCGCACCGCTTCGATACGCATTTTCACAGCTCCCACGCCTTGATTTGGAATGATCTTTGTTTGAAAACCGGCTTGTTGGAGAGCACTTTCAAAACTGACATTATAAACACGGTCTTTGGTTGCTCCATCATGGGGTAAAACCATCAATGCTTTCTCATATCCGCGTTGAAAGACCCATCCCACATGCTCTGAGAGAGGCTGTCCTTGTGCTTCATAATAATCGAGGACGCGGATTTCTCGTCCCACGAATTGTGCGACCCACAAAGCAGTAGCATCAGCCTTTGCTCCTGTTCCGCCGATATCCCAAAAGATTCTGATCTGCATAAGCGGATCACGGGGCACAGTGGTAATGCGCCCCTCGCGTGAAGCCTCAAGCAGCGCTTTTTGATAATAAGCGCCCTCAATGGTTTGGAGATATTCGCCCTCCCAAATATGGTTATATTGTTCGGGTCGTTGTTGTAAATCTGCTTTGCGATCTCTATTCAGTTTTTCGGGAAATTGAGGATTATCACGCCAATTAATTTCCACCCCTTTGATATTGGGATCATTGCCATTTCGGAAACGTTTTTCCACGGGAGCATTTTCCCGGCACGGGTTCCAAGTCACCCACAATTCGGCATTCCAATCGTCTCCTTCTTCACGCAGAGTTGGAATAAGCGTTTGCCAAGCAGTCTCAGTCACGGGTTCCGCCTCGTCCACCCAGCAGAGAAAAACACGCCCCATGGATTTAATACTTGCGATATTGCGATCAAGCCCAGCAAACACATAAACGATCCGTCCATCTTTTGATTTAATATATTTATCACCGATTTCATAATAATCTTGTAGAAAAGGATAGGCTTCAATGGCCCGTTTAATTTCCTCCAAGGAACTTTCATTGAGCGAATTTTGAAATTGCCGTGCACAAAGAATAATCCCCCGTTCTCCCGCCTTACCATGGCGATATCCAACCACGGCAGACATCAAAGCAAAAGAACGTGTTTTTCCAGAGCCCCGTCCCCCCCAAGCAGCTCGCACATCAGCTTTTCCAGTAAAGACCGGAATAAGCTTTGGAATAAGAGCAATTTGAGCAGTTGTCATGAATCCTCAAGCACAATCATTCTCAAAAACCACAATCTCCAGACATCCCCCCTCCCAAGCAGCATCACCGCCAGAAACCAAGATCCCCAAACTCCACATCGCCCTTAAGTCTACCCACAAGCTCCACAATCCCGAGGACAAAAGCACTCCTCAAAACACCACGCCCCTCAGAGTCCATGCCTCTCAAGCACTATATAAAGCATCACTTCTCTTAAAATCACGAGCACACTCAACACATAAGCTTATTTGGGCATCTCCCCCTACTGCTCCAATAATTTACAGAGCCAGAATCTTTACAAGAGCCACAAAAAACTCTAATAAACAGCACAAAAATCAGCTTTCAAAAAACAGAGCTAGTTGTGGAATGAAAACAATCTAAACAGTCTTTTTTTTAAGATCTGATAGCCTAAATATCCTAATAAACAACAAGATTCCCTCTTGCTCTTGTTTATGTGTACCTTCTTCAAAAAATCTGTTCAATGCTCTTTGTTCATTGAAGCTCCCCCCTGATAGGATACCCATTCCACCTTTTTGCATACCCCCCTCATGCTCGAGAGAAGTATATATCATTACGCCCCACGAAAGACTGGAAAAAAACATTAAAATTTATCTTACACCTTTTTAAGAACTTCAATAATCGCCAAAAGAAACAACAGATCTTCCAGATAGCATACTTTTCAAACAGCGTAATTCTCAGACATTATAGTCTTCAGACATCTCGCTCCCAAGCACCACCATCGCGAAAAAACAAGATCCCCACATTCCCTTAAGTCTACCCAAAAGCTTCACAATCTCGATAGTAACACACGCCTTAAAGGGAAACGCCTCTCAAGTAATATATGCCTCAAGCTCCACAATCCTCAAACTTCGTATTTCTCTCCGTTTTTTTATCTCGCTCAATCCTCTTCCTATCTCCCACAAGCTTGGTATCCTTTGCTCTCACCGGCACGATCTCAACACGCGAAATTGTTTTGAAATCGCCCCCAGCATCTCCAGTCACTTGCAGTGGTAACACTTTAGCCAGCAGCAAACACATCAACAATTCCAGTTGCGCAATTGTTCTAAACCCTTTGCATCTCCCTCCAGCATTCTCATGCCAAAATTTCATCTCGTCATGATCTCCATGGTCCCCAAACATACCCCTACCAAAGAACACAATCGCCAGAATTAGTATTGGCAAAACCCATAGCTCTCCAAGACCATATGCCCCAAAGGATCACACTCCCAGATCTCGACAATCTTCAAAAATCACACCATATACCCTCACACATTGGAATTTTTAGTCTCCTGCTCCCCAGATACCGCATCCTTTGCTCTCACCGGCACGATCTCAACACGCGAAATGGTTTTGAAATCGCCCCCAGCATCTCCAGTCACTTGCAGAGGCAACACTTTAGCCAACAACGAAAAAAAAGGCACAGGATTATTGAGTGCGTGATACTGAAGATAGGATACCAGTCCATCTTCACCATATTGATACCCAGCTTGTTCAGCAGCTGTAAGAAGAGCTTCATTAAACTGCCTTGTTGTTTTATTCAATGCACCTTTTGGGCGCCCTCTTCGTCTTAAGGGAAGACAACGTTCCTTTGCCATCATTATATTCTCTCAAATAAAGTATAGAATAATTTCTGATAAAGAAATTCGTAGATAAAGTGAAAAAACAATACCATTTAAAAACATTGCGGCCCACATAAAAGCAGCACAAAATAGGATGGTTTAGATAATTTCTACTCGAATATCTTCCTTATCTTGTAAGGAAATTTATATAATATACTTGAAAACTCTACCTGAATATCTTATCTGATGGCACTACTTCCATAATAGCACGTCTGTCTTACCATCTAAAGAAAGAGGCAATCCTCCAACCTACTCATCTCTTTATAAGATAAGTAAAAATGAAGGAACCATAATATAGATGATAAAAATAATGACCATACTTAGAAGTAGTATCATCAGACAAAATATTTAGACAGAGCTTTCAGATATATTATATAAAGCTCCTCACAAGATAAGGAAGGTATTCCAGTAGAAATTACCTAAGCCATCCCTTCTCTAGAGGAACATCTCCCCTAGAAATGTTTTTCATAGCTTACACCATGAAATTCAAAAAAACGGAAAAATGCAAAGCAGGCAAATTTGGAAAATCGTAGACCTGAAACATTTCCCAGTTTCAAATATGAAACATTCTCTAGAATCCGTCTACTTCTCTTTAGATTATTTTTTATTTTACTGATTTAATTTTTGAGCAGCTTATGACCTTACCGGTTTAATTTCTGAAGCAACTTTTAGACCTCTTTTCTGGTCGGTTCTGACTCATTTCACGCATTTTGACATGCTCCCTTAAACTTATTGTTTGGATATGATCCGCTCGCACGTCCTCCCAAGCGCATCATTGAAAAAAAATTCGAGCCCCAAGGTGCGAAAACATCTTGTTTGGAAATATTCAGGATGAACTAACCGCTAAAATCACAAAAAGCTAGAGGATTAACGCGCTACCTTCTTTCATCAACATTCTTCTCTTTTTATTATTGTTGAATTCCTCAGCAAGAGCTGACTGGCTTGTAAAAAGCGCGCAATTCGAATTATGTAGCTATAATATCTGTTTAGATTCACCTTGTCAAGTTTTTTATGTTTTTACCCCTCTTTTTATCTGTCTTTTTTTATCTCTCTCAGATGCCATATCACCATAAGCACTCTCTCCACAAGCGTCCCTCTCAAAATTCTTCCTCAAAAATCTCTTTTCTCACAAGCCTTTTGCCCTTATGAACCGTCCCCTCAAGTCTTCCCCTTCATAAGCCTTACCCCTCTCAGGAACATTCTGTCTTAGGAACAAATTCTCGCCCCTACAAGGACATTCTCTCTCATGAGAATTTTTCTCCTTTTGGGAAGGAGAGAGTTCTAATTTTCAGGCAAAAAGACTAACTGATCTCCCTCTTTTGCAATAGTCACCGCCATCTCATCGTGAATTTTTCCAAATAAGATATTTTCCGCGAGTGGATCTTGAATTTCTTTCTGAATAATACGTTTGAGAGGACGTGCTCCATAGAGGGGATCATATCCTTTATTGGCGAGAAATTCACGCACCTCTGGTTCGATATGCAAAGTTATTTTGCGTTCATTGAGCAAATTTTGCAAATGTTGTATCTGAATATCAACGATAGCTTCCATATCGGTTCGTTGTAATCTCTGAAAGAGAATGATCTCATCAATACGGTTAAGAAATTCTGGGCGGAAAGCTGCTTTTACGACATTCATGACATCATCTTTTGCCTGATCGGTTGTCTGTCCTTCCGGCAAGGCGGTTAAAAATTCCGCTCCAAGATTTGAGGTCATAATCAGCAAGGTGTTGCGAAAATCGACGGTACGCCCTTGGCTATCGGTCAAACGTCCCTCATCAAGCACTTGTAGCAAGAGATTAAAAATATCAGGATGGGCTTTTTCAATTTCATCGAACAAAATGACCTGATAAGGTCTTCTCCGCACGGACTCGGTCAGCACCCCTCCTTCTTCATATCCGACATATCCAGGAGGTGCGCCAATCAGGCGTGCACCGGCATGCTTTTCCATATATTCCGACATATCGATACGCAGCATGGCATTTTGATCTTGAAAGAGAAAAGCGGCCAGTGCTTTGGTTAATTCGGTTTTCCCCACACCGGTAGGACCAAGAAACATGAAAGAACCGAGTGGACGATTGGGGTCTTGCAAGCCGGCACGAGCACGACGTACAGCACGGGAAACGGCTTGCACGGCTTCCCCTTGTCCAATCACCCGCTTACTCATTTCATCTTCCATACGCAAGAGCGTTTCTCGTTCTGCCTCAAGCATACGATCCACAGGAATTCCAGTCCAGCGAGAAACGATACGCGCCACATGTTCAGCGGTCACGGTTTCTTCAACGAGATGATTTTGTTGATCATCATTTTCCGCGATACTCAGTTGTTTTTCGAGCTGCGGAATGACACTATAAGCAAGTTCACCGGCTTTTTGGAATTGCCCATCGCGCTGGGCTATAGCCAAAGCATTTCGTGCTTCTTCCAATTGTTTTTTCAAATCAGCAGCATGCCCTAATTTTTGTTTCTCCGCCTGCCAAGCTGTTGTCATTTCCGCGGACTGTTGTTCCAATGTTTTAAGTTCGTCTTCCACGGTTTTCAGACGCTGTTTAGCTGTAGGCTCAACATCGGTTTTCAAAGCTTCGCGTTCGATTTTCAACTGCAAGATACGCCGATCCACAACATCGAGTTCTTCAGGTTTTGAATCGACCTGCATACGCAAGCGTGCCGCCGCCTCATCAATGAGATCAATGGCTTTATCGGGCAAGAAACGATCGGTAATATAGCGGTTAGAAAGCCTTGCGGCAGCGATAAGAGCACTGTCAGCCAAGCGCACTTTGTGATGTTGTTCATATTTTTCTTTGATACCGCGCAGAATAGAGATTGTATCCTCCAAAGTTGGTTCAGGCACAAAGACAGGCTGGAATCGTCTTGCAAGAGCGGCATCTTTTTCGACATATTTGCGATATTCATCGAGTGTTGTTGCGCCCACACAATGGAGTTCTCCGCGCGCCAGAGCAGGTTTGAGCAAGTTTGAAGCATCCATAGGACCATCGGCTTTTCCCGCCCCCACCAAGTTATGCAATTCATCAATAAAGAGAATGATTTGCCCATTTTCGGCTTGCACCTCAGCCAATACGGCTTTAAGACGTTCTTCAAATTCACCGCGATATTTTGCTCCAGCGATAAGGGCTCCCATATCGAGAGCATAGAGTTGTTTATCACGCAAAGTTTCAGGCACGTCCCCATTGACAATACGAAGAGCCAACCCTTCAACGATTGCGGTTTTCCCCACTCCAGGTTCACCGATCAGGACGGGATTATTTTTTGTACGCCTTGAGAGCACCTGTACTGTGCGGCGAATTTCTTCCTCACGACCAATAACAGGATCGAGTTTTCCCTCGCGCGCATCTTTAGTGAGATCGCGTGCATATTTTTGCAAAGCATCATATTGGCTCTCCGCATGGGGACTTGTCGCCGTTTTTCCCTTACGCAGCGCCTCAATAGCGTGATTGAGTGCTTGGGGTGTCAACCCTGCTTTGGTAAGAATATCGGCTGTTTTTGCGGATTTTTCCATGATAAGCGCTTGCAACACACGCTCGACGGTCACAAACTGATCACCGGCTTTCTTGGCGAGATCCTCCGCTAAGGTAAAAACTTTTGCCAACGGCTGAGCGAGATAGAGTTGCCCATTTCCCCCTTGTACTTTTGGCAACGCATTGAGAGCGTTTGTGAGCTCCTTATGAATAACAGTAAGATCACCGCCGGCTTTTTGGATAAGAGATGCAGCCAATCCTTGAGCATCCTCCAACAAGACTTTGAGCAGATGTTCAGGCATAAACTGTTGATGATCAGAAGAGAGAGCGTTATTTTGTGCTGATTGTAAAAAGCCTTGTAATCGTTCGCTATATTTTTCTAGGTTCATTTTTTTTCCTTTCTTGCACCACCACTCTTTAGCTTCCCAAAGCGCACTCACAAGGAATAGCCTCCCCCCACAAAACACTGCGAACGAGGCAGCATGAAGAATAACCGTCGTGCTAAAATGAATATGGGTTCTCGAAAGCCTCATAGCAAGAGGGTAAATAAAGAGGCATAATCATTTTTCGACGAAACCACAACCTTCTCATCCCCACCAGCACCTCATTGCCAACACTTCTCTCCACCAAACATCCCAACACAAGCCGCACCACCATCACCCCTACCCTCCCAAATCTCACCACCTGCCCCTCACCTTTACGCCCCCAATTCTTTGCCCCCTTTCATCAATCCTTCACCGCATCTATGAGCCCCCACAAAAACACGCATAACGCACACCTCTTCTATTTCACCACTTTTACAGATATAAATTTTACGCTTTTAAATATTCACAGAAAGCCGCACCCCCACCTCCTCTCCAACGCTCTTTCACGACCACCACATCTTCCCACCAACACCCCACCATTACCCCCTACCATCCAAATCTGCCCCCATCATCCTCCTTGTTACCCCACTTCAACGAAAACCATTCTACAAGCCAATAAACATTGCGCTATCGCCTTGGCGAAACAGATTTTTTCTCAAGAAAACAAAGGAAAATTTCACATGCCATACAACTCTACTTTATACAGTACTCTTTGAGCACCTATGTCCATTCCATACGCAACCACTCCCAGCAATCTACTCCACCAACACTCCACTACGCCCCCCTACCACCTTTAACACACACCCACACCAGCACCTCACCACCTGCCTCTCACCTTAACACCCAACTCTTTTCCCCCTCTCATCAATCCTCCACCACATCTATAACCCCTCCCAAAAGCACACACCATTCACGGACCTGCTCTTTCACCACTTTTACAGAGATACATTTTTACGCTTTTACAATTTCAC